>CAZTTG010000118.1:0-16321 GCA_964615935.1 uncultured Planctomycetaceae bacterium | reverse complement strand
CGCTGCCCCTGCTGGCTCCAGCCTCGAATCGATCCCTTGGAGGGTCTATCCTCCGGTGATCAGGTGCAGGTTGTGCATCAGGTTGTTGGCCCACACCCCGCGCGTGCGCTGGTTGAGGCCCATGGTCCAGAAGGAGGTGGTGGGGCCGCCGGCGAACAGGCGGGCGGCCTCGACGATCTTCTCGGCCTTCACGCCGGCGATCATCTCCGCCTTGCGCGGGCTGAAGTCCTCCAGGAACTCGACGTACTCGTCGAAGCCCACCCCGACCGCCTGGCCGTCCTTCATGACCTTGAACTGGACGTTGTCCCCGATGAAGTCGGGGTCGTGGCGGCCCTCCTTGATGATGACGTGGGCCATGGCGTGGAAGACCGCCAGGTCGAAGCCGGGGATGGGGTCCAGGTGGATGTCGGCCACCGACTGGATGGGGCTCTTGCGCGGGTCCAGGACGATCACCAGGACGTTGCGGGAGGCGCTCTTGCGCTCCAGGATCCGGTCGAAGATGACCGGGTGGCACTCGGCGGTGTTGGAGCCCACCAGGAAGAACACCCGGGCGTGCTCGATGTCGTCGTAGCAGCCCATGGGCTCGTCCTTGCCGAAGGTGGTCACGTAGCCGCCCACGGCGCTGGCCATGCACAGGCGCGGGTTGCCCTCGACGTTGTTGGTGCCGATGCCGCCCTTGAACAGCCGGTTGGCCAGGTAGCTCTCCTCGGAGAGGGCCTGGCCGGAGCCGTAGTAGGCCACGCTGTCCGGACCGTGCTCCTGGATGGCGGCGGCGAACTTGTCGGCCAGCAGGTTCATGGCCTCCTCCCAGCCGATGCGCTGCATCTTGCCGTCCCGGCGGACCATGGGGTGCTGGAGGCGATCCCGCGAGTACACGATCTTGGGCAGGAACACGGCCTTGGCGCAGAACAACCCCTTGGTTGTAGGGTGCTGGGGGTCGCCCCGCAGCGCCACGAGCTGGCCGGCTCGCTCGCCGAGCAGGACGCCGCAGCCGGTCCCGCAGAAGCGGCAGACCGACTTGTGCCACCGGATGGTGTCGTCCTGCGGGAAGATGCCCGCCATCGCCGGGCCGCCGGCGACCGAGACGACCGCGCTGGTAGCCGCGGCCTTGATGAAGTCCCGACGCGTCGATTCTGTCTTCATTCGATGTTCCTCAGGAGCTGATGCTCTCCCGGTCCTCTTCGGGTTCGGCGTGGGCGTACACCGGAAACACGCCCCGGATGCCTTCGGTCTTGGGGATCTCGCCGCGCAGCAGGCCGTGCGCCCGCTCCAGGCTCTCGGCCTCGATCAGCAGCCCGATTTTCCCGGGATCGCCCAGCGCGAAGGTCGATACGCCCTCGATGGCCCCCAGCCGGGCGGGCAGCTCCGCCCCCTGGGAGGGATCGATGTGGGCGTAGGCTCCGACCACGGCCATCGCTTGGTGCTCCCGGCATGCCGAGCGCGCCACAGGGCGCCGGGGAAAAGGAGGAGAATCCCGGCGCCCTGCAGCACAGCCGGTCACTTGTACCGGCTCTTGAACTCCTCGCGCGCCTTGTCGCGACGAGCCTTCTCCTCGGGGTCCATCTTGTCGAGGGCCCACTGGTGGTTCTGGGAGTTCATGACCGCGTCGATCTTGGCCTGCAGCTTCTGCGCCGCCTCGACCTTGGCGGGGTCGTCCGAATGCAGGCCCTCCTCGGCCATCTCCTCCAGCACCGGGATGAACTCGGTGTACCAGTTCTTGGCCAGGTCGTAGGTGCCGTGCCAGTGGGTGTAGTCGGGGGCCATCATGGCCGCGGCGTGCCGCGCGCGCCGGCCCTCGTGGTGCCACAGCTCGAACCAGATCCAGTCGACCTCGTGCGAGAAGGCCGCCTCGTGCTCCCTGAGGGGCTTGGCCAGGGCGTACAGCTCGCTGCCGGGCTCGGCGTACTTGTCGTGATACAGGTCGATCAGCGAGTCGTATTGAATGTAGAAGTTGTCCACCCAGTGCTGGTTGTGGCAGTTGAGGCAGATGTCCTTCATGTTCTGGCGCCGGACCTGCCAGGGCACCATCTGGCCGGGCAGGTCCAGCTTGGCGTCGGAGATCTCCGGGCGGGTGGACATCACCGGCCGGTTGTTCCAGCTGATGCGCATGCCGATGTCGTGGGTGACCGACTGGTTCTTGGTGGCCGACATGTGGCAGGTGGCGCAGGTGGGCGCCGACCAGTAGTCCTCGCCCACGATCCACTTGGAGGACTCCAGGTTCATCTTGTTCACGTTGGAGAAGAAGGCGATGCCGTGCTTGGACTCCTCGTAGATCTCCTTCTGGGGGTGGTCGGGACCCAGGTGGCACTTGCCGCAGGTGTCCGGGTGGCGCGCCTGGGCGGCCGAGAAGGAGTGCCGCGAGTGGCAGGCGTGGCAGGAGCCCTCGGTGCCGTCGGGGTTGACCCGGCCGATGCCGCTGTTGGGGTAGGTCACCGGGTCCAGGCTGCCGTCGGCCAGGACCTTGATCTGGGATCCGTGGCACTGGTAGCAGCCGTTGACCGCCGCGGCCGAGGCGCCCTCGGGGAAGCCGGGGGTGATCATGCCGCGGTTGCCCTCGACGACGTCCGCCAGCACGTTGTCCAGCGAGCCCAGGATGCGCCCGGCCTTGGAGTGGTGCGATCCCAGGAACTCCTCGGCCTCCCGCGAGTGGCAGCGGGCGCAGTCCTTGGGGCTGACGATGATCGAGATGGTCTGGTCGTAGTGCGTGATGGCGTCGGGATCCGAGGCCTCCGCGGCGTGGCACTCGTAGCAGCCCACGTTGGCGCGGTAGTGCTTGCTGTCACCCCACTGCTGGTAGATCACGAGGTTGGTCTTCTTGTGACAGTCGATGCACTCCTTGGACTCGGCGCTGATCTCCGGGAGGCCGATCACCTGTGCCGAGGCCGCGGAAGCGGCGACCGTCAGGAGGGCGATCGCCGCCAGGAGGGGCTTGCTTCGGGCGGAGGCGAGGCACTTGCGTTCAATCACGGGACTCTCCTTGCTCGCTTTCTCAGGACGCCCCCGAGCGCGCGGGCTCACCCGCCCGCTTGCGGCCCACCTGGTCAGCGGTGCACTGACCGGTGAGCACGGGGATCGTTACTCTCACGAAGATGGTGTAGAGCAGCAGGCCGAAGGCCCAGATACCCAGGCACACCAGGATCTCGTTGATCGAGGGGCGGTACTCCTGGATCTCCCCCAGGGGAGAGGGGATGAAGGCCGGAATGATCAGCCCCATCCCCTTCTCGATCCAGATGCCCACGATCATGAAGACGCAGGCCAGGTTGAGGAGGCTGAGTCTGCTGCGGAACGGTGTGTACAGGATCACGAGCGCCGCGGCGTTGAGGGCGACGGCGGTCCAGATCCAGGGGACCAGCGCGTGCCGACCGTGCAGCCCGAAGTACAGGTAGATGGTCGATACGATGTGCGAGGACTCCGCGTAGAACTCGGTGAACAGCTCGCACCCCAGCAGGAAGGCGTTGATGGTGAGGGCGACCGTCACGATGTTGCGGAGGATGTTCAGGGCCTGCTCGCCGACCCGGTAGCGGGTGGCCCGCCCGATGACCTGCAGGGTCAGGATGATGAAGGCCGGCCCGGCGGCGAAGGCCGAGGCCAGGAAGCGCGGGGCGATGATGGCCGAGTTCCAGAAGGGGCGCCCCCCCAGGCCCACGTACAGGAAGGCGGTGACGGTGTGGATGCTGATGGCCCAGGCGATGGCCAGGAACACGAAGGGGATGTAGAAGGCCCGGCTGGGCTTGCGCTTGCGGTAGCTGCAGTAGATCAGGTACCCGCAGATGTGCAGGTTCAGCAGCAGGTAGCCGCCCAGGGCCACCACGTCCCAGGTCAGCATCGAGACCGGGAAGTTGAAGCGCCAGAAGATGTGCATGAAGCGGTCCGGCCGACCCAGGTCGACGTTCACGAACAGCAGGCACATCACGATGGCCACCACGGCGAAGAGCTCGCCGAAGATCACCAGGTCGTGCAGGCTGGGGTTGCGGTAGACGTAGACCGGGATCACCAGCATCACCGCCGCCGCGGCCATGCCCACCAGGAAGGTGAAGTTGGCGATGTACAGGCCCCAGGAGACCTGGTCGGTCATCCCCGTGGCGACCATGCCGTGGACCAGCTGGTAGCTGTACGCCCGCAGCCCCACCAGCGCGACGGCGGTGAGCAGCAGCATCCACAGCCGGTAACGCCAGTCGCCGATGAAGCTGAGGCGGAAGCACCGCCACAGGAATGTCAGGTACTCCCTCAATGGTCCGATCCGCCGTCCGGCCCGATGTCGCCGGCCCGATTCCCATCGCCGGCGCCAAGGGTGTTGCGGTGGTAGCTGTCGTCGTAGAAGTAGAAGAAGCGGGGGAGGGTCCCCACGTCCTGTTTCAGCACGAAGATGTGCTTGTTGTCCAGGATCTGCCTGACCTCGCTGTGCGGATCCAGGAGGTCGCCGAACTTGCGCGCGCCCACCGGGCAGACCTCCAGGCAGGCCGGCAGGCGCCCCTCGCGGGTGCGGTGCAGGCAGAACTGGCACTTCTCCATGACGCCCTTGCCGCGGGGCCGGTTGGAGAGGTAGCCCATGTCGGGGTTGACGTCCTCGGCGGCGATCCCCGGCTCGGCGAAGTTGAAGCGGCGCGCCCAGTAGGGGCAGGCCGCCGCGCAGTAGCGGCAGCCGATGCACCAGTCGTAGTCGATGACCGTGACGCCGTCGGGCTCCTGCCAGGTGGCCTCCACCGGGCAGACCTTCACGCAGGGCGGGTTGGCGCACTGGTGGCACTGCACCGGCATGTAGTAGTGGTCCTCGTCGGGGACCAGCGCGCGCTCGTAGTGGTGGTCGGCCCGCTCGAGGTCGATGCTCCCGCGCGGCATCTCCAGCACCCGGATGTACTGGATCTCGGGGTCGCGGCTCTGGTTGTTCTCGGCCACGCAGGCGTGCACGCAGCGGCGGCAGCCGATGCAGCGGCCCAGGTCCAGGGCGTAGGCGAACTCGACCCCGTCCAGGGGCTTGGGATCGCGGACCACCGCCTCCACGCTCCAGCGCTCGGCGACCTCGGCCCGGATCCGCTCCAGGATCCCGGCCATGTCCTCGGGGGAGAGGTCCTTGTAGTGCTTCTGCAGGAAGCGCTCGACGTCGAGCCCGCTGGTGTCGAACTCGCGCAGGGGGCTCAGCGCCGCCGCCAGGGCGGCGGCTCCGCCCGCCGCCCCCAGGGCTCCGCCCAGGAAGCCGCGCCGGGTCAGCTCGGGATCGGTCCTCTCGGGGACATCGGTTCGGATGGGATCGTCCATCAGTGGCCTCCCCCGGGGTCCAGGGCCGCGCCGCCGCCCGCCCGGCGGCCGCGTTCGATGGCCTCTCTCAGCGGGTCGCGCGCGCCCTCGGTCGCCTCCCCGTGGGCGGGTCCGTCCATGCGCAGGGTACCCGGCCCCGGCAGCGGCCTCAGCGGATCCATGGCCGGCACCCGGGGGTCGTGGGGATCGTGGCACTGGGTGCACGCGAGGCGCTGGCGCTCGCCGCGATCGGTGTCCCAGTACCCGTTGCTGCGCCCGTGGACGCCGGCCTCCCAGTCGCGAAAGGTCGGGCCGTGGCACTTGGCGCACAGCAGCGCCACCTCGCCGTAGGGGATGGTCTCGCCCCCGCGCAGCACCAGGCGGTCGCGGTCCTCGACGTCGTGGCAGTTGCGGCAGCGGTCGTTGATGCCGTGATCGAGGACGATGTGGTCGTGCTGCCGCAGCTCCTCCGGCGGGATCTCGGAGGGCGGGAAGAGCCGGTGGCACTCCATGCAGGCGAAGTCGAAGGCGTTGATGTGGATCACCGGGCGATCGCCCATGTGCTCCCGCCGCGGCTCGGTGGCGATGCGCGAGGCGTGGACCGCCCGGTCGTCGCCCTCGGGGATGTCCAGCAGGTCCGGCCCCCAGTAGAGCCCGGCCGAGAGGAGGAGCAGGGCGGGACCGATCAGCGTCAGCTCCCACGCGGCGCCGCCCCTCGCCTCAGCCCTCATGGCGCTCCTCTCCGCTCTCCCGGGGACTGGTCAGGCCCATGGGGGCGGTTTTCGGATTCCCGGTGCAGAGCGAGGCGATGCTCGCGCTGCGCAGGCAGTCCTGGATGAGGAGGATGCTCGCGTCCAGCCGGTGGTGCAGCCGGCACAGGCCGTGCTCGTGATCGGGGACCCCGAGGGGACAGCAGTGGATGCGCTCGATGGGATCCACCGCGTTCACCACGTCGAGCACGTTCAGCTCCTCCGCCGGCCGGGCCAGCGTGAAGCCCCCTCCCAGCCCTCGCTGGGAGCGCACGATGCCGGCCCGGGAGAGGGTCTGCAGCACCTTCGAGAGGTAGCTCGCCGGCACCCGGGCACCCTCGGCGATCTCCCCGGTGGTCCGGGCTCCGCTGGAGCGCATGGCGAGCCAGGTGACGGCGCGTAGGGCGTACTCGGAGGTCTGGGTGAACACGGGGGCCTCGACCAATTCGGATATCTGGACCAGAATATCCAGAGAGGTTTTTGCACCGATTGGGCCCCTCCGTCAAGGGGGAAGTGCCGGGGCCTCGGCAGGTCCGCCCGGCAGAGGGACCCCCGGAAGCGGAGCGGAATCCTAATGCACTGTGCAACAGGAGGTTGCGCGTTCCTCTCGGCCCCGGGGCCCGGGCCTGGCCCCTCCCGGATTCGGGTCCGCCTCCCGGGGATCGCGGCGCGTCCGGAGCGACGATCCCCCGGGCTCGTCCCGCGCGGATGCCGGGGTCTGCCCGCCGGTCGTTGGACGACGACCCCCCCGCGGTTCCCTATGCTCGGCGCGCGAGGAGAGGCGGTCTCTCGAAGCGACCCCGACGCGATCCCGGACGGAGGCATGTGACCCATGGAACGACGCTGGTTCGAGCTGCTGATGGACGACCACACCATGACCGAGAAGGTCTTCGCCGCGGCGGAGCTGGCCTTCGCTGACGAGGCCGGGCCCTCCCCGGAGCTCGTCGCGGACGTCCTCTCCTACGTCACGGTCTACGTGGATCGCTGCCACAGCCTGAAGGAGGAGAACCACCTCTTCCCCCTGATCCAGGAGCGCGGCATCCCGGCCGAGGGCGGGCCCCTGGCCGTGATGCTGGGCGAGCACGAGGAGCAGCGCCGGCTGCTCGCGGAGCTGGTCCCGGCGGGCGAGGCCTTCGTCGCCGGCGAGGCCGCCTCGCTGGCGGCCTTCCAGGCGATCTTCGGCCGGTACGCGGCGCTGTGCAAGGAGCACTTCTGGAAGGAGAACGACATCCTCTACCCCATGGCGCGCAGGGTCATGAGCGAGGAGGACGAGGCCCGCGTGATCCGCGGGATCGAGGCCACCGAGGCCGAGCTGGGCGAGGGCGCGCGGGAGCGCTACTACGCCCTGGCCGAGAAGCTGGCCGCCTCCAGCGGGGTGAAGGACCTCTCCCTCTCGGTCGACCGCGAGGTCATGGCCTGCGTGCTGAACACCCTGCCGGTGGAGCTCTCCTTCGTGGACGCGGACGACGTCGTCCAGTACTTCAACCGCGAGGACCTCGACAAGATCTTCCCCCGCCAGCGCTCGGCCATCGGCACCAAGGTGCAGGACTGCCACCCCCAGGGGAGCGTCCACCTCGTGAACCGGATCCTGCGGGAGTTCAAGGCCGGCAAGCGCGAGGTGGCCGAGTTCTGGATCGACTTCGGGGGCAAGATGGTCCACATCCGCTACTTCCCGGTGCGGGATCGCTCGGGCCGGTACCTGGGCTGCATGGAGACGGTGCAGGACGTGACCCACATCCGGAGCCTGCAGGGCGAGCGCCGCCTGCTCGACGAGGCCTAGACCGCCGGGCCTCTGCTCTCGACGATCCTCCAGCGCGCGGGCGCCGGTCCCCTCCGGGACGGCGACTGGAACCATCGGCAGCCGGTGAAACCATGAAGCACGCGAAGACCGCGACGATCCTCCTGGCCGCGCTGGCGGCCGGCCTCCCTCCGCTGACCTCCGCGAGCGCGCCGGGGGCTCCTCTCCCCGCCGGCCAGGCGACCGCCCCGGCGGACTTCAGCGAGGAGTCCAGGAAGTGCATCGAGTGCCACAAGAACGAGAGCCCCGGCCTGTACCTGATGTGGGGTGGTAGCCGGCACTACCGCGGCAAGGTGGGCTGCTACGAGTGCCACGGGGCCGAGCGGGGCGATCCGGACGCCTACCGGCACTACGGGGTCCGCATCGCCACCATCGTCAGCCCCGCCGACTGCGCCCGCTGCCACAGCAAGGAGGCGGAGGAGTTCCTGCGCTCGCGGCACTCCAAGGCGGCCCACATCGAGGGGTCGCCCGAGAGCCTCCTGGCGGAGGTCGTGGAGGGCAGCCGCCGCATGCGGACCGAGGGCTTCCCGGAGGGGGTCCCGGCCACCGCCGTGAACGGCTGCTGGAAGTGCCACGGCTCGCGGGTCGTGGTGCTGCCCGACATCATGCTGCTGGACCCCGCCACCTGGCCCAACGCGGGGATCGGGCGCGTCAACCCGGACGGCACCGAGGGCTCCTGTTCGGCCTGTCACGGCAAGCACTCCTTCTCGGTGGCGCAGGCGCGGCACCCCGACACCTGCGGCCGCTGCCACCAGGGCCCCGACCACCCCCAGAGGGAGATCTACGAGGAGTCCCGGCACGGCGCCGCCTTCGCCGCCAACCTCGACCGCATGAACCTGGACTCCGCCAAGTGGATCGTGGGCGAGGACTACGGCGAGGCGCCCACCTGCGCCACCTGCCACGTCTCGGCCACGCCCAACCAGCCCGTGACCCACGACATCGGCCAGCGCATCAGCTGGAACCACCGCGGCGTCCTGTCCGAGCGCCCCGAGGTGGCCGACGCCCGCCTCGGCCTGCCGGGCATGGACGAACCGGCCGAGGCGCGGCGGGAGGCCATGAAGGACGTCTGCCTGAGCTGCCACAGCCGGATCTGGGTGGAGGGGTTCTACGCCCAGTACGACTCGGTCGTGGAGCTCTACCACGAGAAGTACGCCCGGCCCGGCGAGCGGCTCTACGAGCTGGCTCGACCCCTCCTGCGGCCGGTGGACTTCGGCAACCACCTCGACCTCGTGTGGTTCGAGCTGTGGCACAACGAGGGTCGCCGGACGCGCCACGCGGCCGCGATGATGGGGCCCGACATGCTGCACTGGCACGGCACCTACGACCTGGCCGTGAGCTTCTACGACCGGTTCGTGCCCGAGCTCGAGCGGCTGGCCCGCGAGGGCCTGGAGTCGGAGGACCCCGGGCGGGTGGAGGCCGCCCGGGCCCTGAGGGCCGGGCTGGACCAGGTGCTGGAGGGCGACGACCACCGCTGGACCCTGGGCCGGGTCGATCCCGAGGAGGCCGCCCGCCGGGCCGAGGCCGCCGAGGAGTTCCGCCGGCGGCACCAGTAGCCTCCGGTCGCGGGGGCCGGCCGCCCGATAAGGGCCCAGCGAAAGGACCTTCACAGATGCAGAGGAGAAGCGCCATCGCGGCCGGGGCCGCCTTCCTCTTCGCCGGGCTCGGGGCCTCCCGCCCCGCCGGGGGCCAGCACACCCCCGCCCGCTCCGCCAGGACCCGCATCGGCACCTTCGACCGGGAGGGGCTCGCCCGGGCCTGGTACGGCTCGGAGACCTTCCGGAGCCGCCTCGCGAGGATCGACCGCGAGCGCCGCCGGATCGAGGCGGAGGGCGACCAGGGCCGGGCCGCCGAGCTGGAGGCTCGGGAGGCGGCGCTGAGGCAGCGGGCGGCGGAGGGGTGCGCGGACGAGGAGACCCTCGACGAGATCCTCGAGGTCCTGCGACCGCAGCTGCCGAGGGTCGCCGAGGAGGCCGAGGTGCACGCCATCGCCGGGCGGATCCTGCACGCGGACGTCTTCGTCGAGGAGGTCGACGTCAGCGACATCCTCGCCCGGCACCTGGGCTAGGAGGAGCGCACCGCCCCGATGGGCAGGGGCGGACCAACCGGTTCGTCCAGACCGCGCCAGCCGCCGGCGTCGCGACCCCGGTACAGGGCCTCCCGGCCCTCGGACGGCGGTTTCCGGCCGATTCCGTTCGGGGCGGGGGAGTGTGCCGTTCCTGCCCGCGGGTGGACCCGCAGGGGCCCCTCCGGACCCCGTTTCCCCCCTGGCGTCCTTGGAGGAGGTGCGCCGGCCTTGCTATAAATGCGACTGTCGATAATTGGGGATATACGGATGCAGAAATCGTTTGCTATCCGGCTTCACGGCCGCGGAGGTCAGGGTGGAGTCACCTGTGCCAAGATCCTGGCCGCCGCCTACGGCCGGACCGGCCTGAGCGTCCAGACCTTCGGGGACTACGCCGGCGAGCGCTCCGGGGCTCCCGTGCGAGCCTTCACGCGGGTGAGCGACGAGCCGATCACCAACCGCAACAAGGTCTACCAGCCCGACCACCTGGTGGTGCTCGACCCGAGCCTGCTGGGGGAGGAGACCGTGGCGGGCCTGGCGCCCGGCGGGGTGCTCCTGCTCAACACCTCCGAGCCGCCCGAGGCCTTCGAGGGGCGCTTCGAGCAGTTCCGGCTCGCGACCGTGGACGCCACCGCCATCGCCCGGCGGCACGGGATCGGCACCCGCTCGGTGGTGATCGTGAACACCACCATCGCCGGCGCCTTCGCCAAGGTGCACGAGCTCCCGCTGGACCTGCTCCAGGACACCTACGCCGGCCTGGGCTTCGACGGCAACTTCGCCGCCGCCCGCGAGGCCTACGAGGGCGTCCAGGTCCGGCCCGCCGTGGGGGAGGCTCCCCCCGAGGACGGCCGGCCGGCCGGCTCGCCCTGGGCCGAGGAGGACGACGTCGAGGGCATCATCGACCACCTGGAGAGCCCGCCCACCGGCCTCCTGACCGGATCCTGGAGCGCCCAGCGCCCGAGCTACGTGGAGAGGCTGGCCCCCTGCAACGCCTTCTGCCCGGCGGGCAACGACGTGGTGGGCTTCATCCAGGCCCTGGAGGCCCAGGGCGAGGCCGCCGCGGCCGAGGTGCTCCACCGCACCACTCCGCTGCCCGGGGTGTGCGGCCGGGTGTGCCCGGCCCCCTGCATGGAGGGCTGCAACCGGGTCGAGCACGACGGCGCGGTCAACATCCGCGGCCTGGAGCGCTGGATCGCCGATCACCACCCGCAGATGCAGGCGGAGCGCGCGGCCTGCGAGGACCCGCGCCGCATCGCCATCGTGGGCAGCGGACCCGCCGGCCTGAGCGCCGCCTTCGTCCTGGCGCGGGCCGGGCACCGGCCGACGATCTTCGAGGGCGAGGCCGAGCTGGGCGGCGTGCTGCGCACCGGCATCCCCGAGACCCGGCTGCCGCGCGACGTGCTGGACCGCGAGATCGCCAGCATCCTGTCGCTGGGGGTGGAGGCCCGCTGCGGCGAGTTCCTCGGCCCCGATCGGCTGGCCGAGCTGGAGGCGGAGTACGACGCCGTGATCCTGGCGACCGGCCTCCAGTGGCTGCGCGGGCTCAAGGTCGAGGGCGCCGAGCTGGAGGGGGTCGAGCAGGGCATCCACTTCCTGCACCGGGCCAACCTGGAGGGCGGCGTGAAGCTCGGCGGGCACGCGGTCGTCCTGGGCGGCGGCAACACCGCCATGGACTGCGCCCGGGTAGCCCTGCGCGCGGGCGCCGAGCGCGTGACCGTCGCCTACCGGCGCACGCGCCTGGAGATGCCCGCCATCCGCGAGGAGATCGACGAGGCCGAGGCCGAGGGCGTCCAGCTCCTGATCCAGCGCCAGCCCGTGGGCTTCCGCGGTCAGGGTCGGGTGGAGGCCATCCAGCTCGCCGAGGTCGAGATGGGTGAGCCCGACGAGAGCGGCCGGCGCCGCCCGGTGGTCAGCGACCGCACCGCCTGGCTCGACTGCGACTGCGTGCTCCTGGCCCTGGGCCAGGGAGCCGACCTGGACTTCCTGCCCGGGGGCTGGGAGCTCAGCGAGGGGGCCATCCTGCGGGACGGGAAGCCCACCAAGGTGCTGGCGGCCGGGGACCTGGCCACCGGCGACGGGACGGTCACCCACGCCCTGGGCACCGGCCGCCGCGCGGCCGGTCTGGCCCTGCGCGCCCTGGGCCTGGACGCGGAGGTCTTCGAGCGGCCGGACCGCAGCACGTCGGTCCCGGTCACGGACATCCGCCTGGCCCACTACCCCCGGGCCGAGGCGGCCCGCGAGGTCCTGGAGCCGGCCGACACCCGCGTGCGCAGCCTGGATGAGGTCAACCACGGGCTGAGCGACGCCGGCGAGGCCGGGCGCTGCTTCTCCTGCGGGCACTGCAGCGAGTGCGACACCTGCCTGCTCTACTGCCCCGAGGGGATCATCCACCGCGAGCGGCCGGGCTACGAGGTGGACTTCAGCTACTGCAAGGGCTGCGGGCTCTGCGTGCAGGAGTGCCCGCGCAGCGCGATGGAGATGGGAGAGATATGAGCATCGAGTTCCTGAGCGCCAACCACGCCTCGGCCATGGCGGCCACCCTGGCCGGCCGGGCCAACCGCGAGGGCAAGGGCTTCGGCGGGGGCGTCTATCCCATCACTCCCCAGAGCGAGTGCATCGAGCTGCTCTGCCGCCAGGAGTTCGAGAAGGGGGAGATCGTCCGCGTGGAGAGCGAGCACAGCGCCATGGGTGTGTGCATCGGCTTCGCGGTCGCCGGCGCGCGCACCTTCACCGCCTCCTCCTCCAATGGCCTGGCCTACATGACCGAGAACGTGTACGCCGCCTCCTTCTACCGCCTGCCGGTGGTGATGATGGCGGTGAACCGCACCCTGGGGCCGCCGTGGAACATCTGGGTGGACCACGGCGACACCCTGCTCCTGCGCGACGCGGGCTGGCTGCAGCTCTACTGCGAGGACAACCAGGAGGTGCTCGACAGCACCCTCCTGGGCTACGCCGTGGGGGAGGACCACCGGGTCCTGCTCCCGGTCCTGGTGTGCCAGGACGCCTTCGTGCTCTCCCACACCATGATGCAGACGGACGTGCCCGAGCAGGAGCTGGTCGACCGCTTCCTGCCGGTTCTGGACCTGCCGCACAAGATGACCGATCGGCCGGTGACCATCGGCGGCCTGGACTTCCCGCACGAGACCGAGGCCCACCGCAAGCAGCACGCCGAGGCCCTGGCGCGCGTGCCGCAGGTCTACGCCGAGTGGCAGGACCGCTTCGAGGAGGTCTTCGGCCGCCGCCCGGCGGACGCGGTCGTTCCCTACCGGATGGACGACGCCGAGACGGTCCTGATCTCCATGGGGACCACCGCCAGCACCGTCCGCACGGCGGTCGATGCGGCCCGCGAGAAGGGGGCGAAGGTGGGATCCCTGAGGGTGCGCATGTTCCGCCCCTTCCCCGAGCCGGAGCTGCGCGCCCTGCTCGCCGGGAGGCAGCGCATCGGCGTGCTGGACCGCGACATCAGCCTGGGGCACGGCGGGGTGCTGTGGTCGGAGACCCGCGGTACGGTGTCGAGCGAGTGCCTGATACAGAACTACATTCTCGGCCTGGGCGGCGGGGACATCCGGCCCGAGCACATCGCCGGGATCCTGGACGACCTCAGCCGCCGCGATCAGGCCGGCGAGCCCGAGATACTGGAGGTGGGATCATGACCGAACCGCTCCTCGAAGGGATGATCCACACCGACCGGGACCGCCCGGAACCGATCCTGCGGCCGGGCAACACCAACTGCGGCGGCTGCGGCATGTCCATCGGCCTGAACATGCTCACCCACGCGGTGGCCCACCGGCAGATCCAGATCGTGATCCCGGCCTGCTGCGGGATCGTCACCCCCGGCCGCTTCCCGGTCTCGGCCTACGGCGCGCCGGTGGTGGCCTCGACCTTCGCCGGTTGCGCCGCGGTGGCCACCGGGCTGGCCCAGGTGGCGCGGCTGAACGGCACCGGCACGCGGGTGATCTGCTGGGCCGGGGACGGCGGCACCTACGACATCGGCATGGCCACCGTCTCGGCCGCGGCCGAGCGCAACGAGGACATCCTGTACATCTGCTACGACAACGAGATCTACGGGAACACCGGCGGCCAGCGCTCCTCGGCCACTCCCCTGGGGGCCTCCACCACCACCACCCCCGAGGGCAAGCACAAGAACAAGAAGGACATCCTGGCGATCATGGCGGCGCACCACATCCCCTACGCCGCCTCGGTCTCCCTGGCCCACCCCGAGGACACCCTGCGCAAGATGCAGTACGCCCTGGACCTCGAGGGCTTCCGCTTCCTGCACATCCTCTCGCCCTGCCCAACCGGCTGGAAGTCGGAGCCCTCCGAGGGCATCGAGCTGATCCGGCTGGCGATCCGCTCGGGCCTCTACTCGGTCTACGAGATCTTCGACGGCCGCCGGGTGGTGATCAACGTCGAGACGGAGATGGACGAATCGGCCCTCGAGCGCTACTTCAAGCTGCAGGGCCGCTTCCAGAAGGCCACCCAGGACCTGGGGCAGATCCGCGCGCAGGTGGAGACCAACTGGCGCGACCTGCGGCGGCGGGCGGAGATGGGCTGAGCGGGTCCGGGGGGCCGGGGTTTCCGGTTCCCTCGACCCGTGCGGGGAGCTAGATTCGCGCCGTGCACGCCGGGGCCGCTGCGGCCCCGGATCCGAGGGAAGAGCCGTCGCGGGAGGCGAAGATGACCGATGAGTCCGGCCCCGAGGTACCCCACTACGATCGACGTTCCACGGACCGGGATCAGCCCTTCACGCGCATCGGGGACGGCGCCCTGGGCGGCAAGGCCGAGGGCCTCCGGCTGATCCGGGACCGGGTCCTGCCCGCCATCGGTCCGGACGAGCTCCCCGGCTTCCAGGTCCTCGTCCCTCGGTCGACGGTCCTCACCACCGAGCTCTTCGACGAGTTCCTGGAGGGCAACGGCCTGCAGGGGGTGGCCCTGTCCGGGGCCCGCGGCGATCGCCTGGTCCAGGCCTTCCTCGGGGGAGAGATGCCGGAGCGGTACCTCGACGACCTGCGGAGCCTGACCGAACGCTTCGACGGCCCCTTGGCGGTGCGCTCCTCCAGCCTGCTGGAGGACGACCTGAAGCACCCCTTCGCGGGGATCTACTCCACCAAGATGATCCCCAACGACCAGGACGATGCGGACGATCGGCTCGAGGCGCTGGTCGGCGCCGTCAAGCTGGTCTACGCCTCCACCTTCTTCAAGGCCGCCCGGGACTACGCGGCTCGGGCCGGAAGCCCCGCGGGCTCCGAGAAGATGGCGGTGGTGGTGCAGGAGGTCCTGGGACGCCGGCGGAACGCCCGCTTCTACCCCAGCGTCTCGGGCGTGGCCCGCTCGCACAACTACTACCCCCCGAGCTGGGCCGAGCCCGGGGACGGCGTCGTGGTCCTGGCCATGGGCCTGGGCAAGACCATCGTCGACGGGGGTCGGTCGTGGACCTACTGCCCGGCGGATCCCCGCCGGCCACAGCCCTTCCGGGGCCTGCGGGACCTCGTCCGGAGCTGCCAGACGCGGTTCTGGGCGGTGCGGATGGGGTCTCCGCCGATCGCGGATGCGACCCGGGAGACCGAGTACCTCACGCGCTGCGGCTTCGAGGAGGCCGAGGCCGACGACGCGCTGCGCCACGTCGCCTCCACCTACAACCCGCAGTCGGACGTCCTGACCCCCGGCACCGGGGAGCGGGGGCCGCGGGTCCTGAACTTCGCCCCCCTCCTGACCCTCGACGAGGTCCCCCTGAACGGAGTGCTCCAGCGGCTGCTCTCCCGCTCGCAGGAGGCCCTCGGCTGTCCGGTCGAGATGGAGTTCGCCGCCGACCTCGATCCCCGGCGGGGGCTGCCGGCCCGGGTGGCTCACCTGCAGGTGCGACCGATGGCGGTATCGAGCGAGAAGGTCGAGCTCGGAGAGGCCGACCTGAGGGGGGAGGACGTCCTGCTCTCCTCGCACTCGGTTCTGGGCAACGGAAGCCCCGGCGGGATCCGCGACGTGGTCTTCGTCAAGCCGGGCGCCTTCGATCCGGTCTTCACGCAGCTGGTGGCCCGCGAGGTCGAGCGCTTCGACCGCTCGCTGCGCGAGTCCGATCGCCCCTACGTCCTGATCGGCTTCGGCCGCTGGGGCTCGGCGGACTCGTGGGCCGGCATACCGGTGGGCTGGAGCCAGATCTGCGGGGCGCGGGTCATCGTCGAGGCGAGCCTGCCTCAGGTGAGCCCGGAGCTGAGCCAGGGGTCGAACCTGATGCAGAACCTGACCGCCTTCAGCGTCCTGTACGTCGCCGTGAGGCCCGAGGAGGACGGCGCCATCGACTGGGACTGGTTGAGCCGGCAGGAGACGGTCGCCGAGGGCGACTGGGTGAGACACGTGCGCACCGCCACCCCCCTGAAGATCTCGGTGGACGGGCACTCCGGGCGGGGCGTGGTGAAGCGCGGCGAGGGCTAGAGGTCTTGGGCGCCCGTTGCGTGGGCCTGGCAACCGAGTTACGGCGCC
>CAZTTG010000117.1:0-16563 GCA_964615935.1 uncultured Planctomycetaceae bacterium | reverse complement strand
TTCAACGGCAAGCTGCGCGACCAGTTCCTCGACGGCGAGATCTTCTACACCCTGCACGAAGCCAAGGTCCTGCTAGAGCGCTGGCGCTGGCACTACAACCACGTCCGCCCGCATAGTTCACTTGACGACCGACCCCCTGCGCCCGAGGCCACGCTTCCCAGGGGTACAGCCCTCGCTCCGCTCGGCCTGCCCCCCTGGGAAGCGCCTGAGCTGGCACTGGCAGGGGCTTCATGACTCACATAGACTCTGGTACCGGTTTCGGGGGCAGGTCAGGCCGGATGCCGGCTGGAGTCCGCGCTGGAGTACCGGGGACCCGCCGGCGGACGCGATGGCGAGCGCCCCTGAGCACCCAGCCGCCCCCCGGGCATCTCGGGGAGGCGCCAATCCGCTATCATCCCCGGGCTCGGAGCAGAGAGGAAGACCGTGGACATCCTCGAGTACAACCGCGACGCGTGGGACCGCGAGGTCGAGAGGGGCAATCCCTGGACCGTTCCCGTCGATCGGGAGGCCGTCGCGGCCGCGAGGAGGGGGGACTGGCGGATCGTCCTCACTCCCACGAAGCCGGTCCCCCGCGGGTGGTTCCCCGAGCGGATGGACATCGACCTCTTGTGCCTGGCGCCGGGCGGTGGACAGCAGGGGCCGATCCTCGCCGCCGCCGGCGCGCGCGTGACGGTCCTGGACAACTCCCCCGAGCAGCTCGCCCGGGACCGCGAGGTGGCCGAGCGGGAGTCGCTCGCGATCGCCACCGTCGAGGGCGACATGGCCCAGCTCTCGATGTTCGGCGATGAGCGCTTCGACCTCGTCGTCCACCCGGTCTCCAACTGCTTCGCGCCGGACGTGCGCCCGGTGTGGCGGGAGGCCTCCCGCGTGCTGCGGCCCGGCGGGGCGCTGCTGGCCGGCTTCTCCAATCCGATCCGCTACCTCTTCGACGAGGAGCTCGCCGACCGCACCGGCATCCTGCAGGTCGTGCACGCCCTGCCCTACTCCGATCTGAAGAGCCTCGGCGAGGAGGAGCGCCAGCGCTACCTCGATCGGGGAGAGCCCCTCGAGTTCGGCCACACCCTCCGGGACCAGATCGGCGGGCAGCTCGACGCCGGCCTCACGCTCACCGACCTCTTCGAGGACGGCTATCCCGAGGGCGAGGCGGATCCCCTGTCGAGGTACACATCCACCTTCATCGCCACGCGGGCCGTCAAGCCCGGACGATGACGGGAGCCCCCGAGATGCTCGACCACCTCTCCGTCGGAGTCGTCGACCTCGAGCGGGCGCGTTCCTTCTACGACGCCGTGCTGGCGCCCCTGGGGTACGGCCGGGTCAACGACCTGGAGTCCTCCTCGGGCTACGGGCCGGACCGCGCCCACGACGCCTTCCACCGCGCGGCCCTGGAGGCGGGAGCGATCGACGAGGGCGCCCCGGGTCCGCGGCCGCAGTACCACGCGCACTACTACGCGGCCTACGCCGTGGACCCCGACGGCAACCGCATCGAGGCGGTGTGCCACCGGCCCCCGGAGGAGGACCGCGGTGGGTGAAGACCTCGGGAGCATCCTGCTGAAAGCCTCGATCCTCCTGGCCGCGGCCGCCGCCGCCGTCCTGCTGACGGTCGCGCGCGGGGCCGGAGGCGAGGACCCGGAGGCCCGGAACGGAGCGGCGAAGCTCCTGCTCCTCGGCATCGCCCTGCACTGCCTCCACGTCGCGGAGGAGTTCGTCACCGGCCTCCACCGGCGCCTGCCGGAGCTCCTGGACGTGGAGCCGTGGTCGGACGACTTCTTCGTCATCGTCAACCTCCTCGTAATCGCGCTGGTCGTGCTCTCGTCCATCGGCCTCGCGGCCGCCTTCCTGCCCGCCATGGCACCCGCCTGGTTCTTCGCCATCGCGATGGCCGCCAACGGCGTGGCGCACCCGGCCCTGGCCGTCGCGGTCGGGGGGTACTTCCCCGGCCTCGTCACCTCCCCGATCGTCGGGGTGGTGGGGGCGGTGCTCGTCCGGAGGTTGTGGGGGCTGACCGCCGCCGAAGGGAGCGGCTGAGCGAGCATGCGCCGCAAGAGGATCCTCCTGGCAGCTCTCGTCGTCGCGGCCGCGGCCTACCTGCTCCTCTGGCCCGTCCCCATCGAGCCGGTGGCCTGGACGCCGGCTCCCGATCCCGGGCGCACGGGGGTCTTCGCCCGCAACGCGAGGCTGGCCGGCGTGCGGCAGATCGCCGTGGGCCCCGGACCCGAGGACGTCGCGCAGGGCCCGGACGGCTGGCTCTACACCGGGCTGAAGGGCGGCGACATCGTGCGCTTTCGACCCGATGACGATGAGAGCGTCGAGACCTTCACCAACACCCGCGGCCGGCCCCTGGGCCTGCAGTTCGACGCCGGCGGGAACCTGATCGTCGCCGACTCGGCTCGGGGCCTCCTGCGCGTGGCGCCGGACGGGGAGGTCTCGGTCCTGACCGACTCCGCGGCCGGCGAGCCCCTGCTCTTCCCCAACGATCTCGACATCGCCGCCGACGGCACCATCTGGTTCTCGGACTCCTCCCGGAGGTTCCGCTCGCGCGACGCCATCCTGGACTTCTGGGAGTGCCGCCCCACCGGCCGGCTCCTCAGCTTCGATCCCGGAACGGGCGAGACGCGCGTGCGCCTCGAGGGCCTGATGTTCGCCAACGGCGTGGCCCTGGGACCGGGGGACGCCTGGGTGCTGGTGAGCGAGACCCTCGCCTGCCGGGTCCGTCGGCTGTGGCTCGCGGGCCCGCGCGCGGGCGAGAGCGAGCCCTTCCTGGACGGCCTGCCGGGCTACCCGGACAACCTCTCCTACGACGGGAAGAGCCGCTTCTGGATCGCCCTGGCGGCGCCGCGCATCGCCCTGATGGACCGCCTCGCCCCCCGGCCCTTCCTGCGCAAGCTCGCCGTGCGCATCCCGGGAGTGACGCGCATCGGGCCGCCCAACCGCTACGGGTGGGTGATCGGCGTGGATCCCGACGGCCGCGTGGTGCAGGACCTCCAGGACCCCGAGGGGATCTACGGCTCGATCGCCAGCGTCAACGAGCACGGCGGCCGTCTGTACTTCGGGAGCATCGCCCCCTCGACCGTGGGCTGGATCGAGGCCCCCTAGAATCCCGGCGGGACGGGGGGGAGACCGCGCGTCAGCTCGCGCTCGCCGGTGCGGCCGGCGGCGGCGTGATCCCAGACCTCGAACCCCATCTCGAGCGCCGGCGAGCCGGGCGACAGCCGCCAGTCGTGGTTCCCGGGGTCGACGAAGAGCGGGTCGGCGATGGCCGACTCGAGATCGTGACCGCGCGCGCTGCGCCACTCCTCCAGCGAGAGGCCCCCGGGGAAGCGGACGTCGGGCCGCTTCGGGTTCCAGTAGAGGTTGCGGTCGAGGACGAAGCCGTCGTCGCGCCAGTTGCTGCGCAGGAGCGGGCTCTCGTTGGTCCAGTACACGATGTTGCGCTCGAAGCGGAAGGAGAGGTGCTCCTCGGTCCGCGTGCGCTGGAGCTGCTGCACCGCCGCCTCGGCGAAGACGTTGTGGGCGACGAGGTTCTCACGACCGTAGTGCTGGTGGAAGCCGCCGGTCTTGGTGCGCCACACCAGGTTGTGGGTCATCTCGATGCCGGTGCTGCCCTCGTCGGTGTAGAGCCCCCAGCCCCCGTAGTCGAAGGCCTGCACGTCGTGGACGAGGTTGTGGTCCACGCGGGTTCCGGGCGAGACGCCCAGGGTGTAGACGCCGGCCATGTCGGAGAGCACCCCCTGGCCGATGGTGTGGATGCGGTTCCAGGCGATCCGGTTGTGGTGGGCCCGGCTGGGCTCGGCGTAGCCCCACACCCAGCCGACGCTGACCCCGGTGTAGTAGAGGTCGCGGATCTCGCAGTGCTCCACCGAGACGTGCGAGGCGTGGCCGATCCAGATGCCCACCGCCGCGGGGTGCAGCCAGCCCCCGCCGGCGATGAGGCAGTCGCGAATCCGGTCGTGGGAGACCGAGGACTCCGGGTGGGACGGATCGGGGCCGCGGGTCGGCCAGGAGTGCGACCCGCCGCCCAGCCCGATCTGGATGCCGCCGCCGCCGAGGTCGACGAGCTCGCAGCCCTCCACCGCGACGCCCCGGCAGCCCGCCCCGAGCGCGATGGCGTACCGGCCGACGTGGCGCACGGCGCAGCGCTCGATGGAGACCTCCCGGGCGCCCACGGCCTCGATCGCGGCGCCCAGGTTCACCTCGGCCTGGGGGAAGGACTGCCCCTCGTCGGGGAGCGTCCAGCCCGCGTGGGCGAAGGTGAGGCCCTGGAACCGCAGGTGCTCTACGAGGCGGCCCTCCGCCGGATCGCCCTCGAGGCGGAGCAGGGTGTCCAGGCGTGGCGCGACCACCACGGCCTCCCCGGGGCGCTCGCCGGGGCGGGGGACGTAGGTCAGCTCGCCGCCTGCGCGGTCGAGGTACCACTGGCCCGGCTCGCCGAGCGCCTCCCGCACGTTGATGGCGAGATAGCGGTGGCCCTCGCGGAAGGCGCCCCAGGGCTGCAGGGTGCGGGTCGGGCCGGTGAAGGTCAGGGCGCGCCCCTCCGCGTCGATCTCCGCGATGCGCATGCGCGAGGCGGACCAGACGTGGAAGCCCAGCACCTCGACGTCCTCGAGCCGATACCAGCTCGGATCGACGTCACCCGGCCGATAGCCGAGGCGATCGTGCCCGCGGCCCGCGGCCGCCTCGCTGGGCGGCAGCTCGGCGGCGATGCGGAAGGTGCCCTCTCGCGGCAGCCGCGGCCGGAAGCGGCGCTGGTCGTTCACGAAGAGCTGCGCGAAGCTCCAGTCGCCGCGCGCGACCTCGGGCAGGGCTGCGCGCCACCAGCCGTCCTCGCCGACCCGCCAGCCCTCGATCCGCCGGCCGCCCGAGAGGATTGGGCGCTCGCCCGGATGGGCGCGCCAGATCACCGGGGTGGACTCCGTTCCCGAGTCCTCGGGGCGGAAGACGAGGGGGCGGGCCAGCTCGTGGAAGCCGCCGCGGATCGACACCGCGATCGGGCCGTCGACCGCTCCCCCCGCGAGAGCCTCGCGCACGGCGCGCTGTGCCCGCTCGAGGGTGGCGAAGGGCCCGTTCCCTCCGGTCGGGGCCGGAACGCCGGTGGTGCCGGCCCAGTCGTCGCTCCCCAGGGGCGAGACGTACCAGGTCGCCGCGGGCGCCGCCTCGTCCTGGAGGGCGGCGGCCCGAGCATCGGCGGTCGCGATCAGGGCCAGGAGGGGCACTGCATCGATGAGCTTCATGGATCTCCTCGGGCCCGCGACCGGGCCCTCGCCGAGCTTCCCACCTCGGACGCCGCATTCTACGATCCCACGATGCCGGCCCCCGATCCGATCGCGACCGAGGCGGCCGCCGGCGGGCGGATCGCCGGCTTCGACGCTGCCCGGGCCCTGGCCTTCTTCGGGATGGTCGTGGTCAACTTCGAGGTGGTGATGGGCGCCGGCCGGGCCGGGCCCGGCTGGCTGGTGGGCGCGGTCGGGGCGCTCGAGGGCCGGGCCGCAGCGACCTTCGTGGTCCTGGCCGGGGTGGGGCTGTCCCTGCTCGCCGGCCGGGCGCGCTCGAGCGGCGAGGCCATGGAGCTCGCCCGGGTGCGCCGCCGCCTCCTCGCTCGCGCGCTCTTCCTCTTCGCGGTGGGGCTCCTCTACACGCCGCTGTGGCCGGCCGACATCCTGCACTTCTACGGCATCTACATCGCCGTGGGCGCGCTCCTGCTCCGGGCCTCCGGCCGGGCCCTGTGGGGGCTCGCGGCGCTCTTCGCCCTCGCCTTCGTAGTCCTGCTGCTCGCCTTCGATTACGAGGCGGGCTGGGACTGGGAGACCCTCTCCTACGGCGGCTTCTGGACGCCCGCGGGCATGGTCCGCCACCTCTTCTTCAACGGCTTCCACCCCGTGATCCCCTGGACCGCCTTCCTGCTGGCGGGCATGTGGCTGGGCCGGCAGGAGCTCGGCGATCGAAGGGCGCGGGCGAGGATCGGCGTCCTGGCGGCGCTGGTCCTGGTCGCGGCCGAGGGCCTCTCCCGCCTCCTCGTGAGCTCGCTCTCGGAGGGCGCGTCGGCGGAGACCACCGAGACCGTCGGAGCGCTCCTGGGCACCGCCCCGATGCCCCCCATGCCGCTGTACCTGCTCTCCGCCGGCGCCTCGGCCTTCCTGGTGATCGCGCTCTGCGCGTCCCTGACGGCGAAGCGCCCGGACGCCCGCTGGGTCCGGCCACTGGCAGCCACCGGCCAGCTGGCCCTCACCCTGTACGTCGCCCACGTCCTGATCGGCATGGGCGCTCTGGAGCTTGGCGGGATGCTGGAGGATCGAAGCCTAGCCTTCGCGGTCGGGAGCGCCCTGCTCTTCTGCGCGGCATCGGTGGTATTCTCCGCTCTGTGGAGGGGGCGCTTCCGACGAGGGCCCCTCGAGCTGGTCATGCGGAGGATGACGCGATGAGCGACAGCGGACGGATCCGATTCGACGTGCTCGCGGCCCGCCCGCTGCGGAGGCTGTGGCGCTGGCCGGGCTTCCCGCTCGCGCTGCAGGCGATCGCCCTGGTGGCGGTGGTCCTCCTGGCGATCAACGGCTGGAACGTGGGGCACGAACAAACGGCCAAGGAGCTCCTGACCCTGCGCAAGACCAACCTGACCACGCTCGTGGTGTGGGGGCTGTGGTGGCCGGGGATGATCGCCGTGGTGCTGCTCTTCGGCCGCATCTGGTGCGCGGTCTGCCCCATGGAGTTGGTCCACCGGGCGGCCGACGCCGTCGCCCGGCGCATCGGCTGGCCGCGGGCCCGGCTGGGGGCCTTCCTGCGGGCCGGCTGGATGACGCTGCTCGCCTACCTGCTGCTGCAGGTCCTGGTCGCGGGGATCTCGCTGCACCGCTTCCCGCACTACACCTCCCTGCTGCTCGTGGCGCTCTTCGGCGCGGCGCTGGTCAGCGGACTGGTCTTTCGCCATCCGCGCGCCTTCTGCGCGGGCTTCTGCCCGGCGAGCGCGCTGCTCTCGGTCTACGGGCGCTTCACCCCGCTCAAGCTCGACGTGCGCGATCCCGCGGTGTGCGAGGGCTGCGAGGGCAAGGACTGCGCCGATCCGGCCCGGCGCCATGGCCTCGACGGGCGGAGCTGCCCCTCGCTGATCACGCCCTGGCAGCACCGTCAGTCGGACGGCTGCCTGGTCTGCCTGCAATGCGCCAAGGCCTGCCCGGAGGACAACGTGGGATTCGGCGCGGTGGATCCGGAGGCCGGCTCGAGGAGGCACCGGCTTCTGCAACCCTTCGAGGCCGCGTTCGTCCTGATCGCCGCCGGCTTCGCGGCCCACGAGGTGCTGACCGAGGTCAAGTGGCTGGACCGCTACTTCCACTACGTGCCCGAGCGGCTGCAGTCCCTGGCGCCCTCGGTGCCCTTCGGGTGGTGGGAGGCGGCCTGGTTCCTGGTCCTCTTCCCGATCCTCCTGTGGGCGCTGGTGGCTGCCGCCGGGTACCTCGCCGGCCACCGTGCCGGGCTGCGGAGCCTGCTCCTCGCGGCGGCCACCGGCGCGGCCCCGGTCGTGGCCGTGGCCCACGCCTCCAAGGGCATCGCCAAGCTCGCGAGCTGGGGGGGATACCTGCCCCTGGCCCTGGCCGAGCCGCGGGGGCAGGGGCACTTCCGGGAGCTCGCCGAGGGGACCCTCGCGGCCCCGGCGCGGCTGACAGGCCTCTCGCTCCTCGGGATCCTGATGATGGCCGCCCTGCTCTGGGTGTCCTGGCGCGCGTGGCAGTGGGCGAAGGTGGCGGCGCAGGACACCCTGCCCGCGGCCCGCGCCGGGCTGGCCGTGCCGGCGGTCTTCTACGCCGGGGTCCTCGCCGTCTGGTGTTGGACCTGAGGAGGCGCGTGCCATGAGGGGCGAGGCGAAGATCGAGATCCCGGCCGACAAGCGCCGCTGGAGCCCCTCGCCCCTGCCGGGCCAGGTGGTGCTGGTGACCACCGTCGACGCCGAGGGCCGGCCGAACGTCGCGCCCAAGTCCTGGATCTCGATGGCGGCCTTCGGCCCGCCGCCGGTCCTGATGTTCGGCTGCAACCGGGACCACGAGACCGCCCGCAACGTCGCCCAGACCGGCGAGCTCGTGGTCAACGTCCCCGGCCGCGAGCTGGCGGACACCTGCTGGGCGGTCGGGGCGGATCGCCGCGCGGACCGCGCCGGCCGCTTCGAGCGCCACGGCCTGACGCCCATCCCCTCCCTGTGCGTGGCCCCGCCGCGGATCGAGGAGTGCCAGGTCCACCTCGAGTGCGAGCTGGAGGGGGATCGCGAGTGGGGGAGGGAGGTGGTGTTCTTCGGCCGGGTGGTCTCCTGCAGCCTGGACGCCCGCCTGGTCCAGGGAGGGCTCTCCGATCGATACCGGGCGCTGTCACCCTTCTTCTTCCTGGAGGCGAGCTGGGCAGCCCCGCTGGGCGAGGTCTCGGAGGTCTGACGCGCCCTCGCGAACAGGAGCCGACATGGAGGCATCGAGAGCCCGATCCCCCCGAATCGAGAGCGTCTCCTGGGGCCACCTGCAGGTCGAGGGTCTGGGCGCCGGCAAGGACTTCCTGCTGTACCCCGGGGGCGGCCGGCCCTGGGACTGGAACGAGAGCGGGACGCGGCACGATCCCGGGATCCAGCCCGGTGCCGCGGCGGAGCTCCTGGAGCGGGGCTGCGAGGTGGTGGTCCTCTCGCGCGGCATGGCCTCGCGCCTGCAGACCGCCCCCGAGACCCTGCGGCTGCTCGAGGAGCGGGGCGTGGAGGTGCACGTGGAGGAGACCTCGGCCGCCGTGAAGCTCTACAATCGCCTGGCCGAGACCCGCGCGGTGGGGGGGATCTTCCATTCGACCTGCTGAGGCGGCCGGATCACCGGTTCCGGAGAGGATCAGAGGCAAGCCATGAAGTCATCCAGGCGGGGTTTTCTGGCAGGAGTCGCCGGTCTCGCGGGAGCGGCCGGCGCGACGCAAGCTGCGAGCCATCAGGAGGAGGGAGGAACGCCCGTGCAGGAGCCCGAGGAGCGGATCTTCGAGATGCGCCCGGTGGGCACCATCGAGAAGACCGAGGAGTCCACCTGCATTCGCATTCGCGAGGAGTACGCGGACGCGCTGCTCGGCCTCGACGGCTGGTCCCACGTGAACGTGCTGTACTGGTTCGATCGGAACGACGAGCCGCGGCGACGGCGGATCCTCAGGGTGCACCCGCGGGGGAAGCAGGAGAATCCCCTCACCGGCGTCTTCGCCTGCCGGGCGCCCGTCCGACCCAACCTGATCGCGCTCAGCGTGTGCCGGATCCTCGGCGTGGAGGGGAGCGTCGTCACCATCGACGAGATCGACGCCTTCGACGGTACGCCCGTGGTCGATCTGAAGCCCTTCACTCCCTCCGACCTGAAGGCGGAGGACGTCCGGGTCCCGGAGTGGACGGGGAGAGCTCGCTAGGCGAGAGGGTGCCTACGAACCACCCGCCCGCCACACCACGGCGGTCTGATTCGATCGGGGCGCCGTGGCCGGCCAGCGGACGATCTCCACCTCGCGGGTCTCGACCTCGACGAAGTACTCGAGGGCCACACCGCGGGCCGGTGACAGGGTGGCGGCGTAGACGCCGCGAGCCCGGTGCTCGAGGGCCATCGACTGGAACTCCCCCCGGCCCAGGGGACGCCACCAGAGCTCCGCGCGCTCGGGGGGATGGCTGGAGAGCACGATGACCTTCAGTCGCAGGGACTCGCCCTCGCCGACCTGCGAGCGCCGGGTGGGCACCAGGATCCGCGTGGGCCCGGCGTATCCGGTCGAGGGCTGCGCATGGGCCGGCAGGGGCTCGCCCGACCAGGCCTCCAGCTTCTCGTCGTGAGCGGAGAGCAGGCGCGTGTGCCCTCGCACGTGCTGCTCCAGGTTGGCGATGGTCCCCATGCCGCCGGGGGTGGAGACCACCGCGAGCTGCAGGCCCATCAGGCGCTCCCACGACCTGGTGAGATCCCGGCGGATGGGCAGGGCCTCCTCGCGGGCCAGGCGCCCGCGGGTGACCTCGTCCGGCTCGGCCTCGATCCGCTCCACGAGCAGGTCGAGTCGTCCCCGCAGGCAGCCGATCTCGGCAACGGCCCGCAAGTAGCGGAAGCTCCCCAGCCACCAGTCGAAGCGCTCGAGGCTGCCCGCGCCGTTGATCTTCGGTCGCAGGGCAGCCATCTCCTCGACGAAGGCGTAGCGGGGGGCGACCTCCTCCCAGGGGGTGCGGTCCACGACGATGCCGCCGGGACCCGAGATCCAGTTCGAGGGCCGCGGCAGGCGGGTGAGCTCGGGCCGACCCGGCTCGCCGCCGCCGTCGAGGCGGGCGAACAGGCGGGCGAGGTCCGCGGCCGCCTCCTCGCCGAAGCAGGCGCGGGCCCAGTCGGCGTAGAAGTCCACGCAGGAGAGGTCGCGCGGGCGGTGGGGGAAGGGACCCAGGGTGCCCAGCGCGGGCAGGTCCTCCTCCCACTCCGCCCAGCGGCCGCCGCCGCAGTTGATGCGGCGCTGGAAGGAGCCCTCGGCGGTGCGGCCCTCCACGGAGATGCCCGCGACGAACGGGAACTCGACCTCCCGCACGAAGTCGATGACGAGCTCGCCGCCCGAGACCTCGACGTCCTCGAAGGTGAAGTCGAGGGCCCGGTCGCCGCCCGCGCGCGCGAAGACGTCCAGCCCCTCGAGGACCCGCTGGCCCTGGATCTCGACGCCGAAGACGCGCTTGCCGGCCTCGCGGTAGTGGGGCTCGCAGAAGCACAGGGTGACCGAATACCCGCCGTCGGGGAGCTTCAACCGGTACGCGTCGAGGTCGTAGCGACAGGTGCGGTAGACGGGATCGGCCTCGGTGTCCGCGATCGCGCGGCCGGGGAAGCCGGCCACCGTGCCCCCCGCGTGGCCGTCCGCGGTCCGCCGCCCGGGCAGCTCGAGCTCGCGGCCCTGGTCCGCGTTCCATCCGGACTGGTCCCAGGCGGCCGCGGCCAGGGAGGCGACCATGGGCTCCACCGCGCGCGTACGCCAGTGGATGCCCATGAGGCCCGTGCATCCATAGGCCAGCGCGTCGGCCGCGTCGCGCCGCATGCGCCCCACCCAGAGCTGGGGGATGATCATGGCCGGGTCGTCCTCCAGCCACGGGATGGCCCACTGCCCGCGCCCGCTGACCTGGGAGAAGCCCGGCTCCACCGGCGAGAAGCCCACGCTGCGGTTGATGCAGGAGAGGGCCACGCTCGCGGGCAGCTCTCGATCGAAGCGGGCGCGGTCTCCGGGCGGACCCAGCACCCAGCCGCAGGTGGCGAAGCCGAAGGGAGAGCCGGCCTCCTCGAGGGCTTCGAGGGCGAGGCGCACGTCCCGGACGGTGGCCTCCACCTGCTCCTCGTCGGCCCCCTGCCAGGTCCAGCCCTCGGGCGTCCACAGCCAGTACCAGTCGATGGGATGCGTCCGATCGATGCGCTCGAACATGCCCCGGTAGAGGCGGCGGACGGTGTCCGGATCGGCGGGGTCGGCGCCGGCCGCCTCCAGGCGCTCCCGCACCGCCTTGGGAATGGTGAGCGGGGTCTCGGTGCCCATGCAGATCGAGATCCCCAGGCCGCGCCCGAAGGCGAAGGCCTCGCGGAGCATCTCGCCCGTTCGATGGAAGACCTCGAGGCAGCCCTCCGGCGTCTGCGGCAGGGGGGTGTGGCCGCGCGTGACCTCGGGCCCGTGGTCGTCCTCCTCGAAGAGCAGCGCCGCGCCGGCGGCGAAGTCGGAGGTCCGCGTCGCCGCGTAGCCCCAGGCGCCGCCGCCGGTGCTGGCGTAGCGGCTGGGGTAGGCGAAGGCGACCTCGCCCCCCTCGCCGACGTCCTCGGGCGCGCCGATCCAGACCGTGGGCTCGGGCCCCACGCCGCCCTCGGGGTAGCAGTGCAGGCCCAGGAAGTTCATGCCCAGCTTGGGGAGCTGGGAGAGAACGGCCATGTAGTCGTCCACGTTCCACCAGTCGGGACCCTCGGGGAAGTCGTGGAAGGGCTGGATGCCGCGCAGCTCGAAGAGGGGCCGGCGGGTCTCGTCCAGCTCGGGCACGGGATCCGCGACGAGCGCGTCGGGCAGGACGTCGCCGTGCAGCGCGAAGCGGACCCCGAGGTGCTCGGCGTAGCGGTAGGCGCCCCAGAGCGCGGCGAGATCGCTTCCCCCCTCGATCGCGAGGACTCGACGGCCCTCGCGGCGAGAGGTCCTCAGCCGCAAGGCCTGCTCGTCGAGCGCGGGATCGACGCCGATCGAGATGGCGTCGCCCTCCTCCGGCAGCTCCGCGACGATGGGCAGCAGCCTGCCCGTGCGCAGGTACGCGTAGCGGTGGACCTCCCGGCCGGCGAGGGTCAGCAGCGGCGAGGCATCGGAGCAGACGATCGCTCCCGGCGAGTCGGCGGGCCGGGGGTCCTCGCCGGCGGCGGTGCAGGCCGCGGTCAGGAGGGCCAGGGCCATCATCGGAACCGCAAGAGGGTGCATGCTCGGTCTCCTCTCGGTCAGCGCTCC
The DNA here is from genome assembly GCA_964615935.1 of uncultured Planctomycetaceae bacterium. Lineage (GTDB taxonomy): Bacteria > Planctomycetota > UBA1135 > UBA1135 > CAZTTG01. The sequence goes on along the minus strand of CAZTTG010000117.1, from coordinate 4,116 downwards.
TCGCCGCGCCTCCACAGGCCCTCGATCTGCTCCAGGGTCCTCCCCTTGGTCTCGGGGACGAGGAGCCACACGAAGAGCACGGACACCAGGCAGAAGAAGCCGTAGAGCCAGAAGGGGAAGGCGTGGTGGAAGCGCTCCATCAGCCAGGGGCTCCCGTCCATCATCGGGAAGGTCTGCGACACGGCGAAGTTGGCCACCCACAGGCAGAAGGTGGCGATGGCCATGGCCCGCCCGCGGATCCGGGTGGGGAAGATCTCCGACAGGATCACCCAGGTGACCGGTCCGACCGACATGGCGAAGCAGGCGATGTAGAGCAGGACGAAGAAGAGCAGCCACGCGTCGGTGCGGCCGCGGAAGGCCGCCAGCCCCAGGGCCGCGAGGGCCAGGCCCATTCCCGCCGATCCGACGATCATGAGCGGCTTGCGGCCGATCCGGTCGACGGTCCCGATCGCCAGCACGGTGAAGCCCAGGTTCACCGCCCCGACCACCGCGGTCTGCAGGAGGGCCGCGTCCATGTCCTCGCCGGCGAGGTCCTTGAAGATCTCGGGGGCGTAGTAGAGGAAGACGTTGATGCCGGTCACCTGCTGCAGGACCGCCAGGATCACCCCGATGGTGAGGGCCAGGCGCATGCCGGGCCGCAGGAGCTGCCGGAGGTCGGCGCCCTCCTTCCCCAGGGAGGCCTCGATCTCGACCATCTCCTGCTGCGCGCTCCCCGGTCCGCTCACGCGGGTCAGGATTGCGAGGGCCCGATCGCCGTGGCCGCGCTTGGAGAGCCAGCGCGGGCTCTCGGGCACGGTGAAGAGCAGGGCCAGGAGCGCGAGCGCCGGCAGGGCTTCCGAGCCGAACATCCAGCGCCAGCCCACGTCCAGGTTCCACGCCGGGTCCCCCTGCCCGGCGATGGCCCAGTTGACCAGGTACACCAGCAGGATGCCGGAGACGATGGCGAGCTGGTTCACCGAGACCATGCGCCCGCGGATGCGCGCCGGGCTGATCTCGGCGATGTACATGGGGCTGGTCATGGACGCGGCCCCGACCCCCAGGCCGCCCAGGATGCGGAAGGCGACGAAGACCTCGAAGCTCCTGGGCAGGGCCGTGCCCACGGCCGACACCAGGAAGAGGACCGCCGCGAGCACCAGGGTCCGCCGCCGCCCGAAGCGATCGCTGAGGAAGCCCGCCAGGGCCACGCCCAGGACGCAGCCCACCAGGGCGCTGGCCGCGGCCCAGCCCTTGAGGGCCGCGCTCAGGCCCCAGTGCTCCTGCAGGAAGCCGATCGCGCCGCTGATCACGGCCGTGTCGTAGCCGAACAGCAGCCCGCCCAGGGCCGCCACCAGGCACACCCGCGCCAGGTAGCCGGCGCCGTGAATTCGCTCGGCCGTCATCGCCGGGAGCGTCTCGGCTTGCGCCGCCCGGGTCCTCTCGAGCTCGATCCGATCCTCGCGGAGAGCCCGCGAGCGTCCATGCCGGCGAGGATCGCGTCGACCCGGTGGGACAGCAGGTGCCTCGCGAGCACCTCTTCATGGCCTCGCCGGGCCACCTCGCGGCCCAGCTCGGGCTGCTCGCGGATGCGCACGACGAGCTCCTGCAGCTCGCGCGTGTCCCGATAGGTGAAGAGGTGCTTCCCGTCCTCGAAGAGGTCCCCGAGCTCGGCGGAGGGCTCGGACACCACCAGGCCACCCGAGGCCATGATGTCGAACGTGCGCATGGTCAGGATGTCCCGCTGGTAGACGCGCGGCATGTCCAGGTTGATGGCGCTGGCGTTGTAGATCAGGGTGAGCTGCTCGCCGTGATCGGCGTAGCCGGCGTAGCCTTCGGTCACCTCGCCCCACCAGGCGTCCCCCCAGGTGACGACGCCCTGCGGCTCGAGCGCCTGGATGCGGCGCACCCTCAGGAGGTGGGAGAGCCATCCGTCCAGGGCGTCCGCCAGGGCCGCCTCGTCGGCGGCGCCGGGCAGGAACTCGCGGATCCAGCCCGGGACGGCGCCGGGGTCGCGGGTGAAGCCGCGGAAGTCGCAGCGATCCGCGCGCTCGGCGCGGAGCTCCTCCAGCCAGGCGGCGACGCGCTCCAGGGTCTCCTCGGAGGAGCCCCAGGAGCGGAGCCGGGACTGCGATGTCTCGAGCTCGCCGCGCAGGGACACGCCGACGAAGCTCAGCTCGCAGCGGTAGGGGGCCAGCTTCCCCTCGTCCTCCACGGGCCGGCGGCGGTCGCCCGGCGCCGCCAGGGGCAGGTGGACGACGTGCGGGAGGCCCAGGCCCTCGAGCTTCTCGACCATGGCCTTCTGGTGCACGAAGGCGAGGCAGCGCTCCAGCCGCGTCTTCGGGTAGACCTTGAAGCGCGAGGCGGGCAGGGGATCGATGGTCCAGGAGACGTAGGGCAGCCCCTCCATCGAGCAGAGGAAGGCGATCTCGGGGCTGTAGTTGACGTTGAGGAGGAAGGCCGGCCGGGTCTCGGCCACCGCGGCCTTGAAGCTCTCGACCGTGAGCGTCTTCGACTCCACCTGCCGGACCGAGAAGCCGCGCGACTCCAGCTCGGCGAGCAGGTCGGCGGCCATCAGGCCGTAGCGGATCATCAGGACCCGTTTGCCGTTCTCTGGGGGAGACACGATGTCGCCTGGGTTGCGCCGGCTCAGGAGCGGGCGTCGCGGAGGGCCCGGAAGAGGGCCACGAGGTTCTCGGTCGAGGTGTTTCCCTGGATGTTGTGGATGCCGTTGAACACGAAGCCGCCGCCCGGGGCGAAGACGTCGATGCGCTCGCGGACCTCGCGGTAGACCTCCTCGGGTGTGCCGAAGGCGATGGTCTTCTGGGTGTCCACCCCCCCGCCCCAGAAGACGAGCTCCGCCCCGAACTCCCGCTTCAGCTCGGCCGGACCCATGCCCGCCGCCGAGCACTGCACCGGGTTGAGCACGTCGAAGCCGGCCTCGATGAAGTCGGGGATCAGGCCCCGCACCGAGCCGCAGGAGTGGATGAAGGTCTTCCAGCCGCTCCTCTCGTGGATCAGCCGGTTGATCCGCTCGTGGAAGGGCTGGTAGAGGTCGCGGTAGCTCTCCGCGGAGACCGCCGGCCCGCGCTGGGTGCCGAAGTCGGTGCCGGTGATCAGCGCCACCTGCACGCGCTCGCCCAGGAGATCGACGAGGGTCTCGACGTTGGCCAGGGCGATCTCGCACTGCCGCTCGAAGACCGCGCGCACGTAGTCGCGCCGGATGGCGGTGGAGACGTACCACTCCTCGACGTCGCGGATCCCCCGGGGGTGGCGCAGGTGCAGCCCCGGCACCAGGGCGATGTCGCCGAAGCCGGCGCCGGGGACGACCAGGACGGCGCCGCAGTCGGAGTGCTCGTCGTAGAAGTCGGCGGCGCGGCGGAAGTGCTCCAGGTCCTCGGGGCCCAGGAGCTCGAACTCCTCCATGTTGTCCGCGGGGTCGAGCTGCGACTCCGCGATGGGGTCCTGGCGGACGATGGCGTCGAAGAACCAGCCGCCCCGGGGCATGCGCCCGCTGGGGGGGGCGCTGGCATCCCCCTCGGGGAAGGCCAGCAGGTCGCCGCTCTCCTCCTCGACGCGCGTTTCGAGGTCCCCGCTGACCTGCACCTCGGTGCCGTCGAAGAGGGTGTGGGGCTTCCAGCCCCCGCCCCCGGTGCCGAAGATGGAGCGGCGCGGCAGCCTGCCGATGACGTCGATGCCCAGGGCCTCGCGAAGCTCGTCGTCGATCTCGCCCAGCATCTGGTAGGGCTCGATGATCTTGACCCTCCAGTCCTCCTGGCCCAGCACCTCGCGCCGCAGCCGGCTCACTGCGGAGGCGTGCATGCCGGTGACGAAGGTGGCGCCGAAGTCCACGCAGACCCGATCCGGCTCCCGGTGCTCCAGCGTGCAGGCCAGTCGTTCTCGGCCGTTCATCTCGACCTCCCGGGGCCATCCTAGGCGGGGGAGGCATGGAATCAACAGAAGCAGGGACCGGTCTCCTCGGCGCGCGCCCGCGGAGCGGGCGCGGCCTCGTCACAGCCTGCCGGGAGGCCGACGGGGTTCCTGCTCCTGCGGGCGATTGCTGTGGCCGTGGGGCGTGGGCCGGAGCGACGGCAGAGGTGAGCGGTCTACTCGGCGAGCGCCCGCGGAGCGGGCGCGGCCTCG
>CAZTTG010000116.1:0-16593 GCA_964615935.1 uncultured Planctomycetaceae bacterium | reverse complement strand
CACGGGGGGGGGGGCGCCCTACCCCGGGGGGCGCCCCCCCCGGCGCGGCGGCGGCGGGCCCCCAACCGGGGCCACGCCGAGGAGTCAGCCCTCCGCCCCCCCCCTCAACCTCGCCACCCCACGCTCGATCCTCGACAGGACCCTCGCCGGCCCCAGCAGCCCCATGATCTCGAACAGGTCCGGCCCTCCCGGCTGACCCGACAGCGCACACCGCAGCGGTTGGAACAGCGCCGGGATCTTCCGCCCCCGCTCCCCCACCCACTCCTTGGTCGCCTCGCTCAGCACCTCGGGATCCTCCCCCGCCTCGAGCCTCGGCCCGACCCACTCGGCATACTCCGCCAGCAACTCCGCGAAGCCCTCGTGCTTGCGCGCATTCTTCGCCGCCTTGGGATCGAAGGGCACCTCCTCGTCCGCCGCGAGCAGATACCCGATCTTCCCCGGCAACTCCGAATACAGCCCGATCCTCTCCTGCGCGCTGGCCACCGCCCGCACGACCCAGTCCCACCGCGAACGCAGCTCCTCCTCGCTGGCCAGGCCCGCGCGCAACAGGAAGGGCAGGCAGCGCTCGGCCAGGCGCTCGGGGGAATCCGCCCGGATGTACTCGCCCGCCAGCCAGTCGAACTTGTCGAGGTCGAAGACCGCTCCCCCCTTGGACACCTGCGCGGGATCGAAGCTCCCGACCAGCTCCTCCACCGAGAACACCTCCGTCTCCCCGTCCAGCGCCCAGCCCTGCAGGCACAGGAAGTTGAACACCGCCTCGGGCGGATACCCCCGGTCCCGGTAGTCCTCCAGCGCCGTATCCCCCGTGCGCTTGCTGAGCTTCTTGCCGTCGGCGCCCAGCATCAGGGGCAGGTGCCCGAACTCCGGGGGCTCGAGGCCCAGGGCCCTGTACAGCAGGACCTGCTTGGGGGTGTTGACCAGGTGCTCCTCGCCGCGCAGCACCAGGTCGATGCCCATGTCGGCGTCGTCGCAGGTGGCCGCGAAGTTGTAGGTGGGCGGGCCGCCGGTGCGGACCATGATCCAGTCGTCCACCTCGGCGTTCTGGAAGACCACCTCGCCGCGCACCCGGTCCCGGAATCGGGTCTCGCCCTCGGGTACCCGGAAGCGCACCGCGAAGGGCTCGCCGGCCGCCGCCCGGGCGGCCGACTCCTCGGCGGGGAGGGCGGCGCAGCGGCGGTCGTAGGCCGGGGTCTGCTTGCGCGCCTGCTGGTCCTCCCGCAGGGCCGCCAGGCGCTCCGACGGGCAGAAGCAGCGGTACGCGAGGCCCTCGGACAGGAGGCGCTCGGCCAGCTCGAGGTGCCGCGCGCCGCGCTCGGACTGGCGGTAGGGACCGAAGTCACCGCCCACGTCGGGGCCCTCGTCCCAGTCCAGCCCCAGCCAGCGCAGGCCGTCGAGCAGGGCCTCCTCGTACCCGCGGGTGGAGCGCTCGCGGTCGGTGTCCTCGATGCGCAGGATGAAGCGGCCCCCCCGGCGGCGGGCCCAGGCCCAGTTGAAGAGGGCCGTGCGGGCGCCCCCGACGTGCTGCCGGCCGGTGGGGCTGGGGGCGTAGCGGACGCGTGTCGGGTCGGACATGGGCGGGAGTATACGCGGCCGAGGGCGGGGGCCGGACGTATACTCCCGGCCATGAGCAACGATGCCTACAAGCGGGGGGGGGTCGGCGCCGAGCGGCCCTCTCGCGAGCTGGTCCAGCGCTGCCCCAAGGTTCTCCTGCACGAGCACCTGGACGGCGGCCTGCGGCCGACGACCGTGCTCGAGCTGGCGCGGGAGCACGGCTACGAGGATATCCCCGAGGACGAGCCCGAGGCCCTGGCGAGCTGGTTCTTCCAGGGCTCCCGGCGGGGCAGCCTGCCCCTGTATCTGGAGGGCTTCCGCCACACGGTGGCGGTGATGCAGACCGCCGAGGCCCTGGAGCGGGTGGCCTACGAGTTCCTCGAGGACATGGCCGCCGACAACGTGGTCTACGCCGAGGTGCGCTTCGCGCCCCACATCCACACCCACCAGGGGCTGGGGCTGGACGCGGTGATGCTGGCGGTGCTGGCCGGCCTGCGCCGGGGCCAGCGGGACTTCGGGGTGGAGTACGGCCTGATCCTCTCGGCCATGCGCAACGAGCCCGAGGAGCTCTCGATCAAGCTGGCCGAGCTGGCCATCGCCTACCGCGAGCAGGGCTGCGTGGGCTTCGACCTGGCCGGCGAGGAGGCCGGGCACCCGGCCAACCACCACCTGCGCGCCTTCCAGCTCGCCAAGCGGATGAACTTCAACATCACCATCCACGCCGGCGAGAGCTTCGGCCCGGAGAGCATCTGGCAGGCCCTGCAGTACTGCGGCGCCCACCGCATCGGGCACGGCACGCGGCTGATCGAGGACATCGTGGTGTACGAGGGCAAGGTGATCAAGGTGGGCTCACTGGCCGAGTACGTGCGCGACCACCGCGTGCCCCTGGAGATCTGCCTCTCCAGCAACGTGCACACCGGCGCCACAGCCTCGCTCTCGCGGCACCCCTTCCCCATCTTCCGCGAGGAGCACTTCCGGCTCACTCTCAACACCGACAACCGGCTGATGAGCCGCACCTCGATGACCGATGAGTACATGCTGGCGGTGGAGCAATTCGGCTGCTCGCTGAACGAGCTGGAGACCCTCTCCATCAACGGGGCCAAGTCGGCCTTCTCCCACTACGGCACGCGCTGCCGGATCATCTACGACCGGATCAAGCCGGGCTTCGCCGAGCTGCGGGCCGAGCTGGAGGCCGTGTAGCGGGCTCATGGACGCCGGCGCCGGCTCATACGTCCGCGACCCGCACTCCTTCCACGGCCGCGTGGAGATGCGGCCGCTCACCTCGAAGGTCCTGCGCGGCAACGCCCTGGGGGATCCCCACGTGCGCGAGCTGCCGGTCTATCTGCCGCCGGGCTGGGAGGCGGCGGGCGCGCGCTATCCGGTGGTGGTGCTGCTGGCTGGTCTGACCAGCCGGCCCCACAAGTACCTGGAGACGCACCCCTGGAAGCCCGGCGTGGTGCCGCTCTTCGACCGCGCGGTGGCCGCCGGCGACGCCCCGCCCGCCATCCTGGTCCTGCCCGACGGCTTCACCGCGCTGGGGGGCAGCCAGTACGTGAACTCCAGCGCGGTGGGTCGCTACGAGGACTACCTGGTGGACGAGGTCCTCCCCTTCGTCGACCGCACCTACCCCACCCGACCCGAGCGCCGCGCGGTGGCGGGCAAGTCCTCGGGGGGCTTCGGCGCCCTGCACCTGGCCATGCGCCACCCGGGCCTCTTCCGGGCCGCGGCCTCGATCAGCGGCGACTGCTGCTTCGAGCACTGCTACGGCCCCGACCTCCTGGCCTGCCTGCGCGGCCTGGTCCCCCACGGCGGCGACCCGGCGCGCTTCCTGATGAGCTTCCGCGAGAAGCCCGAGCTGCGCGGCGACGACCACGCGGTGCTCAACGTGCTGGCCATGTCGGCCTGCTTCTCGCCCAACCCCGAGAGCCCCCTGGGCTTCGATCTCCCCATGGACCTCGAGACCGGCGAGCGCCGCCCCGAGGTCTGGGAGCGCTGGCTGGCCTTCGATCCCCTGCGGGCCTGCGAGCTCCACGCGGATGCCCTTCGGGGGCTGTCGCTCCTGCACCTCGAGTGCGGCCGCCGCGACGAGTTCCACCTCCAGTGGGGCCTGCGCGCCCTCCTGCGCCGCCTCGACGGCCTGGAGATCCCCTACCAGCACGAGGAGCACGACGGCGGCCACTTCGGCATCGACGACCGCTTCCTCGCGGTGCTGCCGAGGCTGGTGCGGGCGGTGGGATCGGCCTGAGCTCGGCGATCCCCCTCGAAATCGCGCAGCCGAAACCCAACAAGGGCTGGACTGCCCTCGGCGAGGGCCTATAATTCGAAAGATGTCGAATTTTCGAAGCGACGAGCTCGAGCGGGTCGCAGGGTGGTGCAAGGCACTGTCCAACCCCCACCGCCTGCGGATCTACATGCGGGTCCTGTCGGGCTGCCGGCCGGGCGAGCCCTGCTGCCCGGTGGACGAGGTGCGCTCGTGCGTCGGGGAGCTCGGTTGGGACCTCGGGATCGCTCCCTCCACCGTTTCCCACCACGTCAAGGAGCTCCGCCAGGCCGGGCTGGTCCGCATCGAGCGGCGGGGACGGAGCATCGAGTGCTGGGCCGACCCCGATCGCCTCGGAGAGCTGGCCCGCTTCTTCTCCCGCATGGCGCCGGTCGAGGGCGGGGAGGTCGGGCGATGAGCGACTGCTGCTGCCGGCCCTCCCCTCTCGAGCCGTGCTGCTCCACGCGGACGGTCGAGCGCGTCGGGACCCGTCTCAGCTGGCGCGATCGGCTCGGGGGTTGGCGCGTTCGCTGGGGCTTCGGCCGGAGCCGGTATCGGGTCGAGCCGGGGCTCTACGCCGTGGGTGATGCCGGCGAGAGCTCGCCGGTGCTGGTGACGGCGAGCTTCAAGCTGAGCTTCGACCGGCTGCGGTCGCAGCTCGCCGGCCGCGACGCCTGGATCCTGGTCCTCGACACGCGCGGCATCAACGTGTGGTGCGCGGCCGGGAAGGGGACCTTCGGGACCGAGGAGCTCGTACGGAGGGCGAACGCGGTGGGACTCACCGAGGTGGTGTCGCACCGGACCCTGGTCCTGCCGCAGCTCGGGGCGCCGGGGGTCGCAGCGCACGAGGTGCGCCGGCTCAGCCCCTGGCGCGTGAAGTTCGGGCCAGTGCGCGCCGAGGACCTGCCGGCCTTCCTCGACGCGGGCCTGCGGGCGAGCCCCGCCACGCGCCGGGTGCGCTTCGAGCTGGCCGATCGCCTGGCCGTGGTCCCGGTGGACCTGGTCCAGCCGCTGAAGGTCCTGCTGCCCGTCATGGGCGCGTTCCTCGTCCTGTCGGGCCTGGGGCCGGGGGGCTACTCGCTGGACGGGATCCGGGGAGCCGGCGTGCGTAGCGCCCTGCTCCTCTTCTCCGCCCACCTGGCCGGCGCGGTCTTCACCCCGATCCTGCTGCCCTGGATCCCGGGCCGGGCCTTCGCGTTCAAGGGAGCGCTGCTGGGGGCGATCGCCGCCCTGGGCATCGCCGCCCTCCTGGGGCCCGCGTCCTTCGACGGCCGCCTCGAGATCATGGCCTGGCTGCTGCTCGTGCCGGCCATCGCCAGCTTCCTGGCCATGAACTTCACCGGCGCGTCCACCTTCACCTCCCTCTCCGGCGTGCGCCGCGAGATGCGCGTCGCCGTTCCCCTGCAGGCCGTGGCCGCCGGGCTCGGCCTCCTGCTCTGGCTCGTCGCCCGATTCGTCCAGTGAGGAGCACCCTCGTGTTCGGACTTCGCCACCTGCCCGACGTCGCCACCCTGGAGCTGGACGCCTCCCTCTGCAAGGGCTGCCGGACCTGCACCCGGGTCTGCCCCCACGGGGTCTTCGAGATGGTCGCCAAGCGGACGACGATCGCCGACCGCGACGCCTGCATGGAGTGCGGGGCCTGCGCCCTGAACTGCCCCGAGGGCGCCCTCAGCGTCGATTCCGGCGTGGGCTGCGCCACCGCCATCATCATCGGCGCCCTGCGCGGGACCGAGCCGAACTGCGACTGCTCCGACGAGGCGAGCTGCTGCTGAGGGCGCCGACTCAGCCGAGCTCCATCTCCGCCCAGAAGGCGCGCAGGCGCGGATCGGCCGCAGTGCGCGGCTCCCAGCCGGCGGGCCCCTCGGGCAGGCGCAGGAGGATCAGGGCCGGATCGCGCTCGTCGAGGGCGCGCTGGAGCCACTCGATCGCGACGTCCACCCGGCCGAGGGCCGAGGCCAGGCGGGCCACCGGCGAGGGCTGCGCGCCGTCCGCGATCAGCTCGTCGAGGATCTCCGCCGCCCGGTGCGCGTCGCCGGCCGCCGCGAGCACGCGGCCGAGAGCGCTCAGGGCCCACGGGTGCCGCCGGGAGAGCTCGAGCGCGAAGGTCAGGACCTCCTCGGCCTCCCCGTGCCGATCCCACAGCGAGAGCGCGAGCCCCAGGCGGCGGTGGTGGACCCAGGCGGAGTCGAGCTCGACCGCCCGGCGCAGGTACGCCACGCCCTCCCCGTGCCGGCCGGCGCAGGCGAGCATCCGACCGAGGGCGCCGTTCGCCCGGGCCGAGCCCGGGTGCGACTCGGCGGCCCGCTGACACGCCTCGACCGCCGCCTCCACCCGCCCCTCCGCGCAGAGCAGCCCCAGCGCGTGCCAGCAGGCGGCTCTCACGCCGTCGGGCTGGAGCTCGAGCGCCCGGGAGAGGTGCCGATCGGCCGCCTTCCAATCCCACGACCCGACCAGGCGCAGGAAGCCCATCGAGGCGTGCGCCTCGGCCAGCTCGGGCTCGAGCTCGAGGGCTCGCCCGGCGGCGGCCAGCGCCCGGGGCACGACGCTCCCGGGCGGCTCGTGGCCGTAGACGGCCAGGAGGGCGCAGGAGTCGGCCACCCCGACGCGGGCGGGGGCGTGGTCCGGATCGAGCTCCGCGGCCCGCTCGAAGCGCTCCAGCCCCCTGCGCAGGCCGTCGCCGCGCTGCCGCCACAGGTAGCGTCCCTGGCGGCAGAGGTGCTCCGCCTCGCTCGCGGGCGCCGGGGTCACCATCCCCGCGAGCAGGGATCGGATCTCCTCCATCGACCGCCACCGGTCGGCCGGCTCCGGCTCGAGGCAGCGCATCACCAGGTAGGCCAGGCCGGGGGGGCAGCTCGGGCGGAGGGCGCCGACCGGCTCGACCGCCGCCGCGTCGTCGGCGGGAGGGCGACCGCTCAGCGCCCGGTAGGCGAGCTCGCCCAGCGCGCGGACGTCCGCGGGCGCATCGGGCGCCTCCGCGTGCTCGCGCAGGATCCGCACGACGTCGGCGAAGGGGAGGGGACCCTCCCGGTCCTGGCGGTCGCTGTGCTCCGGCTCGTCGCTCACCGCTCGCCTCACAGGTCGATCAGCGGCGGGATCTCCAGGGCCTCGTCCCAGTCGCCCCGCTCGTCGGTCCGGGCCACCGCCTCGAAGGCCCCGCCCATGGCCTCCAGGGTCCACTCCAGGGCGGCCTCGTCGTGGGCGTAGCTGGGCAGCATCACGCCGTTGTAGGTTGTGATCCCCCCCTTCAGGAGCTCCTGCTGGAAGAGCGAGCGCTCGAGCTGGCGCACCAGCGGGTCCTCGCGCAGGAAGATCAGGCTCATGCGGTAGGGCGTGCCGCGCATCTCGGCCTGCACCCCGAGCTCCCGGCACAGGGCGTGGATGCCCTCGCGCAGGCGCTCGCCATAGTCCCACACGTGCTCGGCCACGGGCTCCTCGCGGTAGACCGAGATGGCGGCGCGCGCCGCGGCGAAGGAGTAGGCCTCGCTCTGGAAGGTGGCGGCGAAGAAGGTCCGCGGCAGGGCCGCCTTGAAGACGTCCGCCCGGCCGGCCACCGCCGACAGGGGCATGCCCGAGGCGATGGCCTTGCCCAGGCAGGTCAGGTCGGGCATCACCCCCTTGGCCGCCTGCACGCTTCCCTCGGGGTAGCGGTAGCCGGTGACGATCTCGTCCAGGATGAACAGCGCCCCGGCCTCGCGCGCGGCCTCGGCCACCGCCCGCAGGAACTCCGGGTCGCTGTCGGGCTCGAAGCCCAGGCCGTCGCCGGCCCAGGGCGAGGGCTCCACCATGACCGCGGCCAGGTCGCCCGAGTGCTCCTCGTAGAGCGCCCGGAAGGCCTCCAGGTCGTGGAAGGGGAAGCGGTGGATCTGCTGCGGCTCGCGGGTGGGGACGCCGGTGCGCTCGAAGCCCACCTGCTCGGTCCAGAAGTCCTGCCAGCCGTGGTAGCCCGAGAAGAGGATCTGCTTCCTTCCGGTGAAGACGCGCGCCATGCGGGCGGCGAAGGTGCAGGCGTCCGAGCCGTTCTTGCCGAAGGCCACCATCTCCGCGCTGGGGAAGTCCTCGCACAGCATCTCGGCCACCTCGATCTCCACCGGCTGGGGCCAGGCCAGCACCGAGCCGGTGTCGAGCATCGAGGCCAGGCCCTGGCTCACCCGCGGGTGGGCGTAGCCCAGGAGCATGGTCCCCCACCCCATGGTGTAGTCGACGTACCGCTTGCCGCCGAGGTCCCACAGGTGGCATCCCTGCGCGCGGCGGGCGAAGACCGGGTAGGGCTCGCCGTCGGCGCTCTTGGCGATGCCGCGGGTGGGCAGGTACTGCCAGGGATCCACCTTCTGCATGCGCGCCCACAGCGCGGCGTTGGGCTCGACCGGCCGCTCGCGAACCTCCACCGCGACCTCCAGCGGAGGCACCCCGCGATCGGTGAAGATCGTCACCAGGTACTCCACGAGCTGGAGGCTCAGCCGGTGCGAGCCGGCCTCCAGGGGCAGCTCCACCGCGAAGTGCAGGGTCACCCGCTCGCCCGGGCGCACCTCGGGCCGCGGCAGGGGGTGGTTGGCCACCACCTCGCCGTCGAGGGCGACGGACAGGCCCACGTGGTTGCCGGCCGGAGCCCAGGGGCGCCAGGTGAGGCTCCCGGTGTTCTCCAGGCTCAGGCGGACCGCCACGACCTCCCCGGGATCGGCGCTCTCGGGGAGGTCGTGGGCCACGTAGCGCACGCCGTAGGCGCCCTCCTCGCGCGGGCCCTCGGGCAGGCCCCCGGGCGTCTCGTCGGGCGGTCCATCGGGGGAGGCCTCGGGCTGGTGCAGGGGCGGATCGACATCGGGGGGCGTCATCTCGGGGCCTTTCCTCGCTCGGGATCTCGGGTGAGCATCCGTCGGGCGCGCCGCACCAGGGCGGTCCACCGCCCCGGGGAGCGCGCCGCGATCAGCTTCGAGCTCCAGACCTCGGTGCCCGCGCCGTCGCCGGCCGCGGCCAGGCGCAGGCGCAGGTCGTGGGGGCCGGCCGCCGCCGGCGCCCGCAGCGCGAAGCTCAGGTGGGTCCGCCGGCCGGGGTGCACGTCCTCGCGCAGGGGCACGCGCTCCACCGCGCGGTCCCCCAGACACACGCGCAGCTCCAGCCGATCCTCCTCGGGCGCCTCTCGGGCCCAGCAGCGCTCGCCGGCGTTCTCGATCCACAGCCGACACACGCCGCTGCCGCGCAGGGGAAGCTCCCGGGGCACCTCGGCGCACACCACGCGCAGCCGGGGGTGCTCCCCCACCGCCGCCCCCTCCAGCTCGGCCGGGGTGCGGGGCAGGAGCCCCCGGGCGCGCAGCCCCAGCATCCGCTCGTGCACCCGCGCCAGCTCGGAGGGCACGTCCAGCCCCTGGGGACAGAAGCAGCTCCGCCGCCGGCAGGAGGCGCAGGCCAGCTCGGACTCCGGGTGCAGGTGGAAGTAGTGCAGCCGGCCCACCGCGTCGAAGGTGTCCGAGGGGTTGAGCCAGATGTAGGCGTCGCGGAAGAGCCAGGACACCGCCAGCCCCCGGCTGCAGGTCGGCTCGCACTCGCCGCAACGGCTGCACAGGGTGCGCCGCATGGCGGCGACGCGCTCCTCCAGGGCGCGCGCGCGCCGCGCCGAGAGGCGCAGGGGAGCGTGGCCCGCGCGGGCGTTCTCCTCGGCCTCGGCCGGGCTGGCGGTGCCGGGCACCACCGCGGTCACGCCGGGCTGCTGCAGGACGTAGCGCAGGACGTCCCGGGCGGCGAGGGCCCCGCGCTCGCGGCTCAGGAGATGGCGGGGGGGCAGCGCCCGGCTGCGCCCGAGCAGGCCGCCGGCCAGGGCCTTCATCACCAGGAGCCCCACGCCGTGCTCCTGCGCCAGGGCGAAGAGGCGCGCTCCGGCGGCCATGTCCTCGTAGGCCTTGCCCTCCGAGGCGGCGAAGGACGAGAGCACGTGGAAGCCCAGGGGATTCCAGGCCAGCATCACCGCGTCGAAGCAGCCGCTGGTGATCAGCCGGGCGACGTAGTCCGGCGGGCCGTGGGTGGTGCAGTAGACGGCGCCAATGCGCCCCTCGCGCTTCTTGCGCGACACGAACTCGACCATCCCGCCGGGATCCCACACGTTGTGCCCCACGAACTCCTGGTCGTCGATGCAGGAGATGCCCCACACCGGCAGGCGCCTCCGTCCGAAGATGCGGCGGCTGCGCTCGAACAGGTGCTCGAAGTGCCCCATCGTCCCGGAGCCGTCGGTGACCGGGATCACCTCGCGCCCCGACTCGCGGATGGCGCGGGCCACCAGCTCCTCGGCCCCGGCGTAGTCCGGCGAGGTGTGCACCCAGTTGACCCCCAGCTCGAAGCCGCGCCGGAGGGTGGCCAGGGCCTGCTCGGCGGGCACCAGACGCAGCTGGCAGGTGCCGAAGCCCACCGCGCTCAGCCGGACGTCGGTCCGGCCCACCCGGTTGAGCTGCATCACCGGGAGGGATCCCCACAGGTGTCGCTGGCCGTGGCGCGCAGCGGCACCTGGACCACCGCGCCGGCGTCGATGCCCAGGGGCTTTGTGCTCTTCCAGCGAGCTCCCGCGGGGCAGCGGATTCCGAACTGCAGCCGCTCCTGGCGGCCCCGCATCGCCCGGATCGTGAGGGACCATCCGTCCCGCCTCGAGCGGAGCCGGGGGGGGAAGCGAAGCGAGAAGCCCGCCTCCTCGGCCCGCGGGACGTGGGGGAAGGCCCGACCCAGATCCCGACGGCGCCAGCGGGCCGCCACGACCTCCTCCCCGGTGCCCGCCGTCGCCACCAGCCGGTCAGGGGGCCCGTCCTCGAAGAGGATCCAGCCGGCCACGCGGAGCGCTCCCTGCCGTTCGACGGCCTTCTCGATCCCCCCCAGTTTGATCCCCCCCAGGGAGTGGAGGGATCGACTCTCGAAGTAGAGCGGGTCGTCCACGTTCCGGTTGATGAAGTCCGGGCACGTGAGGCACATCGACAGCGGTTCGCGCTCGAGGATGCTGCTGCGGAGCTCCAGGAAGCGCTCTCCGAACCAGATGTCCGCGAAGGCCCGGTCCTCGAGCACGTTGCCGAAGGGCACCACGCCCAGGCAGTCCGGGTGGGGGTAGACGTCGCCGGAGGCGTTGACGTAGGCGCAGTCGAAGGGCTTGGTGCAGAAGCGGTAGGGCGCCGAGACCGCCTCGACCGAGTAGCGCAGGCTGCGCCGGCCGAGGGTGGTCGAGCGGCCGCCCGGGCCGGAGGCGACCGCGAAGACCTCCACGCGGAAGGGCTCGCGGAGCGGGAGGGCCTCCCGCCTCAGCTCGAAGGACCAGGCGCTGCGGAAGCGGTGCGGATGGCCGGCGAAGGCCTCGGCCACGTCCGGACGGGTCCCGCTCCGGAACCTCGCCCGCCCGATGGCCACGCGGCCTCGCGGGTTGAGCTCCCCCGGCGCCTCGCCCTCCAGCGGCTCCCGCTCGATGTGCACCGTCACCTCGCCCGCGCGGTCCAGCGCCCAGCCCTCGAGGAGGACGGCGTTGCTGCCGTCGAGCTCCCGGGCTCGGGGATGATCCACGCAGCCGACGGGGCCGTCGTCGTCGTCGGTCCCGGCCGCGGGGAGGATGCCCGGGCGCATGCCTCCGCTCCGCAGCTCGGCGAAGAGGTCGGGGAAGTTGGTGATGGTGACGCTGTCCGATCGCCGGGCCCGCTCCAGCATGGCGATCAGGCCCTGGTTGGCCCGCTGGGGGCATCTCGCCAGGCTCTCCGACTCCTGCCCCAGGCCGCGGTACAGCACCAGGTGACGCGCGGCGATGCGGCTGGCCCCCAGCTCCTCGGCCAGGTCCACGAAGTCGGGCAGCTCCTCCAGGTTGCTGCGCATCAGGGTGACGTTGAGCTGCACCGCCGGCCGGACGCGGCCCAGGCTCGCCTTGCGGTCCCGCAGGTGCGCCAGGTTGCGGACGAGCTGCCGGAAGGAGCCGCCGCGGCGGATGTCCTCGTAGGTCTCCGGCGTGGTCCCGTCGACCGAGACGTGGATCTCCTCCACCCCCGCCGCCAGGATGGCCTCGGCGATCTCCGGCCCCATCAGCAGGCCGTTGGTCATGAACTTGAGGTGCGGCACCTCGAAGCGCCCGGCGATCGCCAGCAGCTCGGCGAAGTGGGGCGAGGTCATGGGCTCGCTGGCGGCCGACAGGTAGACGGTGTGCGCCCGGGGGAAGAGCTGCCGCGCGATCCGGGTGAAGCTCGACGGATCCAGATGGACCGGGCGCAGCTGGTGGACGCTCTCGAAGCTGAAGTGGCACATCCGGCAGCGGATGTTGCACTGGTTGGAGGGGTCGAGGATCACGGTCAGCTCGCGCCCCTCGAGCGAGGCGAGCTCGCTGGCCCAGTCGCGGTCGCACGGCATGCCCAGCCCCTGCAGCGAGGCGCCCCGCATCGCGCGACTCATCGGTGAGATCCCCCGTCGTCCTTCCGGCCAGGCAGCCGATCCAGTATGGACCGGATGGGCCGAGGCGGCAATCCCCGCCGCCCGGGAGCCTCACTCCTCGCCCAGGAGCAGCTTCACCATCTCGTCGAGGTCGAGCACCTTGGGGACCGAGGGATCGTTGGAGTTCAGGGTCACCTGGCGGATCCGCAGGTTCTCGGCCGCCAGGCGCGCCAGGTGGATGCGGCCGCCGGCGCTCTCGTAGCTCTGGTTCAGGAGCTCCTCGCGGCGGGCCTCGGCCTTCAAGAGCTCCAGGTTGCCCTCGGCCAGCAGCCGCTCGTAGGCGGTGTCGGCCGCGGCGCGCTGCTCCTTGTCGTAGCGCTCGGCCTCGTTCTGGATCCTCGCGATGCGCTTGCGCGCGTCGGCGGTCAGGCGCTCGAGCTCCAGGTCCAGGGTCGCGCGCTGGGTCTTGGCCTCGGCCTCCATCTCCTGCTGCAGGAGCTGCGAGTCGGTCTCGGACTCGACCTCGGCGGCCGCCTCGGCCAGCAGCGCGAGCTGGTGGCTGAGCTGGTTCTCCTGCAGGTGCTTCTCGTAGTTCATGTTGAACAGCACCAGGGAGATGCGGACGCTGTCGGCCACCAGGTGCCGCTCGGCCAGCAGCCGGTTGAGCTTCTCCAGGGTCTCGTCGCAGCGCGCCAGGCGCACCTCGGTGTCCTGGAAGTCCTCCCGCGAGAGGTTGGCCAGCTCCTGCAGCAGCACCTTCTCGGTGATGGCCCGCGCCTGCTGGCGGTACACGCCCTTGAAGCCGCCCCGCACCAGCAGGTGCCCCTCGCCGGGCTTGATCCGGTAGGGCACGCTGACCGCCACCTGGGCCTTGTCCCCGTCCTTGGTGCGGACCGCCAGGATGTCCTGGTTGCCGCCCTCGGTGTCGTAGGCGAAGGCGAGGTAGTGCGTGCGGCCGTCGAGCAGGTGCCAGCCGTGCCAGCCGCGCAGGCTGAGGTGCAGGCCGCAGGGGAAGTCGCGCTCGACGATGCCGCCGCCCCCCCACTGCGCCTGCTTGACCCCGATGGCCCCGGGCGGGACGACCCGCGTCGTGGACCAGAAGGCGGCGCCGATCAGCGCGGCCAGTAGGACCCCCACCGCGGCCGCCGCGAGGACGCGCCGCGCCGCGCGCCAGCCGACCCGGCTGGCCGCCAGGGCCACCGATCCGAAGGAGCCCGCGCGCGCGCGGACCCGCGCGGCCCGCTCGGAGCGCAGGACGCCCCGGGCCCGCTCCCGCAGGGGAGGCCAGGCCTCCCGCACCCACCGGACGGATCGACGCGCGGCCCGCGACAGGGACCGCCTGAAGCTCACGAGGCCGTCGCGAATCCGGCTCCACATGGTTACAGCCCTCCCGTCTCGGCCCAGCGGACTTGCCCCTCGCCCTGGTGCTCGACCCGCTCGGGAGCTGGATCGCGGCTGTAGGGGAGCAGGGTGAACTCGATCTTGCTCAGGCTCTTCACCAGGGCCGCGCGCACCGCCACCTCGCCCTGGCCCTCGAGCGCGGCGAGCTGCTCGCGCAGCCCCGCGACCTCGCTCTCGTAGCGGGCCAGGTCGCCCGCGGCCTTCTGCCGGCGCTCCACCCGGGCGATCTCCCCCTGCTGGATGCGGGCCTCGGAGTAGATGTCGGCGTCGCGCCGGGTGCGCACCGCCTCGCGCTCGGCCTTCTGCACCTCCAGCTCCAGGTCGGCCAGCTCCCGCGCCCTCTCCAGGGCCAGCTCCCGCGCCAGGCGCGCGCGCTGCTGCTCGCGCTCCTGCTCGATCTGGTCGATCACGTCCTGCAGGTGCTTGGTCTTCTGGTTGGCGACCTTGCGCCGCTCGATGGCCTGCTCGTACTGCTGGTCGAACAGCGGCTGGGGGGTGGCCACCTCGAAGACCTCCAGGCCGTGGGGCTGCAGGGCCTCGTTCAGGCGGCGCTTGCTCTCGCGGGTGGCGCGCTCCAGGTTCTCGGGCAACATCACCTCCTCGGCCTCGAAGCGGCCGAACTCGTCCCGCAGGATCGAGCGCGCGTAGGCGTTGACCGGGTACACCTTGTAGATCTCCCCGGCGCCCTCGCGCTTCAGCACCTCGGCCGCCCGCTCGGGCATCAACGCGTACTGCAGGCTGAAGGAGTCGAACCAGAAGCTCGAGCCGTCCCGCGCGCGGACCAGCAGGCGCGGCGCCCGGTTCTTCTGGTAGGCCTCGTTGCCCTGGAAGCGGAACTCGCAGGGAGAGCGGTCGAGCTTGTGCACCCGCTGCAGCCAGGGGACGTGCGTGAGGTAGCCCGGCGTGGTCACCACGCGCTCGGTGCCGCGCAGGAGGTCGATCACCACGGCCACCTCGTCGTCGGCCACGCGCGCCAGCCCGCCCTCGTCCCGCGCCGACACGCGCAGGCGACCGCCGCGCTCCAGCCTCACCTGGCGCCGGAGCTGCGTACCTTCGGGCAGGTCCACCTCGATCTCGGCCGGGCACCAGGAGTCGATCCAGTGCCGGTGCGGGCCCCCGGCGTGGATCCCGATCCGGTAGGCTCCCGGCCAGAGCTCGAGGGCGAAGAGCCCGCCCGCGCCGACCGGCTCGGCCCGCACCGAGCGCGCCCGCGCCAGGGAGGATCCGGAGAGCGGGCGAAGGGTGAAGCTCGCCTCCTCCACCGGAGTCCCGTCGGGGAGCGTGAGCTCGATCTCGAGGCGAGCCCCGGCCGGCTCGGCCTGCAGCGCGACGCGCTCGCGCGCGGTCAGGCCCCCGGCCGGAGCCTGGAGGACCAGGCGCTGGCGGCGGAAGCCGGGAGCCTCGAAGAGCGCCACGCAGCGGGACTCGGGCGCGGCGAGAAGGACCAGGGTCCCCCCCGCCAGGAGCACGTGGGTCCGCGTGTACCCCGCGCCGCGTGGGACCTGGAGGCTCCCCGCCTGCACCAGGGCGGAGCGGGGCTCCTCTCCGACGAGCTCGAGCTCGAGCCGGCCCGCGGAGAGGCGCAGCTCGGCCGCGGGCTCGGGGGCCCGGAGGGTCGCCGCCGAGGAGCCCTCGCAGGCCAGGCACACCGCGCCGGGAACCTCGGCGATCCAGGCCCGGTAGCCGCCGGGCCGCAGCCCGTCGACCGCGAAGGCGCCCTCGGCCGAGGTCGCGACCCGCAGCGCCTGCCACTCGAAGCGCCCGCCCACCCAGGCGAGCTCGCTCGAGCCCACCCGGAAGACCTCGCCCTCGGGCGAGGGGGGATCCAGCTCGAGCGCGATCCGCGCCCCCTCGGGCAGCGGGCCGGTCGGGTCCAGGGCTCGACCCGCGATGCGTTCGCCCGCCTCGAGCTCCAGGTCCGTCGCGGCCGCCGGCTGGCCCGCTCCGAGCTGCACCTCCCGGCTCGCCGGGCGGCGGCCCGGAAGGAGGGCCACCACCGCGTACTGGCCGGCCTCCCTCGCGCGCAGGCGGTAGCGCCCGTCCCCGGCGCCCCTCCCGCGGTCGACCGCGGGCGGGCGGGGACGGCCGTCCACCATCCGGAAGAGGGCCACCTCGGCGCCGGCCGCGCCCGGCGGGAGCGCGACGCGGCCCTCGACCGAGACCGCGGGGAGGAGCACGAGGTCGCGGGCCAGCTCGATCGATCGAACGGCCGGCGCCGGGTCCTCCGGCCCGGCCGCCGCGAAGGGCGCGCGCTCCTCCTCGGGGCCGAAGGAGGGATGGTCGGCGACCACCAGGAGCTCCTCCAGCTCGATCTCCGGGGGAAGGGGATCGAGGATCGGGCTCAGGTCCAGCTCGAAGCGCCCGTCCGCACCGGGTCGGCCGGTGAGGATCGAGCCCTCGGGCCAGGTGAAGCGGGCGATGCCGGAGAGGCCGATCTCGACCCCCGCCATCTCGGACGGGGTCGGGCCGACGACCCGGCCGCGCAGCAGCCAGCGCACAGGAGGGCGGCCCGGCCGGACCGCGTCGGGCGAGTGGACCTCGCGGCGATCGGGGCGGAGGCCCCTCCCGCCCCGAGGCTCCGCAGCCGAGGGGTCGTCGTTCGGGGCGTCGGGGATCGCCGCCTTGGCGCTCGGGCCCCCCTCCTCCCCGGCGCCTCCGAGGAGGCCCATGCCGCCGGTCGCGATCCAGATCGCCCCGCCGCTCAGCAGGATCGCGGCGGCGGCCAGGTTGGGGGCCAGGCCGTGCAGGCTCCACCCCGGGGCCTCTTCGCTCCGGGCGCCGGGGCATACCTGGGCCAACACCCCGTCTAGGATCCGCTGCTCCTGCGTTGCGCCGAGGCCGTCCTCCTTGCCCTCCAGGGCGCGGAAAGTCCGGGCCAGGCCAGTGTACGCCTCCTGGTCGGCGGAGTCGTCGCGCAGCAGGCGGTCCAGCCGCCTTGCCTCCGCAGGGGTGAGCCCGCGCACCATGGCACGCTCGGCCAGCTTCATGACCTTGCCCGAGGAGAAGCCCCC
>CAZTTG010000115.1:0-16702 GCA_964615935.1 uncultured Planctomycetaceae bacterium | reverse complement strand
GGGGGGTTCGCGCCTGGGGCGGGCAAGGCCCCCTCCCCGGGGCGGGGGGGGGGGCGCCCCCCGGGGCGCCCCCCCCCCCCCCCCCCCCCAGATCAAGGGGCACCCAGGCAAGGGGCGCTCAGACCTTGCGGGCGGTGCAGTAGATGCCGAAGGCCAGGCGGTGGGCGCTGCGCTTGCTCACCAGGAGGCGGTCCAGGAACTTGAGGGGCCAGAGCAGGACCGAGAGGAGGGCGAAGACCGCGCTCGACAGGGCCCGGAGGGGGGCGCTCCGGCCCTCGAAGACGAGGGAGGCGTAGTAGGCGAAGAGGGTGATCATCGTCACGGTGGGCCCGATGTGCACCCCCGAGCGCACCGGCTCGAGGCCGACCCGCTGCATCTCGCGCTCCAGCCCCGGGACGGTCATGCGACGGTTGTCGACGGGATCGTCGTGGTACTGCTGGAGGAAGGGCATCTCCATGTGGGCCAGGCCGCCGGGCCGCAGGACGCGGGCCACCTCGGCCAGGGTGCTGCGCTCGTCGGCCACGTGCTCCAGGAGCCCCGTGCCGAGGATCAGGTCCACGCTTCCCCCCCGCAGCGGCAGGGCCTCGCAGTCACCCACCAGGCTGGTGTTGGGGAAGGGGATGAAGTCGACGCACAGGATGCGCGGATCGATCACCCTCCCGCCGGCTCCCAGGTCGATGATCACGGCCTCGGGGCCGGCATCCGCGAGAACCCGCGGAATCTGACGCTCCACCTGCCAGGAGAGACTCGGAACGAACTTCTGCCAGTTCTGCTTGCCCCAGGGCATGGATCACCTCGCGCGAAGCGCGCGCGAGGCGGTATTCGACCAGGGCCTCGCCCCCAGGCAAGCCCCAGGGCGGAAAGGGGTTCGGGGTGGGCGGGAAAATGCGTCCTGCCGCCGTCCCCGGCCCCGCGCAGCGCCGCGCGAAAAAGCCCCGGAAAGGGCTCATGTTGCGCCGGCGGGGGACGATCACCGGGACGATCCCACTCTCCCAGTCACGCGGAGACCGCCAGCCATGACCATGCGAGTCAACCCCAATCCCGGTCCCACGGCGCGCCCGCCCGCAACCCCGCGGGAGGACCCGGGCTCCCGGCGGGTGGACGCGGGCAGCCAGCCCTCGAGCACCGAGCGGCCGGGTCTGAACGACCTCTACGCCGACGCCAAGGACCGCCTCGACAAGCGCGCGCAGAACGCGCTCGACGGCGCCCGGGGCACGCGCCAGGAGCGCCTGATCCGCCTTCAGGCCGCGCGCGCCCAGGAGGCCCTCGAGGCCCGCTTTCAGAACGCCCTCACCGGCGGGGCCGATCCCGGCCCGGACGCCGGGACCTTCCCCGTGAGCCTGGCCCTTCCAGATGGCGACGGTCAGGGGCCGCCCGTCCTGCGCCTCCTGCGGCAGAACTACGCTGCCGCCCTGGATCGCCTGGAGGAGCGCGCCCGCAACGCCCTGGATGGCGCGGCCAGCCGCGACGAGCGCGGCCTGCTGCTGCGCAAGCTCGACCAGGCCCGAGAGGCGCTGGAGCAGCGCTTCCAGGCAGCGGTCGACGCCTCGCGCACCGATCCCGCCTAGCCCATCCCCCCCGCGCCCCGGTCGCGTCGCGAACGAGTTCGCGGCGCGGCCGGGCTTTTCGTTGGCGGATCGCTACCCTCCAGCGGAGATGGAGTCAATCCTCCAGGCGATCCAGCGGGCCGACGAGGCCGCCTTCCTGTGGGTGAACGCGCGGGCGGACGCCGGCCCCCTCGGGGTCCTGATGTGGCTCCTCAGTCTGGCCGGCCGGGGTTGGGTGCTGGTGATCCTCGGGTGGCTGTACCTCCGGTGGAGGGACCGCACCCACTTCGCCCGCAGGGCGCTGGCCCTGGCCCTGCTGGTGATCCTGGCGGGCACCCTGGGGCAGGTGGTCAAGCGCACCGTCCAGCGGCCGCGGCCGGTGGGCGCGCTGGTGTCGCGGCTCGACCGGGAGAGGCAGGTGGAGGAGACCCTCTGCCTCGTCGACAGCCGATGGAGGGTCCCCTTCCGCGAGGGCGCCATCCCGCAGGGCTTCGGCCGCGACCACCTGAGGGTGCTGGGAGGCCTGCACACGCGGAACTCCTTCCCCTCGGGCCACGCCCTGACCGCCTTCGCCACGGCCGTCTTCCTCTGCTGGTCCCTGCGCCGGCGGCTCTGGGTCCCCTTCGCCTTCGCCGTCCTGGTGAGCCTCTCCCGCGTCTACGTGGGCGTGCACTTCTTCTCCGACGTGATCGTCGGGGCCGCCTTCGGGGCGCTGCTCGGGGCAATCCTGTCGGTGCTTCTCGAGAGGTTCCTGCGGTTCCGGGGGGAGCCGGCCGAGGCGCTACCGGGCCAGTAGCCGCTCCAGCTCCAGGGCCCGAGGGTGCGAGGGGTGGCGCTCCAGCACGGACCGCAGGCAGGAGCGCGCCTCCTCGCGGCGGTCCTGCATCATCAGGCTGGTCGCCAGACCCAGGAGGACCTCGGGGGCGGCGCTGGAGAGGGCCAGCGCCTCCCGAAAGCAGCGCTCCGCGGCCAGCGCGTCCACCTGCCCCAGCCGGATCTCTCCCAGGTTGGCGTGCAGGGCGGCCAGGTCGTGATCGGGCAGGGCGGGCCTCATTCTCCCGCCGGCCTCGAGCCCCAGCTCCAGCTCGCGGGCCGCCTCGGCCACCCGCCCGACGGCCAGGTGCTCGTTGGAGAGGGAGTAGTGGAAGTAGGGCACGCAGCGGTCCTGCGGATCGTGCTCGATCGCCTCCCTCAGGAGCTCGAGGACCCGCTCCCCCCGACCGGCCTGCTTCAGGGGACCCTTCATGGCCTCGAGGATCCCCCAGGAGTTGGGCGCCTCGGCCAGGCCCTCGGACCACAGGTCCAGGGCCGCCTGCAGGTCCCCGCCACCCTGTCGTCGCAGGAAGATGTGGCCCAGCTCCAGCCGCGCCTGCTCGTTGCCCCGCCCGGGGTGGGCCCGGATCGAGAGCCGGTACTCCCCGGCCGCCTCGTCGAACCGGCCCGCGCGCAGGAGCTCCCCCCCCAGGTTGAAGTGGGCGATGTAGCTCGTGGGCTCGACGCGCGCGGCGTGGGTCCACAGCGAGAGGGAGTCCCGCCAGATCCCCGTCTGGCGCCAGCTCAAAACGCCCAGAACGACGAGCAGGAGGCCGGCGAAAGGCACCGCGATCTGCGCCGGGATGAGCGGCTCGCCGCTGGCTCGCCGGCGGAAGACCAGAACGGCCATCCCCCCGGCCGCGAGCACCGCGAACGGGATGCAGGAGAGGTAGGCGTAGCGGTCGGCCGCGAGCTGGGCGCCGCTCTGGAGCACGCCCAGCACCGGCGAGACGATGACGACGTAGGCCAGCCAGGCCACCGCCAGGGCCGGCCAGCGCCGCCGCAGGATCAGCACCAGGGCGGTGATCGCCAGCACGAGCGCGACCGAGATCAGGTAGTGCGGTCGGGTGACGTCGAATTCGCGCTCCAGCTCGTAGAGCGGCGAGAGCCCGACCGGGATCAGCGTCTTGTACAGGTAGAAGGCCAGGCCGAAGGCCGCCTGCACCGCGCGCTCGAGGACGCCGTGCTCGGCCAGCCCCACCACCGCGGTTTGACCCTGGGCCCCCGCCTTCTGGGCCAGGGCCGCGGCCCCGGCGCAGGCCACGCCCAGCACCAGGTAGGGGACCTTCTCCAGGATCAGGCGGCCGACGGGACGCCGCCCGTCCTCGCCCGGCCGCATCCGACCGAGGGGCCAGGCGTCCAGCAGGAGCAGGACCAGCCCCAGGGTCATCCCCCACGCCTTGGAGAGCAGGGAGAGGGCGAAGAGCGCCAGCGAGGCGGCGTACCAGGCCCGGCGGGGGCGGCCCTCGTCCTGCATCCTCAACCACGCCAGCACCGAGAGCAGCAGGAAGAAGCCCGAGAGCACGTCGCGCCGCTCGGTGGCCCAGGCCACCGACTCCACGCGCAGGGGGTGGAGGGCGAAGAGGAGCGCCCCCGTGGCCGCCGGCAGCGCGAGAGCCATGGAGGACCTCATGGACCGCCCCATCGCCGTGAGACGCAGCAGGCGCAGGATCAGCAGGTACACCAGCACCGCGCTGGCGGCGTGCAGCAGCATGCTGGTGCGGTGGTAGGCGCCGGGGTCCTCCCCGAAGAGCTGGAAGTCGATCGCGAAGGAGATCCAGGTGAGCGGATGCCAGTGGCCCACGTGGGACTCGGTGAACATCCACTCCAGGTTCTCCGCGTCGAGCCCCTTGTAGTGCGGGTTCTGCTCGCCGAAGTTCAGGTTGTCGTCCCAGCTGACGAACTCGCCGTCGAGGGCCGGCCAGAAGGCGACGAAGGCCGCGACGAAGACGATCAGCGGGGCGAGCAGCCGGCGCATCAGGTCACCTCGAGCGCTTCGGCGGCCGGCAGCTCGGGGAAGGGCGCGGTGGGCAGGCTCTGGTACCAGAAGACCGTGGAGGCCACGTCGTCCGAGCGCTGCAGGTAGCGCTCGCGCTCGGGCCACCAGCCCAGGCACTGGATGGTGACCCGCAGGTCCTCCTCGAAGCGGATGGGATCCATCACGTGGAAGCGGTACAGGCAGAAGCGCTGCTGCGAGTCGTACAGCCCGTCGGGCCGCAGGACCTGGGGCATGCCCAGGAAGGGCGCCGAGAACTCGCGGTAGCCCCCCTCCGCCTCGAAGTTGTAGCTGCCGCCGAAGTAGTCCTCGGTGCCCGTGCCGCACAGGGTGGGGTGCTCGCCGTCCCCGTCCAGGTGGAACTTGATCTCGCCCTCCCCCCACCAGCCGCCGTGGTGGACCCCCCAGCACATGGTCGTGCCCACGTAGTGCCCCCAGCCGCGCACCCCGTCGAGGAGGGTGTGCACCCGGCCCTTCTGGACCGGGTTGGAGCGCCGGAACTGGGCGTGGAAGTAGCCGCAGTCCGCGGGCACCTCGGTGAGCGCGTAGTCCACCTGGTAGAAGGCGACGATCTCCTCCTCGGAGAGGTTCTCCAGCGAGATCCGGCAGCGCTCGCGGAAGGGCATCTCCCAGAAGCAGTTGAAGCCGCTGCCCGGGTTGACGTTGACCGGCAGGGCGTCGATCTGGGCGTAGCGGCCCCAGCCCAGGCCGAAGAAGTCCCCGGCGGGGACCTCGACCGAGGGGACGTCCTGGTCGTCCCAGTAGATCCGCAGGACGCACAGGCGCCAGCGGCCGGTGAGGGTGAGCCACAGGTGCTGGAGGGCGCCGGGCCCCTCGATGTCGGCGATCTCGAGGGTGGCGCCGGGGGCGATCCGGTCGCAGGGCGAGATCTTCCAGCCCGGGCCCAGCCCGCGCGCGGCCCGCGCGCCCATGCCCTCGATCGCGGCGCCGCCCCCGCCCCGGGCTCCGGTGCGGTTCTCGGCCGAGATCGAGCGGGAGCGCGCCCGCGACAGCCGGCTCAGCCCGCCTAGCCCCATCCCCAGTCCATCAAAGCTCGTCAACCTCTCACCTCCGCGGCTCGGTCCGGGATCCGAGAATAGTCGGAGCGCCGCTCGCGTTCCCCATCGCGATCCCGATTCTCGCCCGGGGCGGAGCGGCGGAGTGGGCTAGAATCGCACCGGCGGCCCAGCGCGCCCCCGGATTGGAGACCCACCATGCTCGAGAGGTTCGACGAGAGGAATCGCGACATCCTGATCAACGTCGACGGCGAGCTCCATCGCCGGGACGAGGCGGGCATCAGCCCCTTCGACAGCGCCGTTCAGGGGGGCGACGCGGTCTGGGAGGGCATGCGCGTCTACGACGGCCGGGTCTACCGGCTCAAGGAGCACCTCAAGCGCCTGCGCAGCTCGGCCCAGGCCCTGGCCTACGATCGGATCCCCTCCTTTGAGGCGCTGATGGAGGAGATCCGCAAGACCCTCGAGGCCAACGACATGCGGGACGGGATCTGCGTCCGCCTGACCCTGACGCGCGGGGTCAAGGTCACCTCGGGCATGGATCCGCGCCTGATCCAGGGCGGGCCCACGCTGATCGTCCTGGCGGAGCACGCGCCCCCGCCGCGGGAGCGGGGCGGCGTGGCGCTGATCACCAGCAGCATCCGCTGCTCCCCGCCGGACTGCCTCGACCCCAAGATCCACCACTGCAACCTGCTGCAGTCGACCCTGGCCAAGATCGAGGCCAACTGCGCCGGGGTCGAGGACGCGCTGATGCTGGACAACCGCGGCTTCCTGGCCGAGACCAGCGCCGCCCACGCCTTCATCGTCACCGACGGCGTCGTGGAGACCGGCCGACTGGTGGCCTGCCGCGAGGGCATCACGCGCGAGGCGGTGCTGGAGATCTGCCAGGCCGAGGACATCCCGCACGCGGTGCGGGACCTCACCCTGACGGAGGCCTACCGCGCCCACGAGGTGTTCTGCACCGACACCCTGAGCGGGGTGTGGGGGATCACCCGGGTCGACGGTCGCATCATCGGCAGCGGCGAGGTCGGTCCCCTCACGCGCCGGCTCTCCAGCCTCTATCAGCGGCGCGCCGCCAGCGAGGGGATCCGGGTGGTCTGAGGCGTGGCGCCGGGTTATCGTTGCCCGCCGACCGCTACCGGCGCCGCGCGCCGCATCGAGGGACCGCCATGAGCCAGAACTGCTTCCACGCCAGCATCGAGGGCGCCCAGCACGGAGGGAAGAGCCTCGAGGAGCTGATCACCTTCGCCCGTCAGTCCGGCGGCGCCGGCTGCCAGCCCTCCAACTTCCACCTGAACGAGGGCGAGGGCCTGCGGAGCGCCGCCAGCATCCGCGAGGCCTTCGAGGCGCAGGACATGCTGCTGGACGGGGTCTCGGCCCACTGCCCCTTCTGGGTCCACACCACCGCCTGGACGCAGAGCAAGACCATCCGGCCCTTCCTCCCGCCCGAGCTGCACTCGGGCTCGGTCTCCGAGGTCGAGGGGTGGTGCGAGGACTACCTGCTGCGCCTGATGGACCTGTGCGCCGAGCTGGGCGTGAAGATCCTCCCCATGTTCTGGGGCATCGCCTGGGGCTGGGAGGTGGCCACCGGCTACCCCTGGGGCTTCTGGAGCGGGACCGACTACGACCTCCTGAAGGAGGGCCACGAGCGCTTCGCGAAGAAGACCGCGAGGCTGCGGGATCACGCGCGCGGGCTGGGCCTCTACCTGTGCCACGAGATCCACCCCAACACCGGCGCCATGTGCGCGGCCGACTTCCAGGCGCTGGTGGCCGCCTGTGACGGGGATCCCTGCCTGGGGGTCACCGCCGATCCCTCCCACTGCTGGGAGCACGAGAGCTTCGAGACCCGCTTCCGCGCGGTGGCCAATCGCGTGTACGCCGTGCACGTCAAGAACTTCAACGTCCGCCCGGGCCTGGCGCTGCGCAGCATGAATCCCCGCTGGCAGGACCGCGCCATGCAGTTCGTCGACCTCAGCAGCGGCGACCTGAACCTCACCCGCTACGCCGAGCTCCTGATCGACATCGGCTACCCCGGACGGTACTGCGGCGTCATGGGGACGCGGACCGCGCCGCTGTGCGCCGAGGCGGAGAGCGCCTACCGGGACCTGGACGCCACCAGCGCGAACGGGATCCAGCACGTGCGGGACGCGCTGTGCTTCCCGGTGGCCGAGGGCTCGTTCGAGGACGGGATGGGGGCCTGAGAGGGGGGCCGAGGCCGGAGGCCAGCACCCCCGCCCACTTTTCCGCGCGGAAGCCCGCAGGATCCGCCGGGTTGTCGTACGAGGAGGGGTACGCCCCCCCTCGGAAGGCCCCTCGATGACCACCCTCGCCCTCGCTCTCCTGGCCCTCACCGCCGCCCCGGATCTCCCGCCCCCCCCCGCCGGGGTGATCCGCTGCACCCCCACGACGATCAGCCCGGACGGGGGCGCGCCCCAGGCGGTGCGCAACCCGATCGCCCGAGCCCTCGACCGGGCCGGGCCGGGCACGGTCATCCAGCTCGGCCCGGGCGACTATCCCCCCTTCTGCATCGGCTTCGGCAAGCCGCAGGCTCACTGGAACACCGATACCCCCGGCGGAACCGCCGCCCAGCCCATCGTCGTCCAGGGCGGGCCGAGGACCCGGATCGCGCCGACCGGGCCCGACTCGCACGGGGACACCATCGCCGTCAACAACCGCAAGCCCAGCGGTCACATCACCTTCCGCGAGCTGACCATCGTCCCCGGCTATCGGGCCGGCGTGATCTTCTACATGGGCGGACCGGAGGTGGTCTATCCGGGCTTCCGCTTCCACGACTGCGACATCCTCGGGGGGTGGAACCACCTCACCGCTCGGGGCAGCAAGTCCCGCTGGGGCGTCTGGGGCTACGGGCTGGCGGACTTCGAGTTCCGCGGCCTCACGCGGCGCGCGGTCATCAAGGACATCGAGAAGGAGCACGCCTTCTACCTCCAGAACTCCAAGGGCGACATCACCATCGAGAACGTCGAGGGCCGGCGGCTGGGCCGCACCTTCTTCCAGCTCACGGCGCGCCCCGGCGATGGTCCCCCCGGGGTGGGCGACGTCACCCTCCGCGACTGCCTCGTGGTGGACGCGACCATCGCCGCCGGGGACAACTTCAAGGGCGGCTCCGCCCTGACCTTCTGCGGGCGGCAGGGCGGCACGATCACCGTCGAGGGCTGCACCGTGCGGGCCGGCTTCGACCCCAAGCTGCGCCACCTCACGCGCCCGGAGATGCCCTACGGGACCGGGGCCCTGGTGTGCTGGGACCGCGGGGCGGGGGCGCCCAACGCCCGGGTCGTCCTGCGCGACAACCGCTTCGAGCTGGCGCCCGGCTGCGGCGATCGGCCCCTGGTCTCCCTGGGGGGCTGCACCGAGGTGCGGATCGAGGGGAGCAACCGGTTCCTCTCCGGCGGCGAGCAGCCGGCCCTGGACCTGGATCCGCTGGCGGACCGCCGACTGCTGAGCTCCGCCAACGGCAGCGTGCTCCTGGATCCGAAGACCGAGCTGCGCGGCGCGGTGCGCATCCGCGGGAAGGTCGCGGGACGCGCGCAGATCGAGGAGTTCTCGCGGCCTCCCGAGGAAGATCGGGACGGCTGAGGGACTGCCGTCCTGATTCATGTCCCCGGCCGCGAGGCCCACCGCGAGCCGCGCCGCTCAGCCCTGGGCCAGCTCGGCCAGGTACCCGGCCCGGACCGAGGCCTGGGTACCCTCGTACTTGCGGGCCAGCCGCTCGAGCCGCTTGACCAGGCGATCGTCGGGCCCCTTGAGCAGCAGCTGGGTCTCGATCTCGTGCAGGTCGCGGGCCGCCTGGAGCTCGCGCTTCATCTCCTCCGACTCGAGGGGGGCGGCCACGGCCTCCAGCCGCTCGCCGAGCTCGGCGTCCCCCTTCACGGCCTTGGAGAGAACCTCGATGGTCTCCTCGGCGCGGATGTAGAAGCCGTTCTCGATCATCCACTCGACGCGCTCGAGACGCGCGTGCGTCCGGCGGCGGAAGGCCCCCACCGCCTCGCGGGCCTTGGCGGCGAGCTCCCGCTTGTCGCTCCCCGTGGGCCTCTCGGCCAGGCGGGTGGCGAGCTGGATGGCGCGGGCCACGTGTCCCTTGTGGAACTCGGTCCAGGCCTTCTTGAGGGCCGGCGGCGTGTCGGCCGGGGGTTCGGCGGCCCGCCCGACCTGCTCGTCGATGGTCCTCTCGATCTCGC
Source organism: uncultured Planctomycetaceae bacterium (assembly GCA_964615935.1). Lineage (GTDB taxonomy): Bacteria > Planctomycetota > UBA1135 > UBA1135 > CAZTTG01. The sequence goes on along the minus strand of CAZTTG010000115.1, from coordinate 7,137 downwards.
GCTGCAGGCGCAGGGGGTTGCCGCGCAGGAGCACCTCCCCCTCGGTCGACAGGAGCACCGCCGCCGGCAGGTAGGGAGAGCCGTGGCAGAAGGGCGCCTCGGTGGTCCACATCGCCGATCCCGAGAGCCAGCGCCGCTCGAGAGCGAAGGCCGCCATCTCCCGGTCGCTTCTTCCGCGGGCCTCGACGAAGAGAACCTGGAGCCGTTCTCCGAACTCCTCCTGGAGCCTGAGGGAGGTCGGCACGGACCCCCCGATGCAGGGGCCTCAGCGTCGTCCCCAGAACTGCACCAGCACCGGCCGACCCTGGAGGTCGGCCAGGCTGCTCACGCCCAGCCCGTTGAAGAGCGGGCGCCGGAAGGAGTAGACGGGGTGCTCGCCCACCTGCACCCCGGGTGGGGCTTCCTGCGCCTGGATGGAGGGGGCGAGGAGCAGGCCGACGGCGACCGCCGCGCTCCGAAGGGACGCGGCTCCGAGGAGCGTCCTTCGTGCTGTCATGAGGCAGGGGCTCCGGTGTGGGATCCGGATCGGCCGCGGGACTGCCCCCGCGGTGAACCGAATCTACAGCACCATTCGTCCACCCGGCTGCACCGCACCAGGGAGAAGTCCGGCGCTTACAGGAGCCGTACGCTGGTGTTCCCGCTCCCACCACCCCGAGCCGAGCGCACGCGCCGCACGAGCTCGGGCGGCGTCCCGATCGAGACCGTTTCGACCCGCCCCAGGTAGGGCCCGGCGCCGGGGGAGGCGAAGCCCACCTTGGGCGCGACGAAGGTGGCGGTGAGGTCCGCGCGGAAGGTGTGCTCGCAGGCGCGCCCGCTGTCGCAGTCGAGGCCCGAGGGCAGGTCCACGGCCACCGCTAGGCCTCTGCGAATGGGATCGAGTAGCGCGAGCAGGCTCAGCGCCTTGCCGCGCAGCTCCCCCCGGAAGCCGGTGCCCAGGAGGGCGTCCACGCGCACGGCGGCCGCGGCCGCGGCCCCCATGGCCTCCACGATGTCCCCCTGCTCCTCGAGCGCACGCACGGGAATCCCCATGCGCAGGGCCACGTCGGCGTTGATCCGGGCGTCGCCCTTCAGGGCGCCGGGTTCGACGATCGCGAAGACCTCGACCTCCACCCCGGCGTTGTGGAGGTGCCGGGCGATCGCGTAGCCGTCGCCCCCGTTGTTGCCCCCGCCGCACAGGATCGCCGCCCGCGAGCCGGCCCGCTCCGGGCCGAGCTCGGCCAGGATCAGCCGGGCCGCCCCGGCCGCGGCGTTCTCCATCAGGACCGCCCCGGGGATGCCCAGCTCCTCGATCGCGATGCGATCGACCTCCCGCACCTCGTCGCGCGTCAGCGCTTCCGCCTCGCCTTCCATGCCGTCCTCCGCGAAGGCCGGGTAGGATGTCGAATCCCCCCCGCGAGCGCATGCACATTCCCGCGACAGAGGGCCTGGGAAAGGCCACCCGCTGCCTGCTGCTGGCGGTCCTCGGCTGCGGGCCGGCGGCCTGCGGCGGCGCCGGCCGCGACCCGGCCGGCGCCGCGGCCGGCCGATGGGTGGCGGTGGTGGTGGCCGACTCCCTGGGCGCCGCCCACCTCGGCTGCTACGGCGGCGACCGCGACACCAGCCCGGCCCTGGACGCCCTGGCGCGAGCGGGCGTGCGCTTCGAGCGGGCCAGCTCCCAGACCTCCTGGACCCTGCCCTCCGTGGCCTCCCTGCTCACCGGCCTGGAGCAGGAGCGCCACGGGCTGCGCCGGCTCGAGCAGCGCCTGGACGAGGAGGTGGACACCCTGGCCGAGCTCTACCGCGCCGCCGGCTACCGGACGGCGGCGGTGATGCAGACCCCCCTGCTCGGCGCGCAGACCGGCCTGGACCGGGGCTTCGATCGCTTCGAGGTGCTGGACTGGAAGGTCGACCAGGCCGCGCGCGCGGTCGAGCTGGCCCTGGACGTCTGGTCGGCCCCCTCGGACCGGCCGCTCTTCCTCTACCTGCACCTCTGCCCGCCGCACATGCCCTACCAGCCCCCGCCCCCCTTCCGCGGCCGCTTCGCCGGCTCGGAGGGTGGAGGGGTCGACGGCTCGATCGCCAGCGCCCGCCGCATCCACAAGCAGGGCCTTCCGCCCGACCACCCGGACACCCGGAGGCTGGCGGCCCTCTACCACGAGCACGTGCGCTATGCCGATCACCTGGTGCGAGGGCTCGTGGAGGGGCTCGGCCGCGGGCCGGCCGGCTCCGACGGATTCCTGCTGGTCGTGACCTCGGACCACGGCGAGGCCTTCATGGAGCACGGGTCCCAGGGTCACAACGCCACGGTGTACGAGGACATGGTGCACGTGCCGCTGATCCTCTCCGGGCCCGGGCTGGCGGCCGGGCGGGTGGTCGAGGAGCCGGTGAGCCTGCTCGACCTCCTGCCGACCCTGGTGGAGCTCTGCGAGCTCCCCGAGCCCGCCTCGCCGCCGCGGGGGCGCTCGCTGCTCCCGCTGCTTCGCGGCCAGGTGCGGCCGGCGCGGGTCCTGCGCCTGTCCTCGCGCTACAAGGACGACTTCGCCGAGCTCGAGCTCGCCCTGCGCCGAGGTCGCTGGAAGCTGGTGCTGCGCGGGGCAAGCGATCGGGCCGAGCTCTTTGACCTCGACCGGGACCCCGGCGAGCGCCGCGACCTCTCCGCGAGCCACCCGCGCCGAGCGGCGGAGATGGAGCGGGTCCTGCGCGACTGGTACGCGGCCCGCTCGCCCTCCGGGAGCGACCCGACGGCCGCCCCCGACGAGGAGCTGGCCCGGGCCCTGCGGGAGCTGGGCTACCTCGACGAGCGGTGAGCCCGCGGGCCGCTCGGCGGTCTACCAGGACCCGCCGTAGTCCCGCTCGTAGATGATGTAGTCCTGCACCCAGGGGTGCGGGAGGCCCTCCGGATCCGGCTGCAGGTCGGTCTTGCCGTTGACGTTGAAGCGCCGGATGGGGCGGTAGCGCTCGCGCAGCAGAGGATCCTCCATGAAGGGCACCATCCGCCGGTAGATGGCCACCAGCATGACGTACTCCGGGTGCTGGTCCCGGATCGCCTCGACCTGAGAGGTGTACTCCTCGGTGGCCGGGGGCCAGACCAGCCCCATGCTGTCCAGGATCTCCGCGTCGGCGAACCAGCCGATGGCCCCGATGTCCGAGGCCATGATCCGGACCTTGCGGTCCTGCTCGGCCGCCGCCGCGGTCACCTCCTGGGCCCACTCCCGCAGGGGCTCGTAGACCTCCCCGGTGACCGCGTCCGGGGTGAAGCGGCTGACCGCGCCGATCGCCAGGACGGCCACCGCCCCCAGGACCACCGGTCCCCGCCTCCACAGCCGGGACCCCTCCGCGGCCAGGCCGGGCGCCAGGCGCTGCGAGAGCAGCCCCACCCCCATGCCCAGCCAGATGGTCCAGGCGGTCAGGGGGACGTAGTAGTACCAGCCCCAGGTCTTGGGCCGCACCGCCAGGTAGGCGGCCACCATCAGCAGGGCGAAGGCCCCGAAGGCGCGCGCCGGGCAGTCCCGGCGGATGCACTGCCAGAGCCCCATGAGGACCAGCGGCAGGAGCACCACCTCGATCCACTGGGGGGCGAAGGCCTCGCGCAGGATCTCGAAGAAGCGCGCGTAGGCGACCACCGTGGTGTGGTTGGCGGCCTTGGCGATCACCGTGGCGTGGTTGGCGGCCTTGGCGATCACCGACTGGGAGATGGGCGAGCCGAACACGCTCCACAGGACCAGCGAGTAGGCCGCGCCCACGAGGAGCACCGGCAGGGCGTAGCGCAGGAAGGCGCGCCGCGAGGAGAGCTGCAGGAGCCCCAGGACGATCACCAGGATCACCGCCTCCGGCCGGATGGTGCAGCACAGGGCGGTCAGGAGGCCGGCCAGCGCCGGCCGGCGCTCGTACGCCAGCACCACCGCCGCCAGGCCCAGGCAGGCGAAGACCGGCGCCTCCATGCCGCCGGCGGTGATGCGCAGGATCGAGGGCATGGTGGCGAAGGCCAGCACGGCGATCACCGAGGGCAGGAAGGCCCGCTTGAGCAGCCGCACGATCAGCACGACCGAGATCGCGTCGGCCAGGAAGTTGACCGCCAGCGAGGCCGAGATGATCGGCACGCCCGCGAAGCCCAGCCCCGCCAGCAGGACGGTGTAGCCCGGCGTGGTCGTCCCCAGCACCGGCTCCCAGGGCGCGCCGGGGTTGAACTGCATGCCCAGGCCGGCGACCAGATTCCTGGCGTAGCGGAAGGTGATGAAGGCGTCGTCGTAGACCGGGCAGGATTGCACCGCCAGGAGTCGGCACAGCAAGACCGCGACCACCAGCACCAGGACGTGGTCCCGGCCGAGGCGCGGGCCGCAGTCGACCGACTCGCAGGGCAGGGGCGCACGCTCCCCCCTCCGCGTCGGCGCTTCGGCCGAAGCGGCCGCGGCCCCCGGTTCGGGGCTCGGCTGCGAGCGCTGTGCAGACGACATCGCGGGACTAGGGGAAGGGGCCGGAAGCTGGCCGGACGGTCGTCCCGTGGGCTGGGCTGGGGTCGATTATGGCCGGGCTTCGGGGCAAGGGGGGATCGGGGTTCGAAAAGGGAATCGTAGGCGTCCCGGCCCCGCTGGGGCGCGGGCAGGTGCCTAGCCTGCTTCCCTATTCGTCAGAATGCAGGGGAAAACATGGCCGGGATTGAGCGATCCGCCCGGGATTCCGGGGTCCCGGACCCTCGGAGGGGGGATCCGGACCCCGCCGCGAGCGTCCAGCTCAGGTCCTGCTGCGGCGCGCCCCCCGGCCGATCTCATTCCGAGAGCCGCTGCAGGACCACGTCCAGCTTCACCCGCTCTTCCCCGCGCTGGACCCACACCGCGACCTCCTCGCCCACCTCGAGGTCGATCAGGACGTCGCGGAGATCGTCCGAGTCCCGGACGCGCTGCCCCTCGACGGCCACGATCACGTCCCCCCAGCGCCAGCGGCCGTCCGCGTCCTCCCAGATCCCCCGCATGCCCGCTCCGGCGCCCGCGCTCTCGCTCGGGACGTCGTTGACGGCCACCCCCTCGAGGCCCGCCCGCCGCGCGTGGTAGTCGTCCACCAGGGTCACCCCCAGGCCCGCGTGGGCCACCGCCCCGTGGGCGATGAGCTGGGGCACCACCCGGTTGACGGTGTCGACCGGGATGGCGAAGCCGATGCCGGCGTAGGCGCCGGAGGGGCTGTAGATCGAGGTGGTGACGCCCACCAGCCTCCCCGCGCTGTCGAGCAGCGGGCCGCCCGAGTTGCCGGGGTTGATGGCCGCGTCGGTCTGGATGACGCCGAAGATCTTGCGGCGGGTCTGCGACTGGATCACCCGCCCCAGGCTCGAGACGACGCCGGTGGTCAGGGTGTGGTCGAAGCCGAAGGGGTTGCCGATGGAGAAGACGTCCTGCCCCACCTGCAGGTCGTGGGAGGTGCCGATCTTCAGCGGTCGCAGGGACTCGGGGGGCGCGTCGATCTTCAGGACCGCGAGATCGTGATCCGGGTCCCCTCCCCGGTACTCCGCCCAGTAATCGGAGCCGTCCGCCAGGGTGACCTGGGCGCGGCGGGCCTCCCGGATGACGTGGAAGTTGGTGACGATGTAGCCCCGCTCGTCCCACACGAAGCCCGAGCCCTCGCCCAGGGGGACCTCCGCCAGCGTCCGGCTGAAGATGCTGGTGCGGCCCACGGCGGTGGTGCGGATGTGGACCACCGAGGGCGAGGTCGCGCGGAAGAGCTCGATCCGGGATCGCTCGACCTCCAGGAGATCGCCCCGCGGGCTCACCGCGCGAGGCGTGGCCGCCAGCCGGCCGACGGGCGGCCAGCCCGCGCCCGCGCAGCGCAGGCCGACGGCGCCGCCGGCGAGCAGCAGCGCGACGGCCGCCAGACCGAGTCGTCCCGAGCGATGGCTGGCCGGACGCTGGGCGCCCGACCCACCGGTGCGGGGTGAGGTGCGCATGAGCACGGCTCCGCAGGGGAGAGGGGGTGGAGGGTGGAGGCGGTCGTCCCGCCCGGATCAGTAGTGTGATTTGGCCTTCTCGTAGGCCTGTTTCAACTCCCTAGCGGCCTCGGACATGCCGTCACAGACCTCCTCCCAGGCCTCCCGGGTCGACTCCTCGAGCTCGGGCAGGCGCTCGACCAGCCGATCCCGCCGCTCGCGGAGCTCCTCCAGGGCCTGTTTCAGGCCCTCCCGAGCCTCGGCCCCCTCCTCGCGGATCCGCTCCTCCAGCACCTCGATCTCGTCCTGGCAGTCCTCGGCCACCTGCTGGAGCTGCTCGGCCAGCTCCTCCTTGCGGTCCCAGGTGTAGCTGCCCACCGCCGAGAGGGCCTCGCCGACCTTCCGGCGGACCTCGCGGGCCTGCTCGCTGTCTCCGCAGCCCTGCACCCCCAGGGCCAGGACCAGCCCCGCCAGCCCCAGCCACCGCGATCGCCTCATCCGCTCGATACCCATGGCACGCATCCTCGCGCAGCGCCTGCGCGGGCGACCCGCTCGGCCCTCGCCCCGCGGCCGCCCGACGCGCCGTGACGAGGGGACCCCGGAGGGGGGCCTCAGGGAGGTTCTTACGATTCCGAGGCTCGACGATTCAAGTCCGCCTGCCCGGATCGCGGCCCCGCCCCCCGGGGCCGCTCCCGGGCCCCCCCCGCCGAGCCGGGCCCGAGACCTCACGGAGCGGCCCCCGGGGTCCGATGATAGGATGACCGCCGCCGGCGCCGACAGGTCGATCGCCTTCGGCTCTCGCGAGCCACCAAGCCCATGTTCGCCGCCCTGAACCTCAACACCGAGCTCTTCAAGTACGTCCTCCTGGTGGTGACGGTCCCCTTCTGGCTCCCCTTCGTGCGGGCCATCTGGGAGGACTTCAACCAGGCCCTGCGGGACGAGGGAGGGCTCCTGGGCTACGGGCCGCCGGCCGCCGAGCGCGGCCAGGAGGGGGAGCTGCCCTCCAGCATGGTGAGCGAGACCCACGAGGAGATCGGGCGAGGGACCGCCCCCCCGCGCACCGCCTCGTCGCGGAGCGAGCGGGCGCCCTCCCGACCCGGGTTCCGGAGCGGCTCCGAGTCCGGCTCGCGCTCCCCGGGCGGCCCCTCCGCCCGCGGTTTCCGCCCCTCGGGGCGCTGAGCGACGCCCCCTTCTGGAGGTCTTGGGCGCCCGGTGCGTGGGCGAATGAGTTGAGTTTGGCGCCCAAG
>CAZTTG010000114.1:0-17044 GCA_964615935.1 uncultured Planctomycetaceae bacterium | reverse complement strand
GCTTGCCGCGCGTCCACCATCGGCCCAGGGCGAGGGCCTGGTCTTGGTGGCAAGGTGATCGGGCGCGGGCGGTGGACCGTGCCCGGGCCTCCCCTCACCAATCCACCTCCAGCTCGAAACGCAGCGCCCGCCCTCCACTCGGGATACCGAAGGCCATCCGCGCCCTCCAGCCCAGCCCGTTGCGCATCACCTCGATGGGCTCGCTCACCGCTGCCGCGGCCTCGTCCACCCGACACGGGAGCTCGGCCACGGGGGAGCCCTCGGCGTCCAGCAATGCGACCCGGGCCTGACCGCTCCTCGCCGGGCGATCGGTGAGGACCAGCCTCCAGGTGCCGGGCTCGAGGTGCGGGGAGGTCAGCCGCAGGCTCGTGGACAGGATCCCGAGCTCGACCGCTCCCTCCTCCCGAGCGAGGCGAAGGAGCCCCCGAAGGCCCTCGGCCCGGGGCAGGCCGGCGCGCGGGATCAGGCTCAGATGGTCGAAGTCGGTGATGATCGCGTACCCCGAGAGAGCCGCGCTCCCCGGCTCCGACAGCCACCGCCGCGCGTGCACCGTCGCCCGGGGCTCGTACTCGACGCCCCCGGGGAGCACGAGACCGGCGAGGATCTCCCGGGCGATCTCCCGCGGATCGATGACCGCGGGGGCGGCGCAGCGGAAGCCCAGCGCCGCCGTGGACTGCGAGGGATCCGTCGGCCGGCGGGTGGTGCTGCGCTGCGCGATCGCCGACTGCAGGTAGCAGCCCGAGACCACCACCTGCTGCCGGGCGCTCCAGAGAACCCCGCTCACGAGCTCCCTCTCGCCCACGGTGACCGCCACGTCCTCGAAGCCGGGGAAGGGCTCGTACGGGCTCGAGGTCCACTCCCAGACGTTGCCGGCCAGGTCGTGGATGCCGCCCACGGCCCCGCGCGGGAAGCTCCCCACGGGGAGCGGGCGATTGCCGCTGGTCTCGACGTTGGCGGAGCGGCCGGCCTCCCACTCCGCGCCCCAGGGCCAGAGACGATCCGAGTCCCCGCGGCAGGCGCGCTGGTACTCCTGCTCGCTCATGAGGCGCAGGCCCGCCCAGCGGGCGTAGGCTCGAGCGTCCTCGTGGTCCACGTACACGACCGGGTGGGTGGCCAGGCCCTCGGGGATGGCCCACTCGCAGCCCTCCCAGTTGCGCTTCCACCACTGCTGGAGATCGAAGCCCTTGCGCTCGGGAATCGGCTGGCCTCGATCCCTGGCCTCCAGGCGCAGGCGGCCCTGCTCCCGCAGGAAGTCGGCCTGGGCCTCCTCGAGAGCCGCCAGGCCCCAGTGCTGCGGAGGCCCGTGGCCCGTGGCCGCCACGAAGGCCTCGTACTGCTCGCTGGTGACCTCGCTGACCATCAAGTGGAAGTCCTCCACCTCGACGGTGTGCTCGGGGGTCTCGCAGGCGGTGTTGCGAAACAGCCGGCCCTGGACATCCGACAAGGCAAACTCCCGCACCCGCTCCACGGCCGTCCCGATGCGGGTGGGCCCGCCGCGCACGAAGACCAGGCCCGGTGGGGGCCCCAGCGCGCCCCCGCCGAGGAGCGCGACGGGCGGCGTCGGGCGGCCAGCGACCGGGGGCTCGGCGCCGACCGCCTCGCCTTCCCGCGGCGAGCAGCAGGAGGGCAGAAGAGCGCTCCCCAGGAGGAGCAGCATCCAGCGCGAGGCGCCCCCCGGACAGGGGAGGCGCCTCGCGCTGCTGTCGGGCCTCGCGGCGTGCGGCTAGCGCCGGCGCCAGCTCTTGTCGATCTCGCCCTTGGCGTACATGACGGGCATGTAGAAGATGAAGCCCTTGCGGCCGCCGGGGGTGGGCACGCAGAGCTTCAGGCGCGCCAGGGTGGTCTCGACGACGTTGATCACCTCCTCGCCGTCGTCGTCGTAGGTGATGACCTCCTTGGTGGAATCGGTGATCAGCACCTGACCGGGGACGGCCTTGTCGTACTCGACGTGCTCGACCGGGATGAAGGAGATCAGCTCGCCGGCCTTGTTGTAGATAAGGAAGTTGGACACCAGGATGTCCATCCCCTCGGGGTACTGGATGGCGGTCGCTTCCTCCTGGCCCTCGGTCGCGGGGGCCTGCTCGCCCTCGACCGGCTCGCCGCCCTCCTGGCCCCCGCCTTCACCTCCCGCGCCGCCGCCCTCGTCGAGCACCTCGCCCAGGGCCCGGTCCTCGCCGGCGCCGCGGTAGGCGATCATGTAGGTGCCGGCCGGCAGGGCGGGCACGTCGGTCGGCCGGGTGGTGCAGAGCACCCCGATGTGGATGGGGCCCTCGCGGAGGCTGGCGTCGGAGAGGTTCTTGATGCTCACCCCGGCCTCGATCTGGTCCCGGGGCATGAACACCACGTACTCGTAGCTCTCGATGATGCCGTAGCCGGGCACCGGGCCGGCGCCGTCGCCTTCGCGGATCTTCGCCGTTCCCTCGCTCGCGGTCCAGCGGTCCGCCGCCGCCGTCAGGGCCGCGTCGTAGACCACGCCCTCGGGCCGCACGTCGACCGGCAGGTCCTGGTCCAGGATGGCCTGGCCCACGTCCATGCCCGGGTGCAGGCTGCCGGCGCAGCGGAAGCCCACGCCCTCGGTGGACTGGTTGCGGTCGGTCGGCCGGCGCGTGGTGCAGCGCTGCACGCGCCCGGAGGACTGGAAGGAGCCCGAGACCACCACCCGCTGGTCGGCGTTCCACAGGACCTCGGTCTTCAGCTCCTTCTTGCCGGCGCCCCTGCCGGTTTTGACCGCCAGGTCCTTGAAGTCGGGGTACGGCTTGTACTGGCTGGAGGTCCACTCCCAGACGTTGCCGGCCAGGTCGTGGAGACCGCCGACGGCTCCCTGGGGATAGCTGGCCACCGGGAACAGGTTGTTGCGGCTGGTCTCGATGTTGGCGGTCCGGCCGACCTCCCACTCATCGCCCCAGGGGTAGATGCGGTCCGAGTTCCCGCGGCAGGCGTGCTGGTACTCGAACTCGGTCATCGGGCGCAGGCCGGCCCAGCGGCAGTAGGCGCGGATGTCCTGGAAGTCCACGTACACCACCGGGTGGGTGTCCAGCCCATCGGGGATGGCCCACTCGCATCCCTCCCAGTTCTGCTGCCACCACATCTGCTTGTCGAATTCCTTGCGCTCGGGGACCGGCTGCCCGTTGTCCTTGGCTTCCTGGCGCAGGCGGCCCTGCTCCTCGAGGAAGCTGGCCTGGACCGTGTTGATGGCCGCCTGGCCCCAGTGCTGCGGCGGCTTGAAGCCCGAGGCCTTCACGAAGGCGGCGTACTGCTCGTTGGTGACCTCGGTCACCATCAGGAAGAACTCGTCCACCTTCACGCTGTGCTGGGGGGTCTCGCAGGCGGTGTTGCGGAAGAGCCGGCCCTGGTCGTCCAGCAAGGCGAACTCCTCGATCACCTTGACCGGGGCGCCGATCTTGGTCTTCCCGCCCTTGATGAGGATCAGCCCCGGGGGCGGGTCTGCCGCCTTGGCCTTGCCGCGCTCGGCCCTGGACGGGCTGGCGGGGAGGGTGAGGGTCGCGAGGAGGAGCGGGAGCGCGATCAGGAGGGTTCGAGCCACGACGACCTCTTGGCCAGGGCCGGCTGCGGGAATGGGAGCGGAGTGAGCTGGGCGGATCCTGGCTCCGGGGTGCGTCCGGAGGGTCCACTCATCTAGGACACGAGGGGGCGAATGTTACCGGGGACCTCGCGGCAGGCCAATCGCGGGATCGCGCGGCGGGGCGGGCCCGAGCCCGGACCGGCCGGAAGGGGCCCCGGCGCGCCCCCAGGGTGCCTCCCCGGGCGTCCCGCCCCTAGAGGACCGGGACCGTGACGCCGGCCAGATCGAGGCTGGGCTCCTGGATCCAGGCGTCCCCTCCCCTCCCCAGGGCGTCCAGGAAGACGTCCACCACGTCCGGATCGAAGGCCTTCCCCCGCTGTCCCTCGAACCACTCCATCATCTTGGGGAGCTTCCAGGCCTTCTTGTAGGAGCGCTCGGTGGCCAGGCTGTCGAAGACCTCGACCACCCCCAGGATGCGCCCGGGCAGCGAGATCTCCTCGCACTTCTTGCGATCCGGGTAGCCCTGGCCGTCCCAGCGCTCGTGGTGCTCGGCCACCCACAGGCAGACGTCCTGCAGGCGCGGGTGGCTCCCGAGCTTCTCGGCGCCCAGGCGCGGGTGGGCCTGCACGCTGAGATACTCGCTGTCGGTCAGCGGCCCCTTCTTGGTCAGGAAGCCGAGGTCGTCGAGGTAGATCTTGCCGTAGTCGTGGGCGATCGCGGCCAGCTCCAGGCGCTCCCGGGTGCGCTCGTCCAGTCCCGCGCTGGCGGCGATCAGGCCGCAGTAGCGGCGGGTGCGCTCGCCGTGGCCGGCCGTGTAGGGATCGATGCGCTCGATGGTGTTGGCCACCATGCCCGAGAGGATGTCGACCAGCTCGGCGAACTCGAGGTTCTCCGGCTCGAGGGAGCGCTCGCGCAGGGCGCGGTGGAGGGTGGCCGCCAGGATCATGGGATCCACCGGCTTCTGCAGGTAGTCGGTGGCTCCGTCCTTCATCGCGGCCACGGCGCCCTCGATCAGCGGGTAGCCGGTCATGAGCACGACCACAGCGTCGGGGCGCAGCTCGCGCGCCGCTCGCAGCACGCGCCCGCCCGCGGCGGTGCCCTCGAAGACGACGTCGCTCACCACCGCGTCGAAGCTGCTGCGGCCGAGCTCCGCGATGGCGGAGTCGGGCTCGGTGTGCAGGGTGACGCGAAAGCCCTCGCGCTCGAGGACGAAACCGAGGGTCTCGATCGTGCCCCGCTCATCGTCGACCAACAGGACGTTGGGCCGCTTCGTGTCCATGATCCGCCGAAAAGGCTACGCTCGTCGGGGGGGGGCGGTCCAGAGGTGAAGCCTCCCTAACATGCTAGGAGATCGGCCGCCGACGGGAGCGGTCGATTCGCCTCCCTTGCCCTCCATCCGCCGATTTCCCGCCCGCCCGAGATCGCCTTCCCAGGAATGGGCCGATGAGCTCCGAATCCGAGTCCGAATCCCGCCGCGCCCGGATTCCCGCCCGCTGGAATGGCGAGCGACTGGACCGCGCGCTCTGCGGCATCTTCGAGCGCCTCAGCCGGGCTCAGGCCAAGGAGCGGATCGCCGCCGGCTGCGTGCGGGTCGACGGCGAGCTCGCCCGCAAGGGCTCGGCCTCGGTCTCGACCGGGCAGGAGCTGGTGGTGGACCTGCGCGAGCTTCCGCGCGAGCCCCGCGCGCCCCTGCCGGCGCAGGACTTCTCGGTGGTCTTCGAGGACGAGGACCTGGCGGTGATCGACAAGCCCGCGGGCATGCTGTCGCACCCGAGCGGGGCGGCAACGGGCAGCGTGTCCGAGCTGGCGGTGGAGCGCTGGGGCCCCCTGCCCTCGATGCAGGGAGCCGATCGCCCGGGCATCGTGCACCGGCTGGACGCCCAGACCAGCGGCCTGATGGTGCTCGCCCGCACGCCGCGGGCCATGCAGGCGCTCATCGCCGCCTTCCGGGCGCGGGCTCCGCGCAAGGGCTACCGCGCGATCGTCTGCGGTGAGCCGCGCTTCGACACCGGCTGGATCGAGAGCCCCATCGTCCGGGACCCGCGTCGGGGGGAGCGCATGGCCATCGGCGAGCCGGGCGAGGGCCGCGAGGCCGAGACCTGGTACCGGGTGCTCGAGCGCTTCCGCGGCTACGCCTGGCTCGAGTGCCGACCGAAGACGGGACGCACCCACCAGATCCGCGTGCACCTGGCCTCCCTCGGGCACCACCTGCTGGGGGACACCCTGTACCGCCCGCGCGGCGGGGGGAAGGCCCAGCTACCGCCCGACGCGCCGCCCATCGAGCGGCACGCGCTGCACGCCGCCCGGCTGGAGCTCGAGCATCCGGTGAGCGGGGAGGCGCTGTCGTTCCGCTCGCCTCTGCCGGAGGACATGCGGTGGCTCCTGGAGTGGCTGCGCGCGAGCCTGTCCTCCGACGGGTAGGCCGGGTTCGCGGTCCGTCCCGGGAGTCAGTCCCGCAACCGCAGCCGCACCCGGCGCTCCTCCTGCCCGCGCAGGGTCACGGACCGGGTCGCCTCGCGGCCGTCGGGCGCGGTGGCGATCACGCGGTAGCGCCCGGAGGGCAGGGGGCCCACCCGGTGCTCGGTGGAGGAGATGCCCTCGGAGAGGAGGGCCTCGTTGTGGTCGCGGGGCAGGAGGCAGGAGACCTCGCTGCCCTCGGAGTCGAGGACCGAGACGCTGCAGCGCAAGGGCTCGCGGTCCTCGCCCTCGAGGTCGATTCGCAGGAGCGTTCCGGGCTCGAGCTCGATCTCGACCTCGCAGGTCCCGCCCTCCAGGACCTCGACCGGGCCGACCTCCCGGGAGGCCGCCAGCCCCTCGCAGGTGCGCGCGCTGAGGGTCACCGAGCCTGGGGAGAGGCCGCGGTACTCGAAGCGGCCCCCGGAGTCGCTCTCGACCCGCGGCGAGAGGTCCACCGGACGACCCGCGGCGTCGCGGGCGAAGACCGTGGCCCCCGCGACCGGCTCGCCGTGGACGTCGACCACCCGGCCGATCGCGCGGCCCGCCCGCGGCAGGCGCAGGTCGATCCCGCGCAGCACCTCGTCCTCGGCGAGGCGGAGGCCGTCCGCCAGGTCCCGTCCCAGCTCGTCGCCGCCCTCCTGCCAGGGCGCCGAGGCGCGGACCGCGTAGGTCCCCGGCCGCAGGCCCGCGAAGCGCCAGGCGCCCCGCTCGTCGGTGCTCGTCGCGTGGGCGCCGGAGGTGATCGAGAGGGCGCCCAGGCTGCCCTCGCGCTTCCAGCTCACCCGCGCGCCGGCCAGCGGGTCTCCCCCGGGGCCGAGGACCCGGCCCTCGATGACTCCGATGGGCAGGGCCAGGTCGAGCCGGTGCTCGTCGACCTCGGGGATGGTGACCAGGAACTCGGTGGTGGCGTCCTCCTCGCCGAGGTCCTCCTGGCCCACCAGGACGGTGTAGTGGCCGGGCGCGTCGACCTCGATCTCGTAGCGTCCGTCCTCATCGGTGCGCTGCATGTCCAGGGCCTCGAGGATCGCCCGCCCCTCGCCGACCGCGGCCAGGATGGCGCCGGCCAGGGGCTCGCCGCCGCGCGTCACGCGGCCGTGGACGCGCACGGGCGCGGCGGGCGGCTCGCCCAGGACCACGTGCGTCGTCTCCCCCTCGGCGATCTCGACGGTCGCCGACTTCACCCTGGAGAACATCGTCACCGGGTCGATGTCCTCGGCGCCCGAAGCCATGCCCGCCATGGTCTGCATGTCGGGCAGGGCCATGGCCTGCCAGCGGCCGGGAGCCAGGCGCTCCACGCGGAAGCGGCCGTCGCCGTCGGAGATCGTCTGGACCTGGTCGCCGCCCGGGGAGACCAGGGGCACCGTCATGATGGTCCGCCCGGTGGCGGGCGCGCCGTCGTCGCCGAAGACCCGCCCCTCGAGCGTCCCGCCGGCCGTCAGGGAGAGCACCAGGTCCTCGACGGCCTCGCCCGCCGCCAGCGTCAGGGTCCGCTCCTGCGAGGGGGCCCAGCTCTCCGAGCTCGCCGTGAGGGCGAAGCTCCCGGCGGCCAGGTCGCGCAGCTCGAAGCGCCCCTGCTCGTCCGCGTCGCCGTCGTGGCTCGCGACCGCTCCGCCCTCGAGCGAGCACCGGGCCCGGACGGACGCGCCCGCGACGGGTGCGCCGCCGGGATCCAGCACGACGCCGGCGAGGCGCGCGCCGCGGATCAGCCGCAGGACGGCGGGCGGGCCGCGGTGGGGGACCGCGACCTCGAGCGGCTCGGAGCCGGAGAAGCCCTCGGCCCGGGCCTCCAGCGTCCAGCGGCCCTCCGCGAAGCCGGCCAGCTCGAAGGCTCCGCCCTGGTCCTCGAAGCGGCCCGCCAGGCCCTCGCCCAGGGCGACGCCCTGCTGCCGCGCGCTCACCCGGAAGGCGGGCACGGGCGCGCCGGCATCGTCGACGGCCAGGCCCGCGACCGACGAGGTGGGGCGGAGCTCGAGCACCAGGTCGCGGGTGCCCGCCTGCACGCCCTCGACGTAGGCCTTGAAGAGGGGCGAGGTGTCCTCGTCCTCCGCTCGCGGCTCGCAGCTCGCCCGCAGGGCGTAGGGACCCGGATCGAGCCCGCCGAGGAGAAAGCCGCCGTCCGGCTTCACCTCGCGTCCGAGGCCCAGGGTCTGCACGGTGGCGCTCCGCGGTGAGCCCGTCCCGGCGGCGAGCCGGACGCGGGCGCCGACCGCCGGCGCGCCGTCGGGCCAGACCACCCGGCCGGCCACCAGATCGCCGCGTGCGAGGACGACCTCGATGCCCTCGCGCAGCTCGCCCGGCTGGAGCTCCCCGAGCGCCTCCTCGACCTCCCGGTAGTCGGGCGCCGAGGCCGTGACGGTGATCTCGCCCGCGCGCACGCCGACGAGCTCGAAGGCGCCCGCCCCGGCGGTCTCCTGCACCCGCGGTCCCGCGAGCCGTCGGATGTTCCAGTGGCTCGAGCGCGCGCGCACCCGGGCGCCGGCCACGGGCCTGCCGGCCTCGTCGACCACCCGGCCCGACAGGCGCACCCCGCGCGCCAGCTCGAGCGGCTGGTCGCATCGCCTCCCGGGGTGGAGCTGGATGCCCGGGACCAGGACGAGGGGATACTCCCGCGGGTCCGCGGCCAGGTTCCAGAGCATGTCGGGGTTCAGCCCGCCGACCTCGAACTCGAGCGTCTCGCCGGCCTCGGTCGCGCGGTCCAGCATGCCCGTGGCGGTCCCCACGCGGGCGCCCATGAGCTCGATGCGGAGCCCGCGAAGCTCCGCGCGCACCGCCTCGGGGTCCGCGCCCGGCGGGGGGACCAGGCGACCGGTCAGGAGGGCGCCGAGCCTCGGGCGGAGCACGACCTCGCGCACGCCTCCCGCGAGGTCGACGACCAGGGGCTCGTCGAGGAAGAGCCAGCGCCCCCGCAGGAGCAGCAGGCCCTCCCGCGCGTCCGCGGGGAAGGGGATCTCGAAGCGCGCCGATCCGTCGACCGGGCGGCGGGCAGCGGCCTCGCCGGGCTCGGCCTCCTCGATCATCTCGACGACCCGGTCCCTGCCCCGCCGGGCCAGGGCGTCCCCGTGCCCGGAACCGGGGCGCAGGACCGCGGCGAAGACCTCCAGGCGGTCGTCGACCGGGGCCCCGGGAGGGAGGACGACGCTCCCCTCGATCCACAGCGCGCCCTCGATCTCGAAGCTCTCCAGGCGCGCCTCGGCCTCGGAGCGGATGGGCGCGGAGGTCCGCTCGCTCCGCCCCGCCGCGGCCGGCTCGTCCTCGGGAGCGGCCGTCGCCGCCTCGTCGCGGAGGGCCGTGGATCCGATCGGCTCGACGCCCGGCCCGCCCGATCCCGCGCCGCCCGCGCGGCTCAGGATCCAGGCCAGGCCGGCGACGGCCGCGATCAGGGCCGCGAGGAGGATGGGCAGCAGGGCGCGCGTTTTGTCCATGTCTCGTGGGGAGGGCAGGAGCGTCGGGGCGTGGGAAGAGCTGCCGGGGATACGCGCGAGCCCCCGGGGGTATTTCGACGTCCGCACCGCGAGCCGGCCGGGGCCCAAGAGCGCCGCCCGGACCCTCGCTCGGGCCCGGGCGGCTGGAGATTCCGCACCGAGAGGTCCGGATGGCTCAGTGCAGGAGTCCCTCGGGATCCTCGACGCACTCCGGCTCGTCCACGCACTCGGGCTCCTCGAGGAGCTCGCTCAGCCGGGGCACCTCGCGCAGCAGGACGCCCTCCAGCATGCGGCTCAGGGTGTCGGCGCCCTCGCGCTCGCAGTCCTCCTCGACCTCGAGCTCGAGGACTCCGGGGATCACGAGCAGGGACAGGATCCCGTCGTGGAGCTCCAGTCCCTTCAGGTTTCCGTGGAGGGCCCCGAGGTCGATGTGCGCGGGCTTGCGGAGCAGGCCGGGGAGGTGGAGCTCGTGGAGCCCCTGGAGCTGGAGGAGCGTGCCCATCTCCGGCCCGCCCGGTCGGTTCAGGTGCTGCAGCGCCTCGAGCACGTGCTCGTGGAGTCTCTCGGGGGGCTCCGGCGCCCCCTCCTCGGGCTCCTGTTCCTGCCACCGGTACGCGCGGCTCTTCCGGAGGAGCCCGGGGAGCCGCTCGTGCGCCTCCTGGAGCGCTTCGTGGGCGCGCTCGAGCTTCTCGCGCGCCTCGCGCTGCGCCTTCAGGAGATCGGGGTGCCGCTCCTGCGCCCTCTTCAGCGCCTCGTGAGCGCGCTGGAGCCGCTGCTGGGCATCGCCCCGCGCCTTGCGCACGGGGGGGGCGATCCACGCGCCGGAGTCGCCGTCGTAGGCCCGGAAGCCCTGCGGCGGCTCGGTGCCGGCCTTCCAGCCCCGGTACGTCCAGAGGCGATGGTCGCGCCCGTCGCCCTCGTCGTCGTCCCCGGAGGAGCGCTCCCAGCGGAAGAAGGGGTTCGAGCCGTGCCAGGCGGTGTCGCCGCCGGTCCAGTAGCCGTACGCGCGCTCGGCGCCCTCGTCCTCGTCGTCCCCTCCGGCGTCACCGGTCAGGGCCTCGAGCCTCTCGAGCTTGCGGGAGAGCTGCTCCAGCCGGTGGAGCGAGCGCTCCACGCGATCGAGCCACTCCTCCTCGTCGGGCCCCTCGCAGGGCTCGGGCTCGGCGAGGTCCAGGCGGGCGGGCAGGCGCGGGACGCCGCGGTCGAAGGTGATCTTCTGCCCGGGCTTCAGCTCGATCCTCGGCAGGGTGATTTCGTTCAGCCGAGTCGTGGCCAGGTGCTCTGCCTCGACGGTGATGACCACCTCGATGCGCTGGCCCCGCCGCAGGACGTCGAGGCGGATCTCGTCGCCCGCCTCCTTGTCCCTCATGGCCGAGATCACGGAGCGCCGATCGACGCCCTCGCGGCCGTCCACGGCGATGATCACGTCGTGGCAGCGCAGGCCCGCCTCGTGGGCGGTGCCCTCCTCCTCGACGTCTTCCACCAGGGCGCAGCTCCCGGCCTCCACGTCCAGGTGGCTCGCCAGCGCGTCGCTCACGGGCGCGGTGCGGAAGCCGAGCCCGTGCAGCGCGGGGGCCGGCCACCGGAAGGCCAGGCTCGAGGGCATCTCGATGGCCTCGATGTGCTCGAGCTCGTCGAAGTCGACCGTGAAGCCGATCTCGGGGATCTCGAAGGCCTCCGCGGGGATGAGGAGCTCCTCGAGCTCCTGGAATGCGAGCTCGGGGAGCTCGAGCTCGGCGAGCTCGAAGGCGAGCTCCGGCACCTCGAGCTCGATGAGCTCCAGTATCGCGAGGGGGGGCACGGGGCCCTCCTCCTGCGCCGCCGGCTCCTGGTCCGGTCGGTCCGGCGGGGGCAGGGCGGCCGCGGCCACCGCGAGCTGACCCGCCCCCAGCGCGGCGAGCAGGGCTCCGGCGGCGAGCCAGCGCGCGCCGGCGCCCCACCGGGCGGGGAGCAGGGGATGGGATCGGTTCATTGCCAACATCTCGATTCTTCTTCGCAAGTGGGAGGGAGAGCGGGTCCAGTGCAGGAGGGTCGGGCTGGCCGCGCGCATGGCCCTCCCTACCCCTCGCCCTTCGCCGCCCTCGCCTTCCCGGCCTTCGCGTGCCAACGCAACGTCCAGGAGCGCCAGCGCGTAGCTCCTCGGCCGCCCGGTTCTCCGGACGACGAGGAGGTCACATGAGATCTCACGGAGTCGATCCAGCTCCCGGCACACCCACATCACGGCGGGATGGAACCAGAAGAGCGTGCGGATCAGGGCCTGCAGCGCCGCGACCTTCGAGTCGCCGCGCTCCAGGTGTACGAGCTCGTGCGTCAGGGTGCACTCGAGCGCCTCGCGGTGCCGCGGGGCTCCCGCGCCCCGGGGGAGCAGGATCGCGGGTCGGCCGAGCCCCCAGCAGCCCGGGGAGTCGAGGCCGTCGGCCTCGAGCAGGCGCACCCGCTCCCGCAGCCGCGAGCCGCGGGAGACGCGATCCCAGCTCGCCAGCACCCGGGGATCGGCGATCCGGTCGCAGGAGCGCAGGAGGCGCAGGGTGCCGGACCAGCGCAGCAGACATCGCAGGCCCGCGAGGAGCAGTCCCACGAGCCAGATCGCGATCAGCGCGTCGGCCAGCCTTCCCCACGAGATGGATCCGGTGGCCGCCGCGGGCACGGCCGCCTGCGGTTCCTCGGGAGGCAGCGACTCCCAGCTCGCGGTCCAGGCCGGGTGCCCGGATCCGGCGGGCCGCGCCGCTCGCCACAGGCCCAGGGCCGGCTCGTGATCGGGCACCGCATCGGCGGCCGCCTCCCGCGCGGGCTCCTCGAGCCCGCCGCCTCGCGTCGCGAAGAGCCGGGCCAGGAGCCCGCCCTCGGGCGCCGCGCGTCCGCCGACCAGCCACTGACCCACCGGCAGGGCCAGGGCCGCGAGCAGCACGCCGATCAGCAGCCGGTACGAGGAGATCGGGTCGCGGCGCCAGCACCGCACCAGGATCCAGCCCGAGCACCCGAGCAGGGCCAGGCCGACCGAGTGCA
This sequence comes from uncultured Planctomycetaceae bacterium, assembly GCA_964615935.1. Classification (GTDB taxonomy): domain Bacteria; phylum Planctomycetota; class UBA1135; order UBA1135; genus CAZTTG01. The sequence continues at coordinate 4,636 of CAZTTG010000114.1, read as the reverse complement.
GGGCCAGGTGCTCGAGCCAGGGGCCGCTCATCGATCCACCTCGTGGGGGTCCTCGGCGTCGCGGTCGTCGAGGTGCGTGTCGATGACGCGGCGCAGGGCCTCCAGGTCCTCGCGGCCGAGGGCCTCGTGCTCGACGAGGTGCAGGAGGAGCGGCTCGGCCCGTCCGTCGAAGAGCCGCTCGATCAGGTCCCCGACCATGCTGGTGTTGACCTCCTCCCGCGACAGCCGGGGCTCGTAGCGGAAGGCCCTGCCGGGACCCGGCGTCACCCGCACCACCCCCTTGTCGCGGAGGATGGTCAGCATCGTCTGGACCGTGTTGTAGGCGAGCGGCTTGCGGCGACCGCGGTTGAGCTCTTCGGTCACCTCGCGGACCGTGAGCGGGGGGCGGGTCGCCTCCCACACGATGCGCATGACCTCGAGCTCGAGGTTGGTCAGCAGGGTGCCCTTGCGGCGTTGGCTCATGGCTGGGGACCTTCTCGACGACACCTAAAGCCTTAGGAGCCTGATCGGATTGCGCAAGCCCTTCTCCTAAGTTTTTCGGTGACCGATCCGGGCCGGCCACCGGCCCGCATCCGGAGTCCTACAAAATCGGAACAGCAAAACACCTATCCACCTCTGGCAGGATTGTCGAAGCCTGCGTACTACCCGGGTAGTTCAGCGGTCCCGGAAGCGGGAACGGCAGTCGGGGAGCCGCTGAGCCCGATCCCCAGGCGATGACGGCCAATCGAACACACCACCTCGGAGAGCTCCAGTACGCGATCATGCGCGTGCTGTGGGAGGAGGGCGAGTCCAGCGTGGCCCGCGTCCACGAGGCCCTCTCCGAGCCGCACCGGCGGGCCTTGACGACCATCGCCACCATGCTCCAGAAGATGGAGCGCAAGGGGGTGGTCCGGCACCGGGCCGAGGGACGTCTCTACCTCTATGAACCCACGGTGACCGAGCCGGACGTCCACCGGACCATGGTGGAGGAGCTGACCGATCGCCTCTTCCAGGGGGACGCGGCGGCGCTCGTCACCCACCTGATCACCCAGGGCGACGTCGAGCCGGGCGAGCTCGAGCGGCTCCGCCGGCTGATTGCCGAGAGGCAGGGGAGGCGCCATGACGGCTAGCGGCGCCGAGCTCACCCTGCTGGCCTGGGGCCTGACCTTCGCCCTGCACGGCACGGCGATCCTGGGGGCGGCCTTCCTGATCGTCGGCCGGCTGGGGGACGAGGCCCACCGGGCCAAGGAGCGGGTGTGGAAGCTCGCCCTCATCGGCCCCCTGGTCACGGCCAGCCTCCAGGTCGGGCTCGGCCTGCAGCCCCTGTCGGGCAGCCTGCCCCTGGGCGGCCCGGGCGAGACCGCCCTCGTCGCGCCAGCGCCGGAGCTCGCCGGAGCCCCCGAGGAGAGCGCGGCGCCGGTGTGCGCCGGGGGATGCCCCTGCGGGGCCGGCTGCGCCGCGGCGGGGACCCCGGCCGCGCCTCATCCGGACGCGGTCGCCAGCTCGGAGGAGGAGGCCCCCGCGGCGGGGATCGCGAGCCTCGGGGGGGCTGCCCGCTGGGGACGGTGGCTCCTCGCGGCCTGGATGCTCGCCGCCCTGGCGGGGCTGTTCTCGCTCGGCCGCGCCCGGCTGAGCCTCACGCACGGCCTGGCGGGTCGGCGCGTGATCCGCTCGGGAGAGCTGCGCGGCGCGCTGGACCGGCTGATGGCCCGCGCCGGCGTCGGCACTCCGGTGGCCCTGACGGTCTCGCCCTCGATCGGGGCGCCCATCAGCCTCGGCGTCCGCCGGCGGGAGATCTGCCTCCCCGAGCGCGCGCTCGAGGAGCTCGGCCCGCAGGAGCGGGAGTGCATCCTGGCCCACGAGCTGGCCCACGTCGCCCGGCGGGATCCGACCTGGCTGCTCGCGTGCCGGGTTCTGGAGGCCCTCTTCCCCTTCCAGCCCCTGATCCGCCTGGCCCGCCGACGGCTCTTCGAGTCGATCGAGTACCTGTGCGACGACTGGGCCGTGGAGCGGACCGGGCGCGCGCTCCCCCTGGCCCGCTGCCTGGCCGACGTGGCCGACTGGGTGATCGACCGCCGTCAGGTGCTGGCCGCGGGCATGGTGACCCGCCGCTCCCGCCTGGCGCGGCGCATCGAGCGCCTCCTGCACGAGCGGACCGCAGTGGAGCCGCACCGCGCGTGGGCTCCCTGGTGCGCGGCGGCGGCGCTGCCGGCGGTGCTCTTCGTCGCGCCCGCCGCCAGCTCGCGAGCCGCGGAGCCGGCCGGGCCGATCGAGGCCGCAGCGGTCGCCGCGGTGGGCGCTCCCGAAGCGCGGGCCGCCGAGGAGGGCGCGTCGAGCCTGACCGAGCTCCTGGTCTTCCTCCTGGGCGAGGAGATGGACCTCGTCCTGGCCGAGCTGGACCGGGAGATCGAGCTGGTCGAGACCGAGTACACCGAGCTCCGGCTGGAGCTCGGGCTGCAAGAGAACGGGTCGGGGGCTGCCGAGACCCTCCTTCGCCTCGAGCGGGGGATTCGGGCGGTCCGCGATCGACGGGATAGAATCGCGGATCTCCTGGCCGTACTCCGGCGAGGGGCCCAAACGATGCTCGAGGCATCCCAGGCAGAGTGATTCCAGGTTCATCTAGGAGGACCTTCCGGCATGCAAGTGAACAAGATCGTCGTTTCGCTGGCCCTCGGGCTGCTGGCCGCGCCCGCCGCGCTGGCCCAGTCCGGATCGGAGTGTGGCTCGACCCCCTCCAAGGGCTGTTGTCCCGAAAAGGCCGAGACCGTCGTCGTCTCCGAGCAGGCGTGCGAGACCCAGAAGTCCTGCACGAAGGAGAAGGCCGTCGAGGTCTCCGTCACCGAGGAGAAGTGCGAGGTCACCTGTCCGCTCGAGGCCCTCGCGGGCAAGCTGAAGCAGAAGCAGTGCGGCGAGCAGAAGTCCTGCGGGGAGGCGAAGGCCGTCGAGGTCTCGATCGCCGCGCCCGAGGGCGACGAATGCCAGCAGGCCTGCGGCTCGGCGCCGGCCGCGGCCGCCTCGTGCGGCGAGGAGAAGTCCTGCGCGGGGATGCAGGTGAAGGCCGCCCCCTGCGGCGGGGAGCAGTCCTGCGCGACGGTGCAGGTGGTCATGGCTGGCGAGGCTCCGCAGGAATCCTGCTGCCCCTCGGAGGGCAAGGCCCCCTGCGGTGGCGAGAAGGCCTGCGCGACGGTGCAGGTGGTCGCGGCTGGCGAGGCCCCGCAGGAATCCTGCTGCCCCTCGGAGGGCGTGGACAGCCTCATCACCTCGAAGTCGGCTCGCACGGTGATGCGGCTGAAGAAGGTGGAAGGCAGCACCTCCCAGGCCGTCGACTCGCTCGTTGTGAGGGAAGGCGGCTGCGGCGGTCAGAAGGCGAGCTGCGGAATGGCGGCCGGCGGTTGCGGCGGCCAGACGGCGAGCTGCGGAATGGCGTCCGGCGGCTGCGGCGGTCAGAAGGCGAGCTGTGGAATGGCGGCCGGCGGCTGCGGCGGCCAGAAGGCGAGCTGCGGAATGGCGGCCGGCGGTTGCGGCGGCCAGACGGCGAGCTGCGGAATGGCGTCCGGCGGCTGCGGCGGTCAGAAGGCGAGCTGTGGAATGGCGGCCGGCGGCTGCGGCGGCCAGAAGGCGAGCTGCGGAATGGCGTCCGGCGGCTGCGGCGGCCAGAAGGCGAGCTGCGGAACGGCGAAGGCCGCCCACCACGGTCTGGTGATCGGCCGCGCGCACGGGGCCGGTGGCCACATCGGCCTGAAGCCCGCCTGTGACCCGGCGAAGTGCTGCTGCTGCGACGACAAGGTCGGCTGCGATTCGGCAAAGAGCTGCTGCTGCGGCGGCCAGGAGCCCGGCTGCGTCCCGGCGAAGGGCAAGTGCTCGTCTCAGAAGAGCTGCACCATCGCCATCGCCGGCGCTGGCTGCGGGGAGCTCGGCGGGATCCGGGGCATCGACATGGCGGGGATCGGAGGCGGCCAGATCCGGATCGTCACCCGCGTCGGTGGCGAGGAGGACGTCCGCATCCTCTCCCTGCCCCAGGGCCAGATCGCCACGGGCGGCAAGGGCAAGGCGCTCTTCGTCATGGGCGGTGAGGGCGACGACGAGCCCCACACCTTCACCTGGGCCAGCCCCGACGTGGGCGGGGGCGAGGGCGGCCTCATCATGCTCGGCGGCGTCGAGGGTGCGGACTGCATCCAGCTCGGCGGCGACGAGAGGGGCGAGATCCGCGTCGAGTGCGAGGTGATCGGCGTCGGCGGCGGCGCGGGCGGAGCCTTCGGCGGCCGCATCGTCGAGTGTGAGGAGGTCGAGGAGTGCTGCCCCGAGGCGGCCGAGCCGCGGCGGGTGCAGTTCTTCGGCCAGGTGGACGACGATGACGAAGACGAGGACGACGACGAGGACCACGTCGACTTCTTCCGCACCCGCTACGTCCCGGCCGCCCCGACCCCGGCCGAGCACGGCGAGGCGGCGGCCGAGCTGCAGGCCGCGGTGCGCGAGCTGCGCGCCGAGGTGGCCGAGCTGCGCCAGACCCTGAACGATCTCCGCGCCGAGATCCGCAAGGCCCGCCGGTAGGCGCGCCCGGGCTTCCCGCGAACGCGAGCGGGCCCCCCCCCCCCCCGGGGCCCCCGGGGGCCCCCCCCCCGGGGGGGCCGGCGGGGTGGGGGCGGGGCCGGCCCCC
>CAZTTG010000113.1:0-17183 GCA_964615935.1 uncultured Planctomycetaceae bacterium | reverse complement strand
GGGCCGCGCGGGGGGGGGGGGGCGGGGGGGCTCCGCCCGCCGTGGCCGGGGGGGGGGGCCCGCGGGCGCCCCCGGGGGGCGTGGGGGGGGGTGGGTTGCCCGCCTGGTGGTGGGCTCCTAGGGCAGGATCTCGGGCAGCGAGGCGCGCACGCGCTCGCTGAGGGCCGCCACGGCCTCCTCGCGGGTCATGCGGATCTGGCGGCTCACCGCCAGCAGCCGGGCCTCGTGCCGGAAGAAGTCACTCTTCGTCTGGGCGCTCTGGTGCCGGCCGGTCGAGCGCACGTCGGAGCCGCCGGTGCCCTGGTAACCGGTGTTCTGACCGGTCTGGATGCTGGAGTGGGCGTCCTGACCGCCCTGCAGGCGGGTGTTCACCCCGCCCTCCATCCGCTCGCCGATGGCGCAGTCGACCAGGAGGTTCCACTCGGTCACGCGCGAGAAGTTGTCGAAAGCGGTCTTGGCGCCCGCGCCCAGCACGATGGCCGTGCCCCCCTTGGCCAGGTTTCCGCCGCCCATCGCGTCGGCCGCCGCCCAGCCGGCCGCGCCGACCGCGATGGCCCCGGCGTTGTTCAGCAGGGACTCGCCGTTGTCGCCGTTGGGGTTCTCGTCGAAGAAGCGGATCATCACCTCGTAGTAGTAGTCCGCCTCGTCGGGGTTGCGCGTGATGGTGTAGCCGTACTCCGCCGCGGCGGCCTCGATCTCGCGCCCGATGTAGGTGAACTCGGTCGCGCCCGCGGGATTGCGGAACTTGACGAAGATCTTGGTGTCGGCGGGGTTGACCGGGTCGAAGGTGGGGATCGCCACCCAGTTGACGGAGGATCGGACCTCGGCGTCGGGATCGCCGAGCAGGCCCTTGGTGGCGCGGCAGGAGCCGAGGGTCAGGCCCAGGGCGAGGGCGCCCAGCGCCAGCAGGGAGAGCTTCACGAGGGGTTGCATCTACGGACTCCTGGTTCGGTTGAGGGGGGCGCCCCGCCGTGGGATCCGGAGCGGCTCCGGGGTGGCGCGGGGATCCGGAGGGGAGTCCCCGAGCCTGGACGCGGCTCGAGCGAGCGCGAATCCGGGCTTGATCGGCATCCGCCTCCGATTTCCGGACAGGAGACCGGCGCGGGCGGGGATGATTCTCGCCCCCGAGAGCCGCGAGCCGCCCCGGGTGCCAGGCCGCCGCCCCGCCCCCCCCCTCCGGCGGGGGGGGTGCTAGCATGGGCCCCGCCCTCGAGGACCCGGACATGCCCGATCCGATCCCGCCGACGCGCCCCCCGCGCGGGTCGTCGCCGGGCGCTACCGGCTCGTCCGCCAGATCGGCTCGGGCGGGATGGGCCGCGTGTTCGAGGCCGTGGACCTGCAGCTCGAGCGGTCCGTGGCCGTCAAGCTGCTCGCGGCCGAGGAGGACGAGGAGCACCGCGAGCTGTTCCGCCGCGAGTCGCGCCTGCTGGCGCGGCTCAAGCACCCCAACATCGTGGCGGTGCACGAGGCGGGCCAGGACGACGGCCGCGGCTACATCGCCATGGACCTGGTCGAGGGGGTCTCCCTGGCCCGCGTCCTGGGCGAGGCGCACCACCGCCACACCGAGGGGACCGGCAGCGCCCGCATCGCGCCGCGCGACCCTCGGCTCCTGCGGGACCTGATCGGCCCCGACCCGCCCACCGGTCGGCCCGACCTGATCGGCGAGCGCTCCTGGTACAGGGCCGCGGCCGCGATCGCCGCCGAGCTGGTGGGCACCCTGGAGGCCGCCCACGGGCAGGGAGTCATCCACCGCGACCTCAAGCCCGGCAACGTGATGCTGCTCCCCGGCGGCAGCCCGGTGGTGCTCGACTTCGGAATCGCCGGCCGGCTGGACGCGGCCACCGGGGCGCTGACCGGAGGCCTGTACGGCACGGTCGCCTACCTGGCCCCCGAGCAGGTGAAGAGCGAGCGGATCGGGGCGGACCCCCGCACCGACGTGTACCAGCTCGGCCTGCTCCTCTACGAGCTCCTCACCCTGCGGCGGGCCATCCGCGGCAGCTCGATGGCCGCCGTCCTGCACCGGATCACGCGCGGCCAGTTCGAGCGGCCGCGGCGCGTCAACCCCGCGATCCCCCCCCGACCTCGAGGCCATCTGCCTGATGGCCGTCGAGCTGAGGCCCGAGGACCGCTACGCCACCGCCCGCGAGATGCGCGAGGACCTCGAGCGCTACCTGCGGGGCGACGAAGTGCCGATCGCCGCCCGGGCCGGCCGCGTCCGCCGGTGGGTGCGGAGCGCGGGGAGCCGGCTCCGCAACCCGGCCGTGGCCGGGGCGGGTGCCGCTCTCCTGACCGCCCTCGTCGTCTTGGTGGTCTTCCAGATGAAGGGCTCTCCGCTGCCGATCTCCATCGAGGGTGCCCGCGCCTACGCGGACGGCGTCGATCGGGTCCTGAAGGCCGGGGGCCGCGTCAGCGTGGGCGAGGAGCTGGGGGTCGCCATCCGCAACGAGAACCCCGCCTGGATCTACGCCCTCTCCGTCTATGGCGGCGACGACCGGGACTCGCGCCGGGTCTCCCCGATGATCCCCCAGCCCCGCCCGATGCCCGAGGAGGTCGGCCGCGACGGGCGCTGGGACCTGCACCTCGAGCCGGGGGAGCACGAGGTCGCCTGCACCCGGATCGACGAGGGCAGTCTCGAGGTCGAGCTCGAGGGCCTGATCGTCTTCGCCTGCCCCCAGCCCGAGGAGTGGCTGGAGGCCGGCCTGGGCGAGCTCCACGCGCTGGGCGGAGCGGTGCCCTTCGAGGAGGCCATGGAGCGCCTCCACCGCCACGCCGGGACGCTGACCCGCGGCGGGTTGCTCGTCGGATCCGAGGAGGAGGCCCGCCTCTCCCTGGCCATCCGCGAGCTCACCCTCGAGCAGATCGCGGGGGAGGCGAGATGGCCGCTGGAGGAGATCGGCCGCTGCGAGTACTACGCGCGGCCCGAGGCGCCCTGAGCGGGGATCGCAGCCCTGACCGGCGGGAATCCCGGCCCGGGCCGCCACGCTCCGGGCCGCGGTGGGAGACTGGGGACGATGAGCCCTCCCGCCCTGCCCGCTCGCGTCGAGGAGCTCCTGGCCCAGGCGGGCTGGGTTCGGGCGCTGGCCCTGCGCCTGGCCCGGGACCCGTCGCGCGCCGATGATCTCGCGCAGCAGACCCTCCTGACCGCGCTCCAGCGCCGGCCGGACGGGGAGCGCCCGCTTCGGCCCTGGCTGGCCCGGGTGCTGGCCCGCCTGCACAAGAACCAGGCCCGGGGAGAGGCGCGGCTGCGGAGGCGCGAGCGGGCCGCGGCCCGGCCGGAGGGGAGCTCGCCCGGCGCCAACGAGCTGCTCGAGCAGCTCGAGGAGCAGCAGCGGCTGGCGCGCATGGTAGCCGGGCTGCCCGAGCCCTATCGCGCGGTCGTGCTGCGCCGCTACTACAGCGGACAGAGCCCGGCCGAAATCGCCGCGATCAGCGGCTGCTCCCCGGCCACCGTCCGCTCGCAGCTGGCTCGAGGCCTCGCGCGCCTGCGCGCCGAGCTGGACGCCCGCGCGGCGGCCGAGCGCCGGGGGACCCTCTCGATCCTCGCGCTCGCGATCGGCGCCGATGGAGGGCGGACGCCCGCCTGGCTGGCCGCCCGGACCACCGAGACCCTGGCCATGAAGACCTCGACCCTGAAGATCGCCCTCGCCTCGGGCGTCCTCCTGACGGCGCTGGCCACCCTCGGGGGCCTGCGCGTGCTGACCAGCGGCGGCGGATCGACTCCGCCGGGCGTACCGCCGGACGCGGACCTGGTGTCGCCCTCGGACGGCCCGGACGGGGCGGCGGAGTCGGAGCCGACACGGCCGGATCCGGCAGTGGATCGGATCGCGGCGCCTGAGCCGGAGGTCGGGGGGGACCCGGCCTCGGAGGACGCGCCGGCCGCGGCCACTCGCGTCGCGCTGCGCGCGGTCGACGAGGCGAGCCTTCCCCTCGCCGAGGCGAGCCTGTCGGTGGTGCGACGCGACGGGGCGCCGACCGCCCTCGCCGGCTCGAATCCGAGCGGAGCGGACGGCCTCGTGCACATCGACCTCGCCGACGAGGACGTGCCCGTCTTCTTTGGCACCATCCTGCGCATGCGCTTCGCGCTCTCCGCGCCCTGGCGGGCGACCCGCTTCCTCGAGGTCGCTCCGGAGCCCCAGAGCACCACGGATCTCGGCGATGTCCTGCTCCCGCCCGGCGGCGCGCTCACCGGCCTGGTCGTGGACGAGACGGGCCGGGGCGTTCCGGACGCGCGCGTGGTCGGCTGCCCGGCGGCGCTGGCGCGCACGCAGCGGGAGGCACGGTACGCGGGGCCCGACCCCGAGACCTGCCGCCCCCTCGCGCTCAGCGGCCCGGGTGGGGCCTTCCGGCTCGCCGGCCTGCCGGCGGAGGAGACCTGCCTGTGGGCCCACGCGCGGGGATACGCGTGGACGATCGGCGAACCCCAGTGGGTCGAGGCGGGCCGAGAGCTCGGCGGCATCCGGCTGATCCTGAGGGAGCCCGAGGAGGGGATGAAGCTCTCAGGCCGCGCCCTGGATCCGGCGGGCCTGCCCGTCCCCGGGGCGATCGTGCACTACGAGGACCAGAACGCCAGGCGCGAGGGGCGGCTGGAGGCGGATGGGGAAGGCCGGTTCGAGCTCGTGGCCTCGGGCCGCGCGCCCTACGCCTTGCGCGCGGTCGATCCGACGGGCGGCTTCGGCCCGAGCGCCGCGGCGAGCTGGCGGGCCGGCGGCGGGCCGTTGGAGCTGCGCCTCGAGCCCCTGCGGGTGCTCCCGGTCAGCGTCACCGACGAGGACGGCGTGCCGCTGGAGGGCGCGTGGATGATCGCGCTGGTCGACGAGCGCCCCACCCCCGGTCGCGCCTTCGAGCACACCGATGCCGCCGGCCTGGCGCGCGTGGTCGCCCCGAGCGCGCCCTTCGAGTTATCCATCGGGGCCGACGGCTTCGTCCGGGCTCCGCGGGGCCCCTTCGATCCCCTCGCCCTGCCCCTGGAGCTCGTGGTTGCCCTCGAGCGCGAGCCCCTGCTGCGCGGCATCGTGCGCGCCGCCGGCCAGCCGGTCGCCGGGGCGCGCATCGATCTCCGCCGGATCCCACCCCCCGGCTACGTGCTGCTCACCATGGGCTTCCCCCAGCGCCTGGACCTGGGCAACCTGGAGATGACCACCACCGATGCAGAGGGGCGCTTCACCCTCGGCATCGAGCGACGCCAGGGCGCCATCGCGCTCCTCGCCCAGGCCGACGGCTGGGCCCTGGTGGAGGTCCAGCTGACGCTGGCCGAGGTGGCGTCCGGCGAGGAGGTCGAGATCGAGCTGGGCCCCGGCGGGACCCTGGAGGGCGACGTCCTGGTCGGTGCGAGCCGTGCCCCCCAGGGTGTGGTGGTGGCCGCCTCGCGCGGCGACGGGCTGGCGCGCTCGGTGCGCACGGACGCGGAGGGCCACTTTCGCTTCGAGCGCCTGACTCCCGGTCCCTGGCGAGTCGAGACGCGCGACACCGAGCCCTCCATGGAGGTCCTCGCGGTCGCGAACTCGGAGGAGGAGAGGGACTTCCGCTGGAACTGCGAGATCGTCGAGGGGCGGGCGACCCGCCTCGACCTGGAGCTCTCGACCCTGTCCGACGTCCTGCTGGACGGGCTGTTCCGCGTCGACGGCTTCCCGGCCTCCGGCTGGTCCGCCACCCTCGAGCGGAGGGGCCACGACCGGCGCGCCGCGCCGCTGCCCGGCCGGGTGATCGACGAGAGCGGCGCCTTCCAGCTCGAGGCGCCGGCCGGCAGCTACGACCTCGTGCTGCGCTCCCCCGAGGGGGGGGACGTGCTCATCGTCGCCAGGCGCCAGCTCGAGCTGGAGGGCGAGCTCCACACCTGGAGCGGCGAGATCGCGACCGGCACGCTCGCGGGACGCGTGGAGGAGGGCGGGGCGGCCCTGCGCCTCGTGCGCGGCCCCTACCGCGAGGGCGACCGCGAGATCACGACCTTCTCGAGCTCCGCCGACGGCAGCTTCGAGGCTGCGGGCGTGCCCGCCGGGGAGGCCAGCTTCCAGCTCGAGGGAGAGGGCGACTACGGCTTAGGCTGGCAATACCTGCGCAGCGTCACCATCGCCGCGGGGGGCCGCACCGAGCTGGATTGAGGGCGCCCCTCTCGATTTACGTTGTGTTTACGTTTTCGTCGGGGCCCGGCCGGAAGCTCGGGGGGGGTCTGGTGGGCGATGAGGGACTCGAACCCCCGACTTCCTCCTTGTAAGGGAGGCACTCTAGCCGCTGAGTTAATCGCCCCGCCGAGCTCCCACCCTAGCCCGGGCGCGGCCCGCTGTTCCAGTCCGAGGCGAAAGCGCTATCTTGCTCGGCCCGCCCCCTCCACCCAGGGGGTCGGAATCGCCGAAAAGCCCCCCTGAAGAGCCGCCCGCGGCCTGTCCCGGGTCCCCGCCCGGCCCGCGGCTCCGCGCGGCCATTCCCCACCCCTCACCCTCCCGAGCACCCATGCGCATCGCAGTCGTCGGCACCGGATACGTCGGCCTCGTGGCCGGAACCTGCTTCGCCGAGAGCGGCAACAACGTCACCTGCCTGGACGTGGACGAGGAGAAGGTGGCGAGCCTGAAGGAGGGCGTGGTCCCGATCTACGAGCCGGGGCTCGAGGAGCTGATGAAGCGCAACGTGCGCGATGGCCGGCTGCGGTTCACCACCGACTACGAGGAGGCCATCCGGGACGCGCAGGTGGCCTTCATCGCCGTGGGCACTCCCAAGGGGGAGGACGGCAGCGCCGATCTGCGCTACGTGCTCTCGGCCGCCGAGTCGATCGCCCGGAACATGACCGGCTACACGGTGATCGTCGACAAGTCCACGGTGCCGGTGGGCACCGCCAGCAAGGTGGAGGCGGTGGTCCGGGGCAACACCGAGCACGGCTTCGACGTGGTCTCGAACCCCGAGTTCCTCAAGGAGGGGGCGGCCATCGACGACTTCATGAAGCCCGACCGGGTGGTGATCGGCAGCCGATCGCGGCGCGCGGCGGAGACCATGGACGAGATCTACAAGCCCTTCGTGCGCACGGGCAAGCCCATCATCCACATGGACACCGAGTCGGCCGAGCTGACCAAGTACGCCGCCAACGCCATGCTGGCCACCCGGATCTCCTTCATGAACGAGATCGCCAACCTGTGCATGCGGGTGGGGGCCAACGTCGACCAGGTGCGCCAGGGCATCGGCTCCGACGCCCGGATCGGCAGCCTGTTCCTGTTCTCCGGCTGCGGCTACGGCGGCTCCTGCTTCCCCAAGGACATCCGGGCCATCCTGCACACGGCCGAGGAGTACGACTACGACTTCAAGATCGTTCGCTCGGCGGAGGCGGTCAACGAGGCCCAGAAGCGCGTGCTGGTCGAGATGGCGGAGAAGCACTACGGCGGCGACCTGGCGGGCCGGCACTTCGCCATGTGGGGACTGGCCTTCAAGCCCAACACCGACGACATGCGCGAGGCCCCCGCGGTGGTCATCGCCAAGGCCCTGGTGGCCGCCGGCGCCACCGTCACCGCCTTCGACCCCGAGGCCATGCAGGAGTCCCGGGACCACTACCTGGGGGACAGCATCAGCTACGCCGAGCGGCCGATGGACGCCCTGGACGGGGCCGACGGCCTGCTCCTGGTCACCGAGTGGAACGAGTTCCGGCGCCCGGACTTCGAGGCGATCAAGTCGCGCCTGAAGGAGCCGGTGATCTTCGACGGGCGCAACATCTACACCCGCGAGCGCGTCGAGGAGCACGGCTTCTCGTACTACTGCATCGGCTGCTAGGCCGCAGGGGGCCTCCGGGCAGGCCCGCCGAGGGCCACCCGGCGTCCTCCCGGGCCGTGAGGGCCGCAGCGCGCCCCCTGCCGCACGGCCTTTCCCAGGCCCGGGATCGATACGACAAGGCGGCTCGACGCGAGGTACGAGCCGCCCCATTGATGTCGTGAACCGGTAGGGCTGACCTGGCGAAAGACCGTTTCAGAGAGACGAGCAGTCGATCAGGTGCGCATTGCGCTGCCAACCTCGCGGTTCTTGTTGGCCTTCATACCGGATCGGAAAGGAAGAGGGGAGCATTACGAGCCGCTTGTCGCGGTTTTTTTTTCGGCGCGCCCCTTCTCCCGATCGGCGGCAATCCCGCAGTCCACGAGCGCTCGTGCTCCCCACACCTCACATCGAGCCACTCATCGGCTGCACCGATGGAGGGGTCTCGTCCGCCTCGGCGCCGACCGACAGGTGCGACTCGCCCGGTCGCGCATCCCCGCCCGCTCGCGCCCGTGCGGCGATCGCGCGGCGGAGTCGGGGTATGCAGCGCATGCGAGCGAGCGCCCGGCGCACGCGCTCGCCGCGCTCGGTGCGCTCCACGACGGCGTCGCCCAGGTCGATCCGCGCCCGATCCAGGGCGCCGGCGGCCGCCTCCAGGTCACCGCTCTCGATCCAGGCCAGGGCCATGAGATCGAAGGCCCGTACCCGATCGACGGGGTCCTCGGCGGCGCGGGCGACCCGCTCCCACGATCGCCGGGCATCCTCGGGACGCCCCAGCTCCAGCCATGCGCGCCCCTCCCATAGGCCGGCATCGTCCCGAAAGCGCTGCGGCGCGTCCGGATGAGCCTGGACCGAGCAGTAGGCGTCGAGGGCCAGCTCGAAGCGCCCCGATCGACGATGGACGTGTCCCACCTCCAGCTCGGCGCGGACCGCAAGGGGATTCCCCTGACCGAGCTCCCGTGCGATTCGCAGCTCGACCAGGGCCTCGTCGAGGCGACCGGCGGCTCGCAGGAGCTCGCCCGCCCGAAAGGCGGCCTCCGCGCCGACGCTCCGCTCCCCCGGGTGGTAGGTGCGCACCGCGCGGTAGGCATCCGCCGCGAGCTCGCGCCCCCCTTCGCCGCCCCGGCGCGCCGCGCGCCGCCAGCACGCCGCGAGCTCCATCTGGGCGCGGGCGCAATCCAGGCGCGGCACCTCCGCGGAGGGCGGGATCGCCCCCTCGCCCTCCGGCCGGGCGCTGCCCGGGGGCCCGACGGCCGCGCCTCCCCCCAGGAGGTGGCCCAGGCCCAGCCAAAGGGCCACCAGCACGCAGGCAGCCAGGATGGTCCGGGGCCGGCGCCTCACGCCCGGCACCCCGCCCCGGCGACCTCCAGGCCGGTCAGCCGCCGGCGCATGGTGCGCAGGAGCCGCTGGCGCGCGCGGAAGAGGCGCACCTTGACCAGCGCCCGCGGCAGCCCGCAGGCGACGGCGGTCTCCCGACAGCTCCCCGAGCCCCCGTAGTAGGCATCCAGCACGCGCTGGTCGTTCTCCCTGAGCTCACGGCGCGCCAGGACGAGCTGCCGCAGGAGGGTGTCCTTCCCGATCAGGATCGGACCGATGCGCATCTCCTCCTCCCCCTCGCCGTCGACGGCGGGGGGCGTCCCCTCGCCGATAAGGTTCTCGAGCGCCTCCTCTCCCAGCTCCCTGAATCGCATGCGCGTCTGGCGGCGCACGTGGTCGTGGAAGGCGTTGGACGCGATCACCAGCACCCAGGACCGGAGGCGCTCCGGATCGAGCAGGCTGGCGCGGTAGCGAGCCGCCCGGATCAGGGTCTCCTGCACCACGTCGTCGACCTCGCTGGCGTCCCGGCAGCGCCTGGCCAGATAGCCCCTCAGAACGGGGCGCAGCCCCTCCAGCTCGCTCCAGGCCGGAGCCGGAATCGTCCCCTCCACCATGGTCTCTCCCTCGGGCCGGCCGTCCCCGCCGACCCCCGAAGTGGAGGGCCGCGCCGGACGGCGATGCCCAGCGGACCATTCCGAGGGTGAGCGGTGGCGCGGCGCGCGCGATGGGGAGAGCCGGGGGCCCGATCGGCGGGGCCGCGGTCGGGGAGCGGTCGGGAGCCGGACGGCGGCCCGCGCGGAGCTTCCCCGAAACCGCTCCCCGGCCCGACGCGAAGACGGCCACCTCCCCGTCGGGAAGCGGCCGCCGTCCTCCTCGGTCTCGGGCGACTCAGTCGGCCTTCTTGGCCCAGTCGGAGTCGGGGTAGTCGCGCTTCAGCATGCCGTGGAGCATCCGCGCCCGCGTGTTCGCATCCTCGAGGTTGGTGACCATCTCGTAGCACCGGCCCGCGAAGAACAGGGCCTTGGAGCGATACGCGCTCTGGTCCTTGTAGAGCACGACCACGCGCAGGTACTTCTCGATGGCATCCTTGAGCTCGTTGCTGGCGTCTGCGCCGGCATCGGCCTTGGAGAAGGCGTCCTGGAACAGGCAATCCCCGAGCCCGCAGAAGGCCCCGGCCAGGGTGGCGGTGTCCGCCTTGGGGTCGTCGACGACCTTCTGGAAGATCTTGCGCGCCTCGGCGAAGTTCTTGCGGTTGCCCTCGAGGTAGGACTCGCCCTCGGCCACCTTGGCCCGGTTCCGGACCGTGGGGAACTCCTGGCCGGCGATTCCGGCGATCTCCCTCAGCTTCTCGCGCTTCGGCTCGCCGCTCAGCTTGGAGTCGGTCAGCACCAGGGCCAGGCGCGCCTCGATATTCCAGAGCTGGGACAGGGCCTTGCGCTCGATGATGTTCTGGAACTCCTGCAGGGTGGCCTGGGCGGTCGAGGACCGACCCAGCGCGTGCTGGGCCTCGGCCTTGGCCAGGTAGGCGGTCGGCATGAAGCGCGAGTCGGGGGCGTGCTTGATCAGCCGGTCGGCGGCCGCGATGACGGCCTCCGGGTCGCCCATGGTCATGCGCATCTCCATGACCCGGTTCATGGCGTGGGCCGGGGCCCAGGCCAGGCGCTCCTTCTTGCCGCCGATGATGCCGTCGACGTACAGCTCCATCTGATCGACGGCGTTCAGGAGGTCCCCGTCCTTGGCGAAGGACTCGGCCGAATCGACCAGGCTGGGGAGCTTGTCGTACTCGATCGACAGGACCAGATCGCTGGCGACGGTCCGCGTCTTGGAGCCCTCGCGGAAGGTCACCTCGGCCACCGTCTCCCTGGAGACGGTGACGTCATCGATGGAGGAGCCGTCGGTCTTGTTGATGGTGTCCGCCGTCGCCGGCGAGAGCAGCAGACAGAGGGCCGCGAGAGCGGCGGCCGGACGGATGGTGCGCATGATTCGGATGTCCGAGAGGTTGGTGGAGCCTGGGGCCTACCCCCCCGGGAGGGCCCGGTAACGCGCCGGATCGGCGCTGGCGGGGAGGTCCGGCTCGGATGGGGCGGAGCAAGATAGGGGCCGCCGCGGGGGGCTGTCAACGCGGGCGCGGCATCCGCGGCGGGAGCCCCGCTCCTCGGGGCAGGAGCCGAGGGGTCCCCCGGGGGAACGCCCCCCTACCGCCCGGGGGACTGCTCGGCCGCCCGGCGGTTGCGGGCCCGCCCGGGGAAACCCGCGCGCCCGGCCCGCCCCCCGATCAGGGATCCCCGGCGACCTCGGCCCCGCGGCGCACGGCGATCATCTCGGCCACCACGCTGACGGCGATCTCCTCGCTGTCCCGGGCCCCGATCGGCAGGCCCATCGGGGAGCGCACCCGGGCCAAGAACTCCTCCGAGACGCCCTGCGCCGCGAGCCGCTCGAAGAGCTTCACCCGCTTGGCGCGGCTGCCGATCATCGCCAGGTAGCGGGGGCGGCAGCCGGCCTCGCTGAGGGCGCGCAGGACCACGCCGTCCGGCTCGTGGCCGCGCGTGGCCACCACGACGAAGGCGCCCTCGGCCGGGGCGATCGAGCGGGCCAGCTCGCCGAAGCTCCCGCAGCGGAGCTCCTGGGCGTCGGGGTGCCTCTCGGTCGTGACGAAGGCCTCGCGGTCGTCGCCCACGGTCACGTGGAAGCCGACCCGTCGGGCCAGCGGGGCGATGGCGCCCGAGACGTGGCCGCCGCCGAAGAGGTAGGCCCGGGGCTGGGTGATCGGCTCCACGAAGATCTCCACCTGCCCGCCGCACAGGAAACCGCCGTCGTGGCCCTCCGCCTCGGAGAGCGAGAAGCTCAGGGTGCGCGAGCGCTCGTTGCGCAGGCTGGTGAGGGCCGCCTCGACCACCAGGGCCTCGACCCTCCCCCCGCCCACCGAGCCCGTGGCGCTCCCGTCGGCGCGCACCAGCATCTTCATGGCCTGCTTGCCAGGAGTCGATCCCGAAGCCCGGATTACGGTGCACAGGGCGCAGTCCTCGCCGCGCTCGCGCACCCGCACGATCTCCCGGAAGACGTCGGTCATGGCTCGCGTCGGGCCAGCATGGCGGCGGCCAGCTCGGCCGCCTTCTCCGATCCGACCAGCTCCTCCACCAGGGCCAGAGCGAACTCGATGGCCGTCCCCGGCCCCTGGCTGGTGATCACGCTCCCCGAACGCACCACCCGCGGCCCCTCCCGCACCTCGGCCTCGCCCAGCCGCTCGCGCACGCTGGGGTGGGAGGTGACCGGCACGCCGGAGACGACCCCGGCGCGGGCCAGGACCATCGGCGCGGCGCAGATGGCCGCCACCAGCCGCCCCCCCTCCCGCTGGCTGCGCACCGCCGCCAGCACCAGCTCGTCCTCCATCAGGCGCAGGGTCCCGTCCATCCCCCCGGGCAGGACGATCGCGTCGAAGCCCTCGGCATCCACGGCCGCGAGCTCGGTGTCGGGCGTCAGCTCGATCCCGTGGGCGCCCTGCACCGGCCCCGGCTCGAGGCCGGCGACGACGACCTCCACCCCCGCCCGGCGCAGGACGTCGGCGATGGCCACCGCCTCGATCTCCTCGAAGCCCCCCGCCAGGGGCACGAGCGCTCGTCTGGTCTCGCTCACGCCGGCCATTCTATCCGGGCCGCACCGCGGGCCCGCAAGTCCGCCCCCTCGCGCGTCCCCCCGGAGGCCTCCCCCGGGTAATCTAGAGGCGTGCAACCCTCCCCCCAGGATCCACCCCCCGGCCGCCCCGTGCTCGTCAGCGCCTGCCTGCTCGGCCATCGCTGCCGGTGGGACGGCGGCGAGAATCGCGATCTCGAGCTCGAGCGCGTCCTGGAGGAGCGGGGCGAGATCCCGGTCCCCTGCTGCCCCGAGGAGGCGGGCGGCCTGAGCACTCCCCGGCCGCCCGCCTGGATCGAGGCGCGCGGCGCCGCAGCGGTCCTGGACGGCGCGGCCCAGGTGGTCACGGAGGGGGGAATCGACGCCACCCAGGCCTTCCTGGCGGGCGCCGAGGACGCCCTGGCCACCTGCCGCGCCCGAGGCATCACCCGCGCCTACCTCAAGGAGCGCTCCCCCTCCTGCGGGGTCCGCCAGACCCACGTGGGCGCCGAGCTGGTCGACGGCCCGGGGGTCTGCGCCGAGCGCCTCGCCCGCGAGGGCATCGAGGTCCTGGGCGTCGAGGGACGACGCCGGGCGGGGGAGTAGGGCGCGCCCCCTACCACTCAGCGGGCGGCACTCGACCCGGACGGCATGTCCGGCTCAGCCAGTCGATAGCTCGTGCTCCGGCCCCGGCCGGGGTTTTTCACGAGGATGCCGCGCTCCACTAGTCCCCGGACGTCACGCAGCGCCGTATCGGGCGAGCACCTGGCAATCCTGACGTACTTGGAGTTCGTCAGGAAGCCCTCGAAGTCGTCCAGGAGCCGGTTGATCACTTTGCGTTGCCGATCGTTGACTGGGTCGCGATTCACTCGCTGCCAGAGCCGAGCTTTCCTCAGCACCCAGACGAGGGCCAGGTCGGCGTGCTTGATCGCGCGGCCGAGGCAACCGATGTGCCAATCGAGCCACGCAGTGATGTCGAGGCCGCCACGCTGCGCTGTCTCCAGTTGGAGGTAGTACTCCTTGCGTTCTGCTTCGATCTGCGAAGACAGGCTGTAGAAGCGGTCCTTGGTGCCATCCGCTTGCGACAGAGCCATGTCGCCGATCGCGCGCGCGATCCGGCCGTTCCCATCCTTGAACGGGTGGATCGTGATGAACCGGAAATGCGCTATTCCGGCCCTGAGGACGGGGTCGATCTGCGAAGGCGAGCCGAGCCAATCGAGGAATCCGACCATCTCGGATTCGAGTCGCTCGGCGGCCGGAGCCTCGAAGTGCACCCTCTCCCGCCCGAGGGAGCCCGAAACCACTTGCATCGGCTCAGCCCCCTCCGGTCGCCACGCCCCGACGGCAATCCGGCGAAGGCCGCTCCAGCCCGTCGGGAACAGGGCAGCGTGCCATCCAAAGAGGCGGGCTGGCGTGAGGGGCTGATCGCAGTTGCGGGTGGCGTCGAGCATCATCTCGACGACGCCATCGATTTCTCTGCCAGCCCTTGGAAGGCCGCCGACGTCGAGGCCGAGTCTGCGAGCGATCGACGATCGGACCTCCTCCGGGTTCAGGGTCTCCCCCTCGATCGCCCAGGATTTCACCACGTCTTCCGTCAGGACGGCGAGGTTCGCCTCAGCTCGGAGTCGGAAGCCCAGGGCCTCCATCTTTCCCAAGTGCTTCCCCTGCTCGTGGCGCACGGCTGCGAGGGGGACCGCGAGCGCCTCGCCATCCCAGGTGAGCTCCGGCCACCCCCCCAGTTCGTGAATGAAGCCCATTTTTCGCCGCACCCCTTGCGGTGATTATGGGAGATTCGGGTCGCGGCCACCCCTATTCGCTGCATTTTTTGCGGCGAATAGACGGCTCAATCACCGCACTCGATGCCCAGCCTGGGGGAGTCGCAGCCGGAATCCGGAGGCCCGAAGCGTCACAAGTCCCCGTCCTGGCGTGGATTGCCGTTCGGTCGAGTTCTCGAACACCACAGAGACGGGAATGCTGGCTGGGGTCCTGGACGGCACGGACGGGGATCTCTGCGAAGCGCCTCGCCCGCGATGGCGTCGAGGGCCGCCGTCGGGCGGGCGAGTAGGACGCGCCCCCTACCACCTCCGCGGCTCGCTGGCCGCGTCGTAGACCACCCGGCCCTCGATGAAGACCTTGGAGACCCAGCAGCGGGGGTCGGCGGGGTCCCCGCTGATCACCACCACGTCGGCGTCCTTGCCCACCTCCAGGCTGCCCAGGCGGTGGTCCAGGCCGGCGGTCTTCGCGGGGACGCTGGTCAGGCCCCGCAGGATCTCGTGGTTCTCGTTGGTCATGCCGTAGCGGCGGCCCATGCCGGCCTGGAGCTGGACCTCCTCCAGGGGCGGCGTGATGAAGACCCCGTTGTCCACGCAGTCGGTGTTGAAGGCGATGTCGGTGTGGCCGCGCTTCTGGTACTCGGCGGCCATGCCCAGGACCCGGCCATCGGTGTCCATGCGTCCCGCACGGGTGAACGCGATCTGGCGTGGACCCA
The DNA here is from genome assembly GCA_964615935.1 of uncultured Planctomycetaceae bacterium. GTDB lineage: Bacteria > Planctomycetota > UBA1135 > UBA1135 > CAZTTG01. Next base: position 2,044 of record CAZTTG010000113.1, on the reverse strand, counting down.
GCATCGCCCCGACCCCGGCCTCCTGGGCCAGCGCCGCGGTCCGGTAGCCGTCGAAGCTGCCGTGGTCGATGTAGGCGTCGAAGCCCAGCTCCATGCTGAGCATGGTGATGGTGGCCAGCACCACCTGGTAGACCTGGGTGTGCACCGAGATCTGGGTCCGCTTGGAGCAGAGGTCGCGGAAGATCTCCAGCCGGATGTCCTTCTCGGGCTCCGGTCCCCGTTCCTGCTCGAAGGCCTCCCAGGCCTCCGCGTAGGCGATGCCGCAGCGGAGCTGGTGACGCGTGTGCCAGTTCATGAAGGAACGACCCACTCCGATGCACCAGCGCTCGGGGTTGCCCGCCTGGGCCAGCTTGAGCGAGCCGGGATCGCGCAGCAGGTTCTCCTCGTAGGTCTCCAGCCCGGTCTTCAGCAGGAGGCCATGCCCGCTGATGTTGGTCCCCGAGCCGGGGATGTAGAGCGCGGCGGTCACGCCGCCGCCAACCCCGCGGCGCAGGAGCTTGTTCTGCGGCCGAACCCCCACGCTGACGCGCAGCCCGGGGTTGGTCAGGAACACCGAGTCGTTGATGTCGTTGACCATCAGCGCGTTGCCGCTGGCGACGTGGGTGTGGATGTCCACGATGCCTGGAACCAGCCAGAGCTCGCCCGCGTCCTCGACGGCCCAGCCCTCGGGGACGTCGATCTCCTCCGCCGACCCCACGCCGGCGATCCGGCCGTCCTCGATCAGGAGCACGCCGTGGTCGATCACCGCCGGGCCCTCCTCGGCGGCGGTCAGGATCTTGGCGGCCCGGAGCGCCAGTCCCGGGCCCCCGACCTCGCCCGCGGGAGCCGTGGGCGCCCCGTCGGGGCCACCCGCGAGGGCCGGGACGGAGAGCAGCAGGGGGAGCAGCAGCGTGGATGCGGCGACTTGCATGACGGGCCTCATCGGCAGCTCGTTCAGGGCCCTGGAGCCCCCCCCGCGCGTCCGTCGCGCGGGCGGGCCGCCACGACCAGATGGAAGGCGAACATCTTGAGCAGCGGGATCGACCGCAGGATCCGGTCCAGTCCGATCATCCGGCGGACGATCCAGGCGTTGCCCGGGACGAACCTCAGGATGCCAAGGTGGTCGGGAAAGCCGGCGAAGACATAGGCAAAGATCCCGTAACGCCTGGCGCACAGGACCTCGTAGCCGGCCTCGCCGCACATCCGCCGCAGCTCCCGCTCGGAGAAGCCCTTGTCGCCGGGGTCGAAGTGCGGGCTGAGCTTGTAGAGCAGCCAGCGCGCCAGGCGGATGAGCGGGTTGTCGTTGCAGGGCTCGCTCAGGATCAGCCGGCCGCCCCCGTCCAGGGCGCCGAGACAGTGCTCCAGGAAGCCCTGGTGGTCGCGCATGTGGTGCAGGCTGCCCTTGCAGAAGACCACGTCGAAGGCGCGCTCGCGGAAGGGCAGCTTCTCGGCGTCGGCCGTGACCAGGCGGGCGCCGGGCACGTACTGCTCGCTGACCCGCAGCATCTCGTGGCTGAGGTCCAGGCCCACCGCCCCGGGGCGCTCGCGCTCCAGCTCGGCCAGGAAGAAGCCCGTGCCGCAGCCCAGGTCCAGCACGCGCCGCGCGCCCTCGGGCATGAGCGACATCATCTCGGCGTGCCAGTCCTCCTGGAAGAGGCGCGAGAACTCGAAGCTGTAGCGGTAGGCGTAGCGCGGCGCCAGGGCGCGGTGCAGCTCGATCTGGGCCTGGACGTTGCTGGTGCTCATCGCGGACGGAGGACGGGGAGCGGGGCGGGCCTCAGCCTACCGTACCGTACCCTACCCGGCCCGGCCCGGGGGCCCGGGTCGACTCGGGGGCCGGCGCCCCGGCAGCAGGCCCATGGCCAGGTGCCCCAGGGCCCCCATCAGGCAGACGTTGAGGAGCTGGACGAGGTGGACCCCCACCCCGGTCGAGAGGGCCAGGTCGGGCTCCACCCCGAGCAGCCCGAAGCCCAGCACCCAGCCGGTCTCCTGGGTGCCGAAGCCGGCCATGGCATTGACCGGCAGGAGGTTGGTGGCCACCGCCAGGCTGGAGCCGAAGGTGGCC
>CAZTTG010000112.1:0-18923 GCA_964615935.1 uncultured Planctomycetaceae bacterium | reverse complement strand
CCCCCTTGCCCCTGGTGTAGACGTTGTGATACGCGACCGTTCCGATCCCGAGTGTGCGGGTGCTCTCGATCTGATCGGAGCTGACCCCGGCGATCCAACCTCCGCCTCCATCTCCCGCCGATGGGCTGAGGGGGGGGAAGACGAGCTCGCAGTCGAGCTTTGCTGAGCCGCGCATCCGCGTCACGATTGCGTTGTCGGCGCGCGACACGAAGGAGCGGCGTGACCATCTGCCGCGGTCGTCGGTCCACTGCACCGCGACCTCGCCGGTCGCGAAGTCCTCGGAGCGCGAGTAGCCGCGGACCTCTCCGGCAGCAGCGTGCCGGACGTGCACGAACATCCCCGGATGGAACGGATCGGTGTAGACGATCCCGGGAAAGCCCTGCTCCCGGGCCTCGGCGAGCAGGAAGTCCATGCCGCCCCGATAGTCCTCCCGGTCCCCGATGACCTCGCGCAGCTCCGGCAGGAGGCCGGCCAGATCGGGCACGATCTCGCGGCTGCCCAGGGGCAGGAACAGGCGGCAGTGGTTGGCGACGATCGTCTCCTCTTCTGGATCGCCGAAGACCATCACGCCCATCCGGCCATTGCCGGAGACCATCGCGTCCTCCCAGCGCGTGGCCGGATGCTCGCTCCACGTCCCGCGCTCAGGGCAGGGGTGCTCCGCCACCATGCGGGGGATAGGGCTCGCCGGGACGCCGGGACCGCAGGGTGGGGCCAGGGCGAGCAGGAGATGAGAGACGACTTCCAGCATGGGCACCTTTCGGTGGTCCGGACCGCGTCCGGCAGGGGTGACCGAGCACGGCGAAATCCTATCCGCAGGCGTCTCCGACCCGCAGCGCAGCAAGGGGAATCGGGGCCCTCCCCGATCTCCTGTATGATGACCGGCGGAACCGACGGCGCAGGTGGGCACATCTTGCCAGGAGGATTGCGATGAGGGGCGACGAGTCAGAGGTCGGTGGGTGCTGCACCGGCGGCCACGATCGACGCGAGTTCATGGCGGGCATGGGGCTGGCGTTCGGCGCCGCGGCCATGCGCCCGCTCGATCTCGGGGCCGTGGTGGGAGACAGCCGTCGGAGGCGAGAGAAGGAGGGCGCCGTCGTGCGCGTCGCCTTCCTCTACCCGCCGTCGAAGACCTTAGCGGACGACCCGGATGGCTGGTGGAGCTGGCCGGGCAACGAGTTCGACGCCGAGGATCGCCACCGCCGCTACGCCGCCGCCCTCCGGGAGATGGCGGCGGAGCGCGGGATGGTGCTTCACATCGACGATCGTCCGATCGCCACCGCGGAGGGGGCGCAACGGGTCGCCCGGGAGCTCGAGGAGCGGCCGCCGGACGGATTGCTCCTGATCATGTTCTACAACCGCAGCCTGGACCACGCGGACCTGGTGCTCGACACCGCCGACGCCTCGGGGATTCCGGCGGTCTTCTACATCGGCCTCGGCGTGAAGCACGGCTCGATCGAGAAGTACCGGCGGCCAGGTCTGTACTTCATCCAGGCCCTGGACGACCTGCCGGCCATCGAGTGGGGTCTGCGCATGATCGACGCGCGCAAGCGGGCGTCGCAGAGCCTGCTCCTGAGCATCACCGAGGCGAAGGAGCCGCGCGAGGGCCGGGAGACCTTCCTCGGGACGACCGTCCGGGTGATCCCCTTTGCCCGCTACGCGGAGGAGTTCGGCCGGGTGGCCATCGGGAATGAAGCGCGCGAGCTCATCGCGTCGTTCACCGAGGGGGCTCGCGAGCGGCACGGCCTCGCTCCCGAGGCCCTGGAGAACGCGGCCCGGGCGCACCTGGCCTTGAAGAAGCTCCTGGCCGACGAGGGCGCCGACGGCCTCACGATGAACTGCCTGCGCCGGGGCATGCTCAAGCCGTGCATGAGCTTCTCGAGGCTGAACGGCGAGCTGGTGCCGGCCGCCTGCGAGAACGACTTCCCGGCCATGTACACGCAGATGCTCGGCCAGCTGCTCGTCGGCCGGCCGGGCTTCCAGCACAACCCCGCCTTCGAGACGGAGCGAAACCACTACTACGCCTCCCACTGCACCTGTCCGACGAGGGCCTACGGACCGGACGGTCCGGAGCTGCCCCACCTGCTGCGCCGCTTCGCCCACACGAACGAGGGGAGCTGCGCGGTCCAGGTCTTCTGGAAGGAAGAGGATCCGGTGACGATGGTCCGCTACCACCCCGGCGATCCGCCCGCGCTCGACGTGTACGCGGGCAGGGTCGTCGAGTCCCACCGCATGCCCCCGGTGGGTGGTTGCACCACCAACGTCGAGATCGAGGTCACCGACCGCCAGGACGCGTGCATGGTCAAGGGGCACCACAACCTGCTGTTCGCCGGCGACTTCGCCCGCCGCTTCCGACACTTCGCCGTCCTGCACCGCATGCGGCTCGCGGAGACGGGATACGAGGGCCCCTGGCCCGCCTGAGGTCTAGGAATCCCGGCCCATCCTGGCCGCCTTCTCGAGGATCGCGGGGATCGCCTCGTCCATCAGGTCCTTGACGTCGCCGTAGCGGAAGGTCCGCTGCTCGAAGGTCCGACGGTCGAGGGACTTGAGGAAGCGCGACTCGAACTCCTCGAAGTAGGAGCCGTAGATGTGGTAGCTGTCCGCCTGGTGGACGTAGCGCCCGAGCCGGACGGTGTGGCCAGAGAGCTCCGAGATCCTCGCGGCGATCCGGGTCTGGAGCTGGATCAGGGCGAACATGTTCATGAACGCCGCCTTGTAGGCGTCGTTCGAGCGGAAGCGGACGTTGGTGTTCAGGATCCACCCGCCCTGGTCGTCGGGCAGCACCCGGCACCAGATGCTCTGCAGGCAGGCCGGGTCGTAGCAGGAGTTGTCCTCCCACACCTTCCAGGTGATCGCCTGGGCCCGCCGAGTGTGGGGCGCCTCGGCGAGCTTCGCGGCCATGCGCTCGATCTGGTCGTGCATCTCCTCCGAGCCCGGCACCGTGTAGCCGAACAGGCGCTGGTGGTAGGTGTACTCCCAGCGCGTGTCCTCGGGGTCGTCCGGGTTCCGGATGCAGTGGTCCTTGATGCCGTCCAGGACCTCCATGACGTACTCCTGGAGGTCCTCCAGTCCGCCCGGGAGGTCCTTGTGGATCATCGGCTCGGCGAGCGGGTCGCGGACCACGATGACCATCGAGGCGTCCTTGCTGGGCGGATCCTCCGGCTTGTCGTACTCCGTCTGGATCTCGCAGCCGTCCCGGTGGACCGCGATGAGCGAGTTCTCCCAGGCCTCCGCCAGACCCTCTCCCTCCGCCATCAGTACCGGAATGTCCCCACTCATCTGAACCTCCCTGTTCCTGGCCCGGTCGATGCTCGCGACGACGCCGCGTTATGTACCACGAAGGGCGCCCTCCCCCGGCGCGAAAAGGTCCACGATCCGGGACGGGGCGAGGCGATCGAGCTCGGGCGCGGTGGCGATCATCGTGCCGGCGTACTCCTCGATCGCGCGGAGGAGGGCCTCGAGGCCCGGAGCGTCCAGCCCGGCGCAGGGTTCGTCGAGGAGCAGGAGGCGCGGCCGGATAGCCAGGGCGCGCGCGATGGCCACGCGGCGCCGCTCTCCGCTGGACAGGTCTCCGGCGCGCCGCCCGGCGAGGTGACCCGCCCCCAGCCGCTCGAGCCAGTCCCCGACCTCGTGCGGGGGTCGGCGCTGGAGGCGCAGGGCGTAGGCGACGTTCTCGCCGGCCGTGCCGCGGAAGAGGTAGGGCCGCTGGTGCACCAGCACGGCGCGCCCCGGGGGCGGGAGGCCCTGGATCGTCCCGCTTGTCGGGCGCAACAGCCCGGCGAGGATCCGCATGAGCGTCGACTTGCCGCTCCCGTTGCGCCCCCGGATGCCGAGGCGTTCCCCCTCCTCGACGTCGAGCGCGGAGAGCGATAGCGCGTGCACCTCGTCGAAGCGCATCTCGAGCTGGCGGAGCCGGATCACGCGCGCGCCTCCCGACTCAGGCGATGGGCCAGCATGGCGGTCCCGACGGCGAGGACCAGGAGGACGATCCCCGACGCCAGCCCCCGGCCGAACTCGCCCTTGCGCACCTCCAGCGTGATCGTGGAGGCGAGCGTACGGGTCTCCATCTTGAAGTTGCCGCCCACCAGGAGCGCCACCCCCAGCTCGGACAGGCAGCGCGCGAAGCCGGCGAGGTAGGCGGCGACCAGCCCCACCCGCACCTCGCCCAGCACCGCGTGGAGCACGCGGAGTCTCCCCGCGCCCAGCGTGCGCGCCGTCTCGGGCACGCGGCGGTCCAGCGTCGAGGTCGCGCCGTGGGTGAGCGTCGCGATGAGGGGGAAGGCGAGCAGGAACTCGCCGGCGATGATGGCGCCCTTGGTGTAGAGCAGGCCCAGGCCGCCGAGGAATCCCTGCCGCGAGACGAGGCCGTAGACCAAGAGGCCCACCACCACGGTGGGGGTGAACATGCCCACGCGCATCAGGAAGACCAGGAGGCCGCGGCCGTCGCGGCGGTGGACGCCCAGCCAGGCGCCACAGGGGAAGGCGACCACGGCGGCCAGGGACACCGCCGCCGAGGTGCAGAGCACGGTCACCCAGATGGCGTGGAGGACCTCCCGGTCGCCGTGGAGCACCAGGCGCCAGGCTTCCACGAGCCCATCGAGGAAGAACTCCACCGGTGTCAGCGCTCCTCGGCCGGGTGGAACAGCGCCTCGCCGCCGATGCGGAAGGCGGCGATCCTCGCCTGCCCCTCGGGCGAGGTCAGGTAGTCGACCAGCTTGCGCGCGCCCTCGGCGTTGACGTGCGGGTGTCTCTCCGGGTTCACGAGGATCGCGCCGTACGGATTGCGAAGGTCCGGCCCGCCCTCGAACAGCACCACCAGATCCATGTGTCCGGCGAAGGCCAGCCAGGTGCCCCGGTCGGTCAAGAGGTAGCCGCGCGTCTGGTGGGCGATGTTCAGGCAGGCTCCCATGCCCTGGCCGGCCTCCTCGTATCCCGGCCACGCAGGCGCGATTCCGGCCGCCTCCCAGAGACGGCGCTCGCGGGAATGGGTGCCCGAATCGTCCCCCCGGGAGATGAACTTCGCCCCGGCGGCCGCGATGCGCCGCAGGGCGTCGGCGGCGTCTTCGGCATCCCCGATGCCCGCGGGGTCCTCGGCGGGCCCCGCGATCGCGAAGTCGTTCCACATGACGTCGCGGCGTTCGACGCCCCATCCCTGGGCGACGAAGGCGTCCTCGCGCTCGCGCGCGTGGACCAGCACGAGGTCGGCGTCGCCGCGGCGCGCCAGGGCCAGGGCCCGTCCGGTGCCGACGGCGATGCGATCGACCTCCACGCCCTCTTGCTCCTCGAAGGGGGGCAGGACGAAGTCGAGCAGCCCCGAATCGTCGGTGCTGGTCGTCGTCGCGAGCAGGACGCGCGGCGTGTCCCCCGAGCCGCTGCAGGCGGCGAGCAGGGGCACGAGGATCGCGCCGAGGAGCACGAGGATCGGCCGCATGCCGCGGATCTTCGCCGGGCGCCCGGTCCATCTCCACTCAAACCGCGCCGAATGCGCGGACGACCCGCTATCGCCGCCCAGTCGCCAAGGCCTCTAGCGCTCGCCGGGAGGCGAGCGCGGGCCCCGTCAGGGGCCTCGTGCGCGCCACGCGAGCGTAGCGAGCATGTGGCGCAGCCGCGCGCAGGAGCGCGCGGCGCGATCACCGGTCTGCCCCGGCCCCCTGGCACGTCCATCCCCGGGCGGAGGCGCCGCCTGCGGAGCAGGCGCGCCGACGAGGATTCTCCGGCACGCCTGGTCGGTTTGAGGCGAAGCCCCGCTAGAATCCCTTGGACCGCGCGGCGGCGCGGCGGACGACTCATGGATGGCCCGGCGGGAATGCGGCTGACGATCGGTCTGTGCGCGCTGATCGGTCTGATCGGCTCGATCGGAGCGCACGCTAGCCCCCAGGAGCCCAGCGTCCGGGAGCTCTCCAGTCGCATCCACAAGGAGCGCGACGACGTCGAGCACGAGGTCTTCGACCAGCTCGCCTCCATCGGCACCGACGCCGCCCTGCGGGCGCTCGAGCGGGGAATCGACCGGCTGAAGGAGGAGGAGAGCCTGCGGGCCGCCTTCGGCGCCTTCCGGCTCTTCGCCGGCCGGGGCGAGCTCGAAGGGGCCGCGCTGGAGGCCCTGCACCACCACGCCTCCCGCTCCAAGCTGGAGCCGGCGCGCCACGCGGCGGCGCGGACCATGGTTCATTTCGCGGACGCCGCGCTGCCCTACCTGGAGCGCATCCTGGCGCGCAACAAGGACCCGGTCTGCCGGCAGATCGCCTGCGATCCCCTGGTCCCCCTCCTGGCGAAGCGCGCCGATCCCGACTCGGTGCGCCTGATCCTCGAGCACGCCTCGCTGGGCCACGAGGTCGGTTGGACCTACATCGGGCTCGCGGCCAGGAAGCTCGCCGCCTTCGAGGGCCAGACCCACCGCGAGGTGGTGGCCGCCTCGCTCGCCGGCTGTCAGGGAGCCGAGGCGCAGGCGGCCCTGGTCGAGTTCCTGCACGCCGAGCGGGCCTCGCGCGCCCTGAAGCTCGTGCTGATCGACATCCTGGCGAAGCGCGAGGGCCCGGAGATCACCCAGGCCCTGGCCGGCGCGACGAAGGACCGCGAGAGCGCGGTGGTCCTCACCGCTCTCGAGATCCTGGGTGATCGCCACGACTGGGACGGCCTCGGGAAGGCGCTGCACCCCCTGATCGGTTCCCGGGAGAGCTCGGTGCGGCGCGCCGCGGTGGCGGCCCTGGGCAAGGTGGCGGTGACCGACGAGAAGTGGCGCGCGGAGCTCCTGGGACTGGCCCGCTCCAAGGACCCGGCCCTGCGCATGGGGGCCGCCTCGGCCCTGGCGGACGCGCGCACCCTGGAGGCGGTGGAGCGCCTCCACGCCCTGCTCTCCGACCGCGACTGGTCGGTGCGCGTCGAGGCCCTGCAGCAGGTGGGTCGGCTGCGGCGCAAGAACTCGATCCCCTTCCTGATCGACCGGCTGGGGGCCGAGCGCGGGCGCCTGGTGCGCGACGTGTACGCCGTGCTGCGCCTGCTCACGGGCCTGGACCTGGGGATCCTGCCGACGCGCTGGCGCATGTGGTGGGACAAGGAGTCCGAGACCTTCGAGCTGCCGGGATACGACGCGGCGCGGCAGGTGGAGGACGAGCGCAACGCGCAGGGCTCGCCCGAGGGCACGGCGGCGCGCTCCTACCACGGGGTGCAGGTGGTCAGCGAGCGGGTCTGCTTCGTCCTGGACGTCTCGGGCTCCATGCGCAAGGCCCAGGGCTCGACCAACGAGGAGGACGAGGAGGAGGAGATCAGCGGCCCCACCCGCATGGAGGTGGCCAAGGAGGAGCTCTCCAACGCCATCCGCCGGCTGGAGGAGGGCACCCTGTTCAACATCATCTTCTTCGAGACCCAGGTGAGGGCCTGGCGCAAGAAGATGGTGAAGATGAACAAGGCCAACCGCCAGCAGGCCCTGCGCTTCATCTCCGAGCAGTACGCGCTGGGCTCGACGGCCCTCTACCCGGCGCTCCGGATGGCCTTCGGCGACCCGCTGATCGACACCATCTACCTCCTGTCCGACGGCGCTCCCACCGAGGGGGAGATTACCGACATCGCCGAGATCCGCGCCGAGGTCCGCCGCTGGAACAGCGCCCGCCACGTGAAGATCCACGGCATCACCATGGGGCACGACTCGACCCTGCTGTGGTGGCTGACGCAGGACACCGGGGGGCGGTACATCCGCGTGGATTGAAGACGCGGGGCGTGCCGCCGTCGGTGACACGAGAGTCCGCGCGTGCGGGTCAGCGGCCCTCGGCCACCCGGGCCACCCATCCCCGGCACCCGGGGACCCGGGCGAGGGCCTCCTGCCAGCTCGCCTCGTCCATGATCAGGCCGGCGGTGGCCAGGGGGTCGGTGTCGATGCCGCGGGGGCCGCGCACGCAGGCGATCCGGCGCTCGGTGACGCCCAGGCCGGTGCGCGGATCGATGACGTGCGCGTAGCGCACCCCCTCGATCTCGACGAAGCGGAACTGGTCCCCGGACACGGAGGCCGCCGAGTTGCTCTCCCAGAAGACGAGACCGTCGGGGTCGCCCCCCTCGCCCTCGAGCGGGAAGTCCGTCACGCGCACCTCCCAGCCCGGCAGTCCGGGCGGGGCATCCCCGAAGACCATGTCGCCGCCGGCGTGATAGCGGCAGATCGGCACGCCCTGTTCGCGGAGCAGGCGCACCGCCTCGTCTCCGACCAGGCCCTTGGCCAGGCCGCCCAGGTCGAGCCACATGCCCTCGCGCGCCAGGCGGGCCGTGGAGGCGGATGGGTCCAGCTCCAGGGCGCCGATGTCGACCAGCCGCGCGGCCCGGCGCAGCCGGTCCTCCGGAGGGAGCTCGCCCAGCCGCCGGGACACGCGCCACAGCTGCACGTACGGCTTGGCGGTGACGTCGAAGGCACCTCCGGTGATGCGGTGGTGGTCGACGGCGCGCTCCAGGGCCCGCAGCAGCTCCGGCGGGACCGGAACCGTCCGCGGCGCCTCGGCGGCGATGCGGTTGAGGGGGCTCGGAGGATCGTAGGCGTAGTCGCTCATCATCGCCGAGAGCTCGGCGACGCGGGCGAAGGCGATCCGGGCGGCGGCGCGGGCCTGCGGCTCGTCGCGCGCATAGAGCGTCAGCTCCACCGGGATGTTGCCGAAGTGGACCTCCTCGAACACGTGCCGCGACAGGTCCCGCTCGATCGCCGCGGCACCCGCTTCGCGCTCCTGCGGCGCTCCCGCGGCCAGCGCGAGCGCGCCGGCGAGCAAGCCGGCCGGATGGATCACTGCCCGCCCGGGACGTTCACCGGATCGCATACCAGGCGGAAGCCCATGTCGAAGCGGTCGCGGTACCACCACAGGCTCTTGGGGAGGTTCGGGTAGGTCTCGTTCCATACGTCCTGGCTCTCGTCCACCCGCCAGTCGAGCGCCAGCTCCCCGGCCTCCACGAGAAAGGAGCCGCCGCGGATGTACTGGACCTCGTCCATCACCCACTCGGCGACGTTGCCCCAGAAGTCGTGCAGTCCGAGGCTGTTGGCCGGCTTCCTGCCGACGGGCATGGAGACCGGGTCGCCGAAGTCGTCGGTGTCGGCGTTGCCCGCCAGCCAGGCGATCTCGTGCGGGTCCTCGGGCACGCCGCCCGCCGCCTCGGCCAGGTAGCGCCACTCGGCGTCGGTCATGAGGCGATAGGGGCGGCCGGCCTGCTCGCTCAGGTGGCGGCAGAAGGCCAGGGCGTTGCGCCGCGAGACCCCCAGGGCGGCTCGCCCCGGGAAACCGTGCCCGCGCGAGGCGTCGTCGTAGCAGGGGCTCGGGCGCAGCTCGGCCTCGCGCAGCTCGGCCGCGTGCGCCGGATCGACGACGTCCTCGCAGTAGGACCAGGCTCGGAACATCTCCCAGGTGACCTCGGTGGTCTGTACGTAGAAGGGGCCGATCCCCCGGGCCCGATTCCCCGGCAACAGCACCATCTCGAAGTCCGCGGTGTAGCCGAGGTCCTTGAAGTGTTCGCTCCCGGCGGAGTTGCGGTAGTCCACCCGATCGTCGAAGCGCGCGGGCAGGGAGCTCGGATCCACCTCGGGCCCGGCCGCCGTCGCCCGGTCGAGCTCGCGTCGCAGCTCATCGACGGTGACCTCGAGTCGATCCACGCGCGCGGCCAGCTCCGCGGCCCGGACGTCCAGCAGCCCGGTCGCCGCCTGCTGCGCGACGATCTGGCGGTTGAGCTCCGCCACCATGTCCATCGGATCGGGCGCAGCGCGGACGTGCACCTCGATCACGACCTGGTCGTCGACCTCGGCGGGCGGCTCGTAGCCGCTGCGCCTGGCCACGCCATGGTCGGCCCGCGAGATGGGGAAGACGGCGTCGATCGAGACGCTGTCTTCCCCGACCTCGACTCGAGCTGGAATGGCCAGCTCCCGCTCGATGCCGTTGAGCTGGAAGGTACCCGTGATCGTGTGTGTCCAGCCCGCGACGGCGCGATCGAAGCCCGCCTCCTCCCCCTCGGCCCGTGGGCTCAGGGCGCTGCCGCGAAACACCGCCGTCGGGTGCTCGCTCTCCAGGAACCACTGGTTCTCCCGCACGGTGTTGATGAGCGCGTTGGGGGCCGGATGCGCACCGTGACCTCGCAGCGAGGCCACCGCCAGGTGCAGCTCGCCCGCTCGCAGCGCCCGCGACTCCGGCTCCAGCAGCAACCAGCCCCGCAGGCGGCTCCACGCGCCGGTGTAGTCGCTGCGGGATCCCATCAGGGACTTGCCGCAATGCCAGATCACCTGGGTGTTGCCGCCCTCGTCCAGGGAGGACAGCTCCAGCCTGAGCTGGCCCTCGGCCGCCGCCTCTCCGCCGGGGTCGATCGGGTCGCCGAGCTCCGGGGCTTCGAGGGGCTGGTTCATCCACGCCTTCATCCAGGCCACCCCGCCCACGCCCAGCGCGGCGAGGGAGAGCAGGCAGGCGAGAACGGACAACCAGAGGGCTTTCCTGGGCATGGCGGATGACTCGCGCGGCTGGATGGGTCTGGGCGAGAGAGCCGGTAGCGCGGCGCGCCTCCGCGCAGGCGCCGCGACCCGATGGGGTGGACGCTCAGACGAGCTGGAATTCGCCGGGCAGCGGAACCTCCTGGATCGGGAGCTCCATGTCCAGGGACAGCTCGCCGTAGCTGGGCCCGAACTGCCAGTTGCTCTCGTTGAGGATGAACTCCTTGGTGACCCGTCTGCCGGAGTAGGCGCTCATGGTCATCATGAGCGTCACCATGGTGGCATCCGCGAGGATCTGGCCGTAGTTGACCGGCGAGCCCTTGCGAACCGACTCCAGCAGGCAGGCGTGCTCGCGGACCATGTCGTTGCCCTCCGGGCGGAAGCGCTCGCGACGACCGTCGTTGTAGAGGAGGCCGCCGTCGATCTGCGCCATTCCCTTGGCGCAGTAGACGATCTCCTTGGTGCCCTCGTTCACCGGCATGGTCTTGACCTGGGCGCTCATCATCCGGCCGCCCGGGTAGAGGAACTCGGCCGCGAAGTGGTCGAACATGTTGCCGTGGATCGCCGGGTCGGTGTGGATCAGGCGCCCGCCGATGCACATGCAGGAGTCCGGCACGGCGTCGAAGGCCCAGTTGACCACGTCCACCTGGTGGATGAGGATCGAGCCGGGGCTGTCGGCCGACAGCCAGGCCTGGGGGCGCCAGCTCCGGAGCTGGAAGCCGAGGTCGGTCTCGTCCTGGCGCCGGGCGAGGTACTGCCACTTGGTCCGGTTCCACCACGCGCTGGCGGCGACCAGCTCGCCCATGGCGCCCTCGCGCAGCCGCGCGATCAGCGCCTGGCGCGACGGGCTGTGCCGGCGCTGCAGCCCGCACATGAGGCCCAGGCCCTTTTCGTCGGCCTTCTCGGTGGCGCGCAGGATCTGCTTGAGCCCCACCACGTCCGCGGCGCCGGGCTTCTCGCAGAAGACGTGCTTGCCGGCGTCGATGGCGGCCTCGAGGAAGTGGCAGTGGAACTTGGGCGGGGTGGCGATCAGGACGTAGTCGACCTCGTCGCAGGCGACCAGCTCGGCGTAGGCATCCAGGCCGGAGAAGGTGCGCTCCGGCGCGATCTGGATCCGGCCCGCGTACTTCTCGCACTTGCCGGCGACGGCTTCGGCCTGGGGCGCGAACGCATCGGCCACGGCGGTGATCACCGTGTCCGGATCCGCGTCCAGGGCGTTGTGCACGGCTCCGACGCCGCGACCACCGCAGCCGATCAGGCCGATGCGAATGGTCTCCCGCCCGCCCCGGACGCGGGCGCGGGCGGCGACGGGAGCGGTGACCAGAGTGGCGGCCGAGGCAGCCAGCATTTCACGGCGGGTCAGCGAGGGGAGCTGGGGCTTGCTCATCGGTCGATTCTCCGGTTGAAGGGCGCGCGGGCGGCACAAGTTACATCGCCGCGGCAGGCTCATCAATGGAACGACCCCCGGGGGGGGCATCCGGGGGGATCGAGGGCGCAGGCCGCGCGCTGGACGTCCACGGCTCGAGTGGATTGCGGGGCGGAAGGGGCTCCCGGGGATGCGGGGCAATCGATAGAATCCTGCCCTCCAGGCGGCCCGCACGCCCGCCGCGGCAGGCGCCGGGCCCTACCCAGAGCGAGGGCGAATTGGCGAAGCACACGCTAGAGCTGTCGGTGAACGGCGATCCCTACGAGGTGGCCGTCGATCCCTGGCGCACCCTGGCCGAGGTCCTGCGCGAGGACCTGGGCCTGACCGGCACCAAGATCGGCTGCAACCACGGGGATTGCGGGGCCTGCACGGTGATCCTCGACGGGCGCTCGGTGTGCTCGTGCCTGACCCTGGCGGTCGAAGCCCACCAGCGCGAGATCACCACCATCGAGGGCCTGGCCCCCTCACCCCAGGAGCTGCATCCGGTGCAGGAGGCCTTCATCCAGAAGGGCGCGCTGCAGTGCGGCTTCTGCACGGGGGGGATGATCCTCTCCGCCCGGCAGCTCCTGGAGGCCAACCCCGCCCCCGACGAGGCCACCATCCGCGCCGGGCTGTCGGGCAACCTCTGCCGCTGCACCGGCTACAACAAGATCGTGGACGCGGTCCAGAGCGCGGCCGAGCAGATGGCCGGGCGCGAGGGGGGCCGGTCATGAGCGCCCTGCCCCGCTTCGCCTACCACCGCCCCGGCAGCCTCGAGGAGGCGCTGGAGCTCCTGAGCGAGCACGCCGCCGGCGCCCGCCTCCTGGCCGGCGGCACCGACCTGATCGGCAAGCTGCGCGCGGGCGCGCTGCCCTGCGAGCACCTGGTCAGCCTGGGCCGCGTTCGGGAGCTCGAGCGCCTCGACCACGACGAGGCCCAGGGGCTCGGCATCGGCGCCGGAGTGCGCGTCAGCGACGTCGGCCGGCACCCCGAGGTCGCCGCGCGCTACCCCGCCCTGGCCCACGCCTGCAGGGTGATGGCCACCGTGCAGGTCCGCAACATGGCCACCGTGGCCGGGAACCTGGTCAACGGCTCACCCTGCGCCGACACCGCCGCGCCGCTGCTGGTCTACGACGCCCGGCTGGAGCTGGCGCGGAAGGGCGGCCGGCGGGAGGTCGCGCTCTCCGACTTCCACCGGGGTCCGGGCGAGGTGGACCTCGAGCCGGGCGAGCTGGTGGAGCGCATCCGCCTGGGCCCGCCACCGGAGCGCTCCGCATCCAGCTACCAGCGGATCTCGGCCCGCAGCCGGGTGGACATGGCGGCCGCCAGCGCCGCCGCCTGCCTGAGCCTGCACCCCGACGGCCGCGTCCGCCGCGCCCGCCTGGCGCTGGGCGCGGTCGCCCCGACGCCCATGCGCTGTCCCGAGGCCGAGGCCTTGCTGGAGGAGCAGACCCCGGACGACGGGCTCCTGCGGAGGGCCGCCGCCGCCTGCGAGGAGGCGGCCCGGCCCATCGACGACGTGCGCGCCACCGCGGACTGGCGCCGCGCCATGGTCGGCGTGCTGGTCCGCCGCGCGCTGGAGCAGTGCCTGGCGGGAGGGGGTGGAGAGTGAAGAAGCCCAAGATCATCGGGGAGAGCATCCCGCGCCTGGACGCCCTCGAGAAGGTCACCGGCCGGGCGATCTACACCGACGACCTGAAGCTGCCGGGGATGCTGCACGGGGTCCTCCTGCGAAGTCCCGTGCCCCACGCCCGCATCAAGCGCATCGACGTCTCCCGGGCGCGGGCCCTGCCGGGCGTCAAGGACGTGGTGTGCGGCGCCGACACGCCCCAGATCAAGTACGGCAACTGGCGGCTGGTGCCCGACAGCCAGGACGAGCTGCCGCTGGCGGTGGACAAGGTGCGCTTCATCGGCGACGAGGTGGCCGCGGTGTGCGCCATCGACCGCGAGACGGCCGAGCGCGCCTGCCAGCTCATCGAGGTGGAGTACGAGGAGCTGCCCGCGGTCTACACCGTGGAGGAGGCCATGGCCGAGGGCGCCCCGGCCATCCACGAGGAGCACGCCGACAACGTCAGCCTGCAGCGCGAGATCGTCCACGGCGACCTGGAGGAGGCCTTCGCGTGCGCCGACTACGTGCGCGAGGACGTCTTCACCACCCACGCGGTGAGCCACGCCTACCTGGAGCCGTGCTCCTCGGTGGCGGCCCCCGAGGAGGAGGGGCGGGTGACCCTGTGGACCAGCACCCAGGTGCCCTACATCGTGCAGTGCCTGCTGGCCAGCACCCTGGGGATCCACGAGAACGACGTCCGCGTGATCAAGCTCAACGTGGGCGGGGCCTTCGGCGGCAAGATGGAGCTGCGCCCCTGGGAGTTCTGCGCCGCCTTCATGGCCCGGCGCACCGGTCGCCCGGTGAAGTTCACCCTGACGCGCCAGGACGAGCTGGCCTTCGGCCGCCGCCGCCATCCCATGACGCTGCGCTCGAAGCTGGGCCTCACCCGCGACGGCCTGATCACCGGGCGCAACTTCGAGGTGCTGCTGGACGGCGGCGCCTACAACGCCATGGGGCCCACGGCGGCCTTCCTGTGCGGCAACTTCGGCGGGATGCTCTATCGCTTCCCGGCCTACCGCTATCTGGGCCGGCACGTCTACACCAACAAGCCGCCGGCCAGCGCCATGCGCGGCTTCGGCGCCCCCCAGGCGCTCTTCGCCGGCGAGACGCAGATGAACCTGGCCGCCGAGGAGCTGGGCATCGACCCCATCGAGCTGCGCCTGCGCAACGCCATGGAGGCCGGCGACGAGATTCCCGGCGTGGCCCGCATCGGCTCCTGCGGCTTCAAGGAGAGCCTGGTGAAGGTCCGCGAGATGAGCGACTGGGACGCCCGGCGCGCGCAGCCGAGCGCCGGCCGGGGCCTGGGGATCGGCTGCTACAGCTTCATCTCCGGCGGGGTCTTCAACTGGTTCGACACCAAGTACGACTTCGCCGCCTGCGAGGTGAGGCTCTTCGACGACGGGACCGCCCACCTGCTGACCATGGCGGCCGAGATCGGCCAGGGCTGCGACACGGTGCTGCGGCAGATCCTGGCCGCCGAGCTGGGGATCAGCATCTCGAAGATCCGACTGACGGCCGGCGACACGGCGGTCACCCCCAAGGCCGACCTGGGGACCTGGGGCAGCCGCGTGACCCTGATGATGGGCAACGCGGTGCTGGACGCGGTGCGCCAGATCAAGGACATGCTGATCCCGGTGCTCTTCTCCGAGTACGACCTCAACCAGATCCACGACGTCGGCTTCGCCGACGACCGGGTCTTCGTCAAGGTCAAGCCCAAGCGCGGCATGAGCCTGGCGGAGTGCGCCTACAAGGCCCTGCGCGCGCGGCGCGGGAAGATGCTGAGCGCGACCGGCGCCTACACGCCGCGCAACAAGGGCCTGGTGAGCCCGGCCTTCTCCTTCGGGGCGCAGGTGGCCGACGTCGAGGTGGATCGCGAGACCGGCCTGATCCGGGTCCACAAGATGTTCACCGCCCACGACTGCGGTGTGCCCATCAACGAGATGGCGGTGGAGGGGCAGCTGGAGGGCTCGATCCACATGGGCCTGGGATACGCCCTGTGCGAGGAGTTGCA
Organism: uncultured Planctomycetaceae bacterium; assembly: GCA_964615935.1. Taxonomy (GTDB): domain Bacteria; phylum Planctomycetota; class UBA1135; order UBA1135; genus CAZTTG01. The sequence continues at coordinate 3,466 of CAZTTG010000112.1, read as the reverse complement.
CGTGGAGGACGGGGTCACGCTCAACGACACCTTCCTGGACTACAAGATCCCCGCCGCCGAGGACATGCCGCTCAGCGAGTCGGCGGCCATCGAGACCTACGAGCCGGCCGGCCCCTTCGGGGCCAAGGAGGCCGGCGAGGGCCTGGTGAGCCCCACCGCTCCGGCCATCAGCGAGGCGGTCTGGCAGGCCACGGGCTTCCGCTGTACCGACCTGCCCATTACCCCCCAGAAGATCCTGGAGGGGCTGGGCAGGCTCCCCGGCGGAGATCGCGGCTAGCCCCATTCCAGGGCGGCCGGCGACGGAGGAGCCGCTCTTCCCAACAGCAGGACCGCCTCTGGCGAAGGGGTGCTGTGCGTGGACCGGGGGGGGGCTACCCTGGGGCCTGCCAGAGCCCACCTCCGCGCCGGCCCGAGCCGCGCGGAAGGTCCACCGCGTCCGAGCCAACCGCTCCCCCAGACGAGGTAGAAGCATGTTCCGTTCCCTGATGCTCATCGCCGCCGGCGCGACCCTCATCGGCGGCCTCACCCTCTCCACGGACTACGCTCGGGAGCGCACCCTGAGCATCGAGAGCCAGACCACCATCCAGTCCACCTCCGAGACCACCATGGAGCGCGACGGCGAGCCCATGGAAGGGCGCGGCGGCTTCGGGGCGCGCGAGACCGAGACCAGCCGCCACGTCGTCCAGCTCGACCAGTTCCTCGAGAGCGAGGACGGCGCGCCCACCCACGTGCGCCGGACCTGGGAGCAGATCTCCGCCGAGTCCAGCACGACCTTCGGGGATCGGGACATGCAGACCGAGTTCGAGACCCCCCTGGAGGAGGTCACCCTGGAGCTCACCTACGACGAGGACGGCGACCTCGTGATCGAGGTCGTCGAGGGCAGCGAGCCCGACGATGAGGAGGTCCTGGAGGGGCACCTCATGGACCTGGCCCTGGACGCCCTGCTGACCGAGGACGAGGTCGAGGAGGGCGACACCTGGGAGATCGAGGGCGAGGCCCTGGTGCGCGCCCTGGGCCTGGATCTCGAGTCGGCGCTCTTCCGCCGCGTGCCGCCCGACTTCGGCGGCGGCGAGGGTCGCGGCGGCGGCCGGCGCTTCGGCGGCGGCCGCGGCGGGAGCCAGCCGCTGAGCATGCTCTTCGGGGAGGCCGACTGGGAGGCCGAGGCCAAGGTGGAGTCCGAGGAGGAGGAGCAGGACGACCTGACCTGCGTCCTGATCGTGTTCGAGGCCCGCGGCGAGGGCGACCTGGAGGAGCCCGAGCGGGATTCCGACCGGCGCGATCTGGCCTTCGGCCCGGGCGCACCCACCAGCCGGGTGCCGGAGACCTCCTACGAGATCGAGCTCGAGGGCCAGCTGTGGTTCTGCGTCGAGGAGGGCCACCCGGTCCGGCTCGAGGTCGAGGGCACCATCGAGCTCGACCGCATCGTCGAGCGCGAGATGCGCGAGAGCTACATGGTCATCAACACGCTGACCAGCACCGAGTTCGAGCACGTCGTCGAGGTCACCGAGGTCACCGACTGAGCCCCCTTCGCGGCGGTCGCCCCGAGGAGGCGCGCCGAGAGCCGCGTCCCCGGGCATCCGCCCGATGGCCCGCGTCCGGAACGGCCGGCGGGGTGGTACGATCCCCGCCGCCGGCCCCGGACCCGGCTCCATGAAGCGCCGCTGGCTGCCCCTGGCCCTGCTCCTCCTGCTGGTCGCCGTGCTGATCGCGGCGTGGGTGCTCTCCACGCCCGCGCGCCCCAACCTCGTCCTGATCTCGATCGACACCCTGCGGGCCGACCACCTGGGCTGCTACGGCTACGACCGGGAGACCTCCCCCCGGATCGACCGGCTGGCCGCCGAGGGGATCCGCTTCGATCGAGCCTACAGCCAGGCCTCCTGGACCCTGCCCGCGCACATGTCGGTCATGACCTCGCAGTATCCGCACGTGCACGGGGTCGACAACGATCGCGTGGCCCTGGCCGAGCGCGCCACCACCTGGGCCGAGGTGCTCTCTTGCGCCGGCTACCGCACCGCGGCCTTCGTGAGTCACATCTACGTCAAGGCCAAGTGGGGCTTCGGCCAGGGGTTCGACGAGTTCCACGAGCTGCGGGCGGACACCGCCGTCTACTCGCCCAGCGTCGACACCTCCTACAAGGCGGAGAGGATCACCGACGAGGTCGCGAGCTGGCTGGAGGGGCGCCCCCGGGAGCCCTTCTTCCTCTTCGTCCACTACTTCGATCCCCACCTGGACTACGAGCCTCCGCCGCCCTTCGACCGCATGTTCGACCCCGCCTACGAGGGCGGGATCTCGGGGCGCTACGACGGGCTCAAGCCCTACATGAAGGGCCTCAACCTCGAGCCGGCGAGGATCGGCCCGCGCGAGCTCGAGCACGTGACCGCGCTCTACGACGGGGAGATCCGCTACACCGACACCCACGTGGGGCGCCTCCTGGACGCCATCGAGGCCGCCGTCGGGCTCGACCGGTGCCTGGTGGTGCTCCTGAGCGATCACGGCGAGGAGCTCGACGACCACGGATCGATGGAGGGGCACGGGTGGACGCTGTACGACGAGATCGTCCGCGTGCCCCTGGTCCTGCGGCTCCCCGGCGCGGCCCGGGCCGGAACGGCGATCGAGGAGGCCGTCGAGCTGATCGACGTGGCGCCCACCGCGCTCGAGCTGCTGGACCTGGCGTCGCCCGGCGCCTTCCAGGGCAAGAGCCGGCTCTCCTCGATAGAGGGGCGGCCCGCCGGGTCGGAGCGAACGCTGGTGTTCGCCGAGCACCGCCGCTTCAACGCCATGCAGTCGGTGCGCGGCGAGCGCTACAAGCTCATCGCCTCCATGGCCAGCGGGACCAACCCCTTCGGGGTGCCGTTCTCCAAGGGCTACGAGCTCTACGACCTGCGCGAGGATCCGCTGGAGCTCGAGGACCGCTACGAGCCCTCCTCGCCGATCGCGAGCTTCCTGCTCTCGGAGCTGGCCTCCTGGCGCGCCCGGCGCGGCGCCGGCGGGGGAGCGGGGCCCGAGGTGCAGCTCTCCGAGGAGGAGATCCGTCAGCTCCGGGCGCTGGGCTACCTCGCCGATTGACGGCTCACGCCCCTCGTTGCGCCCCGGAGGGACATGTGCGATGCTGCCCGCCCCCCTTCGACCCCCCCGACCACGGAGATCGCGCGTCATGAGTCGCAAGCCGTCCCTCGCCATCGTCCTGGCCTCCGCCCTGCCCCTGCTCCTCTGCAGCGGCTGCATCATCGCAGCCGCCGCCGCGGGGGCCGCCGGCGTCCTGTACGCCAAGGGCGATCTGGAGGCCGAGCTCGCCGCGCCGCCGCAGGAGGTGGCGGACGCCGCCGAGTCGGCCCTCTTCCACATGGGGATCGAGGTCGACTCCAGCGAGGCCAACGATCTCGACGGTCGAGTCGTGGCCCACAACCCTCGGGGGACGGGTCAAATGCGGCCAGTCTGAGCGCTCGGGACGAGGGTGAGGTGTACA
>CAZTTG010000111.1:0-19227 GCA_964615935.1 uncultured Planctomycetaceae bacterium | reverse complement strand
CTGAGTCGCCCGGCCTATCCCTCCCCGCACACCCTCGCCAGATCCCCCTCCAGCCGCGCCAGGAGGTCGGCCAGGGCCTGATCCCAGGCCTCCACCAGGGCCTCCGGCTCGGCGGCCTCGGCCGGAAAGCTCGAGCGGTAGTCGCCCTCGAAGCGGACCCGGTAGCCGTCGGCGGGGTCCACCAGGAGGAACTGCATCTCCATCACCGCCTGGGGCAGCGAGGGCGCGGCGAAGTCCCCGTAGAGGGCGGTGATCGAGCCCTCTAGGATCAGGTCCGGCTCGGCCTGGCTGCCGGGCTCGACCACGTGGGCGAAGAGCCCGCTGGAGCGCAGCCACTCGCGCACCTCGCCCGTCAGCATGGCCGCCGGGGGCACGAAGAAGCGGTTGTAGAAGTCGGACTCCCAGCTCCCGTCGAGGCGCCGGTAGACCAGGTTCGGGTCCACCCATCCGGGTGAAACGTCCAGGCGCCGGATCAGGAGCAGGGGCCGCTCGCCCTGCGCGGGAAGCGGATCCCCTCCGCGCGTCGCGTCGATCAGGAAGTAGCGCTTCTGGGGATAGGAGCGCTCCAGGCCCAGGCAGCCGGCAGAGGCCGCGGCCAGGAGAGCCGCAAGGAGGAGGAGGATCTTGGTGTCGCTCATTTCCGATCGGGCCTCGCGGGGGTGGGGGGCTCGCCGAACAGGACTCGGGAAGGGTACTCGGCGGCGCCGGAGGTGAGCTCGCGCAGGTGGGCGCTGACGGCGCGCAGGTTCTCGATCAGCAGCGCGACGTCCTGCTCGCGCCCGGCCAGCAGGAGGTCGACCCGCCGCAGGGTGCGCGCGGCCTGCACGACGAGCTCCGGCAGGTCCTCCCCGGTCTGGCGCAGGTCACGCGAGGTCTGCCGCAGGTCGGTCAAGGCCCCCTCGATCTGCCCGTTCTGGATCAGCCGGTCGAACTCGGTGATCGCCATCCGCGCCTCCCGGGCGGCGCCCTCGAGCTCCTTCAGCATGGTGTCGGCGGTCTCGGCCGCGCTCTTCACGCGGGCGATCGTCTCCGAGATCTCGCCGACGATGCCCTTCGAGCCCGCCTCCTGGATGATCCCGTCGGCGCGCTCGATCGCGCGGCGCGCGCTCGCCAGGACCTCTCCCAGCTCGCTCCGCAGGGCGGGCACCTCGGCGTCCCGGACCGCCTGGGTAAGGCTGAGGATCAGCTCGTCGTGGTGCCGGGCCATCTCCGACACGTCGATCTCGTCGACCCGGTCGAAGAAGCGCTCCACCGAGGTCGCGAGCTTGCCGATCATGCTCTGGGAGGCGGGCACGTAGGGGTACTCGGGCTCCCAGGGCACCTCGAACAGCGGACTGCGCTCGGGGCTCTCGAAGTCGAGCTCGAGGTAGGCCAGCCCGGTGATCCCCTCGAGGGTCAGGCGCGCGCGCAGCCCCAGCTCGACCATTTCGGCGCACAGCTCGGGGATCTCCGCCTCGGGGGTGTCGAAGAAGGTCTCGGGCTCGATGGCCAGCACCACCCGGACGTACTGTCCCAGGAGGCGGGTCTCGTCGTCCTCGAAGCCGAGCAGGTACTTGCCCCGCACGAAGGAGATCCCCTCGACGTCGCCGATGTGCACGCCGCGGTTCTTGACCGGAGAGCCCACCGTCAGGCCGTGGACCGACTCCTCGAAGTAGGTCTCGAAGAGGACGCGGCGCTCGAGGAGGCGCCCGGCGCCGAAGGCGACCACCGCCGCCACCCCGATCACCACGGCTCCGATCGCGAACAGACCCAGCTTGAAGTGCTCAGCTCCAGCGCTCATGCCTTCTCCCGATCCGGTGTCTCCCGGGGCGCCTCGCGGCGGAAGAAGCCCCGTACCCACTCGTCCTGGCTCTCGTCCCGGAGCTCCCGAGGCGTGCCGCTGGCGGCGATCCGCCCGCTGCGCCCGTCCAGCATGATGACCCGCTGGGCGACCGCGTAAATGCTCTCCAGCTCGTGAGTGACCAGGACGAAGGTCACCCCCAGGGACCGCGAGAGATCGCCGATCAGCTCGTCCAGGCCGGCCGAGGTGATCGGATCGAGCCCCGCCGAGGGCTCGTCCAGGAAGAGGATCTCGGGGTCCAGCGCCATGGCGCGCGCCAGGGCGGCGCGCTTCTGCATGCCGCCGCTGAGCTCCGCCGGCCGGTGGGCGCCGATGCCGTCCAGCCCCACGAGCTGCAGCTTCATGCGCGCCACGAGCTCGCGGGCCTCCCGGGGCAGGCGGGTGAACTCCTCCAGCGGCAGGCAGACGTTCTCCAGCACGGACATCGAGCCGAAGAGCGCGCTCGACTGATACAGGACCCCGAAGCGGCGCAGGATGGCCCGGCGCTCCTCGCCGCGCGCGGCGCCGACGTCGTCGCCCCCGATCAGGATCCGCCCCGAGACCGGGGTGAGGAGCCCGATCATGTGCTTCAAGAGGGTGCTCTTGCCGCTGCCCGATCCGCCCAGGATGGCGAAGACCTCTCCCCGGCGAACATCGAAGGAGATCCGGTCCAGGACCAGCCGGCCGGACCAGGCCGCGCTCAGGTCCTCGACCCGGATGATGGGCTCTTCGGGCGCTTCCACGGGCGATCAGATTCCCAGGTAGTAGTAGAGGACCGAGAAGACGCCGTCGGCCACGGCGATCAGCACGATGCCGCTGACCACGGCGCGGGTGGTGGAGTCGCCCACCGCGGTGGCGCCGGAGGCGGTCTGCATGCCCCGCAGACAGCCGATGCCCGCCACCAGGGTTCCCAGCGCCAGTGATTTGAGGAGTCCGCCCAGGAGGTCGGAGAGGTCCACCGCGGACTGGACCTGGTTGACGTAGGCGATCAGCGGGAAGCCGAAGGAGATCAGCACCACCGCGCCGCCGATCAGTCCGGCCAGGATGGTGAACAGGCTCATCAAGGGGGTCATCACGACCGCCGCGACCACCCGCGGCAGGACCAGGAAGCGGCTCGGGTCGAGCCCCATGGTGCTCAGGGCGTCGAGCTCCTCGTTGACCTTCATGGTGCCGATCTCGGCGGCGAAGGCCGAGCCCGAGCGGCCGGCCAGGATGATGGCGGTCATGAGCGGGCCGAGCTCCCGCAGCAGCGAGACCCCCACCAGATTGGCCACGAAGATCTCGGCGCCGAAGCGCTTCATCAGGGTGGCGGACTCGAAGGCCAGGACCAGGCCCAGGAGGAAGCCCACCACGAACAGGATCGGCAGGGCGTCGGCGCCGACCTTGCCGGCCACGACCAGCGCGTCGCGCCAGCGCAGCGAGCGCGGGCGCAGGAGGGTGCGGACCAGGAGGTCGCAGATCGTGCCCACGAAGCCCACCAGCTGGCGCAGGTCGGTGAGGACCCGGGCGAGGGCGAGGCCGGCCGCCTCGACGGGGGACGGGCGGGCCGGGGCCCGCTCGGAGAGGCCGGCGCGCACCGGATCGAAGCGGCTCCACAGGCGCTCCAGGTCGCGGGGCGCGCCGCGCAGCTCGAAGTCCGCCTCGCGCCGGGCCTGCGCGCGGGCGAGCTCCGCCAGGAGGGCCAGGCCCGCGCCGTCGCAATACCCGAGCCCCGAGGCGTCGACCACCAAGCGCCGGGCGGAAGCTCCCGCGGCCTCCGACAGGGCCCGCCTCCAGAGGTCGGCGGTCGAGGCGGCGTCGAGGCGACCCGCGAAGGAGAGGACCAGCTCCCCGGCCTCGGAGCGCCGCGCCTCGAAGCGGATCGAGGGCGGTCGCTGCTCGCATTCCGGTGCGGTGTCGGTCCGGGGCATGGACGGCCGGGCGCGCTCTGGGTGGGCTCGAGGCGGGTGAGATCGGCGGGCGGGCGCGCGGTGGCGGTCCGGACTCTGTAGGAAACGCGCCTCGCGGGCGCAAGCGCGGGGGGCGCCCCGATTTCCGGCCACGGACCAGCATCGGGAAGCTCGGGCGCCGCCGGGGGTTTCTCGATTGCGGGCCCTGGAGCTTCCCGAGACCGGGCTTACAGGGCCATTACGGTGCTGTTGCGATCCGCGGCCGTGGGGTAGTATCTGTTGAGACCGTCCCGCCCTGAAGCGGGCTCCCCGAGCCGATCGTCCCTGTCGCCCAAGGAGGGGACCCATGAAGTCTGCCAGTGGTCGTCCGTTGGCGACCGGAACCGGAATCCGCCTTCTTTCGGCGACCGCGGGCCTCGTCGCCCTGCTCGCGGGCGTCGCCTCCGCCGACGCGGAGGTGATCCCGGTCAGCGATGAGGTGTACGGCGAGTGGTCCGCGATCATGGCCTCGGCCGAGCCCGAGCCCCTGCTCAACGACGACGAGGTGCTCTTCCCGAGGGCCGGGGTCCGGGTCATCGCGCAGAACGACGACCACTGGGAAGCGGTGCGCACCGCTCAGAACCGCCACCTGGTCAAGCGCCTCTTCAGGGAGGCCATCCTGCAAACCTCGGGGACCATCAACGGCTACCTTCAGTCCGAGGTCCTGCACGGCGTGGAGTTCGACTACTTCAACTACCACGAGGACATCCCGGCGCCGACCAACTACATGGCGACCGTGGGCCTTCTGACCTACGGCGAGTCCCCGAACGACATCCTGATCGGAACGGTCTACTGCTACGACGAGACCCAGTACGCCGCCCGCTACGCCATCATCCAGGCGGCCATCGGCCATCCCCTCGATCACTACCTGGTCTGGGCCGACAATCCGGTCACCTGCTCCGGCACCGGCATGGGCTTCCGGCTGCCGGGCTACGAGAACCTCGTCTACGGCCCGATGGCCTCCGCCGACGGCGTCCGGATCCAGGGCAGCGAGAACGTCCTCCACGACGGCGGCCTCCACGTCACCGAGATCGACATCGATCCCAACAACTCGGTGGATCCGATGGTGCAGGTGTCCTCGGTGCCCATCCCCGGCCTGCCGATGGGCATCGAGAATGCCCGCAGCCTGGCCCAGGCCGAGGGGACCTACTTCGCGGCGGATGGGATCATCACCGACGGCGCGCCGCCGCCCGAGGGGATCGTCTTCGCGGAGGGCGACATCTTCATCGTGGGCTCCGGCATGGAGGGCTCCTGGTCCTTCGTCAGCGCGACGGGCAAGGTCGTGTTCTCGGGGTGCGGCAACCTGATCCATGCCCATACCCAGAACATCGTGGCCTGGTCCTACGTCGACGAGGTCAAGGTCACCGGCGACACCAACTGGCTCAACGGGGAGCTCCTGGGGCCCCAGTTTCGGATCATGATCAGCGGGGAGGGCAACCGGGTCCGAGGGATCCTGCTGGGCGACTACGTGACCGTCTCCGGGACCGACAATACGATCTCCGACGGGACGGATCCCTACCTGGCGACGCAGTAGTCCTGACCCATGCCTCGCTCCGGTTCCCTGGACACCGGCACTGCGACGAGCGACCCGGCCCACGAGACCGTGGCCGGGCGCTTCGCCATCCTGAGCCGGCTGGGCGAGGGCGGGGCGGGACAGGTCGAGCTGGTTCGCGATCGCTTCGACGGCGACCTCTACGCCCTCAAGCGGGTGCCGCTCGACGACCGGCAGCGCTGCAGCATGCTGCTCAAGGAGTTCCGCCTGCGGCGCGAGCTGGCCCACCCGCAGATCCCCGCCGCCCACGAGCTGGGCCGGGACCCGGAGGCGAAGATCGCCTGGCTGGTGATGGACTACGCCTCGGGCCACGACCTCGGCGGGGCCATCCTCGAGTGGGGGAGCGAGGCCGCGGCGGTGCTGCTCGCCCAGGCGCTCAACGCCGTGGACTTCCTCCACGGGCGCGGCGTGCTCCACGGGGACCTGAAGCCCGACAACATCCGGGTGAGTTCGAGGGAGGAGGGGCGCCGGCCCTTCCTGCGGCTGCTCGACTTCGGCCTCGCCCGGGGCGCCACCGAGGCACCGCGGGAGCCCCTGGGCGGCACGCCGCAGTACATGGCGCCCTCCCTGCTCGAGGGCCGTCCGGCCACGCCCGCCACCGACCTCTACGCCCTGGGCCTGGCCTTCGAGGAGGCCCTGATCCGATCCGGCGAGGAGGACGCCGCGAGGATCGAACCGCGGGCGCGGGCGGTGCTCGACAAGCTGACCCGCGAGGACCCCGACCTGGCCTACGCCAGCGCGGCCGAGGCCCTGTCGGAGCTCTCCGAGATCCGCGGCTGCCGGCCGGCCGATCTCCCCCGGCCGACGGAGCCGGTCTTCTGCGGTCGCGAGGAGGAGTGGAAGGCCCTGAGCCTGCGGCTGGGGGCCCTGGCCGCCGGGCACCTGCAGGAGGGCCTGCTCCTCCTGACGGGCCCGGGGGGAATCGGCAAGTCCCGCCTGCTGGGAGATCTGGGGCACGAGGCCATCCTGCGCGGCGTGGAGGTCCTGCGCCTGCGGTGCCACCGGACGCCCGGGGCCCTGGAGATCCCGCTGGCGCTGGCGCACCGCCTGCTGCCCGCGAGCTCGCCGGTACGCCGCGATCTGGCCGGTCTGGCCGGCCAGCGGCCGGCGGGCGGGAGCGGGGCCGCCCAGCGGGTTCTGCGCGATCTCGCCCGCGAGCTGAACGAGCACTCCCAGGCCTCGCCGGTCCTGATCCTGGTGGACGATCTGGAGGAGGCCGACGAGCCCACGGCGCAGTTCCTGAGCATCCTCGGCCGCATGATCTCGCCCAGCGGCCCGCTCCTGGTGGGTGCGGTGGCCACCGACGCGGAGGGCGGAGGAGGGCCCTTGCTGGGCGCGGGCGCGGGCGAGCAGGTCGAGCTGCAGCTCGACCCCCTGCCCGAGGACGCCTGCCTCGAGCTGATGGAGTCGATGGCGCCGGGCCGGGACCGGGAGGAGGCCGAGTGGCGCGAGCTGGCCGTGCTCTCCCGCGGCAACCCGCGCCTGGCCTCGCTCCTGGCGCTGGAGGTGTCACCGGGCGAGCCCCCCGAGGGCGAGATCGAGGGCCGCTTCCTGCGCCGGCTCCTCGCCGGGCGCAGCCGCCTCCTGGGCCACCTCGAGCGGGACCTGCTCCGCGACCTGGCCGTCCTCCAGCGGGCTGCCCCCCTGCACCTGCTGGCCGCCATCCGGGACGAGAAGCCCGCGCCCGTGCGCGCGGCCCTGAGGACCCTGGAGGCCGAGGGTCTGATCGAGCGCGAGGTGTGGCAGGACGGCGGGCGATACCGCCTCGCCGCCCGGGCCCTGCGAGCGGCCGTCCTGGCGGACGTGCAGGCGTCCGACCTGGCCGGCCGCCACGCCCGGGCCCTGGCCGCCTGGGAGGCCTGGCCGAGACCCGAGGACCGGCCCGCCGAGATGCTGGTGGAGCACGCCATCGGCGCCGGGGACCGCCGCCGAGCCCTGGGCCTGGGATTGCCCACGGTGGCCCGGCTCCTGGAGCGGGGCAGCCTGCACGTGGCCGCCAGCCTGGCGGGCGGCCTGCGGAGGCTGGTGCCCTCGAGCGAGGTGGAGCTCGCCGCCCAGCTCGAGTCCGGACTCGCCGAGGCGCTGCTTCGCTCCGGCCGGCCCGCCGAGGCGCGCGAGATCGCCGAGGAGGGGCTCCGCTCGATCGAGAGCGTCGAGGCGCTCGACCCGGCCCTGCGGGTGCGGATGCTCAGCATCCTGGGCGCCGTCGCCGAGGCCGAGGGCGACCTGACGCGCTCCCTGGAGATCCTGCGCCAAGCGTCGCGCGTCGCCGGCCGCCGCCTGCCGAAGATCGAGCTCCTGTGCCTGATGGAGCGCCTGGGAACGGTGCACTTCCGCCTGGGCGCCTTCGACGACGCGCGCTCGGCCTGGGAGCGGGGCCTGGAGCTCGGGGGAGAGGCGGCCGATCTCGGCCCCGCGGCCAACCTGTGGAACAACCTGGGTGTGCTGGACACGCAGGAGGGGAGGCTCGAGGACGCCGTGCAGCGACACGAGCGGGCCCTGAACATCCGCCGCAGCCACGGCGATCTCGAGGGCGAGTCGCGGTCCTTGAACAACCTGGGGATCCTGGCGCTCAAGTCGGGGGACTTCGATCGCGCCATCTCCATGTACGAGCAGTGCCGGCGCCTGATGCGGCAGGTCGGGAGCCTGCAGGCGCAGGCGGTGGCCCTCGGCAACCTGAGCGAGCTGTCGCGAGCCCGCGGGGAATACGGGCGGGCGATGGGCTACCTGAAGGAGAGCCTGGAGCTGCGGGTCCGCTCCGGCGACCGCATCGGCGAGGCCCGGATGCGCGGCAACCTGGCCGGCCTCCTGACCGAGAAGGGGGACCTGGATCGCGCCGAGGAGGAGCTGGTCGCCTGTCGCGAGCTCCTCGAGCGCACCGGGGCCATCGAGGGCCAGGGCGCAGCGCTCGCCTTCGCGGAGGGCGAGCTGGCCTGGGAGCTGGGGGACCTCGAGCGGGCGGCCGATTGCGCCGAGGCCGGCCTGCAGCAGGCGCGGGGCTCCGCCGGCCGCCACGAGCGCAGCCAGCTCCTCCGGCTCCGCGGCCGCATACGCGTGGCGCGCCGCGAGTTCGACTCCGGCCTGGCCGACCTGGAGGAAGCCCTCCAGGCGCTGGGCGATCCCGGAGATCCCCAGGAGGTGGCCTGGTGCCAGCTTCACCTGGGCCGGACCCTGCTGGAGCTCGGACAGAACGGCCGGGCGCGCGACTCCCTGGAGCGCGCCGAAGGCTCCGCTCGCCGGCTCGGCGCCATGCGGCTCCTGGCCGAGACGCTCCTCGAGCGCGCGCGCCTGGAGCTGGGGCGGGGCCGGGTCGACCGCGCCGCCACCTGCCTGGCCGAGGCCGAGCCCATCGCCGATCGCCTGGGCGTGCCGGCCACGCGCCTCCTGGCCTTCCGGGGCAAGGGCATCCACGCCCTGGCCGGCGGGCAGATCGCCCGCGCCGCGATGTGGTGGCGCAGGGCGGTCGAGCTCCTGCAGGAATCGGTCGCCCGCCTGGAGAAGCGGGAGCGGCAGGAGACCTACCTGAGCCTCCCGGAGCGCCGGGAAGCGATCGCGTCATTGGAAGACCTGCTCGGGGGCGGCAAGATCGCCCCCCCGAAGCCGGGAAGAGGAGGGGCTGATGACACCTGAAGACTCGCACCTGGACTCGCCTGGAGATCGCCTGCAGGCCCTGATCGACCGCTCCCGGGATCCCTCCGCGGCGATCGGCTGCGCGAAGCCGGACGCGCTGCGCCCGGAGGTCCTGGAGCGGCTCCTGTCGATCGCCCGCGCCATGAACCGCCTCCACGATCGGGAGAGCTTCCTGGCCTACCTGCGGGACCGGCTGCGCGAGCTCTTCGACGCCCAGAACAGCATGGTCATCCTGGTCGGCCGGGACGGCTCGCTGCGCATCCTGGGGCGCGAGCAGGAGGACGCCGAGAGCGAGGTCAGCCACACCCTGGTCGAGCGCATGACGATCGAGAGGCGGCCCTTCCTGGTGCGCGACACCTCCCAGGACGAGGGCCTGCGCGACCGCACCAGCGTGAACCGGCTGGGCCTGGTCTCGGTCCTGTGCGCTCCCCTGATGGTGGACGAGAACCTGATCGGGATGATCCAGTTCGACTACCGCGATCGGCCCGGGCCCTTCACCGAGGAGGACCTGACGATCCTGGAGCTCTTCGCCCACCAGGCGGCCACCGGCCTCAAGAACCTGCTCCTGGTGGAGCAGCTCGAGGACGCCCTGGACTCGATGCGCAAGGCCCAGGCCCAGCTGGTGGCCAACGAGCGGCTGCGGGCCCTGGGGGAGATGTCCGCCGCCGTGGCCCACGACTTCAACAACATGCTGACGCCCATCATCGGCATCAGCGATCTCCTGCTGCGCAAGGAGGAGCTGCCCGAGACCGTCCGGCGCCGGGTCGAGACCCTGCAGACCACCGCCATGACCGGCGCCAGCACGGTCCAGCGGCTGCAGGCCTTCGCCGGGGGATCCCCGGGCGAGGAGAGCCTGGGCTCGGTGGAGCTCCACGCCCTGGTGGAGGACGTGGTCTCCATGTGGCGCCACCGCTTCGAGGAGGGCCACTCCTCCGCCCCCTATCGCCTGAAGCTGGAGTTCGGCGGGATTCCTCCGGTCCAGGGGCGGCCGGCGGAGCTGCGGGACGTCCTGATGAACCTGGTGCTCAACGGGGTGGAGGCCATGCCCTCGGGCGGAACCCTGCTGATCCGCACCCTGGAGCGCGGCGGCTCGGTGGTGATCGAGGTCGAGGACACCGGCGTGGGGATCGAGCCCGAGGTGCGCGAGCGCATCTTCGAGCCCTTCTTCACCACCAAGCCCGACGGCCACGGCCTGGGGCTCTCCATCTGCTACGGCGTGATCAGCCGCATGGGGGGCAGCATCGACGTGCGCCCGGGGTCCACCGGGGGGACCGTCCTGAGCCTCACCCTCCCGATCGCCTCCCGGGGTCCCGCCGCCGCGGAGCCCGAGGTGGCCCGGGAGGAGGCGCCGGGCTCGGCCCGGGTGCTGGTCGTCGACGACAAGCCGGACGTGCTCGCGGTCATGTGCGAGCTGGTGGAGGCCGCGGGTCACGCGGCGGTGGGCGCCGGCTCGGGCCGCGAGGCCCTCGAGGAGCTGCAGCGGGGCGCCTTCGACCTGATCCTGACCGACTTCGGCATGCCGGAGATGAACGGCATCCAGCTCACGCGGGAGATCCGCTCGCGCCACGGGGACGTCCCGGTGGTCCTCCTGACCGGCTGGAATCCCGGCGTGGACGACTGCCCCGCGGGTGGCGAGGGAGTCAGCCTGGTGCTGCGCAAGCCCATCACGGGCAGCAAGCTGTCGCTGGCGCTGGGGGAGGCGCTGGCGCGGCGGGTGTAGGGCGTTCAGCGCAGCAGGAAGCCCTCGCCCAGCGGATCGTCGGGGTCGATCAGGAGCTCCTGTCGGCCGGTGACGAAGGCCTGCCCCCCGACCTCAGGGATCACCGCAGGGAGCCCGCCGACCTCGGCGGTCTCGAGCGCGCGGACCTCGAAGCGCGTGCCGATCAGGCTCTCGATGGCGATGGTCTCGCCGATCGCGAGCTCGCCGCGGGCGACGTGGATGGCCGCGCGGGCGCTCACCCCGGTGCCGGTGGGGCTGCGGTCCACCTCGCCGTCGGCGAAGACGCAGACGTTGCGGCTGTGCACCTCTCCGTAGAGGGGCTGGGTCAGGATGGTGCCGTAGAGGAAGTCCAGGTCGGCGTCGCCCTCGGGGTGTCGGATGGGGCCGGCGGCCTGCACCGCGGCCTTGATCCGGCGTCCGGCCTCGATCACCTCGGTGATCCGCTCGGGAGTGAGCTCCAGGCCCAGGGGGGCGGCCTCGGTCACGGCGTAGAAGGCTCCCCCGAAGGCGAGGTCGCAGCGCACCCGGCCCAGGCCGGGGACATCGACCTCCATGTCCCTCTCGAGAACGAAGGAGGGGACGTTGCGGAAGGAGACGCGTTCGACCCGGCCCTCGCGCAGATGCGCCCGGGCCGTGACCCGGCCGGCGGGTGTGTCGATGCGAATCGCCTCGGGATCGGCGGGCCGGATGAGGCCGAACTCGAGGCCCACGGTGACCATCGCGATGATCCCGTGCCCGCACATGGTGCTGAAGCCCTCGTTGTGCAGGAAGAGCACCCCCAGGTCGCCGTCGGGGGTGACCGGCTCGGTGGGGAGGCAGCCGTACATGTCGGCGTGCCCGCGCGGCTCCCACATCAGCGCCCGGCGCAGATCGTCGGCGTGCTCACGAGCCCAGCGGCGCTTGTCGAGGATGGTGTCCCCGGGCGGCTCGGGAAAGCCCTCGACGATGACCCGCAGCGGCTCCCCGGCAGCGTGGGCGTCGATGCAGCGGATGCGCTTCCAGTGGGCGGGCGGGTTCCACTTTCTCGTCATGACAGCCAGCGGGGAATGTGGCGATCGTATGGAGTGAACAGGGTCATGAGCAGCGGATGGCGCCAAGTCACTCGCCTGAAGCCCCCGCGTCCATCTTCGAGAGCCACCCGCGCGCTACCGAAACCTGTGCTTGCCATGCCACTCGAGCACCTCGGCACTGGGTCGCTCGGCGACGCTATTGGGCACATGTTGGAGTCGTTCGCCATCGAAGGGGTAGTAGCGACGGCCATTGTCCCACTCGGTGCGGAGCCTTGGGCTGACTCGGATTTCATAGTCCGGCGTAACCGTCACATAGCCTTGGTCGAAGAGAGTGTGAAACTCCCTGGTCAACAGGATGCCGTTTTGTACGTGATTGCTGCGCGGCCCCAGGTAGGGCTGGATATGGGCAGCTTCAAGCACGATCTCGGTGTGCTCGCCGGTCACGGCGCAACGCCGGCCGTAGGCATCGAGCAGGCGGGTCCGAAACGTGCCCTGGCCCTCGCGCGGCTTCGTGCGCGCCACCCGAAGGGTGCGTTCATCGACGTCCAGCGGAGTGAAGGCCTCTGTCAGCTCCTCGGGGGTAGTCTGGTGGTCGTACTGGATCTCTCCGAGGAGTCGCGAGACACGGATCGGATCCTTCTCGGTCTTGCCGCGCACAATTTGGGGACTCCATCCCTGGGTCCACGGAATCCAGCGCTCGCGAGGCCAGAAGCGAGCATCGCGCAGGACGGTGCAGCCGAGCCGCTCGCGCGGGCTCGAAGGGTCCAGGAGGTCGACCTTGCGATAGTCACCGATGCGCCGAAGGAAGCGTACTTCATCGGGATCCCCGTTCTTGATTCCAAACCACTCCCAGGCTTGATCGAGCCCAAGGATGGTGAAGTGGGCGTAGAAGCCGTAGCCTGCGACGACGTTGAGTGGCGATTTGAGACGGAAGAAGAAGGGCGTCCCGGCTGGTAGGTTCTTGAGCGGGCTCTTCGACGAGGGAGACCAGAAGTTCACCTCATCCAATCGATGATCGGGACCCGTTCGGCTACTCAGGAAGTCGAACCAAGCCCGGTCGGTCAGGGCGATGAAGGCCTCCATGGCCCACCATGATAGCGCCTGTCCTGGATCATCAAGCCCAGCTCTCCCACTCCGCGTTGGCCCCCTGCAGCTCGCGCTCGATCTCGGCGATGCGCACCTGGACCTCGCGCAGGCGGTTCGCGTCGCGGTAGACCTCCTCCTTGGCGAGCTCGGACTGCTGCTTCTCGAGCTTCTCCTCCAGGCGGATGATGCGCTCCTCCAGCCTCTTGAAGCGCCAGGGGTTGCGGATCTTGCCGTCGCGTGCGGGGGCGGATGACTCGTTGCGGGGCTTGCCGGCGCTCTTGCGAGGAGGGGCCTTGCGGCGCCGGGCCTCCAGGAGAGCGGCCTCCTCCTGCTCGCGCGCCCGCCGCCAGGCCGAGTAGTTGCCCGGGAAGCTGCGCACCGAGCCGGGGAGCACCTCGACGATGCGGGTGCACAGGCCGTCCAGGAACTCGCGGTCGTGGCTGATGCAGACCAGGGCCCCGCCAAACTCGCTCAGCATCTCCTCCAGCGCCGTGCGACCGGCCAGGTCGAGGTGGTTGGTGGGCTCGTCCAGGGCCATCCAGCTCGGCTCGGAGAGCACCAGGAGCGACAGGCACAGGCGCGCCCGCTCGCCGCCCGAGAGCGCCGGGATGGGCTTGTCCACCTCGGCGCCGCGGAACAGGAAGCGCGCCAGGTGGTTGCGGACCTCGAGGTCCGTCCACGCCGGCCGCTCGCGACGGATCTCGGTGTAGGGCGTGCCGTCTTCGTGCAGGCGGGAGGTGTCCTGGTCGTAGAGGGCGCAGACCGCCTTGTGGCCGTAGGTGACCTCGCCCGCGCTGGGCGCGCCGCGGCCGGCCAGGATCTTCAGCAGCGTGGTCTTGCCGGCGCCGTTGCGACCCACGACGCCCACGCGGTCGCCACGCCCGATGCGCAGCCCGACGCCGCGGAAGAGTTCGTTCGAGTCGTAGCCCGCCGCCAGGCCGGCGGCCTCCAGCACCAGCTCGCCCCCGCGGGCGGCCTTGGGCGGCTTGATCCGGGGCCGCCGAATGTCGTTGACCGGCCGCTCGAGCCGCACGATGTGGTCGAGCCGCTTCTGGCGGCCCTTGGCCTCGGTCGTGCGCTGGCTGCCCATGTGCTTGCGGATGAGAGCTTCCTCGCGCCGGATGACGTCCTGCTGAAGCTCGAAGGCGCGCGTCTCGGTCTTGTGGCGCTCCTCCCGCAGCTCGAGGTAGCGCCCGTAGTTGCCCGGATAGCGCCGCAGACGACCGCCCTCCAGCTCGACGATCGCGTCGACCGCGCTGGACAGCAGCCGCCGGTCGTGGCTGACGATCAGCACCGCGCCGGGGATCTCGCGGATCCAGGCCTCGATCCACTCGATGCCGGCGAGGTCGAGGTGGTTGGTGGGCTCGTCGAGCAGCAGGAGGTCGTGCCCCGCCACCAGCTCCCGCGCCAGGGCCGCTCGGCTCTTCTCGCCCCCGGACAGGGTGTCGGCCTCGCGGTCCCACAGCTCCTTCCCCAGCCCGATCCCGCTCATCACGGTCTCGACCCGCCGGTCGATCTCCCAGCCCCCGGCCCCCTCGATCCGGGCGGTCAGCCGGTCGTGCTCCTTCATCAGGCGCTCGAGCTCGCCGCCCTCGACCCGCCCCATGCGCTCGCCGATCTCCTCCAGCTGCGCCGCCGCCTCCAGCACCTCGGCCATCCCGCCCCGGACGTGATCGCGGGTGGTCACCCCCGGACCGAAGGCCGCGAGCTGCGGCACGTGGCCCAGCCGCGCGCCCCGCGCCACGGTGACGGTGCCCCGGTCGGCCGCTTCCTCGCCGGCGATCAGCCGCAGGATGGTGGTCTTGCCGCCGCCGTTGCGCCCCACCAGCCCGAGCTTCTGGCCGGGATCGATCTGCAGGCTGGCCCCCCGGAGCACATCCTGGGCGCCGTAGTGCCTGTGCACGTCATCGAGGCGGAGAAGGCTCATGGCAGCCCCTCAGAATAGCGCCTCGCCCCCCCGCGTCCCCGGCTTTCCCCGCCTCCGGTCGAATGGACCCCCCCGGAGCGGCCCCGCGCTCACGGCCGCGGGCGAAGATCCCAGAAGGTGCAGGGGCCGTGCCTCTCGAAACCCTGGGCCTCGACGATGGGCCCGGAGCTGTGGCGCATCGCCTGCAGCGCCAGCCTTATGCACCCGCGGGCCTTTGCCCGTCGCATCCGGGCCGTCACGAGGGTCGAGTAGAGCCCTCGACCCCTGGCCTCCTTCACGGTGCTGCCGCCCCACAGGAAGCCCAGCCGCTGCCCGGGGAAGAGGTTGAGGGCGCCCGTGGACACCGGCTGGCCGGTCCCGGTCTCGTAGGCGACGAACCGCAGACAGCGGGCGTCGGGCCCGATGCAGGTCGACATGTCGCTGCGCAGATCTTCGTCGCTCATCGCGGGGAAGGCATCGAAGGCGGCCGCCATGACGCGGTTCATGTCCCTCATGCCGCGCAGATCCACCACCGGCTCCACCCGCACGTCGGCCGCTTCGGGAGGCCGCGGGGCGTCCACCGACGTCGACCACAGATCCCCCATCCCGCTGGACTCGTAGCCGGCCTTCAGCAGCGCCGCCTCGAGCGCGGGGGAGTAGCTCGGAGCGCCGATCCGCCAGCTCGAGGCGCGCCCCCGGTGGGCGTCCATGACCTCTCGCACCAGGGCGCCGTAGTCCGGCAGATCGGGCGCGATCCTCACCACGGCGTTGAGGCGGCCATCCCCGGACGGCGAGGAGAAGTACTCGATCTCGGGACGCCGGACGACCACGGCGTCCTCCGGCAACCACCAGTGGTCGCACATGGCCGCCTCGAAGATGCGGTCGAGCTCGTCCATCGGGGTGCAGGCTGCGGGCCGGCGCGCGAGAATACCCCCGGGGATGCCCCGGGTCTCGAATCCTCTCCCCGAAGCCCTTACCCTCGAGCAACGCGAGGACACCGACCATGCCCGAGAGCACGACCTCTGCGAGCTTCCAGCCCTTCCTGATGGAGCGGATGATGTCCGCCCACGAGCAGGAGGTGGAGTACAACCTGTCCGAGAGCGGCGTGCACCCCGCGACGCTCCGCGAGCTCCTGGGGGAGGACCCGGGCTCACTCGAGCGCCTGCTCGACCTGGACCTGAACTACCCCTACGTGAACGGCGCGCCGCTCCTGCGGCGGCATATCGCGGCCCTGTACGACGCCGCTGGCCCCGAGCAGGTCCTGGTGACCGTCGGGGCGATCGAGGCCAACTACGTCGCGGTGCGCACGCTCCTGGTGCCCGGGGACGAGATCGCGATCCTGCTGCCCAACTACATGCAGATCTGGGGCATCGCGAGGAACCACGGGCTCGCCATCCGGGAATTCCATCTGCGCGAGGAGGACGGCTGGAGGCTCGACGTCGCCGAGCTGGAGGAGGCGGTCACGCCGCGCACGAAGCTCATCGCGGTCTGCAATCCGGACAACCCGACCGGTCACGCCATGACGGAGGCCGAGATGGACGCGGTGGTCACCGCCGCGGAGCGGGTCGGGGCGTGGATCCTCGCGGACGAGGTGTATCGCGGCGCGGAACGCAGGACCGACGCGGAGACGCCCTCCTTCCAGGGGCGCGCCGATCGCGTCATCGCCGTCGGCAGCCTGAGCAAGGCCTACGGCCTGCCGGGGCTGCGCATCGGCTGGGCCGTGGCGCCGCCCACGCTCATCGACGAGATCTGGGCGCGTCACGAGTACGTCACGATCTCCGCCACGCGCATCGCCAACGCGCTGGCCGCCCACGCCCTCGCCCCGGAGACGCGGCCCCGGCTCATCGCCCGCGCGCGCCAGCTCATCCGGCGCGGCTACCCGATCCTGGAGGAGTGGATGGCGGGCCATGGGGACGTCTTTCGCCTGACGCCGCCCGACGCGGCGGCCATCGCCTTCGTGGGCTACGATCTCGATGTCGGCTCGACGGAGCTCGCCGACCGCCTGCGGCGCGAGAAGAGCGTGCTCGTCGTGCCCGGGGATCACTTCGGCATGGACCGCTACCTGCGCATCAGCTTCGGCCTGCCGCCCGCCTATCTGAGCGCGGCCCTGGAGCGCATGGGCGATCTGATCCGCGCGTCATGAGCCGCGCCCTGGGTGGCGGGCGCGGCCCCGACGCGTCCGTCCATATCAGGGACACACGACGACTTCGATCCCGTCCGACAGGCCGGTCTTGCTGGGGCTCTGCGGATCGCGGTACCAGTACTGCCCGTTCACCTGCACGCCGGGAATCAGGTTCACGTCACTGCCGGCCTGGATCCAGGCGTTGAAGTCCAGGGTCAGCGTGCCGGAGCAGTCGTTGGGCGGCGCGTTGCCGCCCGAGTTCTGGACCGGCGTGCGCTTGGTGGGCGGCTTGACGCACAGGAAGCCGCCCTGGAACGGCAGGTTGAACCGCCCCGTCAGGCCGTAGAAGAAGATCGCGTTCTTGTTGTTGACCACCTCGCCCGCGGTGATCGCAAAGGGGGCCGGGTCGGTCGCGCTGGCGAAGCCGACGAAGTCGATGCCGGGCAGACAGCCCACGCTGTTGACCTTCGCCGTGCAGTAGATCTCGGGGGCGTCGCCGGTCGAGTCGAGCCAGTAGGCGCCCATGTCGGGCGGAGTGCAGCCGGGATCCGGCGTCGTCGTCGGGTCGCCGGTGTCGACGCAGGGGGAGAGGGCCTGCAGGTTCAGGTCACCGTTGGGCTCGTCGACGAAGAGCGGGTCCAGGTCGATGTTCCCGAAGGAGCCGGCCAGCGTCGGATCGCCGTCCGAGTAGCGCAGGTCGCCGCCCCCGGCGAAGCCGGTGTAGTTGCCGCTGGAGTTCAGCCAGGCTATCGAGTTGACCACCGAGCCCGTGTGCGTCGGGGCGCGGCGCACTCCGAAGTCGCCGTTGCCGACGGCACTGACGTGCGTCACGTCGAAGCCTCCTCCGAACAGGTAGACGCCGTCGCCGGTGCAGTTCCAGGCCACCAGGCGCGTGGCCGAGCTCAGGTCGGACAGACCGAAGCCGTCGTAGCCCGAGTGGTTCACGCGGACGCCGTCCAGGACCGCGGCGGGCGTATCGCAGCTCACACCCGGCCAGCCGCTGGAGCCGGAGTAGCGCAGCACTGCGCTGCGCAGCAGCGAGGGCTCGGCAGCCGAGATGAGTCGGAAGCCGGTCCAGTCGCCGGGCGCCGGCATGGTCGCCGCGCCGTTCTTGTTCGTATCGCCGGCGATGGTGTCGTCATGGATCGACGTGAATACGACCGGACGGGCGAGCGTGCCCAGCAGGTTCAGAGACCCGTTCACGGTCATCTGGCCGCCCCCGAGCTTGACGGGCACGCCCGACTCGAAGGCCAGCGTCGCGCCGGTCGCGATACTGCCCGCGGAGCCCACGACGAACACTCCGTTCAGCAGCATGTGCGGCGCGATGGTGACGTCTCCGGTCGGGCTCGGGCTGGTCACGCGCATGTAGTCGCCAGCGTTCATGGCGGCGTTGTTGCTCGAAAACAGCGGAACGCCGTCCATCTTCACGCCGTCGACCGCGATGCCGGCGTTGTTCGAGAACGTGCAGCCCGAGACGGTGGGCAGAGACGTGCTACTCAGGTTGAGGCCCTGGCGCGAGCTGTCGCTAGACGTGCAGCCCGTCATCGTGATGTCAGCGCTCTGGAGATAGACGTTGGTGTAGCCGCCGCCTCCGCCGAAGCGCACCAGCACATCCGACAGCACGCTCGCGTCGGACGTGCCCGTGAAGCGCAGGCCGCGCCAGTGCCCGGGTGTGCCGCTGGAGGGGCCGTTGTTGTTCGTGTCGCCTCCCCAGTCGTCGTCGGCGAGGTCCGTGAACACGACCGGTTCGTTCGCGCTGCCTGTCGCGTCCAGCGTCCCGTTGACGGTGATCGTGCTGTTCGTGGGGAGCTTCAGTACCACGCCGACCCCGAGCGCCAACGTCACGCCCGCGGGCACCGTGCAGCTGCCGTTCAGGACCAGCGCGCCGTTGGGGAAGTTGTCCTTCACGATGGAGACGTTCGCCGTGGGGCTCGGTGAGGTGACGAGCAGGTAGTCGCCGGCGTTGCCAGTGGCGCTGTTGCCCGAGAAGAGCGGAACGCCGTCCATCTTCGCGGCGTTGATCGCGACGCCGGCGTTGTTCTCGAAGGCGCAGCCCGACACGGTGGGCAGCGAGGTGCCGGTCAGGTTCATGCCCTGGCGCGAGGAATCTCTCAGCGTGCAGTTCGCCAGGGTGACGTCGGCGCTCTGGAGGTAGACGTTGGTGTAGCCCCCGCTGCCCCCGAACCGGATGTCGGCCCAGGAGAGCGAGCTCGCGCCCGCCGTGCTCGTGAACCGGATGCCGGCCCAGTCCCCGGGCGTTCCGGCCGAGGGTCCGTTGGCATTCGTATCGCCGCCCGCCGTGTCGTCCTCGATGGACGTGAAGATGGCGGGATTGCCCGAGGTGCCGATGACGTTCAGGGTGCCGTTGACGACGAAGGTGACCCCGGGATAGGCCTTGACGGGCGCAATCCCGGAAAGGTACCAGTTCCGGGGCCACCCGCGCCAAGTGATGAT
>CAZTTG010000110.1:0-19327 GCA_964615935.1 uncultured Planctomycetaceae bacterium | reverse complement strand
GGCTCCTCGCCGGGGCGGTCGAGACGGAGCCCCGCGCGGACCCGCCCCGACTCAGTCCCGCACGACCGCGGTGAGCACGATCTCCACCCGGGCGCCCAGCGGGAGGCCGGCCACGGCCACCGCGGCGCGGGCCGGGAAGGGCTCGTCGAAGAACTCGGCGTAGACCTCGTTCATGGCCGCGTAGTCGCGGATGTCGGCCAGGAAGACCTGGGCCCGCACCACGTTCCGCAGGGAGAGGCCGGCGGCCTCGAGCACGGCCGAGCAGCTCTCCAGGCAGCGCCGGGTCTCGGCCCCCACGCCCCCGCGGACCAGCTCGCCGGAGCGGGGGTCCAGGCCGATCTGGCCCGAGAGCCAGAGCACGTCCCCGACCCGCATGGCCTGGGAGTAGGGGCCGATGGCCGCCGGGGCGGCGTCGGTGGCGATCGGGTAGCCCTGGTCGGCGGCCGTGATGCAGCCGGCCAGGAGCAGGCTCAGCAGGGCGAGGCTTCGAGCGCTCATGAGGGCAGTCCGTTCTCGAGGACGTCCTCGACCGCCTCGCAGAAGCGGTCGATCTCGTCGGGGGTGGTGTAGACGTTGGGAGAGACGCGCAGACCCTCGAACTCGTCGTGGGCGATGGCCACGGTCAGGATCCGGTGGCGGGACCACAGGTGGCCGCGCAGGCCGGCGGTGTCCACGCCCTCGATCTGCACCGTGGCGATGCCGCAGGATAACTGCGGCTTCAGGCTGGTGTGCAGGCGGACGCGGTCGTTCTCCAGCAGCCGCTTCGCCCAGCGGTCCCGCAGATAGCGCAGGCGCGCCTCCTTGCGCTCGGCGCCGATCCCGTGGTGGAAGGCCAGCGACTCCGCGATGGCCAGGAAGTGCGCCGCCGGGTGGGTGCCGATCTCCTCGAACTTGCGGATGTCGGAGTCCTGGGACTCCTGCGCCGCCATCAGGGGCCACAGCTCGGGGATCCTCTCCTTGCGCACGTACAGCAGACCCGTGCCGTGCGGGGCGCCCAGCCACTTGTGCAGGCTGGTGGCGTAGTAGTCGCACTCCAGGTCGGAGCGCTGGAAGGCGAAGTGCGCGAAGGCGTGGGCGCCGTCCACGATCACCGGGATGCCGCGCGAGCGCGCCATGCGGACGATCGCCCGCACCGGCAGGATCTGGCCGGTGAGGTTGATCACGTGGCACATCAGGATCAGGCGCGTGCGCTCGGTGATGTGGCTCTCGAAGAGCTCGACGATGCGCCCGGGATCCTCGCAGGGAACCGGGAGGTTCGGGATCTGAACCAGCTTGATCCCCTCGCGCCGCTCGCGCTGCTGGAAGGTGGTGATCATGCGCGGGTAGTCCTGGTTGGTGGTCAGGACCTCGTCGCCGGGCTCCAGGTCGAGGCCCAGCTGGCAGATCTGCAGCCCCTCGGAGGCGTTGCGCACCAGGGCGATCTCGTCCGAGCCCGCGCCGAAGGTGCGCGCGAGCTGGTCGCGCACCGGCTCGCGCTGGGGCTCGAGCACGTGCCACATGGTGGTGGCCGGCGCCTGGTTGGAGTAGTCCAGGTGGCGCTTCATGGCCTCCTGGGCGATGCGCGGCGCCGGGCTGACGCCGCCGTTGTTCAGGTTCATCAGGCTGCGGTCGACCGTGTAGGCCTGCTGGACCTCGAACCACAGGGCTTCCTCCTGGGCGGCGCGCTCGGGCGGGAGCGAGCGGTGCTCGAAGGCCGCCTCGATGGCGCGCAGGGCGCCGCGCGGGTCGAGCGCCGGGGCGGTGACCGAGGCCAGGCCGGGGCAGGCCAGGGCTCCCAGGAACTGTCGACGTGTGACCATGAGGGACTCCTTCCGGTGCGCCCATTCTGCCCCGACGCGCCCGCGCTTCCACCCGGAGGTGTCCAGGGCTCCCCGGTGCCCCCGGAGAGGGGGGACCGCCTTCGGCCGTGCGATGCCGGGCCAATGTACCCCTCATGGGAGTAGAGGGGTCGGTCCAGCCGGCGCCCCCGGGGCGGTTTGACAGCTGCAGCGGGGTGGGCCACGATGCATCCGGCGGGAAGGAGACGGCTCGCGGCCCCTCCGCGGTCGAACCGGCACGGGAGCCCATCGATGAGAAGCCTAGGCCTGGCCTGGACGGCGCTGGCGGCCCTCCTCGGGACGCCCTGCGCCGCCGCCCCCTCCGATTCCGGCTCCCGGAGTCTCGAGCCGCCGGCGGCCTTCGTGCCCAACCGGGGCCAGTGGCCGGAGGCGGTGCGCTACCGGATGGACCAGGGCGGCTGCGCGGCCTGGATCGTCCGGGACGGATGGTGGCTCTCCCTCCCCGCGGGGAAGGCGGGCTCCGGCGCGAAGCCGGCGGGCGTGGCCCTGCGCGTGACGCTCGAGGACGGGCGGGAATCGCCCGGGCCCTCGGCCGAGCGGCCGCTCCCCGGGCGGTGCCACTACTTCCTGGGCCGGGATCCCGCCCGCTGGGCGGCGGGCGTGCCCCGCTTCGAGCGGGTGGCCTGGCGCGGGCTGCGGGAGGGGATGGACCTCGTGCTGCTCGGCGGCGAGGGCATCCTGCGCTTCGACCTGCACCTCGCGCCCGGCTTCGATCCGACCGGGATCGCGCTGCGCCTCGCGGGGCACGCGGGGCTCGAGGTGGGGGAGGACGGAGCGCTGCGCGTGCACACCGCCTGCGGGGTGCTCGAGCACGGCCCGCCGGTCGCGTGGTACGAGACGCCCGAGGGCGGGCGGAGACCCGTGGCCTGTCGCTTCCGGCGGATCGACGGGGCGCGCTTCGGCTTCGACGTGCTCGAGCCGCGCCTGGACCTCGCCCTGGTCATCGACCCGGCCCTGCGGTGGTCGAGCCTCCTGGGCGGCAGCGAGAGCCAGCAGATCCGCGCCGTGGCCCGCACCGCCGCCGGGGAGGCGGTGGTGGCCGGGGCCCTGACCTCCTGGGACTTCCCCATCACGCCGGGGACCTACGACCCCAGCTACAACCTCGGCGGCGACGCCTTCGTCAGCCGCTTCGACTCGCAGGGCCAGTTCCTGAGCTACTCCACCTTCCTTGGCGGATCGGGAACCGACTACGCCAGCGGCGTCGCCGTGGACGCGGCCGGGCGAGTCACCGTGGCCGGCGACACCTGGTCGACCGACTTCCCCACCCTGGCCGGCTCCTGGAACACGGCCCACGCGGGCTCGAGCGACGCCTTCGTCCTGCGGCTCGACCCCCTCGGCCAGACGCTGGAGTACTCGGGGCTGCTCGGAGGGCACGGCAGCGAGCGCTGCAACGGCCTGGCCGTGGCTCCCGGCGGGGCGGCGGTGGTCTGCGGCGGCACGGCCAGCTCGGGCTTCCCGACCACGACGGGGGCCTACGACCGGACCTACAACGGCGGGCAGTACGCCGGCGACGCCTTCGCGACGCGGGTGGCCGCCGACGGCAAGAGCCTCGACTTCTCGACCTTCCTGGGCTCGTTCCAGGAGGAGGTGGCCCTGGACCTGGCCCTGGGGCCCGCCGAGGAGGTCACGCTCTGCGGCACGACGAGCTCCAGCAGCTTCCCGACCACCTCGGGCGCCTGGGATCGCACCTTCAACGGAGGCTCGGACGGCTTCGCCAGCCGGCTGAACGCCGCCGGAAGCTGGCTCCTGTGGTCGACCTTCCTGGGGGGAGAGGGGAGCGACGCGGCCCTGGCGGTGGCCCTCGACCCGGGGGGGGAGGTCTACCTGGCGGGCCGCACGTACTCGAGCTCCTTCCCGGTGACCTCGGGCGCCCTGCAGCCGCTGGCCGCCGGAGCCTCGGAGGGCTTCCTGTCGCGGCTGGACCCGGGGGCCGCCAGCCTCCTCGCCTCCACCTACCTCGGCGGCAGCGGGGAGGACGAGGTCCGCGCCCTGCTGGTGGATCCGGGGGGGAATCCCATCGCCGCCGGGGTCACCACCTCGGACGACTGGCCCGTGACGCCGGGGACCTTCGACGACACCTTCAACGGCATCCCGGGAGACGTGCTGACCGACGCCTTCGTCAGCCGCCTCGGGCCGGACCTCGCGGCGCTCGAGTACTCCAGCTTCCTCGGAGGCAGCCTGAACGACGACCTGCAGGACATGGTCTGGGCCCCTCCGGACGCGGTCCTGATGGTGGGGGGGACCGAATCCTCGGGCTTCCCCGTGAGCCCCGGGGCGTACCAGAGCTTCGCCGGGAGCCCGGCCATCAGCATGGGCTTCGCCAGCGAGCTGCGGCTCCTGCGGCACCCGGTGAGCTACGGCTTGGCCAAGCTGACCTCGGCCGGCAGCCTGCCCACCTTGATCTGGGACGGCTTCCCCTCCCTGACCCCCTCGCCGGACTTCACCGTGGGCGTGGTCTGCGCCTACCCCCTCAGCCCCAAGGCGGTGCTCTTCGGGGGACTCGCG
This sequence comes from uncultured Planctomycetaceae bacterium, assembly GCA_964615935.1. GTDB lineage: Bacteria > Planctomycetota > UBA1135 > UBA1135 > CAZTTG01. The sequence continues at coordinate 14,984 of CAZTTG010000110.1, read as the reverse complement.
CCGGCGAGCACGCCCTTCGCGGGGCACGTCCTCCTGGTCCAGCCGCCGCTGAAGCGCCTCCACTCGCTGAACCCGGACGTGTTCGGATACGACGCGCGCCCGATCGCCCTGGGCCCGTCGATGGTGGGGCAGGTCTGGTACTACCAGGTCTGGAGCCTGGACCCCGGGGATCCCGCGGGCATCAGCCTGTCGAACGGGCTGGAGGTGGTGATCCACCCCTGACGGGGCTTTGCCTCAGACCGACCAGGCGTGCCGGAGAATCCTCGTCGGCGCGCCTGCTCCGCAGGCGGCGCCTCCGCCCGGGGATGGACGAGCCAGGGGGCCGGGGCAGGCCGGTGATCGCGCCGCGCGCTCCTGCGCGCGGCTGCGCCACATGCTCGCTGCGCTCGCGTGGCGCGGACGGGCCCCTGACGGGGCCCGCACTCGCCTCCCGGCGAGCGCTAGAGGCCTTGGGCGCCAAACTCGACTCCTTCGCCCACGCAACGGGCGCCCAAGACCTCTAGCGGGGTAGGCCCACCAGCTCCCGCACGACCTCCTCCAGCCCGTCCACCACGCGCGCCAGCGCGGCGCAGTCGACCTGGTCGGGGGTGTCCCGGGAGGTGTGGTAGTGGGGGTAGCGGAAGGGGGCGGTGTCGGTCACCATGAGCGCCGGATAGCCCTCCTGCCAGAAGGACCAGTGGTCGCTCCACCCCACGCCCGGGAGCGGGGCCGGCAGGACCGCCTCCTCGGAGGAGATCGTCGCGCGCCGATGGAAGGCCTCGCCGCACCGGCGCACCAGCGCGCGCGAGGACAGGTTGCCCACGAAGGCGATGAAGTCGCCCTGCGCGGGATAGAACCAGCCCACCAGGGGGGGGTAGCGCTGGCTGCCCTTCTCGTCCGAGAACCAGCCCATGGTCTCCAGGCAGACCATGGCGACCACCTCCTCGCCGCGCGAGCGACAGCCGCGGGCGTAGACCCGGCTCCCCATGTTCTCGGTCTGGAAGAAGGGCGGCTCCTCGTTGACGAAGAGCACGAAGCGCAGGGTCCGATCGGGCCGCGATTCCGCGAAGCGACGCGCCAGGGCCAGCACGGCGACGACGCCCGAGCCGTTGTCGTTGGCACCCGGGCAGTCGTCCGAGGCGACGCTGTCGTAGTGCGCCCCGACGATCGCGATCTCCTCGGGCGAGCCCGAGCCGCGCAGCTCGACCTCCAGGTTCCGGAAGGTCTGGCTGCCCACCGAGTAGGCCTGTCGGCCCACCTCGTAGCCGGCGCGCTCGAGCTCGGTCTCCAGGAAGAGGGCCGCCTCCTCGAGCCGCTCGGGGCACCAGGCGTTGCGGGGGCCGATGTCCCCGGCCAGGACCTGGAGGTCGCGCTGCAGCTCGTCTCGAAGTCGGGCCTGCTCCGCGCTCAGCGGAGAGGGCTCCACGCGGTGGCTCCTGGGGGACATCGCCAGCAGCATACAGCCCGCGCCCGCTCCGACCGATAGGAGTACGGCCAGGAGCCAGCGGAGGAGGGCCCGGCCCGCGGGCGCCGGCCTCCTGGAGCGGGGGCTCGGGGACTCCGGCCTCATGTCCTCTCCGCGTCCTTCCGTTTCACCTCGAACGCTCCTAGAATCCCCCTCCGGCATGCCCCGCGAGCCCCTCTCACCCGCCCCGCGAACCCCGGTCGAGCCTAGCATCGGGCCCGATCCTCAGGTGGGGTACGAGGGGAAAGACGAGCGGGGCTGAGGGCCGCGCTTTGGAGGGTCCCATGATCGCCACCGCTCGAGCCCTCAGCGGGAGCTGGCCGACCCTCGGCCAGGCGGGCCCGGCCCTCCAGGACGGCTTCGAGGTCCTCCCCCTGCTCTTCGGCCTGCTGGGCGGTCTGGCGCTCTTCCTCTACGGGCTGGAGCAGATGACCCGCGCCCTCAAGTCGGTGGCCGGCGACCGGCTGAAGGCGATCCTGGCCCGGCTGACGGCCAACCGCTTCCTGGGCGTGATCACCGGCGCCTTCGTGACCGCCGTGATCCAGTCCTCCTCGGTCACGACGGTGCTGGTGGTGGGCTTCATCACCGCCGGGATGATGTCCATGGCCCAGTCCGTGGGCGTCATCATGGGCGCCAACATCGGGACGACCGTGACGGCCCAGATCGTGGCCTTCAACGTCACCCGCTACGCGCTCCTCTTGATCGCCATCGGCTTCGGGATGCTGTTCTTCGCCAGGAAGACGCGCCGCAAGCAGCAGGGCCACGGGATCATGGGGATCGGACTGGTCTTCTTCGGCATGAAGGTCATGGGCGACGCCATGGAGCCCCTGCGCGACTACCAGCCCTTCCTGGACTGGATGGCGGCCATGGAGATGCCCCTGCTGGGCATCCTGGCGGGGGCCGTCTTCACGGCGCTGGTGCAGTCCTCCTCGGCGGCCACCGGCGTGGTGATCGTCATGGCCACCCAGGGCTTCATCAGCCTCCCGGCGGGCATCGCCCTGAGCTTCGGCTGCAACATCGGGACCTGCATCACGGCCCTCCTGGCGGCCATCGGCAAGCCGCGCGAGGCCCTGCGCGCGGCGGCGGTGCACGTGCTCTTCAACGTCCTCGGCGTGCTGGTATGGATCGCCTTCATCGATCAGCTCGCCCAGCTGGTGGTGTGGCTCTCGCCGGTGGCCGCGGGCCTGGAGGGCGCGGACAAGCTGGCCGCCGAGACTCCGCGCCAGATCGCCAACGCCCACACGATCTTCAACATCGCCAACACGCTGATCTTCATCGGCTTCGCGACGCAGCTCGCGCGCCTGGTCGAGCGCGCCTTCCCCGATCGCCCGCTGGCCGAGGAAGACACGGTGCGCGCCAAGTACCTGGACGTCGAGCTGCTCTCCACCCCGTCGCTGGCGCTCGATCGCGCCCGGCTCGAGATCCTCCACATGGGGAACCGGGTCGCCGAGATGATGCGCGCGATCCTGCCCGCCATGCTGAGGGGAAACCGCGAGTCGCTGCGCGCGGTCGAGCAGATGGACGACGCCGTCGACGTGCTCCACGGCTACGTCATCACCTACCTGGGCAAGATCAGCCAGTCGGCCCTCTCGGAGGACGAGACCCAGGAGCTGATCATGCTGATGGAGGCCACCAACAGCCTGGAGAACGTGGGGGACCTGATCGAGACCAACCTGGTCACCCTGGGCCGCCAGAGGATCGAGAACAGCGTCTACATGAGCGAGCCCACCATGCGGGTGATGGGGGACTTCCACGCCGCGGTGAGCCGGGCCTTCGACGAGGCCCTGCTGGCGGTCACCCAGCGGAACGAGCGAGCCGCCCGGATGGTGCTCTCCATGAAGGCGGACATCAACCGGATGGCCGGCTCGGCCTCGATGCACGAGGCCGAGCGGCTGGTGGCGGCCGAGCCCAACCGCCTACGGGCCTACAGCGTCGAGGTCGACATGCTGGCCAACCTGAGGCGCGTGTACTACTTTGCCCGGCGCATGGCGCGGGCGGCCGGGAAGCCGACCACGCCCCTGGAGATGGAATGAGCGAGCTGCTCGTGATGCGCCACGCGATGGCGACCTGGGGGGGCGGCATCTCCGACTTCGACCGGCCTCTGTCCGAGGAGGGCGAGCGGGATTGCGCGCGGGTCGGGGCCTGGCTGCGGGAGAGAGAGCTCGTGCCGCGGCGCGTCCTCAGCTCCCCGGCCGTGCGGGCCGCCCGGACCGCGCGGCTGACGGCCGAGGCCCTGGGACTGCGCGAGGAGGACATCGTCCGGGAGGAGCGCCTGTACGGCGCCGACCTGTGGACCCTGCTGGCCGTCCTGGGCGAGCTACCCCCGGAGGTGGAGCGCGCGATGCTGGTGGGCCACAACCCGGGGCTCATTCGCCTCGCCGCCTATCTGGCGAGCGACGCGGCCGCGGCGGGCCTGAGGGACGAGCCCTTCTTCCCGGCCACCCTCGCCCACCTGCGCCTCCCCGCCGGCTGGGAGGCCCTGGAGGACGGGTCGGGCGAGCTGATCGGAGTCGTGCGGCCGGGTCCGGGCTGAGCGCGGCTCAGCGGTAGTCGAGCTGCGCGCTGGCCGTGCAGGCCCGGCCCGCGCGGACCCTCACCCAGTGGGCCGAGTAGCCGTCGGGGAGCTCGTGGACGAGCCCCGCGCCGGGCGGAACCGCCAGCGACCGCAGGACGTGCCAGGAGCCATCGGCCAGGAAGTCGACCTCCAGGGTGAAGGTGACCTCGTCGTCGGAGTCGTGGGAGAGCTCTATCGACTTGCGGTCAAAGCCGTACATCAGGTAGGGATCCGAGGGTCGGTCCGCCTCGACCGGCGTCTCGAGCCAGGGCCCACCCCGACCGCGGGGCTTGCCGAGCCCCCACAGGTCGTCGACCGTGCCGAGCCACAGCGCGACCTCGCCGTCGTCGGAGCGGATGTGATGGGGGTCGCCGCCGCCCTCCTCCGAGGCGCCGGCGATCACCAGCAGGCCGCGCCAGGAGCAGAAGTCGAAGACCAGCCGGTCGTGGGTGCAGATCGGCCGGATACGGCGGATCCCACCGGAGTCGGGCCGGGGGAGCTCGTAGAGGGTGCCCAGACATTCGAGGAGGCTGCGCTCGGTGACCACCTCGCGGATCCCCCGCGGCCATCCGATGGCGGTGGGCTCCTCCAGCGCGGGATGACCCCGGGGCAGGCGCACCTGGCCGCCGCGTCCGTCGGAGAGGATGGCCGAGGCGCGATCCACGCGGAAGGCGGGCTCGCCGATGCGGGCATGATCCTTCAGCCAGGCGTGGGCCTGGGGGTCGTCGACGCGCCGCAGTCGCAGGTCCGCGCCGATCTCGTAGTAGCCCGCCTCGGCAGCCTCGCCGTCCGGATCGATCTTCCAGGCCGCGAAGTGCAGGGTGCCGAGGTCCTCGCCCCGCGGCCGGATCACGCCGATGGAGCATCCTCCGCGCCCCGGGAGGGCTAGGCTGCCGGCCTGCGCGGTCGAGCCTCCGAGCGCCCGGGGATCGGCGTCGGCCAGGTGGAAGAAGGCCCACGCCCGATCGCAGTCGCGGTCGGCCGTCACCCGGATCCACTCTCCCCGCAGATCGCGCGGGAAGACGCGAGAGACGTAGCCCGCAGGCGGAACCGTCGCGCTCCCCGCGGCCCTCCACCTCCCCGTGCCGAGCACGTCGACCTCGAAGCCGAAGGTCACGGGCGACTCCCGGTCGTGCGTGAGGTGGACGACCCGCCGCTCGAAGCCGGTGAACAGGAAGGGCTCCGAGGGCCGTCCGGCCTCGACCGGATCCCCCGCCCAGACCCCGCCGAAGCCGGCCCGCGGACCGAGCGCGCCGAGCTGCTCCGCGTCCACCATCCACAGGTTCGACTGGGACTGCCCGCAGAGCGGATTGTCGAGCCGCGAGGCGTCGTTGCAGGCCAGCACCACCCCTCCGCTCCACTCGCAGAAGTCGACGACCATCTTCAGGTGGCTCGAGAGGGGCCGGATGCCGGCCGCGCCCTCCCGGCCGAATTCGGGAGGGAAGTCCCACAGCATCCCATGCATGCTCATCAGCATGCGGTCGGCGCCGATCCGACGGATGCGGGGCCACTCGGTGTACCAGCCGTGCCGCGCGTCGCCGGTGTAGTTCGCCTTGGGCAGGCGGTAGGTGGACCAGCGGCCGCCGGCCAGGAGCTGGAGGAGCACCGAGCGCTCGTCCCAACCGCTCGCCCAGAGGGGCGCCTCGCCGCCGGGGTCGCCCTCGATTCCCCCGGGCCCGGTGACCTCGCAGAAGGGCTCCCGCCGCAGCGTTCGCCAGCTCTCCCCGTCCCACTCGGCCAGGCAGCCGGCGGGTCCTTCGCTGACCGGGCCGCGCTCGCCGTTGTTGGAGACGACCAGCCGACCCTGGCCCGTGTAGCCCCCCTTGCCGTGATAGCCGGGAATGAGGTCCGGCACGTCGCCGGCGTTGCGGTCGGCGTGGATCGTCATCACCTCCAGGGTGTGGACGTCCACGTCGTACAGGCCCTCCTCCATGGTGAAGAAGTACACCCGGTTGGCGGGATCGCTCAGGTGCCGCGCGGTCGCGGTCAGGCGGCCGGGCATGCGCTCGGGCGGGATGACGCGCACGCCTCCCGAGGAGTCGATGAAGTAGGGCCCGATGACGAGCTGGCTCGACTCGCGGTGGACCATCCGGTTGGCCGGTGTCCCGCCCACGCTCTCCGGCCGCCGGCGCAGGTTCCAGCCGGCGTCGATCTCGTACAGCCCGTCGTCGCTGCCGCCCGGCGCGTGCGGGGAGTAGGTGACCGCCCACAGGCGTCCGGCCCACACGGCCACCGCGCCCACGCCGCACTCGCGGCCCGAGTTGAACAGGGCCAGCTCGGGTCGGATCCCGCTGATCGGCTCGGGCCGGGGCTCCTCCGACTGGGAGGCGGCGAGCGGCGCGAGGAGCGCGAGCGCCGGCGCCAGGCGGCGGATCACGGCGTCTCCAGCCGCTTCGCGATCCGCCCGGCGAGCTCGCCCCCGATGGCCAGGGAGGCGGTGGCCGCGGGCGAGGGCGCGTTGAGCACGTGGAGCATGCGCTCCTCCTCCAGGATCTTGAAGTCGTCGAACAGGCGACCCTCGGGGGTGACGAGCTGCGCGCGGACTCCCGCGGGCGCCGCTCGCAGGTGGCGGGCGCGGATCTCGGGCACCAGGCGCCGCAGTGCCCGGGCCAGGGCTCGCCGGGAGAGCGAGCGCCAGATCTCCCCCATCCCGGTGGCGCCGTGCCGCAGGGCCAGGCGCCGGAAGCCGGGAAAGGTCAGGGTCTCCAGCGCGTCGCGCAGGGAGACGTCGGTGCGGCGGTAGCCCTCGCGGGCCAGGGCCAGCACGGCGTTGGGGCCGCAGTGCACCACCCCCTCGATGCCGCGCGTGAGGTGGACGCCCAGGAAGGGCAGGCGCGGGTCGGGGACGGGGTAGATCAGCGCGCGGCAGAGGTGCGCGGCCTCGGGGACGAGCTGGTGGTACTCGCCGCGGAAGGGCACGATGCGCTCCGCCGGCCGGCTCCCTCCGAGCGCCGCCACGCGGTCGGAGTGCAGGCCGGCGCAGTTGACCACCATCCGGGCCCGGTGCTCTTCACCGTCGGTCTTCACGACGATCTCGTCGGAGCGCGCGTCGAGGCCGCGCACCTCGCGGCGCGTGAGCAGGCGTCCGCCCAGGGCCTCGATGCGCCAGGCGAGCACGCGGCAGACCCCCTCGAAGTCGACCACCCCGGCCTCGGGGAGCTCGGCCGCGGCCAGGCCCGCGACGTGGGGCTCGACCGAGCGCAGCTCGTCCGCGCCGAGGCGCCGGCACTCGACCCCGTTGAGCTTGCCGCGCTCCAGCAGCGCGTCGAGGCGGGGCAGCTCCTCCTCGGAGGTGGCCACGATGAGCTTGCCGCACAGCTCGAAGGGGAGGTCGTGCTCGCGGCAGAGATCGAGCAGGCGGGCGCGCCCCTCGCGGCACAGCCGGGCCTTGAGGGAGCCCGGCGCGTAGTAGATCCCGGTGTGGATCACCCCCGAGTTGTGCCCGGTCTGGTGCGAGGCCGGCCGAGCCTCCTTCTCGAGGATGGCGACCTCGGCCGAGGGCCGCATCTGGAGGAGGCGGAAGACCGTCGCCAGGCCGACGATGCCGCCCCCGATGATGACGAGATCGGTGCGTTCCATCCCCGGCGAGGCCCTAGGAGTCGGGATCCCCGTACATCTGTCCCGGGCCGAGGGTCTCGGGGAATCGCTCCCGGAGCCGGTCGCGGGCCTGGTAGCACAGGTGGCAGAAGTCCACGTAGCTCTCCTCGCGCGGCAGTCCGTAGCGCTCCACCAGAGCGGCCGGCCCGCCCTCGAGCAGCGGGCCCACCACCGGGTGGGCCGCGGGATCCCAGCTCGCGACGATCTCCGACAGGGATCGCTCGAAGAGGTTGCCCATCGAGAGCCCCTGGCAGAGGTGCAGGTTGCCCAGCGGATCCACGTGCACGCGGCCGGGCTCGTCCAGCTTCTCGTGGGGGCACTCGTCGAACTCGCGCCAGGGCCGGCGCTCGAGCCCCTCCATGAGTTCGGGCTTCGTCGATGCCCGCCCCTTGAACAGGATCTTGCCGCCCTCGACCTGCGCGCCCTTGGCCCGCTCGGGGTAGCCCGCGGCGCCCTCCGGGACCTCGCACACGATCGCGTCCGAGGGGATGCCCAGCTCCTTGGCCGCCGCCATGGCGTTGCGCGCCTGCTCGTTCATGACCTCGTCCCCGTGGAAGAGGTCGGTGGAGAGCGACAGGTCCTGCACCGCGCCCGCCAGGGGCCGCAGCCACTCGACGGCGTCCTCGACCGTCGTGGCCCAGTAGTTGTTGGTCACGATGCCCACGCTGAAGCCGGCCTCCGATGCCTCGCGCGCGGCCCGCACCAGGATGGGGTGGTAGATGAAGGGCTCGCCGCCCTCCAGGTAGATGCTCTCCACCGTGCCCAGCTCAAGGCCCTGGCGGTAAATCTCGCGGATCTGCGAGAGCGTCATGACGCCCCGCTGGGAGGAGCTCCCCCAGGTGAAGCAGTGGTCGCACTCGTAGACGCACTTGTAGGTGAGCAAGAGGTGCAATCCGGTCAGCTTCATGGCGTCCTCCTCGTCCCGGCAGTGTATCGCATGGCCGCCGGGGATCCGCTCCGCCGGCGTTCTTTGCTAGTCTGAGCGCTCCAGCGGCCCTCCGTCTCCCCCGGCCACCACCCACGGGCATCATGCAGAATCCGACCCGATCGGTCCTCGCCGTGACCCTTCTCCTCCTCGCACCGTCGTGCGGAGAGGACCGCGCCGCCCGGCCCGAGACCCGCGCGTTCTTCGCGCAGCAGGACCCCGGCGTCCTCATGGCCGCCGCGGATCTGGAGGCCCTGCGAGAGGCGGCGCTGGAGGCCCGGCCGCTCACCCTGCTTCGCGATCCCGAGTGGGCCGAGCACTACCGGGAGCTGGACCGCGCCGGGCGATGGTCGTGGGTCGCCGAGGGCGGCTTCGACGCGCTCGAGGCCCTGGCGTCCCTGCGCTACACCCACTTCGCGGCCTACCTGGGCGGTCGCCGTGAAGGGGGAGATCCCTCCTCCACGATCGACGCGGTGTGGACCATGGACCTCGGAGATGCGGCGGGGAGCTTCTCGGACTGGATCGACCTCGCCGAGCCCGAGGGCTTCGAGGTGCCCCACGTCCTCCAGGACGGCCTCCTGCGATTCGGATCGGAGTCCCGGCTCGCCGGCGGTGGCGCGGGCTGGAGGAACCCGCCCTCGGCTCCCCTGTGGCTGCGCCTGGACGCCGGCGCGGTGGTGAGCGCCTTCCGCGAGCTCGCCGATTGCGGCCTCGAGGACCTCTACTACGAATCGCGACGGGCGCAGGAGACGCTGGCGGCGATCCGCGACGTCGGACTGAACCTGGACCGGTCCGTCCTCACGGTCGAGGCCGGCCCGAGGGGGGGAGTCTGGCATGGTGAGGCCCGGCTCGAGGGACCCGACCTGGTGTCCGGGAGCAGCGGGAGCATCGGATCGCGGATCCTGGGATACCTGCCCGAGGGGAGCCACGCGCATCTCGTGATGCACCTGGACACCCAGCTCCTGGCCGACTGGCTCTCGGCGGCCATGGGCGAGGATGAGCTCGAGGACATGACCCAGGAGCTCCGGGCGAGCCCCCTGACGATCCTGAGCTGGTTCTCCGGCGACGTCCTGCTGGCGGCTCGGCTCGAGGAGACGCCGCTCCCCACCCTCACTCTGGTGGCGACCCTCAACGACGTCGCGCGCTTCATCGTGCAGGGCTTCGTGAAGCTCATGACGGAGAAGCTCTCGCTCTCCTACATGGAGGGGGCGGATGCGTGCTGGGACGTTCCCGTGCCCGACGCGCCCGTGCCCGGCATGACGCTGACGGTGGCGATCGGCCAGGGAGCGCTGATCGTCTCCACGGACCGCGCGATCGTCGAGAACCTGGTCGGGGGAGGGGGCGAGCGGCTCGAGCGGGTGGGGTGGTCCTTCGAGCCCCTGGAGGGTGGCGAGGATCCGGGTGCCTTCGAGCACCTCTTCGGCCCGGCCCTCGAGGATCTGGCCGAGCTGCCGCAGATCGAGATCCCCGTCATGAAGCGCGAGTGGCTGCCCGGCGCCGACCTCCTGGCCCGGCACCTGCCGGTCTACTCCGTGAGCCTGGCTCGCGAGTCCGATTCCGCGCTCGTCCTGCAGGAGCGTGGGCTTCCCCTGGCGTGCATCGGCGCCGGCGTCGCCGCGGTGTGGTGGTACGCGGAGGGAGACTCCGTCTCGCGAGCCCGGCGCTGAGCCCGCCCCCGCCGCCGGCGTGGACGGTTCGGTCCGGAGCGGCGTCGCGTTCGCTGGAGCCCCGGCGAGCGGATGTGGTATAAGGGGCGCCGCCTGGACCCATGGGGGTGCCGGAGCCCTGCTGCCCCCCTCCGTGCCCGGCGAGACGGAGCCCGCGCATGCACCCCGACCTCACCAAGGTGGACGCCATCCTGGGTCGCTACCCACGCGACGAGTCCTCCCTGGTGATGGTGCTGCAGGACATCCAGACCGAGCTGCGCCACCTCCCCTGCGAGGCCCTGGAGCGGGTCGCGCGCGAGCTCGACCTCCCCGCCTCGCGGGTCTTCTCGGTCGCCACCTTCTACAAGGTCTTCAGCCTCGATCCCCAGGGCCGCACCATCATTCAGGTGTGCAAGGGCACCGCCTGCCACGTGCGCGGGGCCCAGCTCCTGGAGGACGAGCTGTGCCGCCAGCTCGGGGTGCCGTTGGGGGGGACCACCGAGGACCTGGGCTTCACCATCAAGACGGTGAACTGCGTGGGCGCCTGCGCCATGGCGCCGGTGGTGGTCACGGGCGAGCGCTACCACCCCGAGGTCAAGCTCTCGCGCGTGGGGCGCCTGCTGAAGAGCCTCGCCAAGGAGCCGACCAACGGGAAGCCCGCCGCGACCGAGATCGCCGAGGTCGAGATCGAGCGCCTGGGCTCTCCCGAGGCCCTGCTCGACCGCGCGCGCGAGGCCCGCGAGGCGCTCGACGCCTTTCAGGGCCACGTCCGCGTGTGCGGCGGGCCGGGCTGCCTGGCCGCCGGCGCCCGCGAGGTGCGCGACGCCATCCAGGAGGAGGCCAGGGCGCAGGGCGTCGCCCTGCAGGTCGGCCTGAACGGCCTCAATGAGGCCCACGGCGAGGTGCGCGACCTCTGCCTCACCGGCTGCCAGGGCCTGTGCCAGCAGGGCCCCCTGGTGCACGTGCTCCCCGAGGACGCGCTCTACGCCGGCGTGAAGCCGCGCGACGCGGCCGACGTCGTGAGCGCCCTGGCCGAGGGAACGGTGGTCGAGCGCCTGCTGGGCGAGGCGCGCGGCCGCGAGGGGCACCCCTTCTACAGCGGCCAGGAGCTGCGCGCGCTGGACACCTGCGGCCGGGTCGATCCCGAGAGCCTGGACCAGTACCTGGCGCACCGCGGCTTCGAGGCGCTGGCCGCCGCGCTCTCCGGCAAGACCCCCGAGGAGGTTCTGGCCGAGGTGGAGGCCTCCGGCCTGCGCGGGCGCGGCGGCGCGGGCTTCTCCACCGGGCGCAAGTGGCGCTCCGCGCTGCGCGCCGCCGAGCGCGCCGGCCGGCCGCCCTACGTGCTGTGCAACGGCGACGAGGGCGACCCGGGCGCCTTCATGGACCGCGCCATCATGGAGGGCTCGCCCTACCAGGTGCTCGAGGGGATGATCCTCGGCGCCTTCGCCCTGGGCGCGAGCGAGGGCTGGATCTACGTGCGCGCCGAGTACCCGCTGGCGGTGCTCCGCCTCGAGCGCGCCATCGAGACCTGCCGGCGGGCGGGCCTGCTGGGGAAGGGCATCCTGGGCAGCTCGCTCGACCTCGACGTGAAGATCTCGCGCGGGGGCGGCGCCTTCGTGTGCGGCGAGTCCACCGCCCTGATGCGTAGCATCGAGGGCAAGGTGGGCGAGCCCCGCGCCAAGTACACCCGCTCGGTTGAGCGCGGCCTGTACGACTCGCCCACCGTGCTGAACAACGTCGAGAGCTGGGCCCTGGTGCCGGGCATCGTGCGCCAGGGCGCCGGCTGGCTCTCCGACATCGGCACCGAGCGCTCCAAGGGCACCAAGGCCTTCTCGCTGGTGGGCCAGGTCCGGCGCACCGGCCTGGTCGAGGTGCCCATGGGGACGACGCTGCGCGAGCTCATCTTCGAGGTGGGCGGCGGCATGCGCAAGGGGCGCGTCTTCAAGGCGGTCCAGACCGGCGGCCCCTCGGGCGGCTGCCTGCCGGAGAGCCAGCTCGACCTGCCCATCGACTTCGACGCGCTGACCGAGGCGGGGTCGATGATGGGCTCGGGCGGCATGATCGTCATGGACCAGGAGACCTGCATGGTCGACGTGGCGCGCTACTTCGTGGACTTCCTGATGGAGGAGTCCTGCGGCAAGTGCGCGCCCTGCCGCCTGGGTCTGCCGCAGCTCTCGCATCTCCTGGGACGGGTCACCCGGGGCGAGTCCAGCCTGGCCGAGCTGGAGGTGATCGAGGAGATCGCCGCCGGCATGGAGGAGAGCAGCCTGTGCGGCCTGGGCAAGAGCGCCCCCAACCCGGTGCTCTCCACCCTGCGCACCTTCCGCGACGAGTACGTCGCCCACATCGAGGGGAGCTGCCCGGCGGGCGTGTGCCGCGAGCTGATCCGCTACGAGATCACCGAGGACTGCCCCGGCTGCCTCCTGTGCATCGCGGCCTGCCCCGGCGGGGCCATCACCGGCCAGCGGGACCAGGTCCACGTCATCGACCAGGAGATCTGCGACCGCTGCGGCATCTGCAAGGCCATCTGCAGCAAGTACGAGGCGGTCCGCGTGATCCCGGGGGTGAGGAGATGAGCGCGCCCGCCCCCTCGTCGAGACGGGTCCGCCTGAGCATCGACGGCCGATCGGTCGAGGCCGAGCCGGGCGCCTACGTGCTGGGCGTGGCCCGCGGGATGGGCATCGAGATCCCTACCCTCTGCGATCACCCCACGCTCGAGCCGGCCGCGGCCTGTCGCCTGTGCATGGTTGAGGTCACCCACCCGGACTGGAACGGCTGGAGGGGGCTGATGACCGCCTGCCTCTACCCGGTGGCCGAGGGCATCGAGGTCGAGACCGCGAGCCCCGCGGTGCTCGAGGCGCGCCGCCGCGTCCTGACCCTGCAGGCCGCCCGCTGCCCGGGCTCGAAGCTCATCGCCGATCTCGCGGCGAAGCACGGCGCGAGCACCGAGCACCTGCACGTCGACCCCGAGGCCGACGACTGCATCCTCTGCGGGCTGTGCACGCGCGTGTGCGAGGCTCACGCCACCAGCGCGATCACCACCTTCAACCGCGGCGCCACCAAGGCAGTGGGGGCCTTCGCCGAGGCACCGCCCGAAGACTGCATCGGCTGCGGGGCCTGCGCCCTTGTCTGCCCCACCAGCCACATCCGGTACGAGCGGAGCGAGGGTGACTTCCGGATCTGGGGCCGCCGCTTCTCGATCTCCCCGTGCACGGTCGAGCGCACACGCTGCGTGGGCTGCGGCGCCTGCGAGGAGGCCTGTCCTTTCGCAGTGGCGCGAGTTGCCGTGCGCCGCGGAGGCCAGCGGGTCGCGACCATTCCGGTGGAGCACTGCCGAGGCTGCGGGGCCTGCGTCGGCGCCTGTCCCACGGGCGCCATCGATCAGGTCGACCTCAACTGGGGTGCTCTCTTCCCCAGGATCTCGGGCGAGGAACGCGCGACCGTCTACGCCTGCGGGCGCGCCGACCTCGGTGATCGCGATCTTCCCGAGGTCGCGCGCCTCGTCGAGCTTCCCTGCACCGGCCGGCTCAGCCTGCCGCTGCTCCTGGCGGACGCGGCCCGCGGCGCCTCGGGCGTGCTGGTGCTCGGCCGGCAGCAGGAGACCTGCTGGCTGAACGGCGCCGAGGACCCGGTCCGCGATCGGGTGCGGCGCGCCGGCCAGGCTCTGGGCATGGTGGGCCTGGGAGCCGATCGGGTGCGCTTCGAGGTGCCCCGGCCGGGACCCGAGGGACCGCTGGAGACCGTGCGCGCCTTCGCGGGAGGTCCGGGCCACACCCCCCTGCGCGAGCCGGCCCCCGACGATCTCATCGGGCTCGAGGGCCTCGACACCTGCCTGGCTCTTCTTCGCTGGTTGTCCGGCCGCGAGGAGCTCGAGCCCGACGGAGCGGCCTGGCTGGCCGAGCACGACCTGCCCGCGGCGGGCGAGGGGGACCCGGTCCTCTTCGCGGGCGACCTGCCGTACCTCTCGGTGCTGGCCGACTCCCTGCTGGCGCCGGTGAGGCCGCCGGACGTGCTGCGCACCGCGCTGGCCGTGCTCTCCGAGCTGGGCCACGACAGAGTCGGGATCGAAGTGGCGGGTTGCGGTCAGCTCGCCCCGAGCCGGGTGGAGCGCCTGTGGCGCGCCAGGACCGTCTATGCGCTGTCCTCAGCAGACAGGGCGCTGCTGGCGGCTCGCGGCGTGCAGGCGGTCACCCTGGACGGCCTCCTCCTCGATGGGGGAGCTGCGCTGCCGCGCCCGGCCGGCGGAACGAAGGTCGCCTGCGACGGGACTCCCGAGCAGGCGGCCATGATCGAGGCCCTGGGCTGCGAGGCGCTGGACGCGGGGCCCGATCCCCTGCCCGAGGGCTTCGCCCTCTCGCCCGGCGATCGCGATCGGGCCGAGGAGCGCCTGGTCCGCGTCGAGGAGGGAGGCGCGACGGCCCTGCTCGTGCCGGACGCCCTCGCCCTCGCCCGCTGGGGGCTGGTCGCGCGGGAGGGCACCTGGCGCTCGAGCCGGGTGACGCCGGTGCTCGCGCATCAGCTCGCCTGGCTCACCTGCACGCGCGTCCCGATGAGCCTGCGCTCCCTCGAGAACCCGCCCCTGCCCGTCCTGTCCTCGGCCGCGAGCGAGGTCGAAGCATGACGCGCCAGCTCCGCATCTGCGATCACCCCGTGCTGGCCCCCCTGCCGGAGCCCTCGGTGCGCTTCCGCTTCGACGGCCAGGAGCTCCAGGCGCGCCCGGGCGAGATGATCAGCTCGGCGCTCTTCGCGGCCGGCATCTCGGTCTTCGGCCACCACCACAAGGACGGCGGGGCCCAGGGCATCTTCTGCGTCAACGGC
>CAZTTG010000109.1:0-19459 GCA_964615935.1 uncultured Planctomycetaceae bacterium | reverse complement strand
TGCCCCTCGGCGGCTCCGGCCGCGAATCGACCCCTTGGAACGTCTATTCTCCGAGGTGGTCTTTCAGTAGGCCGGGCCCGATCGCAATGCGGAGAGCGTCGAGAGCTGCGGCGTCGCCCGAGGAGCGGCGCCGCGGCTTGACGATTCCGCGGCACCCGCCTAGGGTTGGACGAGGGTCGAGTCCCGATTCGGCCCGACAGCCCAGGAGGTCTCCAATGCTCCGCCAGCCCTTCCTCACGGCCGCGTCGGTCCTGCTCTGCAGTACCGCGGCGGCCCAGCAAGCCGATCCGAGCCTGATCCGGCCGATCGCGGTCCCCATCAGCGACGCCGGCACCCTGGATCTCACCACACGGAGCTGGTTGGGATCGGCGCCGGAGTACTTGGGCAAGATCTACGACAACACCTGCCAGTGGACCGGCGGCGGCTTCTACGCCGTCGTGGAGCACTGCACGGACGCCTACGACGAGGGCCGCATCCCCTGCTGGAACGAGCCCAACGCCCCCCCGGGCGCGGAGCACGACAACTGGATCGACAGCTTCCAGATCGGCTACTGCACCGGGTGGCCCACCGGCCAGGTCGACGTCCGGATCGCCTTCTGGGACTACAACGGAGGGGGCTGCGTCGGCTGGACCGCGCAGCAGGCCATCGCGCCGGCGACCGGCTACAACGGCGCCACGGCCTACTTCGACCTGTCCGGTCACAACCTCCCGGGCGACAACTCCGGCGGCGGGAACCTGGCCTGCTGGATCGTCACCGTCGCGCTCGGCGACGATTCCTTCTGCCTGATGTCGGACGGCGACGGGAGCTGGAACGGAGCCGACGAGGAGTTCAGCTGGTCCTTCCAGCACGAGAACGACAACGCCGTCTTCGGGGTCGGCACCGGCCCGATCGTCGCCGGCGACCCGCTGAGCGGCGTCTTCGGCGCATGCACCTACTCCATCCCCTGCGGCACCGCGGGCGCCACCCCGTGCGGCACCGGGCTGGGGACCGCCGACCAGGTCTGGTACAACGTCGACGGCTGCCCTGCCAGCGGCACCGGCTGCAGCGGCGTACCCTCCGGCAGCTGCCCCTCCGCACCGAGCCCCGGCACCGCCTGCTACTGGTTCGGCGGATGGCCCGCGAATCCCTTCGCCAGCTTCCACCTGGAGCTGACCTCGCTGGGTGCCTGCATACCCGATCCGGTGATCGTGTACTGCTCCTACAACCGTCCCAGCACCGGCACCTCCTGCGGGTTCGATCAATGCCCCAGCTCCGGCGGGTGCGAGGCGAGGATCACGACTTCGAATCCCAGCGTCCTGCCGGTCCAGAACGCCGACGACTACGACGTCATCGTCCGCACCGCCGACAGCGGCAGGCCGGGGCTGATCTTCGGCAGCGTGAACGGTCAGGCCCGCATCCCCTTCTCCAGCGGCACCCTCTGCGTCGAGCCGCCGATCAAGCGGACCCCGCCGCAGAACTCCGGCGGCACGGGCGGTTGCACCGGTACCCTGACGCTGCGCATCAACGATCCCGCCACCTCCGGCCCGATCCTGAACCTGCCGCCCGGCTCGTACGTCTTCTACCAGGGCTGGCTGCGCGATCCGATGGGCGCCTCGGGCACGGACGTATCCGACGCCATCACCGTGGGCTTCGAGTAGGTCCGCCCCGGCGATCGACGCTCCGGGGGAAGCTCCTTCCGTTCCCCGCCCCCGGCGCAGCAGGTCGAACTCTGAACTCTGGAGGCGACAAGGGTTAGGATGCAGCCCTTCGCCGTCCCCGAGGAGATCACAGAGGTGCGCGCATGACGATGGAGGAAGCGGGCCGCCCCGAGGAGGGCGCGAGCCCCCCCGAGCCGCCGCGACCGGGCCCCGTGGAGCTGCGGGTGGAGCTCGACCGGCGGGTCAACTGGGCCATGCAACAGAACGACGTGCCCCTGGTGAAGGCGGTGCGCGTCGAGAACCTCGGCGCGGAGCCGATCCCCGACCTGGAGCTGCACATCCGGGCCGAGCCCGACTTCGCGTCCGAGTGGTGCCGGCCCCTGGGCAGGCTCGCGCCGGGCGCGAGCTGCCAGCTCGAGGACGTGGACCTGGTCCTCTCCCCGACCTACCTCTCGGAGGTCGTCGAGCGCGTCGCCGGCCTGCTGCGCTTCGAGCTGCGGCAGGGAGACGCGCTGCTCGCCGAGAGGACCGAGGCGGTGGAGCTCCTGGCCCGCGACGAGTGGAGCGGGCTGGGCTCGCTCCCCGAGATCCTGGCCGCCTTCGTGTGCCCCAACCACCCGGCCGTGGAGGCCATCCTGGGCGAGGCCGCGCGCGTGCTCGGGCGCTGGACCGGCGATCCCTCGCTCTCGGGCTACCAGACCCAGGAGCGCGAGCGCGTCGCCGTCCAGGCGGCGGCCATCTACGAAGCGCTCCGCGAGCAGGACGTCACCTACACCAACCCGCCGGCGAGCTTCGAGGACCAGGGCCAGAAGGTCCGGCTCCCCGACCGGATCATGGAGACCCGGCTGGCGACCTGCCTGGACCTGACGCTGCTGGCCGCGGCCTGCCTCGAGCAGGCCGGCCTGCACCCCCTGCTGCTCCTCGTCCCCGGGCACGCCTTCGCCGGGGTGTGGCTGCTGGAGGAGTGCTTCCCCGAGCCGGCCACCGACGACGGCCTGCGCGTGCGCAAGCGCGTGGAGCTCGACGAGGTGCTGCTCTTCGATCCCACCGCCCTCACCGCCCGGCCGGCGCGGGGCTTCAAGAGCGCGGTGGCCGAGGGCCGCCGCCACCTGGATCGGCCCGAGGACCTGCTCGTCGCGGTGGACGTGCTGCGCGCGCGCAAGGGGCGCATCCGCCCCATCCCCGAGCGGGTCCGCGCCGCGGAGGAGCCCGAGGAGGCCGCCGTCATCGTGGACGCCCCCCCGGACGAGGCCCCGGACTTCACCGCCCTCGCCCCCGCGGGCGGCGCGGCCCCCGCGCCGGCGCGCACCCCCGCCAGCCGCCTGGACGCCTGGAGGCGCAAGCTGCTCGACCTCACCCTGCGCAACCGCCTGCTGAACTTCCGCGAGACCCGCCGCAGCGTCCCCCTGCTGTGCCCCGACCTGGCGGCCCTCGAGGACGCCCTGGCCGAGGGCGCCGCCTTCCGCATCCAGCCCCGCCCCGAGGACCTGGCCGAGGGCGACCCGCGCGACGCCGAGCTCCACCGGCGGCGCACCGGCGAGGATCCCCTGGAGGACCTGCTGAAGAGCGAGCTCGCCGCGCGGCGCCTCCGCTCCGACCTGCTCCAGGAGGAGCTCGACCGCCGGCTGCTCGAGACCTACCGGCACGCGCGCACGCAGCTCGAGGAGGGCGGCGCCAGCGCCCTCTACCTGGCCCTGGGCTTCCTGTCGTGGTACGAGTCCGCCGCCAGCACGAAGGCGCGCCGGGCGCCCATCCTCCTGATCCCCCTGGAGCTCACCCGGCGCACCGTCCGCAGCGGCTTCGAGCTGCGGCTGGCCGACGAGGAGCCGCGGGTCAACGTCACCCTGCTGGAGATGCTCCGACAGGACCACGGCCTGGAGATCTCCGGCCTGGACCCCCTGCCCGAGGACGAGGCCGGGATCGACGTCCCTGGCATCCTGCGCACCTTCCGCCAGGCGGTGCGCGACGTCGACCGCTGGGAGGTCCAGGAGACCGCCGCCATCGGCTTCTTCTCCTTCGCCAAGTTCCTGATGTGGCGCGACCTCGCCCTGCGCGCCGACTCCCTGCTCGAGAGCCCCATCGTCGAGCACCTGGTCCTGAGGCCGGACCGCGCCTTCCAGGCCGAGGCCAGCTTCCCGATCCCCGGCGAGCTCGACCGGACCCGCTCGGCCACCGAGACCTGCTGCCCCCTGCCGGTCGACTCCTCGCAGCTGGCCGCGGTCTTCGCCGCCGCCGACGGCCGCAGCTTCGTGCTCGAGGGCCCGCCGGGGACGGGCAAGTCGCAGACCATCACCAACCTGATCGCCCACTGCCTGGCCCAGGGCCGCACGGTGCTCTTCGTGTCCGAGAAGATGGCCGCCCTGGAGGTGGTCCACTCGCGCCTGGAGCGCATCGGCCTCTCGCGCTTCTGCCTCGAGCTGCACTCCAACAAGGCGCGCAAGAGGAGCGTCATCGAGCAGCTCGGCGCCGCGCTGGAGGCCACCGGCGAGGCCTCGCAGGAGGAGTGGGAGCAGGCGGCGCGCCGCCTGGAGGGACTGCGGGGCGAGCTCAACGCCTACGTGGAGGCGCTCCACGGCCCGCGCTCGACCGGCGAGTCGGCCTTCCTGGGCACCGCGCGCCTCATCGGGCTGCGCGAGGTCGCGCCGGTGCGGCTCGACCTCGCCGATTCCGAGGAGCTGGACGCCGATCGGCTGGCGCGCCTGCGCGACCTGGTCGGACGCCTGGCCACGGCCGAGGCGGGAGCGGGGGGCCTGGCGGACCACCCCTTCGCCGCCTTCCGGCGGGCCGAGTGGGGTCCCGCCTGGCAGCGCGAGGTCGAGGCGGCCGTCGAGCGGTTGGAGGCGGCCATCGACGGGCTGCAGCCGACCGCGGCGCAGGTGGCCCCGGTCCTGGGCTTCTTCGAGGGGGGCTGGAGCCGCGCGGACCTCGAGTGCCTCCACCAGCTGGCCGCCGCCCTGCTCGAGGCCCCGGCTCCCCGGGCCGAGCTCCTGACGCGGCCCGACTGGGACGAGGTGGACGCTGCGCTCGGGGACTGGATCGAGCGCGGCCGCCGGCGGGACGGCCTGCGCGCGGACCTCCACCCGCGCTACCGGCCCGCGGTCACCGGGCTCGACCTGGACGCGCTCGACCGGGAGCTCCGCTCGGCCGAGGGGGCCTGGTGGCCCATCGCCTGGTGGCGGCGCCGATCGGTGCGCCGGGCCCTGCGCGAGCTCAGCGTCGACGGCCGCGCGCCCTCCCTGGACAGCCTCGCCCGGGACCTGGAGCGGGCCATCGCGCTGCGCGGGGAGGAGCGCGCCCTGGCGGCCGCCGACGAGCTGGCGCGCGCCCTCCTGGGCCGGAGCTGGGCGGACGGCGAGGCCGACTGGGATGAGGTCGATCGCCTGCGCGAGTGGGCGCGCACCCTGCGCTCGATCGCGCGGCGCGCGGCCGGCATGGACCTGGCCCGCGGGGAGCGGCTGCGCGAGACCTGGGCGCGCCTGGTCACCGAGGGCCGCGAGCTCCTGCGACCGGACGGCGAGGTGTGGCGCGGGCTGGTCGGCCTGCTGGACGCCGCGGAGGAGCAGGAGGCGGCCAACGCGGCCCTCGCGGAGCTGGCCGAGCTCGATCTCGAGCTCGCCTGGGGAGAGGAGTCGGCCGCCGACCACCTGGAGCGCGCCGCGCGGATGGCGCGCCGCTTCCGGGAGCAGGCCGCCCGCCTGCGGCAGTGGTGCGCCTGGCGCCGCGTGCGCGGCAAGGCGGCCGCCGCCGGTCTGGGTCCGCTGATCGTCGGCCTGGAGCGGGGCGAGCTCGCGGGCCGGGATCTCGCCGCGGCCTTCGAGCGCTCGTTCTACCAGTGGTGGACCGACCGGGTGGTCGAGTCCGAGCCGCGGCTGCGGGACTTCTCCAGCGCCGAGCACGGCTGGCGCATCCAGCAGTTCCGCGGGGCCGACGAGGCCCACGCCCGGCTCACCCGGGCGCTGGTGGTCTCGCGCCTGGCCGCCCGCGTGCCCCGGGCCACCTCCACCCGGCTGCCCACCTCGGAGCTGGGCATCCTGCGCCGCGAGCTGGCCAAGCAGCGCCGGCACATGGCGGTGCGCAAGCTCTTCCGCAAGGTCCCCAACCTGCTCCCGCGCCTGAAGCCCTGCCTCATGATGAGCCCCATGTCGGTGGCCCAGTACCTGGACCCCGACTTCCCGCCCTTCGACCTGGTGGTCTTCGACGAGGCCTCCCAGATCCCCCCCTGGGACGCCATCGGCGCCATCGCCCGCGGCAGTCAGGCGGTGGTCGTGGGAGATCCCAAGCAGCTCCCGCCCACCAGCTTCTTCCAGCGCGCCGACGCCGAAGAGGAGGAGGACGAGGACCCCGAGCTGGGCGTGGTGGACGACCTCGAGAGCATCCTGGACGACTGCCTGGCCTCGGGCCTGCGCTCCCTGCCGCTCTCCTGGCACTACCGCAGCCGCCACGAGAGCCTGATCACCTTCAGCAACCGCCACTACTACGACGGGCGCCTCCTGACCTTCCCCTCGCCGCTGCGCGAGGGCATGGGCGTGGCCTGGCGCCACGTCCCCGAGGGGGTGTACGACAAGGGCCGCACGCGCACCAACCGGCGCGAGGCCGAGGAGGTGGTGGCCGAGATCCGCCGCCGCCTCGAGGATCCCGCGCGCTCGTCGGACTCCATCGGCGTGGTCACCTTCAACCTCCCCCAGCAGACGCTCATCGAGAACCTGCTGGAGGAGCTCCGCCGCGAGGATCCGCAGATCGACCGGCACTTCGGCGAGGAGGTGCCCGAGGCGGTGTTCGTGAAGAACCTGGAGAACGTCCAGGGCGACGAGCGCGACCTGATCCTGTTCTCGGTGGGCTACGGTCCGGACGCCGCCGGCCGGGTCTCGATGAACTTCGGCCCCATGAACCGCGACGGCGGAGAGCGCCGCCTGAACGTGGCCATCACGCGAGCGCGCCGCGAGGTGCTGGTCTTCTCCACCCTGCGGGCGGAGCAGATCGACCTGGCCCGCACCCGCGCTCGAGGGGTGCGCGACCTCAAGTCCTTCCTGGAGTACGCCGAGCGCGGCCCGACCGCGATCGCCGGCTCGATCTCCGCCGGACCGGAGGCGGAGCTCGACGCGCCCTTCGAGAGCGACGTGCGGGACGCCCTGGTGGCTCGGGGCTGGGAGGCCCACCTGCGGGTGGGCTGCTCGGGCTACCGGGTGGACGTGGGCGTGGTGGATCCCGAGGCCCCCGAGCGCTACCTCCTGGGCGTGGAGTGCGACGGGGCCAACTACCGCCGGGCCGAGACCGCCCGCGACCGCGACAAGCTGCGCGAGGAGGTGCTGCGCTCCCTGGGGTGGAGCCTGCACCGCATCTGGTCGAGCGACTGGTGGACCGACCGCGAGCGCGAGCTGGAGCGGCTCGACGCCGCGCTGGAGCGGGCGCGCGCCGGCGAGGAGCCTCCCCCGCCCGAGGAGCCGGAGCAGGCGCCGGCCCTGCCCTCCGAGGAGGCCCCCGAGGCGCCCGCCCCGCCGCCGATCCCCGACGAGGCCGACCGCGGGACCTTCGCCGCCGCGCCGGCTCCGACCGCGCCCCGGCGCACCCGACGCGGCGCGCCGCCCGGGCCCGGACCCCGGCCCTACGAGCCGACGCCCGTCGCGAAGCTCCTGGGGAGCCAGGAGGAGCTGCACGAGACCTCCGCCAACCGGGCGATCCGCCGCGTCATCGAGAAGGTGGTCTCCCGCGAGGGTCCCATCAGCCTGCAGCTCGCCGCGCGGCGCGTGGCCGCGCACTGGGGCTTCGAGCGGATCACCTCCAGGACCCGGCAGAGGATCCGCGAGCTGATCTCCGAGAAGAGCGTGCGCGTCGTGGACTCCGGCGGAGTCCCCTTCCTCTGGCCGATCGACCTCTTTCCCTCCGAGCTCCTCCACCACCGCGTGCCCGGAGAGCAGCCCGCCAGCCAGCGCGCGGCCAAGGACCTCCCGCTGGAGGAGATCTGCAACGCCGCGCGGCACCTGCTCGCGAGCCACGTGAGCGCGCCGGTCGAGGACCTGGCGCGCGAGCTGGCGCGGACCTTCGGCTACCAGCGCATGGGCTCGGCCATCCGCGACCGCATGCTCGCCGGCATCGACCTGCTGGTGGCCGAGGGCGGCGCCGCGCGGGGCGGTGATGATTCCGTGGTGCTCGAGCAGTAGGCGGCGGCGCGGAGGTCACCCGCGCGCTCGCCGGTCTCCCCCCGCTCGGGTGGAGAGGTGGCGGGAATCGGCCGCGCCGCCCGCCCGAAAGACCTGAGTCCGCACCGGAGCGGTCCAAAGCCGGCCGCGGGCTGGCGGCTCGGGAGGGGCCCGAGTAAGGTCCGGCGGGCCCGTGCCGAGCGGGTCCGTCGATTTCCAAGCAGAAGGCGAGGAGCGAGCATGAGCCAAGCGCAGCCGGGCGGTGATTCCAATCCGGAGCCGAAGGAGAACTTCGTCGTCCAGTACTTCAAGGACTTCGGCGTCCTGAAGCAGACGCGCTCCGAGTACTGGGGCATCCAGGCCATCAACATCCTGGACTCCACCATCTTCTTCGCCGTCCTGACCATCGCGGTGGTGATGCTCTCGGAGGACTTCGGCTTCAGCGACAAGCGCGCGGGCTACGTCGTCACGCTCTACGGCTCCTTGACGACCCTGTGCCTGTTCTTCTCGGGCATGGTCACGGACTGGCTGGGCATCAAGAGGTCCTTCTACGTGGCCATGATCGGGCTGCTCATCACCCGAGGAGCCATCGTGATGGCGGCCCTGATACCCGATCTGCCGGGCCGGGACGCCATCGTCGTCACCTCCTTCGGCCTCATGGCGCCCTTCGTGGCCATGGTGATCACGGTGTTCCAGGCGGCCAACAAGCGCTTCACCACGGGCAAGTCCCGGAGCGCCGGCTTCAACTTCTGGTACCTGGCCATGAACATCGGGGCGGCGGCCGGGGCCTTGATGATCGATCTGGTGCGCCTCCACCTGGGGTGGGACAACGTCCACGTGTTCTCCATCGGCTGCGTGGCCGCGGTGATCTGCATGCTGTTCACGCTGCTGTGGGTGCGGCGCGAGGGGCAGCTCTACGGCCCGGGCGAGGCGCCCGAGGAGGAGCC
Source organism: uncultured Planctomycetaceae bacterium (assembly GCA_964615935.1). Classification (GTDB taxonomy): domain Bacteria; phylum Planctomycetota; class UBA1135; order UBA1135; genus CAZTTG01. Next base: position 10,738 of record CAZTTG010000109.1, on the reverse strand, counting down.
CGAGGAGACCGCGCCCCGCAAGAGCCCCTGGGCCATCGCCAAGAGGGTGCTGAGCGAGCGGGTCTTCTGGCGCTTCGTGGTCCTGGTCACCCTGCTCCTGGGGGTGCGGGCGGTCTTCCTCTACATGCACCTGCTCATGCCGAAGTACTGGCTGCGCGTCATCGGCCCGGACGCGGCCATCGGCGCCCTGGAGGCGGTCAACCCGGTGCTGGTCATCATCGGCCTGGTGATGCTCATCCCCATCCTGCACCGCTTCAACGTGTACAAGATGCTCGTCTACGGCTCCATGATCTCGGCGCTCTCGCTGTTCGTCATGGCGCTGCCGATGACGGGCAACCCGGTCTACTGGACCTCGATCGCCGCCCTGGGAGTCCTCACCATCGGTGAGGTGATCTGGTCGCCGAGGCTCACCGAGTACACCGCCGCCATCGCGCCCGAGGGGCAGGAGGGCACCTACCTGGGGCTCTCCATGGTCCCCTACTTCCTGGCCAAGACGGTGGTCAGCCTGCTGTCGGGACACATGCTCGTGAAGTGGGTCCCGGAGTACCCCGAGGGCGAGCCCATCCTGCGAGACCGGCTGGCGTCCGGCGAGGTCTCCTTCTGGGAGGGCCCCAGCATGATGTGGGTCATCCTGGGCGCGGTGGCCTTCGTCGGCCCGGTGGTGGCCCTGGCGATGAAGGGCTGGTTCACCAAGGGCGCGAAGTGGAGCGGGCGCGAGACGGTCTCGGAGTCGTCCGCCTGAGCGCGTGACGAGGAGACCGGCTCCGGCCGGGCCGGGCGCGCGTCGCGAGCGCCGTCCTCAGCCCGGCCCTCGGCCGATCCGGGCGCCCCGCACGCACTCGAGGAAGGCCTCCATCACGGGAGAGGCCCGCTTGCCCCGGTGACGGACGAGGGTGATCGGCCGCTTCAGGCCGAGGCCGGTCACGGGGAGCTTCACCAGGCGCCTCCGCCGGATCTCCTCGGTGAGCCCGTGCACGGACATGAAGGAGAAGCCGACTCCGGCGGAGACCAGGGCCTTGACCGCCTCCGGGCAGCCGAGCTCGATGGTCCTGCCGATCCTCCCCCCCGTCGAGGCCAGCCAGGACTCGAAGAGCTGGCGGGTCGCCGAGCCCTTCTCGCGGATGACCCAGATCTCGCCCTCCAGCGCGCGGGGATCGATGCGCCGCCGCCGGGCCAGGGGATGCGACGGGCCGGAGAAGCAGATGATCTCGTCCTCGACGAGCACCTCCAGCCGAAGGTCGTCGTCGCTCAGGGAGGCTCCGACGAAGCCGAGGTCGCACTCGTTCCGGACGATCCTCTGCTGGATGCGCAGGGAGTTCTCCACGGCGTAGTGCAGCTCCACCTCCGGGTAGCGTGCGTGGAAGGCGCCCAGCAGCTCCGGCACCAGGTAGAAGCCCGGCGTGGTGCTGGCTCCGACCCGCAGGCTGCCGCGCTCGGCCGTTCGATGGGCCCGCACGGCCTCGGCCGTGCGCTCCAGCGTGCCGAGGGCCCGCTCCGCCTCCCGGGCCAGGGTCCTGCCGGCGTCCGTCAGGTGCAGGGACTTGCCGAGCTGCTCGAAGAGGGGAACCCCGAGCTCCCGCTCGAGCTGGCGGATCTGGCGTGAGACCGCCGGCTGCGAGAGGAAGACCTCCTCGGCCGCGCGGGTGTAGTTCAGGTGCTTGCGGACGGCCAGGAAGGTCCGCAGGTGGATGGGGTTCATGTGCTACCCAACGCTATGCGCATGGTAATCATGCTTACTATTCATTTCACTTATAGTCGAGCGCAGGTTATTCGTCAAGGTCGGCCAGTGGGCCCTCGACACCGCCGTTCATGCAAAGGAGCCGACCCGTGACCAGCCAAGAACTCGTGCGCCTCACCCAGCTCTCTCGCGGCGCCGGCTGAGCGTCCAAGATAGGTCCCGAGGACCTCGCTCAGGTGCTGAGCGGCCTGCCCCCGGTCTCCGATCCCAACGTCCTGGTCGGGACCAGCACGGCGGACGACGCCGCGGTCTACCGCGTGTCGGACGAGCTGGCGATCATCCAGACGGTCGACTTCTTCACGCCCGTCGTGGACGACCCCTACACCTTTGGCGCGATCGCGGCCTCCAACGCCCTCAGCGACGTCTACGCCATGGGGGGCCGGCCCGTCATCGCGCTGAACATCGTCGGCTTCCCCCGCAAGAGCGAGACCGCACCCCTGTCGGTGCTCGAGGAGATCCTGCGAGGCGGCGCGGACAAGGCCCGGGAGGCCGGCATCGACATCGTCGGCGGTCACAGCGTCGACGACAACGAGCCCAAGTACGGTCTGTGCGTGACCGGCTTCGTGCACCCGGATCGGATGTGGAGGAACGTCGGTGCCGAGCCCGCCGACCGCCTGATCCTGACCAAGCCCCTCGGCACCGGGATCATCACGACCGCCCTGCGAGCCGGAAAGGCCGGCGAGGGTCCGACCCGGCGAGCCGTCCAGACCATGGCCGCCCTCAACCGCAGCGCAGCCGAGGCGGCCGAGGGGATCGGCGTCCACGCCTGCACCGACATCACCGGCTTCGGATTCCTCGGACACCTTCGCGAGATGCTCGCCGAGGGCGGGATCGGCGCCCGTGTGCACCTGTCGGCGGTGCCGATCCTGGAGGGAACCAGGAGCCTGGTGACCCAGGACTGCGTTCCCGGAGGCACGCGCCGCAACCGGAAGTCCCTCGACCGCGACGTCGCCTACGACGATCGGATCTCCGAGGAGGACCGGCTCATCCTGTGCGACGCCCAGACGTCGGGCGGGCTGCTCATGGCGGTGCCACCCGCGGAGGCGCGGGAGCTGGTCTCGAAGCTCCACGCAGCGGGTGTCTCCGCCGCGGAGGTGGGCGCCTTCGTCGAGGCCGGGGAGCGGAGGATCGTGGTGGCTCCGTAGCCGCGGATCCTCGGATGGCTGAGAATGGCTCTTGGGGCGCTCGTCCTGCTTCTGGGCTTTGCGGTCAGCATCCTGTCCGGGTTCCTGGGCATCGGGGGCGGCATCGTCATGGCCCCCGCGCTCCTCTATCTGCCGCCGCTCCTGGGGATCGGGGAGTTCGACATGCGGCAGGTGACCGGGATCACCATCACCCAGGGGCTGGTCGCCTGCCTGTCGGGCGCCGTGCGGCACGAGAGGTACCGCTGCGTGAATCGACGGCTGGTCGGCTGGATGGGAGCGACCATCCTGATCAGCGCGCTGGCCGGATCGGTGCTCTCGAGGTGGGTCGCCAACGAGACGCTGAAGGTCGTGTTCGCCGGACTGGCGGCGATCGCCGCCGTGCTCATGCTGCTGCCCAGGCAGGAGGGCGGAGAGGTGGCCGACGCTGACGCCTGCTCCTTCAACGTCCCCCGGGCCGTGACCATCGCGCTGGTCGTCGGCTTGCTGGGGGGTATGGTCGGGCAGGGCGGCTCGTTCATCCTGATACCGCTCATGCTCTGCCTCCTGTCGCTGCCGACCCGCGTGGTCATCGGCAGCAACCTGGCGCTGGTGTTCTTCTCGTCGCTGGCCGGCTTCGCGGGCAAGCTGGCGACCGACCAGATTCCGCTCGTCCCCGCCCTGCTGGTGGCAGCCGGGGCGTTGCCGGGCGCGCAGTGGGGGGGGGTGCTCAGCCACCGGACCCCGCCCAGGTGGCTGAGATTCGCCCTCGCGGTGGTGATCGTCCTGGCGGCCCTGGGGATCGGGGCCGACGCCTTGACGGACGGCGCCGCTCCCGCCATCGCCGGGGGACGGGTCCGGTGAGTCGGCCAGCCGCCCCTCACGCCATCCAGCCGCCGCTCACCGGCAGATCGACGCCGGTGACGTAGCCGGCCTCGTCGGAGGTCAGCCAGGCCACCGCCTCGGCCACCTCCTCCGGCCGGCCGGCGCGGCCCATGGGAATCCGCTCCAGCCGGCGCGGGTCGCGGGTGGTGGGCTCGGAGTGCGGGTGGGGAACGATCCCCGGAGAGACCGAGTTAACGCGCACGCCCGCCGGACCCTCCTCGGCCGCCAAGGAGCGCGCCAGCACCAGGAGCGCGCTCTTGGCGGCGGCGTAGGCGGCCGACTCACGCCGCGCGCGAAGCCCCTCGAGCCCGGCGCAGCCGAAGAACACCAGCGCGCCGCGGCTCTCGCGCAGGGCCGGCAGGGCGGCGCGGGCCAGGAGGAAGGAGGTCTCGACGTTGCTGGCCAGCATCCGCCGAAGGTCCTCGGGCTCCAGCTCGGAGAGCGGCCCGCCGGCGAACTCCCCCACCGCGTGCACGGCGCAGTCCAGCCGCCCGTCGATGGCCAGCACCCGCTCGACCAGGTCCGGGGCGCCGTCGATGCGCAGAAGGTCGGCCCGGTGGGCCCGCTGGCCGAGCTCGGCCTCCAGCTCGCGCGCGCGCTCGCCGGGCGTGCGCCACACGGCGTGCACCCGGTCGCCGCGCTCCGCGAGCCGCCGCGCGACCGCCAGACCCAGGCCGCGCGCGCTGCCGGTCACCAGGCTGACGCGCTGCATGCCGCCAACCTATACCGCTGGCACGGCGGCTGGCCAGCCCGGAGGAGCGCTTCTCGCCCCGCTGCGCGGATCCCTACTGGACCAGCCCGATGCGGCTCGGCGGCCACACCCGGACGTCGACCTTGCCGCGGACGTAGTCCTGGGGCACCTGGCCGAACTCGCGGCTGTCGGAGGAGCGCGTGCGGTTGTCGCCCAGCACGAAGAAGTGCGCCGGCTTGACGCGCCGGCACAGGCTGGTGAAGGGGTCGCTGCTGGAGACGTAGGGCTCCTCGATCTCGACGCCGTTCACCCACACCCGCCCGCCCGCCATGCGGATCTCGTCCCCGGGCAATCCGATCACCCGCTTGATGTAGTCCACCCCCGGATCGAGCGGGTACTTGAGCACCACCACGTCGGCGCGCTCCACCCGGCCGAAGAGGTAGCTCACGTGGTCGATCAGGATCCGGTCGCCGTCGTGGATCCCGGGCGCCATCGAGCTCCCCCGCACCACCGAGAAGTTGAACAGGAAGGTGTAGACCAGCACCACCAGGGCGGCCACCTTGACCGCGCCGGCCAGGTAGGCCATCAGCCGGCGCGCCTGCACCCCCGGCAGGGGGAGCGCCGCTCGCCACGGAGCGCCCGGTGCCGGCCTCTCCGCCCCCGGCGAGAGCCCGGGCTCGAGGGCCTCTTCCCCGCACCAGCGCTCCTCGACCACGAAGGGGTGCGGAGGGGCCTGGAGGCGCGGGAGGGTGCCGATCTCCTCCGGGAAGCCGCCGGACGGCGGGGGGGAGTCCGGCTGGAGAGGGACCATGGCGCCCGCGTCTATCGGCGCCGTCCGAGGGGCCTCTTGAAGCCGGCTCGGAACTTGCCCCGACGCGGGCGCGGGGCGCGGCCGCCGACCGCGGGCGGCCGCTGCGGACTACCGCCCCTTGCGGATCACCAGGCGCTGGTTGCAGGGGACGTCCTCGAGCACCTCCAGGGAGCCGTCCGGGAAGCGAATCTCCAGCCGGTCCACCCGGCTCGCCGTGCCCAGCCCGAAGTGCAGGCGGGGGTCGTGCACCGAGAGGTAGGAGCCGTTGCTGGCCAGGTCGCGGACCAGGGTCCGGGATCCCACGGTGGCGGTGACCCGGGTACCGATCGCGGTCCCCTCGCCGGGCTCGACCCGGCAGCTCACGCTGAGCCACGCGCCGCAGCCGGACTCGTTGCGCAGCAGGGTCGGGGGCTCGTCCAGGGCCGTGATCAGGAGGTCGAGGTCGCCGTCGTCGTCGTAGTCGCCGGCGGCCAGCCCCCGGCTGGAGCGCAGCAGGGCGAAGCCCGGCCCGGCCCGACCGGAGGCGTCCTCGAAGGTGCCGTCCGAGGTGTTCTCCAGGAGCAGGTCGGGCTGGGCGTAGGTCAGCCCGAACTCGGGGTGGGAGTCCACCTGGGGATAGATGTGGCCGTTGGCCACCACCAGGTCGAGATCGGCGTCGTTGTCGAGGTCCAGGAGGGCCGTCCCCCAGGACAGGGAGGAGTAGGTCGAGGCTCCGATCCCCACGGCGCGGCTCACGTCCTCGAAGAAGCCGCGGCCGTCGGCGCGATACAGGGTCGTGAAGTCCTCCGAGAAGTTGGTCACGAGCAGGTCCAGGACGCCGTCCCCGTCCGCGTCGCCGGCCGCCACGCCCATCCCGGCCTGGGCCAGCCCGCTGTCGTCGAGGGCGGCCCCCGACCACATCCCCACCTCCTGGAAGGTCCCGTCGCCCTCGTTGCGGTAGAGGTAGTTGGCGTCCGAGTCGTTGGCCACGTAGAGGTCCAGGTCCCCGTCGCCCTCCAGGTCGAAGGCCCGCACCGCGAAGCCGAAGCCCAGGCTCTTGTCCACCAGGCCCGCCTCCTCGGTGGCCTCCTCGAAGCCTCCGGCGCCGTCGGAGCGGAAGAAGTGGTCCGGCGCTCCGGTCAGCCCGAAGGGGCCGTAGGCCACCTTGGTGACCCCCTTCCAGTCCAGGGAAGGCACGGTGGCCAGGACCTCCTCGAGGCTGCAGTCGATGTAGCCCGCCACGAAGAGGTCCAGGTCCCCGTCGCCGTCGGCGTCGAAGAAGGCGGCGCCCGTGTTCCAGCCGGGCGCCTCGATGCCGGCCTCCGGTGCGACGTTCACGAAGGTGCCGTCGCCCCGGTTGCGGTACAGCACGTTGGGCCCGAAGTTGGTGACCAGGATGTCGGGCCAGCCGTCGGCGTCGTAGTCGGCGATCGCCAGGCCGGCGCCGTAGTGCCCCTCGCCGCCCACCCCGGCCCCCTCGGTGACGTCCTCGAAGGTGCCGTCGCCCCGGTTGCGGTAGAGGGCGTTGCGCCCCCGCTCCGCGATCTCGTCCCCGGCCATCCTCCAGCTGTTGACGACGTAGGCGTCCAGGAGGCCGTCGCCGTCGTAGTCCAGCCAGCCGGCCCCCGTTCCGGCGGAGTCGAGCAGGTGGTCCTTGGCCGGCCGGCCGGCCAGGACGACCCGCCCCAGACCCGCCTCGCGGGCGACGTCCACGAAGTGGAAGCCCCGCCCTCCGGCTCCGCCAGCGGGAGGGGCCCCGCCCCCCGCGGGTTCGGGCGAGGGCTCCGGCGAGCAGCCCCACGCCGCCAGCGCGAGGGCCGCGGCGCCGGCGCCCCGCGCTAGTGCAACAACCCGGAAGTTCCGGTCCCCCTGCGGGCCTCTCGACGCCGCTGGCGGCGTTGCGCCTTCTCCGAGTATTACAGCGAATACGCGTCGGCGGCGCGCCTTGCCAGCGACGCCGAGGGACTCCGCAGGGGGACCGGAACTTCCGGGTTGCTGCACTAGTCCGCGCCCAGGGCGCGAGAAGGGGACCCGGCGGCGAGCCGGTCTCCCGGCAGCGCCCGTCACCGCCCCTTGCCGGTCTCGGCGAGAAGCGCGTCGTACTGATCGGCGACCTTCTGCCACTCGGTCTGCAGGGCCGCCCGGTCGGGGGCCAGGCTCAGCTTGCCGATCTCGGTGGCGGAGGCGAGGAAGACGCGCTTGGCGGCGCGGGTCACGATCACGAAGCCCTCCTCGTAGATTCCCTTCTGCTCACCGGCGGCGTTGTGGTGGTGCCCGCCCTCGAGCAGCCGCTTGCGCACCGCGGCCACTGAGGCGTCCCCCTCGGCGCCGAGCTGGGCCACCAGCGAGGCGAGCGCCTCGAGATCGGAGCGGACGTCCCGGCCCGCCTGGATGCCCTCGCCGGCCGCGCGCAGCCGGGCCTCCGCGTGCCGGTAGGTGGTGGCCAGGATGGATCGGATCGTGTTCCTCTCGGTCCTCTTCAGGGCCAGGATCGCGTCCGCCAGGCTGTCGTAGGACGCGACCAGCTCCTCGGGGGTGGCCGCCGCGACCTGGGCCGGGCGAGGGGCGAGGGCGGTGGCGGTCGCCACGAGGCCGATGAGCCAGATCGGAAGCCAGGTTGCGGGTTTCATTCGAGCACCCTTCGCGTTGGTGGATTGCGGCCGCCGAGGGCCGATCCCGGAGCCCGGTGGCGGGCATCGGTCGGCGCGCTCGGATGGACGGCACCGCGCGGCGGCGGTTGCCGGGGGGGGACCCTAGGGGACGCTCGGGGGGAGTGTCAATCTCGCCCCTGGCTGCTCAGGAGGCCGTCCGCCGGTACCCCCCCGCCGGGCCTTCAGGCGCCGGGGAGCTCCGGTCGATGAGGTCGAGAGCGCTCAGGGGGCCTCCGGCGGGCGGCCGGACCCCGACCGAGCTGGGGAGAAGCACGTGGAGCACGAGCCGCGCATACGCGTCACCTGGAGTGGGAGATCCGAGCGGCAATGGTGCGCGGGGGCCACCCGACCGCCGGCGCCGAGCGAGCTCGAGATCCAGACCGGCTGGACCTCCTTCTTCCGCCTGCAGGGCGTGATGGAGCGTCTGCGGAGGGGCTCGGCGGCCCGACCGCCCACCCCCGGGGCGGAGCCCCCGGCCCCCCTCCCCAGGCAGGAGGCCGAGCCCGAGCGGGAAGCGGTCGACCTGGCCGAGGGTGAGCGCCCGGCCGAGGCCTGAGCGCCGCACCGCCCGGGGCGCGCCCCGAATCGCCTCGGGTTTGCTCGGGATCGGGCATTCCGGCGGTCGATCCACCGGATCGGGAACGCGCGCGCCCAGCGCGGTCCCCTCCCGGTCGGGCCCTCGGGCCGGCCGTGCCCATGCAGCCGAGCCTGTGGAAGTCCACCTTCCTGGTCGCCGGCCAGGAGCTGCGGTCCATGTACCGCGACCGGCAGACAGTGATGTACACCGTCCTGGTGCCGCTCGGGCTCTATCCCCTGGTCCTGTGGTGCCTGATGCAGGGGTACCTCTACGCCCAGGGTCGGCAGGAGCAGACCCAGGTGCGCGTGGGCCTGGCCGCGCCGGCCGAGGTGCGGCGCGAGGACCGGCTCCTGGCCCGGGTCCTGCGGACCGATCCCACCCGCGTTCCCCAGCTCGCGCTGCAGGGCCCGGCCGCCCGCGCGGCGACGGGAGCGGACGAGGGGATCGCGGTCGAACGGCGCGTCGAGCCCCTGGGCGAGGCGGAGGCGCGCACCTGGCTGCGGGAGGGCGCCCCCCCCGGGGCCCTGATCCCCCTGCCGGGCGCCGAGGAGCCGCCCGACGCCGTCCTGGCCCTGCCCGCCGCGAGGGAGGGGGAGGAGGGCGAGCCGCGCTCGCGCCTCTTCTTCGACAGCGTCCGGGCCAGCTCGAGGCTGGCGGTGGCGCGGGTGTCCGAGAGGCTCGAGCCCTACGTCACCGCCCTGCGCGAGCGCGCCGCCCTGGAGCGCGGCCACTCCCCCACCGCCCTGGTGCCCTTCGAGGTGGAGCACTCCAACGTCGCGCCCGGTCGGGCCATGGTCGGCTACGCCCTCTCCTTCGTGCTGCCCATGCTGCTGGTCATCATGTGCGTGATGGGGGCCTTCTTCCCCGCGGTGGACGTGACCGCCGGCGAGAAGGAGCGCCACACGGCCGAGACCACCCTGAGCCTGCCCCTGCCGAGGATGGCCCTGCACCAGGGCAAGATCCTGGCGGTGTGCGCCGCGGCCGTGCTGGCCACCGGCCTCAACCTGCTGGCCCTGGCCCTCTCGGCCGGACACCTGATGGGCGTCCTGTCGGTGGACTGGATGCAGAGCTTCGGGGAGCTGCCGCTCCTGGCCTTCCTGGCCATCGCTCCGCTGGCCGTCCTGTTCGCCTTCCTGGTGAGCGCGCTCCTGTGCGGCATCGCGGCCTTCGCGGGGAGCTTCCGCGAGGGCCAGGCCCTGCTCGGCCCGGTGCAGCTCCTGTTCATGATGCCGGCCACGGTCGGCGTGATCCCGGGCGTGCAGCTCACCCCGCTGCTGGCGACGATCCCGGTGGTCAACGTGGTGCTGGCCTTCCGCGCGCTGCTCCTGGGCGAGGTCCTGCTCCTCGAGTACGTCCTCACCGCCCTCTCCCTCCTGGCGGCCGCCCTGCTGGCCGTCCGCGTCAGCGTCCACCTGCTCTCGCGCGAGTCGCTCCTGCTCTCCGGACGGGGGGCCTTCCCCGTCCGCTTCCTGCGCCTGCTGCGCTCCCCCGCCCAGAGTCCCTGACCGCGACATGATCGACCGGGTCGACAGCGCCATCGAGGTCCGCGACCTCACCAAGACCTTCGAGGATCCGAGCCGGGGACCGGTGCAGGCCCTGCGCGGTCTGGACCTCGAGTGCCACGCGGGCGAGATCTTCGGCCTGCTGGGCCCCAACGGCGCGGGCAAGACCACCGCTCTGCGCTGCCTGGCGACCATCCTCACGCCCTCCTCCGGCGAGGCGCGCGTCGCTGGCTGCGACATCGCCGCGGGCTCGCTGGAGGTTCGGCGCCGCATCGGCTTCCTGTCGAGCACCACCGGCCTGTACCCCCGCCTGACCCCGCGCGAGACCCTGCGCTACTTCGGTCGGCTCCACGGGATCGGGCGGGACCCCCTCGCGTCGCGCATCGAGGAGCTGGCGTCCACCTTCGGCATGCACGCCTTCCTCGATCGCCGCTGCGGCACCCTGTCCACCGGCCAGCGCCAGAAGGTCGGCATCTCCCGGGCCGTGCTGCACGACCCGCCGGTGCTCATCCTGGACGAGCCCACCACCGGGCTGGACGTGCTGGCCGCCGGCTCGATGATCGACTTCGTCGAGGCGCGCCGCGCCGCGGGCTGCTGCGTGCTCCTGTCGACCCACGTCCTGTCCGAGGCCGAGCGGCTGTGCGACCGCATCGGGGTGCTCTTCGACGGCCGGCTCCTGGCCGTGGGCACCTACGACGAGCTGGCCGAGCAGACCGGCTGCGAGTGGCTGGAGGACATCTTCCGGGCCCTGGTCGCGGCGGCGGCCGGATCCGCCCGCGCGGG
>CAZTTG010000108.1:0-20311 GCA_964615935.1 uncultured Planctomycetaceae bacterium | reverse complement strand
GTTGCGACAGGTAATTGGTCCGGGGGGGGGGGGGGGGGCGGGGCGGGGGGCCCCCCCGCCCACGTCCAGGAAGCGCTCGGGGTCCTCGACGGGCTTCCAGTCCAGGACCTCGCGCGCGATCTCGCAGGTGAGCTTGGGCACCAGCGCGCGGCTCTTGAGGTCGCGCCAGGAGGGGAAGACCGCCCCCGGCCGCCGGCCGGCCTTCTTGACGATCCACTTGCCGATCTCCATGACCTGGCTCAGGCCCAGGGAGCGGGGGTGGAAGTCGAGCCGGCGCCCGGTGGCCCGGCGCAGCTCGTCGACGATCTGCCGCGCGGTGAGGGGCACGTCGGCGGCCAGGTTGAGCGCCTTGCCGTCCAGCTCGGCGCCCTCGTGGGCGACGACGCGCACCAGGGCCTCGGCCACGTCGTCCACGAAGACCACCGGCAGGGGGTTGTCCCCCGGGCCCCAGCCCACGCAGTGGTTGTCGCGCACCCACAGGCCCAGGCCGCTGTGCTGCAGGGGCGAGCCGGGCCCCAGCACGACCGCCGGACGCACCACGACCAGCGGCAGGCCGCGCTCGTCGCGCAGGGCCTCGAGGGCCCGCTCGGCGGCGATCTTGCCGCGAGCGTAGAGCGAGCGCGCCTCCGGCCTGGGATCGACCCCCACCTCGTCGCCCACCTCGCGCCCGGCGTCCTCGCCCAGGTACAGGGAGGCGGTGGAGGAGACGTACACGTAGCGCTTCACCCCGGCCGCCAGGCAGGCCTCGGCCAGGTCCACCGAGCCCTGCACCATGGAGCGCTCGACCGCCTCCCAGGTGGGGCCGTTGCCGGTGGCGAGCTGCACCACGGTCTCGGCGCCGGCCACCGCCGCGGCCATGCCCTCGCGGTCCTCGAGGCTCCCGCGCACCAGCCGCAGGCGCCCGTCGGCGGCGGCCTCGGTGATCTGCACCGGCAGGCTGTGGGCGCGGCGGACGATGCAGGTCACCGGCCGGTCCTCGGCCAGGAGACGCGCGATGGTGCGCCGGCCGATGAAGCCGGTCCCGCCCAGGAGCGCGATCTCGCCCGGGCGCGCGGGACCCGGCTCGGGCAGCTCCGGCTCGCGGACCGGGTCGCCGGCCACGCCCTCGGTGACGGCCTCGCACCACTCCAGGATGGCGGTCCCCGTCGCGCCGTCCACCGGCAGGGGCCGGCCCTCGTGCAGGGCGGCGTGGAAGGCGCGGATCGAGCCCTCCATGCCGGCGAAGAAGGCGTCGCGGCGCGGGCCCACGCCCAGGGTGAAGGCCAGGTAGTCCTTCAGGGTCGTGCGCGCCCAGCGCTTCTGCGACTTGCCGCGGCGCCAGCCGGCGAGGAAGCTGTTCCAGAAGTCCAGCCAGATGGTCTTCTCCTCGCCGCACAGCAGGTTGTTCCACAGGTCCACCTCGAGCGAGCCGTCGCTGCCCAGGACCTGGATGGTGCTGCGGGTGAAGGGCTGGCCGAAGGCCAGGTAGACCTCGGCGGTCCCCCGCTCGGCGCGGGCCGAGATCAGCCAGCGCTCGTGGAAGGGCTGCCCGGGCTGCAGCTCGCGGGTGGAGAGCAGGGAGGTGTCGGCCTCCCGCACGCGGCCGATCAGGGCGTGGAGCTGGGCGAAGGGATGGGGCGCCTGCTCGAACACGATGTTCCGCGGCGAGCGGAACATCCAGTGCGAGAAGTCGCCCGCGTCGAGCTGGCGCAGGGGCACGCTGAGGGTGATCTGCACGTGCTCCACCCGTCCGATCTCGCCCGCCTGCACGCGCTGCAAGAGGGCCGCGAAGGCGGGGTGGAAGACCGAGTTCTGGTTCACCCCCAGGGGGATGCCACCCTCGGCGGCCAGCTCGGCCAGCTGGCAGGCCTCCTCGGTGGAGAGGGCCAGCGGCTTCTCCGCGAAGACTCCCACCCCCAGCCGCAGGAGCTCGCCCGCGACGGCGACGTGCAGGGCGGGGGGCACCAGCACGTGGGCCACCTGGACCCCGAGCTGGGCCACCTCCTCCAGGCTGGCGACGGCCTTGGGGACGCCGTGGCGCTGGGCGGCCGAGCGGGCGCGCTCCAGGTTGGAGTCGCACACGCACACGATCTCGACGTCCGGCGTCTCGCGCAGGATCTCGAAGTGGAAGTCGGCGATGAAACCCGCCCCCACGATGGCGACCCGGGTGGGGCCGCGCAGGGGCCTCGTCCCCACCGCTTCCGGGGAGCCGGAGGCCGCGGGGGTCGCGGGGCGCGCCTGCTTGGTATTCTCGGTCATGGGGAGCACGGGCCGGGAGGTCTCGATGTGGGTGGACATGGTAGACGCGCGGGAGTGGGGCTCAATGGGCCGGCCGCCAAGGTCGATGGATCCAGACGGGCGGCGTGCGGCCGCCGAGGGCCGCGCCCGATGCCCGATGGGGTCCCTTTCGGCGGGGAGACTCCGATCCCCCTGGATCGACCGGGCGGGCCCCCGAGGTGGACGCGCGGGTGGGAATCGCGGGCCAGCGGGACCTCCGCCGGGCCGGGCCTTTCCCGGGCCGTGGACTTCGGCCCGAAGGGGCGACTAGGGGTCAAGATGGGCGGTCGACCCTGCCGATGGGCTCGTATCTCCTCCTTCTTCTGGGCCCGGCATTCCGCCCTGTGCGGTCTGTCGGGCCCTCTTCTCGTCGGTCCTCGCCCGGCCGGTCCCCGGGCACGCGGAGCCGGGCGCTCGGTGCTTGGAGCGCCCCCGCGGGTGGGCTACAATCAGCCTTTTCCCACCCGGGAAAACGGGCTACCGCAGGGGAGCCCGCCCGCCGAAGCAGGAGAGGGAGGAGAGCTCGCCATGTCGACGGAGATGCCCATCGGTCTCACCTTCGACGACGTCCTGCTGGTCCCCCGGCACTCGGACGTGCTGCCCGCCGAGGTCGAGGTGGGGACCCGCTTCTCGCGCAACGTGCCGCTGCACATCCCCCTCTCCTCGGCGGCCATGGACACGGTGACCGAGTCGGTCCTGGCCGTGGCCCTGGCGCGCGAGGGGGGGATCGGGGTGATCCACCGCAACCTGTCGATCGAGGGCCAGATCCGCGAGGTGGACCAGGTCAAGCGCTCGGCCAACGGGGTCATCCTCGACCCGGTCACCCTGCCGCCCTCGGCCAGCCTGGGCGACGCGCGCGCGATCATGCAGAGCCACCACATCTCGGGGCTGCCGATCCTCGAGGGAGAGACGGTGGTGGGCATCCTCACCAGCCGGGACTGCAAGTTCCACAAGAACCCCGGCACGCCGGTGGCCGAGGTGATGACCTCGCAGGGTCTGGTCACCGCGCCCCCGGGCACCTCGCTGGACGAGGCCCGCGAATTGCTGCACCGCCACAAGGTCGAGAAGCTCATCATCTGCGACGAGGAGATGAGGCTCAAGGGCCTGATCACCATCAAGGACCTCAACATGCTGACCTCTTTCCCCAACTCGGCCACCGACGAGCGCGGCCGGCTGCGGGTGGGGGCGGCCATCGGGGTGCGCGACCTCGAGCGCGCCGAGGGGCTGGTGGAGGCCGGCGTGGACGTGCTGGTCGTGGACACCGCCCACGGGCACAGCAGCAACGTGCTGGAGACCGTGCGCGACCTGAAGGGGCGCCTCTCGGTCGACGTGGTGGCCGGCAACATCGCCACCGCGGCGGCCGCTCGCGCCCTGGCCGAGGCGGGCGCCGACGGCGTCAAGGTGGGGATCGGACCGGGCTCCATCTGCACCACGCGGGTCGTGGCCGGTATCGGCGTGCCCCAGTTCACCGCCGTCCGACAGGTGGCCGAGGCCCTGCGCGGCCGGGACCTGCCGATCATCGCCGACGGCGGCATCCGCCAGTCCGGCGACATGGTCAAGGCCCTGGCGGCGGGGGCCTCCTGCGTCATGCTGGGGGGGCTGTTCGCGGGCCTGGAGGAGAGCCCCGGAGAGACCTTCCTGTACCGCGGCCGCACCTTCAAGTCGGTCCGCGGCATGGGCTCGGTGGGGGCCATGCAGAAGGGCTCCAAGGAGCGCTACGGGCAGGGCGGCGTCACCGAGACCGACAAGCTGGTGCCCGAGGGCATCGAGGGCATGGTCCCCTTCAAGGGGCGGCTGTCCCCCTTCGTCTACCAGTTCGTGGGCGGCCTGCGCGCGGGCATGGGCTACCTGGGAGCCCGGGGGATTCCTGAGCTGTGGGAGAACGCCGACTTCCTGCGCATCACCGCCGCCGGCATCCGCGAGAGCCACCCCCACGACGTGACCATCACCAAGGAATCCAGCAACTACAACGCCCCCGATGAGTGAGCTGCCGCGTGGAATCCTGGTGGTGGACCTGGGCGCCCAGTACGCCCAGCTGATCGCGCGCCGCGTGCGCGAGGCGGGCACCTGGTGCCAGATCGCGCCGCCGCAGCGGGCGCTGGAGGTGGCCGCCGACATGCGGCTCGGCGGGGTGATCCTCTCCGGCGGGCCGGCCTCGGTCTACGCCCCCGACGCTCCCAGCGTGCCGCGCGAGCTGCTGCGGCTGGGCGTCCCCATGCTGGGCATCTGCTACGGCATGCAGTGGATGGCGCGCGAGCTGGGCGGGGACGTGCAGGCCTCCGACAAGCGCGAGTTCGGACCCACCTCGCTGGAGGTGCGCCGCTCCACCGACCTCTTCGACGGGCTGGGGGGCCGCACCGCGGTGTGGATGAGCCACGGGGACCGGGTGGTGAGCCTGCCCGAGGGCTTCCAGATCTACGGCGTCTCGGAGAACTGCCCCTTCGCCGCGGTGGGGGACCCGGAGCGGGGCTTCTATGGCCTGCAGTTCCACCCCGAGGTCACCCACACCGTCCGCGGACGCGAGCTGATCGAGAACTTCGTCGCCGGGGTGTGCCGCCTCCCGGGCGACTGGCTCCCGGAGTCGATCGTCGACCGCGAGATCGAGAAGATCCGCGCGCGGGTGGGCCCCACCGGCGAGGTGGTGATGGGGATCTCCGGGGGCGTGGACAGCTCGGTGGCCTCGGTCCTGATCCACCGGGCCATCGGCGAGCGGCTCCACTGCATCTTCGTCGACAACGGCCTGTTGCGGAAGAACGAGCGGGCCCTGGTGGAGACGGCCTTCGGCGAGGGCCTGGGGATGGACCTCACCGTGGTGGACGCCGCGGACCGCTTCCTGAAGCGGCTCGAGGGCGTCAGCGATCCCGAGGTGAAGCGCAAGCGGATCGGCCACGAGTTCATCGAGGTCTTCCGCGAGGAGGCCCGGCGCTTCCAGGACGCCCGCTTCCTGGGCCAGGGCACCCTCTACCCGGACGTGATCGAGTCCGAGAGCGTCCACGGCGGCGAGACCTCGGTCATCAAGAGCCACCACAACGTCGGGGGCCTCCCCGACGACCTGGAGATGGACCTGATCGAGCCCCTGCGCGAGCTCTTCAAGGACGAGGTGCGCGCCATCGGCCGCTTCCTGGGCCTGAACCCCGGCCTGGTCGAGCGCCAGCCCTTCCCGGGTCCGGGCCTGGCGGTGCGCTGCCTGGGCGAGTGCACGCCCGAGCGCCTGCACGTGCTGCGCGAGGCCGACAGCGTCGTCACCGGGGAGATCGAGATGTGGGGCGCCCACACCGGCCTGTGGCAGTACTTCGCGGTGCTCCTGCCGGTGCGCTCGGTGGGGGTGATGGGCGACGCCCGCACCTACGAGGAGACCGGCTGCCTGCGGGTGGTCACCTCCGAGGACGCCATGACCGCCGACTGGGCCCTGCTGCCGCGCGACCTGCTCTCGCGCATCTCGGGCCGCATCATCAACGAGGTCCCGGGCATCAACCGGGTGGTGCTGGACATCAGCACCAAGCCGCCGGCCACCATCGAGTGGGAGTAGGGGCGTCCCCCGGGCGGCCGGGGTAGAATGGCGCGCGTGGTTGGGGAACGGAGGAGCGACGAGGGCGGCACTTCAGTGCAAGAACCCGGAGGTTCCGGCCCCCCTGCGGGTCTCTCGACCCCGCTGGCGGCGTTGCGGGATCCCCTTCGCGGCGATCCACCGGATCGCCGCGATCGCCCTACGGGCGACCGGGGCTTACCCCTCGGAGTATCGCAGCGAATACGCGTCGTCGGCGCGCCTTGCCAGCGGCGCCGAGAACCTCCGCAGGGGGGCCGGAACCTCCGGGTTGCTGCACTAGGCCTGCCCTTCTACCTGGCGCTGGCGCCCCTCCTGCTCCTGGTCTGGCGGCTCGACTTCCTGACCGACGACAGCTTCATCGCCTTCCGGTACGCCAAGCACCTGGCCCGCGGCGACGGCCTGGTCTTCAACCCCGGTCAGGCGCCGGTGGAGGGCTTCAGCAACCTGCTGTGGGTGCTGTACCTCTCGGTCTTCGAGCGCCTGGGAGCGGACGTCACCCTGGCCGCGCGCGTCAGCTCCATCGGGTGCGGGATCCTCCTCCTGGCCCTGCTCTCCCGCGCCCTGGCGCGCCGACTCGACCCGCTCCCGCGCGCGCTGGCGCTGCTCTTCTTCGCCACCCTGCCGCCGGTGGCCGCCTGGTGCACCGGCGGGCTCGAGACCATGCCCTTCGCCCTGGCGGTCCTGTGGACCTTCGAGCGCCTGCTGGGCGAGCCCGGGCGGCCGCGGCCCCTCCGGGCGGCCCTGGGCGCGGTGGCGGTCCTGCTCCTGCGGGCGGACGGCTTCGCGTGGGTGGGCCTGATCCTCGTCACCGGCGGCCTGACCCACTGGCTGCGCGGGCGCCCCCCGGAGCTGCGCCGGGCCATCGGGCGCGTCGCGCTGGCGGCGTCGATCGCGTTCCTGGCCCTCACCGCCTTCCGGCTGCTCACATTCGGCGACTGGCTGCCCAACACCGCGCGGGCCAAGGTGAGCCTCTCGCCCACGAGCTTCGAGCGGGGCCTCAACTACGCGGCGAGCTTCCTCCTGACCTTCCCGGCCTGTCTCCTGGCGCTCCTCTCGGTCCTCCTTCACCTGCGGCGGCCCCGGGGCGAGCTCGCGCTCCAGTGCACGGTGATGGCGGGGGGCACCTTCCTCTACGCGGTGGCGGTGGGCGGAGACTTCATGACCATGGGGCGCTTCCTGATCCCGGCCCTGCCCTTCCTGGCGCTGCTCTTCGGATGCGGCCTTCAGAGGATCAGGGGCGAGGCCGCCTCCGCTCGCCTGCTGCCCGGGGCGCTCACCGCCCTGTGCGTCCTCGGCTCGCTGATGCCCCTGACCGGGCTCTCGCTCCTGCCCGACTCCCTGCGCGAGGCCCTGAACTTCCGCTGGAACCGGCCCAGCGATCCGGTCAGCGAGATCGAGAAGTGGCGGTTGCAGCGCGATCGCGCGCGCCTGAACGCCCTCCTGGGCCGGGCGCTGGCGCTGCACACCCGCCCCGGCGAGTCGCTGATCCGCCAGGGGGTGGGCGCGGTGGGCTACTACACGGAGCTTCGGATCCACGACCCCCACGGCCTGACCAGTCGGGAGGTCGCCCTGGCCGCCGTGACCGCTCCCGACCGGTCCGCCGGGCACGATCGCCTGGCGCCGCCGGGCTTCTTCGAGCGCTACAGCCCGACCTACCACGGCGCCGACGTGGTCGACGCCGCCGACGCCGAGCTCCTTCCCCAGCGCTGGAGCGAGGGCGATCTCGCGAGCGAGCGCTTCGACGTCCGGATCGAGGAGCTGCCCACCGGTCAGGGCTTCCCGCCCGGCCAGGTCCTGCGACTGGTTCGCTACCGACGATGATGGTCGTGCAAGCCGCACCGAGAATCCCCCTGCTCGGCGCCGCGCTCCTCGCGCTGCTGGGCGGCTGTCGGGCTCCGGCGGCGCTCCCGCCGCAGCCCGATCCCCTGGCCGCGGCCATCCCCATCGACTCCCTGCCCTTCGCGATCCGCCGGCCGGGCCTCTACGCCCTGAGGCGCGATCTCGAGGGCCAGCCCGGTCGCTGCGGGATCCTGATCGAGTCGAGCGGGGTCACGCTGGACCTCGGCGGCCACGAGCTGCACGGCGGGCAGGGCTCGCTCACCGGCATCCGGGTGACGGTCCCGGTCACCGACCTGGTCGTCCGCAACGGTCGGGTCCTGTGGTGGGCCGGCGACGCGGTGGACGTCCGCCTGGCCTCGGGCTGCATCCTGGAGGAGCTCGAGGCCAGCCACGACGGAGGGGACGGCATCCACGCCGGCCGGGGCAGCACCCTGCGCTCCTGCCGGGCGGCCTACAACTGGTTCGGGCGCGGATTCGACGTGGCCGGCGACTGCCGCATCGAGGGCTGCGAGGCGGTGCAGAACGGCTTCGGCGGCTTCTTCGCCGGCCCGCGCAGCGAGCTCGTGGACTGCCTGGCGACCGGCAACACCTATGGCGCGGGCATCCACGTGGAGGCGGGCTCGCGGGTCGAGCGCTGTCGGGTCCTGGGCAACGACCGCGCGGGCCTGATCGCCGGCCCCGGCTCCTCGCTCTCGGGGTGCGTCTCCCGCGACAACGCCTCCCACGCCTTCCTGCTCTCGGACGGGGTGAGCCTCGATCGCTGCATCGCCGCCGGGAGCCGGGACGGCTGGGGCGTCCACGCCGGAGCGCGGCCGCACCTCCGCGAGTGCGAGGTCTCGGGAAACGCCCGGGGCGGGATCCGCGCGGGGAGCGGGGCCCGGATCGAGGACTGCCGGGTGGAGGAGAACCGGGGCGAGGAGCTCCTGCTGGGAGTCGGACCGGAGCGGCCCGAGCCGGCGGTCGGGGCGACGCGGATCCAGTCCCTCCCCTACACCATCCGCGAGCCGGGCCGCTACGCCCTGGTGCGCGACCTGGAGGGTCGGCCCTCCGGCGACGGGATCCGGATCGAGGCCAGCGGGGTCTATCTGGACCTCCGCGGCTGCGAGCTGCGGGGGGTGGATGGATCCCTGACCGGCGTCCTGGTGACGGCGCCCGTGCGCGACCTCCACCTGCGCAACGGCAGGGTCCAGTGGTGGGGGACCGACGCGGTGAACGCCACCCTGGCGACCGATTCCATCTTCGAGGGCCTGGAGACCAGCCACGACGGGGGGGATGGCATCCACGCCGGAGCGGGCTGCCGCCTCGACGGCTGCCGGGCGAGCTTCAACTGGTACGGCATCGGGCTGGACGTCGCCTCGGACTGCATCGTTGCGGACTGCACCACCTCTCACAACGGCTTCGGCGGCATCCGCACCGGCCCGCGCGGCCGGGTCGAGGCCTGCCTGGCGGAGGGCAACGTCTATGGCGTCGGCATCCACATGGGCGAGGGCTCGCGCGCCGTGGGCTGCCGCGCCCAGGGCAACCACCGCGCCGGCCTGCCCCGGCCTCCCTGGCTCGTCCATCCGCGGGCGGAGGCGCCGCCTGCGGAGCAGGCGCGCCGACGAGGATTCTCCTGCACGCCTGGTCGGTCTGAGGCGAAGCCTCGCTAGATGTTTGCGCGAGCTTCTGATTCGGGAATCGCTAGTCGCCCACCGGATCGAACCACTCGATGGGCACGCCCTCCAGGCGCATGAGGCGCTGCATCTCGCTGCGGAGCCCGCGCAGGATCCTCTGATGCTGCGCCTGGGCGGCCAGGTCGCGGCGCTCCTCGGGGTCGGTCTCCAGATCGAAGAGGTGCTCCTCGATCCGCTGGCCGCGGAAGCGCAGGTACTTCCAGCGATCGGTGCGCACCGCCAGGTGGCGATCGTCGCGGCCGGGCTTGTAGGGGGCCACGTACAGGAAGGAGCGCCGCCAGCCGGGCTCCTCGTCGAACAGCCCGAGCAGGCTGCGTCCCCCCATGCCCGGGGGCACCGGCGCCCCGCTCACCTCGAGGAAGGTCCGCGCCAGGTCGACGTTGAGGGCCAGCTCGGACACGCGCGCGCCCTCCGGGAGGGTGCCCGGAAGCCGCATCAGGAGCGGGATGCGGGTGGAGGGCTCGTAGGCGGCCTGCTTCTGGGTGAGCCCGTGCTCGCCCACCAGATAGCCGTTGTCCGAGAGGGCCACCACCAGGGTCCGGTCGAGCTGCGAGGTCTCCTCCAGGGCCTCCAGCACCCGACCCAGGCTCTCGTCGATCGACATCACCAGCTCCCAGTAGCTGCGCAGGGACTGGAGGTAGAGGTGCGGGTTGGCGTGAGCGCCGCGGTTGCGGTTGTTGTGCCAGGTCTCCTGGTAGGCGCGGGGCAGGGATTCGACCGGGTCGAAGAAGCTGTCGGGCAGGGTGATCTCCGCCTCCCCGAGCGCCCCGCGGTGCCGCGCGGGGGGGATGTAGGGCAGGTGGCAGTTCTTGAGCGAGAGGATCAGCGCGAAGGGCGCCTCGCGCTCGGCGCGGATCCAGCGGCAGGCGCGCTCGGTGAGCACGTCGCTGCTGAAGCCCAGGCTCTCGACCTCCTCGCCGTCGACGTTGAGGGTCTGGTCGAAGTAGTCCCCCTGGCCCTCGAAGCTGACCCAGTGGTCGAAGCCCGGCCGGGGCCCCCCGCCGGGATTGGGGATGTGCCACTTGCCGACGAAGGCGGTCGCGTAGCCCTCCGCCTGCAGCACCTGCGGGAAGGTGCGCTGGCGCAGCTCGAAGTCCCGCGACGGCTGGTTGGTGGTCACCCCGTGTCGGTGGGTGTAGCAACCGGTGAGGATCGACGCCCGGCTGGGGCAGCACAGGGAGGTGATCACGTGGGCGTTGTCGAAGACCACCCCCTCCCGCGCCAGGCGGTCGAAGCTGGGGGTCTCGAGGAGGAGGCTGCCCGTGCAGGAGAGGCTGTCGAAGCGCTGGTCGTCGCTGATCAGCACCACGATGTTGGGGCGCTCGGCCGGCGAGACCACCTCCGGCGGGGCGGCGGGCGCCGGCTCCGGAGCGTCGTCCTGCGGCCCGTGGGCCGCGCCGAGCGCCGTCGACAGGAGCAGGAGGGCCAGGGGCACCGCCGGGCGCTGGCCGCGGGTCGCGCCCGGCGCGGTCACTCCTCGATCTCTCCCGCTTTCTCGCATGTCGTCGCCCGGATGGCCTCAGGGCCCCTCCTCGATGAGCCGCAGGAGGATCTCCCGGAGCATTCTACCGTCGGCGCGCCCGCCGGCCCGCCTCATCGCGGATCCCACCAGGGCGTCGAGGGCCCGCTCGCGGCCGGAGCGGATGGCGGCCGAGAGCTCCGGCTCCTCGGCCAGGGCCTCGCGGCACCAGGCCTCGATCCGCGGCGGATCGGCCGGCTCCAGCCCCATCTCCCGCAGGGTCTCCGCGGCCCCGCGGCCGGTCTCCAGCATCTCGCGCAGGAGCGCCCGGGCCGCGCTCCCACCCACCGCTCCGCGGTCCACCAGCTCCGAGAGCTCGGCCAGGTCGCCGGGCCTCAGGGAGAGCTCGTCGATCGAGAGGGGCGGGCCCTCACCCGCGGAGAGGGCCGCCAGGACCTCGTTGGAGACCCAGTTGGCCACCCGCTTGGCCTTGCCCGAGAGCCGCGCGGCGGCCTCGAAGAAGTCGGACAGGGCGCGGTCGGCGCACAGGACGCGGGCGTCGTAGGCGGAGAGGCCCAGCTCGCCGCGGAAGCGCTCGCGCCGGGCGGCGGGCAGCTCGGGGATCATCGAGCGCTGCCGCTCGACCCGCGCCGCGTCGGCGCGGATCGGAGGCAGGTCCGGCTCGGGGAAGAAGCGGTAGTCGCCCTGCCCCTCCTTCCCGCGCAGCGGGCGGCTCTCGCCCGCGACCGGATCCCACAGGCGCGTCTCCTGCTCGGCGGTGGGCGGGGCGCCCCCCCCCGTGCGGGCCTCGACCTGCCGCGCGACCTCGTGCTCGATGGCGTCGCGCACGTGCCGGAAGGAGTTCAGGTTCTTGAGCTCCACCCGCGGTCCGGGGGCCTCGCCCGCTCGCCGCACCGAGACGTTGACGTCGCAGCGCAGGGAGCCCTTCTCCATGTCGCCGTCCGAGACCGCGCACCAGCGCAGGATCTCCCGCAGGGAGGCGAGGAGCTCGCAGGCCTCCTCGGCCGAGCCGAGCACGGGGCCGGTGACCGTCTCGAGCAGGGGCACGCCAGCGCGGTCGAGATCGACCAGGGTGCGCGGGCCCCGGTCGTGGATGGCCTTGCCGGCGTCCTCCTCGAGGTGCATGCGCAAGAGGGGCACGCGCCGGCCCGACACCAGGGGCACCTCCCCCCCGGTGGCGAGGGGGTGCTCCTGCTGGGTGATCTGGTAGCCCTTGGGGAGGTCGAAGTAGAAGTAGCCCTTGCGGTCGAAGCGGCTCCAGGGCGCGAGCTCGGCCGAGAGGGCCAGGGCCGCGCGCACGCCGAGCTCCAGGGCCTCGCGGGAGAGGACCGGCAGGGCGCCCGGCTGGCCGGTGCACACCGGACAGGTGCGCGAGTTGGGGGGCGCGCCCGCCTCCCAGGCGCATCTGCAGAAGAGCTTGGTGCGGGTCGAGAGCTGGCAGTGGACCTCCAGGCCGATGACCGGCTCCCAGCCCGCGCGCCCTCCCCCGGGATCGCTCATGCACCCTCCGGTTCCCGCGCGGCCGGCGGCTCGCGCCGGTGGTGGTCGGTGCGCGCCTGGAAGGCCCGCGCCGCGCGCAGCACGCGCGCGTCGCCGAGGGCCGGCCCGGCGATCTGCAGCCCGACCGGGAGCTCGACCCCGTCGGCGCGGGCCAGGCCGCAGGGCACGCTGACGGCCGGCAGGCCCGCGAGGCTCTGCGGGACGGTCAGGACGTCGGCGGCGTACATGGCCAGGGGGTCGTCCTTCTTCTCGCCCAGCTCGAAGGCGGGGGTGGGCGCCGTGGGGGCCGCGATCAGGTCGACCCGCTCGAAGGCGCGCTCGAAGTCGTGCGCGAGCAGCCGTCGCACCTGGAGCGCCTTGCGGTACCAGGCCTCGCGATAGCCCCGGGAGAGGGCGAAGGTGCCCAGCAGGATGCGCCGCTTGACCTCGTCGCCGAAGCCGGCGCCTCGGCTGGCCGCCAGCGCCCCCCGGTACCCGCCCTCGCCCGGAACCCGCGCGCCGTAGCGCAGGCCGTCGAAGCGCGCCAGGTTGCTGGAGGCCTCGGCGTTCGCCACCACGTGGTAGGTGGGGAGGGCGTGGCGGGAGTGGGGGAGCTCGACCGGGAGGATCTCGGCGCCGGCGGCGGCCAGGACCTTCACCGCCTCCTCCACCCGGGCCCGCACCCCGGGATCCAGCCCCTCGGGCAGGAGCTTCCGGGCCACCCCGATCCTCATCCCGTCGAGGCTCGCGCGCTCGGCGGGGACCTCGGGCTCCATCGGTCCCAGGGGGATGGAGGTGGAGTCCCTGGGGTCGTGCCCCGAGAGCACGCCCATGGCTATCTCGAGGTCGGCGGCGCTCCTCGCCAGGGGGCCGACCTGGTCGAGGGAGGAGCCGAAGGCGACCAGGCCGTAGCGCGACACCCGGCCGTAGGTGGGCTTGAAGCCGCTGATCCCGCAGAAGGCCGCCGGCTGGCGGACCGACCCGCCGGTGTCCGTGCCCAGGGCGAGCGGCACCATGCCGGCCGCGACCGCCACCGCGCTGCCGCTGGAGGAGCCGCCCGGGCTGCGCCCCGGATCCCAGGGGTTGCAGCTCGGAGGGTAGGGCGAGTTCTCGCCCGAGGAGCCCATCCCGAACTCGTCCATCCGGGTGACGCCCACCGGTACGGCTCCGGCGTCGATCAGCCTCTGCACCGCGGTGGCGGTGTAGGGCGCGCGCCATCCCGCGAGGATCCGGCTGCCGCAGTCGGACTCGAAGCCCTGCGCGCACAGGTTGGCCTTGAGCGCGAAGGGCACGCCCGTGAGCGGGCCGCCGCCTCGGCCGCGCGCCAGCTCGCGGTCCAGCTCGGCGGCTCGGGAGAGGGCCAGCTCGCGCTCGGTCCGCTGGAAGGCGGAGAGCCGCCCGTCCCGCTCCTCGATGGCCGCCAGGCTCTCCCGGGCCACCTCCTGCGCCGAGCGCTCGCCGGCGCGGATCGATTCCGCGAGCTCGCGGAGGCCGCCCGTCACTCCGCGCCTCCCCCCCCGAGCGGGGCGGAGGGGGGCACGCCGTAGAAGTCCCCGATGCGCTCGGGCGCGGAGTCCAGGAGCGCCGCCGGGGGCAGGGACGGGCGGGGCTCGTCCTCGCGCAGGACGTCGGAGAGCTCGGCCGGGCCGGTCATGGGCTCGACCCCCTCGGTGTCCACGACGGCCAGGATCCGGAAGGCCTCCAGGATGCGGGCTAGCTGCGCCCCGAGCCGCCCGGCCTCCTCAGGCTCGAGGTCCAGCCCCGCCAGGCGGGCGGTCGAGAGGACGGTCTCGATCTGGGGGTCGGCCATGGGTCGGGCGGGCCCCGGGGGGCGCACGGGGGGCCCTCGAGCCCGCCGGATTCTAGGTCCGGGGACCCTCCGGGGCCACGCGGCGGTCCCCCGGAGGGAGACCGGCAAGCGGCTTGCACCCGTCCGGGCGAACCCCTAGTGTTCCGGCCATGGCGATTCTGGTGACGGGGCCGAGCGCTCGTCCGGAGGGGCTCTTCGGGGCACCCGACTGGTCCAGCGTGGGCCTGATCCTGGCCATCGTGGGCTCCTTCCTGCTGGCCAACGCGATCCTCTTCCGCGACCCCAAGGCCCTGGTGCGCGAGCACTTCGGGCAAAACCGGATCCAGCTCCGCACCATCCGGGAGTTCATCTTCCACCGGGTCCAGATGACCCTGGGCTTCGGCTTCCTGATGACCGGCTTCGCGCTGCAGCTCCTCGGCCGGGTGCTGCCGCCGGCCGCGGGCGCCGAGCCCATGTTCCCGATCCTGTGGATCGGCGGCATCGTGCTGCTCGCCATCGCCATGGAGGTCGTGGGCTGGTGGTGGTCGCAGCGGGCGTTCCGGCGCTACGTGGTGCAGTACTTCCGCGCCAACCCGCCGGACTTCGCCACGGACATGGGGACCGTGCGCGAGGTGGGGGAGCTGTTCGGGGTCAAGCCGGACGCGAACGAGACGGTGCAGTCCTATGCGGCGCGCGTGCGGCAGGCGATGGGGCTCACGCCGGTGCGGCCGCGGGAGTCCTTCGCGGACCTGCTGGAGCCCGCCGGGAGCGCTCGGGAGGCGACTCGGTCCGAGGCGCTGGAGCCGGCGCTCGAAGACGAGGGCTGAGGCGCAACCGCCCGGGCCTCGATCCGTCCACCCGCGTGGTGAGGCGTCGGTCGTGGGCTTCAGTGGAGGAATGCGCGCCGTTCTGGGCCGGGCCTGGCTCGAGCTCGCGGACGCCCTCTATCCGCCCCGCTGCATCCTCTGCGGGGATCCCGACTGCGACGGCCCGGCCTGCGCGGCCTGCGCCCTGCCCGCCGCTCCGCCTCCTCCGCGATGCGGCCGCTGCAGCGCGGCCCTGGCGCCGGCCCTGCCGGACGGCTACCTCTGCGCGGCCTGCCGGCTGCGCTCCCCGGGCTTCGCGCGGCTCGTGGCCCTGGCCGATTACCGCGCCCAGCCGGTCGTTCGACCCTGGCTCATGGCGCTGAAGTACGGGCGGCGGCCCGACCTGGCGCAGCCCCTGGGGCTGGCCCTGGGCCGGCGCCTCCTCGAGTCCGGGTGCCTGCGGGACGGGATCCGGGAGGTCCTGGTGCCCGTGCCCCTCCATCCCTGGCGGCGGCTCGAGCGGGGCTGCGACCAGGCCCTGCTCCTCGCCCGGGCGGCCGGGGAGGCGGCGGGCGTGGTGGTGCTGCGCGCCGTGGGGCGGCGCCGGGCGACGCCGCCCCAGGGCGCGCCGGGCTCGGTCTCGCGCCGGGCCAACGTGCGCGGGGCCTTCCGGGGCCGGAGCGGAGCCGCCTCGGACCTGGCGGGCCGCCCGGTGTGGCTGGTCGACGACGTGGTCACCTCGGGGGCCACGGCCGCGGAGTGCGCGCGCGTGCTGCGGAGGCTGGGCGCCCGGGAGGTCTCGGTGCTGTGCGCGGCGCGCGCCGGGCCTTAACCTCTGTCCCGTGACCACCCTCTACGTCGAGCCCTTCGGCGGCATGGCCGGGGACATGCTCCTGGCCGCGCTGCTCGACATCTCCGATCCGCGCTTCCGCCTGGACGACCTGCGCGCCCTGGCCGAGGCCCTGGTGCCGGGCGAGGCCCGCATCGACCAGGAGGAGGTGAAGCGCGGCGGCCTGCGGGGCACCCTGCTTCGCGTGCGCACCCCCGAGACCGAGAGCCCCCCGCACCGGCACCTCGCCGATCTCGAGCGCCTGCTGGAGAGGGCCCCCCTCTCCGAGGCCGCGCGCGAGCGGACCGCCGCGGGCCTGCGCCGGATCGCCGAGGCCGAGGCGCGGGTGCACGGCGCCGCGGTCGAGGAGATCCACTTCCACGAGGTGGGCGCGGTCGACGTCCTCGTCGACGTGGGGGGCGCGGTACTGGCCCTCGAGCGCCTGGGCGTGGAGCGCGTCCTGGCGACGCCGCCGATCACCGGCACCGGCACGGTGCGCTGCGCCCACGGCCTCCTCCCGGTGCCGGCGCCCGGCACGGCCGAGATCCTGCGCGGGCTGCCGCACTCGATCGATGGGGGGGAGGGTGAGCGTCTCACCCCGACCGGCGCGGCCCTGCTGGCCGAGCTGGTCGACTCCTTCGAGCCCCCGGGCGGCTTCCGCGCGAGCGCCATCGGCTACGGCGCCGGGGCGCGGAGCGGCGAGGGGGGCCCGCCCAACCTGGTGCGAGTCCAGCTCGGGGAGGAGTCCGAGCCGACCGGCGTGGGCACGGCCTGGCTGATGGAGTTCAACCTCGACGACCTCTCCGGGGAGCGCGTGGGCTTCTGCGTGCAGGAGCTGCGGGCGGCCGGAGCCCTCGAGGTGTGGAGCGCGCCCTGCCAGATGAAGAAGGACCGCCCGGGGGTGATCGTCTCGGCCCTCTGCCGGGAGGAGCTACGGGAGCGGCTCGAGAGCATCGCCTTCGCCCACACCCCGACCCTGGGCGTGCGCTGGCTGCGCACCCGGCGCACCGAGTGCCGGCGCCGGACGATCGAGGTGGAGCTCAGCGGCGAGACCGTGCGGGTGGTCCTGCGCGAGCCCCCCGTCCCCGGCCTGGCGGTCGAGATCTCGCCCGAGCACGACGACCTGGCCGCCCTGGCGCGGAAACGGAATCGCCCCCTGGCCGAGCTCGAGCGGCGGGCTCGGGCGGCGGCTCGAGCCCTCCTGCGGGAGCCCTGAGGCCGGCCACCCCCCCCTCGCGGCCCCGGAGACGGGCCGGAGGCCCCCCCGCGACCTCAAGGATGCCGGGGATCGCTCCGATGAGCGGTTCCATATCGGGACGCGTCCTTGCCCACCACCGCGACCAGTCTGCCCTGCCTGGCCTGTGGATCGAGGCGGAGCCTCCTCCTGGGCCGCTGGGAGGAGATGCCCCTCTCGGTCCTCGGGCTGCCCCGCACCCAGGCCGACGCCCTGGCCATGGGGCGCCACGTGCTGGACGTGCGGCGCTGCACCGCCTGCGGGCACGTCTGGAACGGCCGCTTCGACTACGACAGCGTGCCCTACCGGAATGGCAGCAACCTGATGTTCAACCGCGGCCACTTCTGGCGGCAGCACCAGCGCGAGGTGGCCCGGCGGTGGATCGAGCACTTCGAGCTCCGGGGGCGCTGCGTGGTCGAGATCGGCGCCGGCGAGGGCCGCTTCCTGGCCCACTTCCAGCGCGCCGGCAACCGCTGCATCGCCTGGGAGCCGGGCCCCGACGCCGAGCGCTGCGCCCTCCTGGGGCTGGACACGCGGCGCGCCTACTTCGACGGCGAGGAGGCGGCCGAGGTGCGCCCCGACGCGATCATCTGCCGCCACGTGCTCGAGCACCTGCCCGATCCGCGGGCCTTCCTGGCCGACATCCGGCGGGGCTGCCTGTCCTCCGGCGCCGGCACCCTCTTCCTGGCCGAGGTGCCGCGCATCGAGCGGGCGCTGGAGCAGCACCGCCTCAACGACTTCCTGTACGAGCACGTCTCCCACTTCACCGACCACTCCCTGCGCGTGCTCTTCGAGCGCGCCGGCTGGAGGGTCCTCGAGGTGCGCCGCGGCTACGGCGACGAGGTGCTGACCCTGGTGGCCCGGCCGCGCCGTCGGCGGGACCGCTCGCGCCCCGTGGGCAGCGCCCCCGACCCCGCCCGGCTGCGCGAGAAGAGCCGCCGCTTCCGCCGGAGCGTGGACCGACAGATCCGGCGGGTGCGGGCGGTGCTCGACCGCTGGGCCCAGCAGGGCCGGCGCGTGGCCATCTGGGGCGCCACCGGCAAGGGCACCGCGCTGATGAACATCTTCGGCATCGGCGCCGAGCGCGTCCCGCTGGTGGTGGACTCCGACCCGCGCAAGGTGGGGGCCTACGTGCCGGGCACGGGCCAGCGCATCGAGTCCCCGCGGGAGATCCTTGAGCGCCGCGTGGACGCCATCGTGATCTCCTCCCCCTGGCGCGCGCGGGACATCGAATACGAGGCGCGCGAGCAGCACGGCATCGAGGCCGAGCTGTGGGTCTACCACCGCGGCCGCCTGATCCCCCTCACCCCCGAGCTGGAGCTCTGAATGCAGACCGCCGGATGCGCCACCCCCGCCATGCGGGTGTATCAGGAGACCGACACGCTGAGGCAGGCCCTGGCTGAACGCGACCTGGAGCTGGCCCTGTCCAGCTACGCGGCCATGGAGGAGCTGCGGCCGCTGCGGCTCCTCGAGCGGGCCACCGAGGGCGAGCTCATGGCGCTGCTGCGCCCGTGGATCGAGGCCTGGGACGAGGTGGTGCAGCTCTGGTGGCTTGGCCCGGGCAAGGCCGAGCCGGTGGGCGGGGCGACGCCCCCCTGGAAGGCCCTGATGCTCTCCTACGAGGGGGGCTTCGGCTTCCGCCAGCTCGGGCTCCTGGCCTGGTGGCTGAGGCTGGCCCGCTCGGACCGCAGCGGGGGCGGCGCCCTCCCCGAGGATCTGCGCGAGCTCGGAGGGAGCGAGCAGGCCCGGGCGCTGGGCCGCTTCTGCTTGCGCTGCGACGGCACCTCGCCGATCGACTACGCCGAGACGGCCTTCGCCCTGCACCCGCGCCTGCGACCCTTCTGGGCCTGGTGGTTCCTGGCGGTGCACCTGGTGAGCCCGCGCACCAACGTGAGCGACGCGGTGAACGCCAACCGGCGCGCGGCGGCCGAGTCCTTCATCGCCTTCCACCGCGAGGAGGAGGTGCCGCTGCCGGCCGACTTCCTCCTGGGGCAGGCGGGCTACCGCAGCGTTTACTTCGAGGAGCATCCCCTGGAGCTCGTGCGGACCCTCTCGGACCGGATCCTCGCCCCGACCTTCGCGCCGCTCGTGGGCCGCGGCCGGGGCTCGGGGGCGCCCCGAGTCGATCGGGGGTGGAAGGACTGCGGCGTGATCCTCACCTGCTTTGGGGAGGACCACTCGGTGCGCCGCTGTGTCGATCCCCTGCTCGGCGAGCTGCGCCGCGGGGGCGCCCGCGGGTACTTCCTGGACGGCACCTCCGAGGAGTCCACCCGGCGGCTGCCGGCCGAGTGGCGCTCGGAGCCGGTGCGGCTCTCCCGCATGCAGGCCGGGGACCCCGGCGGCCTGGCGGCCGCGGCCCGCGGCATCCGCGACTGCCGGCTCGACTTCCTCTTCTATCCCGAGGTCGGGTTGAGCAACCCCTCGCGCTGGCTCTCCACCCAGCGCCTGGCGCGCGTGCAGGCCAGCGCCTACGGCCACCCGGTCACCACCGGCTCGGCGGCCATCGACTACTTCGTGGGCGGCCTCGAGATGGAGGACCCGACGACCGCCGCGCGGCGCTACCGAGAGCGGCTGGTGCTCCTGCCGGGCCTCGGCGCGGGCGCGGTGCCCCCGCCGCTCCCCAGCGTGGAGCGCAAGCGGCCCCGGGACGAGGCCGGCGCGGTGCGCTTCGCCAGCCTGGCCTCGGTGCACAAGCTCTCCGCCTCGCTCCTGCGCTCCTGGGACGCGGTCCTGGGGGCCACCGGCGAGCACAGCGAGATCTACCTCATGGCCGGCCTGCCGGACGCCGCGGCCCGCACCACCTGCCTGGAGATCGGCAGCTACCTGCGGCCGGGGCGGGTGACCATGGTGACCTACGGCCCGCGGCTCTCCTGCCTGAACCACCTGGTGGAGGCCGACGTCTACCTGGACTCCTTCCCCTACGCCGGCTTCAACAGCGTGATCGACGCATTGGCCGTGGGCCTGCCGGTGGTGACGCTGGACGGCGAGGGGCCCTATCGCGGCTGCGGTGCGGCGCTCTTGCGCCGGCTGGACCTGCCGGGTTTCCTGATCGCGAAGGACAAGGACTCCTACGTGGCCGCCGCGTCGCGCCTGGCGGCCGAGCCCGCCCTGCGGGCCGAAATCCGCGCCATGCTGGATCGCGAGCGGGTGCTCGAGGCCCTGTGCTCGGACGAGCTGGAGCCGCACTTCGCCGCGGCGGTGCGGTGGATGCGTCAGCAGGGCCCCCGCAATCCGGGCCCGCCGGTGCTGATCGAGGCCGGGGCGGACCCGCGGGTGCTGGAGGGCTGAGGCTGGCGAGGGTCGGGCGGACTCCTCGGTGTGCCGGGTCATGTCCCCCGCGCGGCCTCCTGGCCGCGCCCGGCGTTCGGGGAACGCCGTG
>CAZTTG010000107.1:0-20389 GCA_964615935.1 uncultured Planctomycetaceae bacterium | reverse complement strand
TCAGCCCGGCTCAATTCGGAAGAAAGTCCCGCGCTCACCTGCGGAAAGTGAGATCGAAGGTCCTCCCTCCCCGGAAATCGCGCGGGCGATTCGATCCGGCGAGCGAGGGGCAATCGATTCGCGCGCGAGGCCGGAGGTCGGCGAATTCGCGGGGTAAAGCGGACGAAGTGGCGCGATCGAACGCGGTTCCGAGGATTGAATATAAATCCCGTTTTCCGCCGCCAGGGCGCCGGAAATGCCCTCCAATGGCCTCGTTGTCCCGCGCCACCTCCCGGGCGGAATCCGGGTCCGCGGCCCCCCTTGGCGCGCCCCGTCTGGGCACCGGGATGCGGCGTTTCCCGTTCCCTTTCGAAGGCCCACAGCAGGGAGCATTCCCGATGCAAGCGATGCATTCGAACGCGAGCTCCGCAGGCTTCCGCTTCTTCACGAGGCGGATCTCTCCATTCCTCTTGCCGGCGCTGGCGGCGCTGCCCGCCACCGCCCAGTCCTCCTTCTCGATCGACTGGCAGAGCCCGACCGTCGGTCTGCCGGAGGGCGGGGGCTCGGGCGAGCTCGTCACCTACGGCGACATCCTGCTGCCCCCCGACGGCTTCACCGACCTGGGTCCCCTCGGTCAGCCCGACATCATGGTGCCCGCCTCCGCGCTGGGTCTCCACGGCTACCTGATCGAGGTGGACGCCATCTCCTACGGTCAGGACGGCCCGGCGCCGAGCAACCCCACCACCCCCGGGAACCACTGGTGGTACTCGGTGGACCGCTGGGCCATCGGCATGGGGGCGACCAGCCATCCGCCCGACCTCATGAGCGAGGGCCTGGACGGCGCCGAGGAGGCCCTGGCCGACGCCTTCATCGACGCGGGCCTGCCCCCCGGTCCCCTCGGGCCGAGCACGGTGGGCGGACCGCACGTCGCCGCCATCGACGGCAACGGTTTCCGCAGCGCCTCGGGCCACGCCTTGCCGGGCGTCGGCCTGCTGGAGCCCGAGCGGCTGAACCACGGCTTCCACGAGGGCGACAACCTGGACGCCCTGGACGCGGACACCCTCTTCCTCCCCGTCGGGGACATCTACTTCTCGCTGGACTCGGGCTTCATCGATCCGATGACCGGCGTGCCCAACACCGGCTCGGCGGCAGCCCACGGCTTCGCCGGCGGGGACGTGCTCCTGGGGGGCTGGGTCACCGCGCCGAGCCTCTACGCGGCCGCGCCCCGGCTCGGGCTCGATCTCGCGGGTCCGGACACCGACGACCTGGACGCGCTGGCCCTCTTCGAGAACGGAGCGCCCGGCTACCAACCCTCGCAGGTCCCCCACGACTGGCTCTCGGGCCACACCGACATGCTGCTCTTCTCGGTGCGCCGCGGCTCGGCCGTGTGCGAGCGGCCCGACAGCATCCACGGGGTGCCCATCTCCCCGGGGGACATCCTGACCGCGCCCCTGGCCCCCTCCTCCGGCGGCCTCTCGCCCTTCCCGGGCATCTT
Source organism: uncultured Planctomycetaceae bacterium (assembly GCA_964615935.1). Lineage (GTDB taxonomy): Bacteria > Planctomycetota > UBA1135 > UBA1135 > CAZTTG01. The sequence goes on along the minus strand of CAZTTG010000107.1, from coordinate 18,915 downwards.
CATCGCCTGCGAGAACCTGGGGCTGGCGCGCCACGGCTTCGTGGGCTTCGGCGACGAGATGGACGGCCTGGACGTCGTCCGCCAGGCGGTCTTCGACCGCGACCAGGACGACGTCGAGGACGCCTGGGCCATCGCCTTCGGCCAGGCCCAGGACTGCAACCGCAACGGCGTGCCGGATGCCTTCGACATCTCCTCGGGAGCCTCCTTCGACGGCAACCACAACGGCATCCCCGACGAGTGCGAGTACGGCCTCGGCTTCTACTGCACCGCCAAGGTCAACAGCCGGGGTTGCACCCCGATCATCGGCGCCTTCGGGACGCCCAGCGTGACCAGCCCGGCGCCCTTCGAGGTGTCGGTGGTCAACCTCATCAGCAACAAGAACGGGATCTTCTTCTACGGCTTCGCCCCGGCGGCGATCCCCTTCCAGGGCGGCTGGCTGTGCGTGCAGCCGCCCCTCAAGCGCCTGCCGCCGCAGAACGCGGGCGGCGTCTTCCCGCCCAACACCTGCACCGGCTCTCTCACGATCGACATGAACGCCCGCATCCAGAGCGGGGTGGACCCCTTCCTGTTCCCCGGTCAGATCGTCTTCCAGCAAGGCTGGTACCGCGATCCCTCCTCGTCCACGGCCGGCACCGGCCTCTCGGACGCCGTCGGCTACACCATCTGTCCCTGAAGGAGGCATTCCGATGCAGCACAGAGAGACTCCCCTTGCCCGATCCCGCAGCGGCCTCCTCCCGAGGCTGGCTCCCGTCCTGGTGGTGCTGGCGCTGGCGGCCTCTCCGGCCGCGGCCCAGATCACCTTCTCCATCGACTGGCACGGCCCCACCAACGGGCTCCCCGACGGGGCCGGCAACGTCCCCATCACCGAGGGCGACATCCTGGTGCCCCCGGGCTACATGCCCGACCTGGGCCCGCTGGGCCAGCCCGACATCATGGTCCCCGCCGCCGCGCTGGGACTCACCGGGGAGCGCGTCGAGGTGGACGCCCTCTCCTTCGGCTACGACGGCCCGGCGCCCCACGTCGCGGGCACGGTCAGCGGCCACTGGTGGTACTCGGTGGACGAGTACGCCTTCGGACTGGTCGAGCCGGGCATCGCCCCCTACGTCTACAGCGAGGGCGTCTGGGGCGCCATGGAGGGCTCGGCCGACGTCTTCGTGGACGGCAAGCTGCCCCCGGGCCCCCTGCCGCCCAGCATCATCGGGGGGCCGCACACCGCGGCCATCGACGGCAACGGCTTCCGCGGCGCCTCGGGCTTCGCCTACCGGGGCACGGGCCTCCTGGAGCACAACCCGCCCGAGGCGCCGCCCGACCTGGGCGACAACCTGGACGCGCTGGACGCGGACGGCCTGTTCCCCCCCCTGCCGGGGATCTTCTTCTCCCTCGACTCGGGCTTCGTCGACCCCATGACCGGGGTGCCCAACTCGGGCTCGGCCGGGGCCCACGGCTTCGCCGGCGGGGACGTCCTGCTGGGCGGCTCGGGGATCGCGCCGGTGATCTACGCCCCGTCCCATCTGCTGGGCCTGAACCAGTTCGCCGCCGACGTCGACGACCTGGACGCGCTGGCCCTCCTGGAGAACGGGATTCCCGGCTATCAGCCCTCCCAGTTCCCCCACGACTGGCTGAACGGCGCCACCGACATGCTGCTCTTCTCGGTGCGCCGCGGCTCGGCCGTGATCGGCCAGCCGGACAGCATCTTCGGGGCGCCCATCGCCCCGGGGGACGTCCTGACCACGCCTCTCCCCCCCGCCCACGGCGGCCTCTCGGCCTTCCCGGGCATCTTCATCGCCGCCGAGAACCTGGGGCTCGCGCGCAACGGGCCGGTGCACTTCGGCGACGACCTGGACGGCCTGGACGTGGTCCCCCATCCGGTCTACGACCGCGACCAGGACAGCGTCGAGGACGCCTGGGCCATCGCCAGCGGCGCCGTCCCGGACTGCAACCGGAACGGGGTGCCGGACGGCTACGACATCTCCTCGGGAGCCTCCTGGGACGGCAACCACAACGGCATCCCCGACGAGTGCGAGTACCTCATGGGCTTCTACTGCACGGCCAAGGTCAACAGCCTCGGCTGCACCCCTATCATCGGCGCCTTCGGAACGGCCAGCATGACCAACCCGGCGTCCTTCGACGTGTCGGTGGTCAACGTCGTCAGCAACAAGCCCGGCATCTTCTTCTACGGCTTCGCCCCGGCGGCGATCCCCTTCCAGGGCGGGTGGCTGTGCGTTCAGCCGCCGCTCAAGCGCATGCCGCCGCAGAGCTCGAGCGGGGTGTTCCCGCCCAGCAGCTGCACCGGCTTCTACACGGTCGACATGAACGCCCGCATCCAGAGCGGGGTCGATCCCTTCCTGTTCCCCGGCCAGATCGTCTTCCAGCAGGGCTGGTACCGCGATCCCTCCTCGTCATCGGCCGGGACCGGCCTGTCGGACGCCGTGGGCTACACGATCGCTCCCTGAGAGGAGGCGGGACACCCCCTCCCCGAGCGTCCCCTCCGGGACGCCGGCGGGGCCGGGCGGCCGCGCGGCCCGGCCCCGCGCCTCGTCCGGCCCCTCCCCCCTCGCCGCTACGACTCACGCGCCTTCCACGCGGCCAGGACCTCCGCCTCCCTCGCGGGCGAGATGGCCATGGGTGGGCTGGCTCGCTCCTCGTCCGTGAGGGTGCGGTACCACTCCAGCGTGTCCATGGCGGTCCGGGCGACCGGCCGGAAGGCGAGGCCGGCGGCCTTGGCGCGGTCGATGTCGATCCGCAGGGAGCCGAGGTTCTCGCCCACGGGCAGGATCCACGGGATCGCGTAGTAGAGCTGGTGCTCGGTGAGGAAGTCGTAGTCCTCGATCCAGGTCCAGCTGACCTCCGAGGAGGTCGCGGCCCGCATGCCGTGGACGAACTCCTCCAGCGTCAGGGGCGAGGCGGGACCGGTGGCGTTGAACACCCCGTGGATCTCACCCTCCAGGAGGTGGATGATCCACTCCGTCAGGTCCCGGACGTCGATCTGCTGCACCCGGTCGCTCTTCCTGCCGGGGACCAGGACCTCTCCACCACGGGCCAGGCGGTCCGGCCAGTAGGTTCCCCGGTGGGTCCGGTCCAGCGGTCCCACGATGTACCCGGGGCGCACGACGCACGTCCGGGCGCCGAAGACCTTGCGAGCCTCGATCTCCGAGAGGGACTTCATCACGCCGTACCAGGAGGCGCCGTCCGCTCCCTCGGACTCGTCGACCAGGGAGACCTCGGTGTCCTCGTCGATCTCGGTGGTGAGGTAGGGGTGGTAGACGCCGGTGGACGAGATGTAGAGGTACGTCCCCACCGAGCCCTCGAGGAGCGCGGCCGAGTCCCGGGTCCACTCCTCGCTCATCCCCGAGGCGTCGATCACCGCGTCCCAGCTCCGGCCCCGGAGGGCCTCCAGGTCGTCCTTCCGATCGCCGATCAGGTGCTCCACGTGCTGGAAGGCGTCCTGGAAGAGGCCCGGCTTCTTCCTGCCGCGGGTGAAGATGGAGACCGAGTGCCCCCGCTCCAGGGCGTAGCGGACGTGGTGGGGACCGGTGAGGTTGGTGCCCCCCAGGATGAGGATCTTCATGGGACGCGACCGGGGCGCCTCGACCGCTCGGGCGCATGCGCCCTCACGAGCGGCGCGCTCGGCCGAGAGGGAATCGGAGCCCAGGCCCAGTCCGAGCGCTCCACCGGCGGCGATGCCGGCCCTCAGGAAGTGGCGTCTGTCGGTGCCCATCGGTCTTCGTCCTCCGGTGTCATGGGGTGCCTCATCCGGGGCCTCCCCCGGCCTCGAGCTTCACCACCCGCTTGCGACGGGGGTCGATCGTACGACGCCGCAGGTCCGCGGCGTCCTCCACCAGGAGGCGCAGGCGGCGGCCGCTGCCCTCGACCCGCACGACCTGGCCCAGCCGGCGCCCCACGCGCACCCAGTCGCCGCGCTCGAAGGGGGCCTCGCCCGGCTCGGGCGCCTCGCGGACGGCCTCCGGCATGCGGGCGGGGCGCGGACGCAAGCCGGCCGAGAGCCAGGCCGCGGGATCCGCGCAGGCGTCGCAGGCCCCGCAGGGCTCCTCCGGGATGGGGAGCCCGAAGTGCCGGGCGACGCCGGCCCGCCGGCACTCCTCCGAGGAGGAGGCGAAGCGGACCATGGAGAGCAGCCCGGAGAGGTCGGATCGCAGCTTGTCCTCGCTGCCGACGAAGTCCGGGAGCTCGGCCGGGTCGAGCTCGCGCACCAGCGCCAGGTCGCGGGTCTCGAAGGAGCCCCGCAGGACCCCCAGGACCTCCAGCCACTTCAGGCAGATCGAGACCCGGTTGTCGCCGCGGCTCTTGACCAGGAGCTCGTCGCGCAGGTCGTCCAGGTCCCGCGCCTGCAGCCGCTCCCCCCAGCCGCGCAGGGTCTCGTAGACGCCCACCAGGTACTCCCGGCCGGGGTTGGCCCAGTGGACGAAGTTCTGCTGGATGGCGACGTCCTCCTCGAAGGTGAGCATCTCGCAGAAGGAGGGCTGGCCGTCCCGCCCGGCGCGCCCCACCTCCTGGGTCCAGGCCTCCAGGGTGCGCGGCATCTGGGCGTGCAGCACGAAGCGGATGTCGGGCTTGTCCACCCCCATGCCGAAGGCGTTGGTGGCCAGCACCACCTCGCGCTCGCCGCGCATGAAGCGCTCCTGCATCCGACGGCGCTCCTCGGGCGAGAGCTTGCCGTGGTAGACCAGGCTGGGGATGCCCCGGCGCCTCAGCTCGTCGTGCAGGATCTCCAGGTCCCGGATCAGCGCCGAGTAGACGATCCCAGGCCCGTCGAGGGCCCGCACCCGCTCGGCCAGGATGGGGACCTTCTCCTCCGCCGTCTCCACCCGGCGGCTGGCCAGGAAGAGGTTCTCGCGCTCGATGCCGGCGCGGATGACGAGGGGGTCGTCCAGCCCCAGCGCCTCGACGATGTCGGCCGCCACCCGCGGGGTGGCGGTGGCGGTGAGCGCGATGGTGGGCGGGCTGCCGATCCGCCGGCGATACAGCGCCAGGCGCGAGTAGTCGGGGCGGAAGTCGTGCCCCCACTGGCTGATGCAGTGGGCCTCGTCCACGGCCAGGCGCGCGATGTCGAGCTGGTCCACCAGGGAATCGAAGTCCGGGCTGCGGAAGCGCTCGGGGGTGACGAACAGGAGGTCCAGCTCGCCGCGCCGCGCCCGCTCCAGCCGCGAGCGGCGCTCGGCCGCGCCCAGGGAGGAGTTCACGAAGGCCGCCCGGAGCCCGCGCTCGACCAGGGCGTCGACCTGGTCCTTCATCAGGGCGATCAGGGGGCTGATCACCAGGACCAGGCCCTCGAGGAGCACGGCCGGGAGCTGGTAGACCAGGGACTTGCCGGCCCCGGTGGGCATGGTCAGGAGCAGGTCGCGCCCCTCCATCACGGCCTCGATGGCCTCCCGCTGGTGGCCGCGGAAGCTCGGCAGGCCGAAGTGCTCGAGGAGGGCCGCCTCGAGGTGATCCCCTCGGGCCCCCGTGGAGCCCCTGTCCGCCGCCTTGTTCGCCATCTGTTCGGGTCGCGCCTCCGGCCGGCATTGTAGAGGAGCGCGGCGGCGAACCTCGCCTGCGGGGCGCGAGGATCCCCTCGCTGCCGAACATCCGGACATCCGGCAGTGACTTGTTCGGGCAATGCCCCTCGAGGTGAACGATAATGCGCGTGCGAGATCAGGCCCCCCCAAGAATCGCCACCTCCGATGTCTCCGGCCTGTGCCGACTCGCGCGTCCCGCACCCGGCCATCGGCCTCCGGCCTCCGGAGTCGCCGAGGGGGTGCCCTTTCGATGCACCGCGGGTCGAGGCCCGCGGGGATCGGCGAGGCAGCTTCCGCGGGTGGAGGGGCCCGCGGGCGGCGGATCGCCCACTCGTAGTGGCGGTCCCGATCGGTGCAGGCCCGCTTCGCGCATCGGAGCGCTGGCGTCCCCCGTTCCCTTGGCCACTCACCCTCGGTCTTGCCGCCGTCGGCGTGGCTCACCCTTGACCAAGAGGACGATTCCCATGGCTCGCAGCATCCTGGTGGTGGATGACGAGGCCTCGGTCCGCAGCGTGCTCCGCAGCACGCTGGAGCGGGCCGGCTTCACCGTGAGCGAGGCCAGCGACGGCCGCCAGGCCGTGGACCTCCTCCAGCAAGAGCACTTCGACCTGGCCATCGTGGACATCCTGCTCCCCGAGCGGGACGGGCTGGAGACGATCATGTTCCTGCACCTCGAGCGACCCGAGACCAAGGTCATCGCCATCACCGGCTCGGAGAACGAGCTGTACCTGAAGACGGCCCGCCTCATGGGTGTGTCCAAGACCTTCACCAAGCCCCTGCGGATGCAGGAGCTGCAGTCGGTGACCCGCGAGCTGCTCGCGGTCTGAGAGAGACACCGAGACGACGAACGCCCGACCTTGGCCCTGGCCGGGCCCGGGCGACTACAATCCGCAGCGGATGCGCCGCACCCTCGCGCTGCTCTCGATCCCGATGGCCGCCGTCCTGCTGGTCGGCTCCCTGGCCTGGTACGACGTGCTGCCCGGGGGCTGGAGGCTGCGGGGCTGGGTCGTGCCCCACGCCGAGCGGAGCGCGCGCGAGCAGCGCGAGCACTCGCGGGCGCGGCTGGAGGCCTTCGCCCGGGAGAATCCCGGCGTGCCCGCCGGGGCGGTGGTCTTCCTGGGCTCCTCCACCATCGAGCACTTCCCGCTGGAGGAGGCCTTCCCCGGGGCCCCCTGCGTCGATCGCGGGATCGGGAACGAGACCGCGACCGAGCTCCTCGCCCGCCTGGAGGCGAGCCTGCCCACCGCCCCGGCGGGGGGCTTCGTCCTCTACGCCGGCAGCCTCGATTTCCGGCGGGAGGGCGCCCCTGCGGCGGTGGTCCGGGACCGCGTCGCCCGCCTCCTGGACCGCCTCCAGGCCCTCCAGCCGGATCGGCCCGCGGCCCTCATCGGCCTCCTGTCGGAGCGCGGGGCGGACGCCGGCTTCGTCGGCCGCTGGCGGGCCGTCAACCGGGCCCTGGAGGCCCTCTGCCGGGAGCGGGGGGTGGCCTTCGTGACCACCGACCGGCCGCCCCTCACAAGTCCGACGGGCTCCCTGTCCGAAGCTCTCTCCGACGACCGCCTCCACCTCGACCGCCAGGGATACCGGCAGCTCGCCCGCTGGCTCCTGGCCGAGGGCGGCGAGGTCGCCGCCCTCCTGTCCCCCTGAGGACCCAACCCCCACCCGGAGCCCCCCTCCTTGCTCAGGAACATCGGATCCAACTGGGTCCTGAACGCGGTGCGGATCGCGGTGCTGATGCACCTGACCCCCTACGTGATCCGCGCCCTGGGCACCGACGTCAACGGCGTGTGGGTCTCGATCGTGGCGATGACGGGCTTCCTCAAGCTCCTCATCCTGGGCGTGCCCATGGCCTCGGTGCGCTACATCGCCGAGCACGTGGCCAGGAAGGACCTCTCGCGGGCCAACCAGGCGGTCTCCACCTGCCTGGGGATGTGCCTGATCATGGGGAGCGCGGCGGCCCTGGTGGGCGGCGGCCTGTACTTCGCCTTCGACTCGCTCCTGCTCGAGAACCCCCTGTGGCAGGAGCTCGCGCCCGAGACCATGGAGGCCGCGCGGCTGGCCTTCCTGATGATCGTGGCCCAGGTGGCGGTGGGCTTCGCCATGCGGCTGCCCTACGGGATCTTCGACGCGCACCACGACTTCGTCACGCGCAACATGATCATGGGCCTGGAGCTCCTGCTGCGCTACGCCCTGACGCTGATCCTGCTGGCCATCGACGCCTCGCTGGTGCTGCTGGCCCTGGTGCAGATCGTCTGCATGCTCTCCGAGTTCGCCGTGGCCCTGGCGGTCATCCGCCGCCGCTTCCCGGGGATCCGCTTCGGGCTCTCCGCCTTCGACCCCGGCCTGGTGCGCGGCGTCCTGGGCTTCAGCATCTTCGCCATGCTGCTGAACGTGGGCTCCATGCTGGCCTTCCGCGCCGACGCCATGGTGATCGGCTCCTACCTCTCCTCGCTGGAGGTCACCTGGTTCGACGTGGGCAACAAGTTCTTCGAGCCCCTGACCGAGGTGGTCATCGGCGTGGGCATGGTGGTCATGCCCATGGCCACGCGCCTGCAGGCGGAGGGGCGGCGCGAGGAGCTGGAGGTCATCTTCCTGCGCTGGTCCAAGATCTGCTTCTCCATCGTGCTCCTGATCGGGCTGTACCTTCTGGTACTGGGGCCCGAATTCCTCGAGTGGTGGCTGCAGGAGGACTTCCACCCCTCCTCGGGGCCGGTGCTGCAGGTGCTGATGCTCTCCTTCCTGGTCTACCTGCCGGTGCGCGGGGTGGCCCTGCCCATCCTGATGGGCCTGGGCAAGCCCGGCCGGCCGGCCCTGGCGCTCCTCCTGATGGGCGTCATCAACCTGGGCATCTCGATCGCCCTGGTGCGGAGCCAGGGCATCTTCGGGGTGGCCCTGGGGACGGCCATCCCCAACGTGCTCTTCGCCGCCGCGGTGATGGTCCTGGCCTGTCGCGAGCTGGGCGTGTCGCCGGCGACCTACCTGGGCTACGTGTGGGGGCGCGCGCTGGTGGGGCTGCTCGCGCCGCTGGGCTTCCTGCTCCTCGCCAAGTACGCTCTGGCGGTCTCGGGCTTCCTGGAGCTCTTCGCCACCGGGGTGGCCATGGTGCTGATCTTTGGGGCGGTGTGGATCCTGTTCGTGTACCGCGGGGATCCGCACCTGGATCTCGACGGACGGCTGAGGGGGAAGCTCTCGGCGCTGCGCAAAGGAAGGGACACATGAGCGCGTGGCAGGCGTTGCTCGCGATCGCGATCGGGCTCCCGCTGCTGGTCGCCCTGATGGAGCTCCTGGCCCGCTGGCTGGTCCGCCAGCGCGGCGGCTACTACGTGTGGGAGCCCCACCGGCGCGTGCGCATGGAGGTGGATCGCGACACCCTGCCCTCCCTGCAGCCGGTGGTCCACCACGAGTACAACCGCGACGGCGAGCGCGGCGACCAGACGCCCCGGAGCTGGGACGACACCCACCGGGTGCTGGTGGCCGGCGGCAGCGCGGCCGAGGGCTACTTCCTGGACCAGCCCGACACCTGGCCGGCGGTGGTCCAGGAGCTGCTCTCCCGGCCCGCCCACCTCGAGAAGCTGGGTGCGAGCTCGGTGCACGTGGGAAGCATCGCGCGCTCGCTGGCGAGCTGCGAGTACATCGGCCTGATGTTCGAGCGCGTCCTGCCGCGCTACCCGCGGCTGGATCTGGTGCTCCTGATGGTGGGCGCCTCGGACGTGGTCTGGTGGCTGGAGCAGGGGACCCCCGACCACATCAAGGACGGCCGGCTGCCCGCCTCCTACGTCTTCGACCAGCACCCCGAGGGCCCCTTCGGGTGGACCCGCACCACCCTGGCGCTGCGCCGCCTGGCCTCGCACCTGAACCGGCGCCTGCGCCGACCGGTGCAGGTGCGCCGGGGGGCCGGCCGGCGCCTAGGCGAGGCGCGCGCCATGCGCGACCGCGCCCGCACGATCCTGGACGAGGTGCCCGATCCCGCGCCGCTCCTGGACTACTTCGCCCGCCACTTCCGGCCGCTTCTGGAGCAGGCGAAAGCCCACGCCCGGCGGGTCGTGGTGGTGCGCCAGCCGTGGTTCGAGAAGGAGCACACCCCCGAGGAGAAGGCCGTCTTCTGGAACTTCGGCCAGGGTCGCCCCTACCAGGAGGAGGTGACCACCTACTACACCCACCGGGTGGTCTGCGAGCTCATGTGCGAGGTGGACGCGGTGGCCTCGCGCCTGGCCGAGGAGGTGGGGGTCGAGCAGATCGACCTGATGCCGATCCTGCCGCGCGACCTCACCACCTACTACGACTTCCTGCACTTCGGGCCGGTCGGCGCGCGGAAGGTGGGCGAGGCGGTCACGAGCTACCTGCTGGGCTCGGAGGGCAAGCCGCCCCCGAAGACAGCGAGCGCAGCTCCGCGATGAAGCCCTCGATCTCGCCCTGCTCCTCTCGCGCCAGCGGGATCCCGCCGAAGCGCGAGCGGTAGAGGAGCTGGGTGACGCGCTCCAGGGGCTGCAGCGCCTCGCTCCCGGCGCGCAGCACCCCGCGGGCGAACTCGAGCGGGGTCTGGGAGTGGAGCTTGCGGAAGCCCAGGCGCGCCAGGCGGCGGAGCAGGCGGTCGTAGTAGAAGTCCGACGGCTCCCGGCCCGGCGTGCGCAGTCCCAGCGCCCGGGCGCAGCGGGCGAGCCGGGGCAGCAGGAAGAAGAGGACCGCCAGGGCCAGGACGCCGAAGGTCCCGGCCACCGCCCAGGGGTTCCGGCGCCAGCTCTCCACCAGGGCGTCGGGGCCGCGTCCCAGGGTCGCGCCCAGCTCCGCGAGGCCCCCCTCGCGCCCCTCCAGCACGCGCCGGGTGGCGGTCCAGGTCTGGCTCACCCACGGGGCCAGGCCGCTCTCCACGGCCACGTCCTCGGCGGTGAAGCTGTCGAGCACGTTCTCGTAGCCAGGGGGGGTCGCGTCGAAGGGCACCCAGCCGAAGCCCTCGAAGCACACCTCGAACCAGGCGTGGCCGTGGCGGTGGCGCACCAGGTAGCGCCCCTGCTCCTCGTCCCACTCGTGCACGTTGTGCCCGATCACCAGCCGGGCCGGCAGGCCCAGGCAGCGCGAGAGCAGCATGCCCGCCTGGGCGAAGTGCGTGCAGTATCCGCGCCGCTTCTCGAGGAAGTCGACCAGGCCGGAGAGGCCGCCCCCCCGGGTGCTCTCCAGCGAGTACCGGAAGCTCCTCAGGCGGGCGACCAGGCCCTGGACCGCCTCGAGGTCGTTGGCCGCACCCGAGGCCATCGAGCGGGCGCGCTCCGCGAGGCGCTCGAGCTCGGGCGTGGTCGGCGGCAGGGCGACGTACCGGCGATCGGGGTGCCGGGCGCGGAGCAGTCGGGCGTAGGGCGGCCGGGGAACGAAGGCCCGCAGGCGGTAGCGCAGGAACCCCGAGTCCGTCGCGCTCGCGGCCAGGATCCCGTCGGGGTCGAACCAGATCGCGCTCGCGGCCGCGGCCAGGAGCCCGTCGGGCCGGGCCAGGGCCACCAGCTCGCCGCCGGGGACCGGACGCGGCGGCTCGCGGATCTCGACCTGGTAGGCGGCGGTCCCGGGGGGCGCGAGCCGGAGCTCGACCCAGCCGTCGAGCGCGCCGTCGCCCTCGTCCAGCACCCACTCGCCCCGCAGGGGAGCCACCCTGGGCGTCTCGTCCTGGTAGCGGTCGTAGATCGCTCGCCGCAGGCGCAGAGGCCGGCCGTCCTCGATCGGGGCGCCCCCGGCGTCGAAGAGGCGCACCGCCATGAGGATCTCGTGGCCGGGCCGGGCCGGGGTCGAGCCACCTCCCAGCCAGCCGGCCACCTCGAGCTCGATCGAGCGCTCGCCCGGCTCGGCGGACGTCGTCTCCTCCGTCCCGGCCGGACGGTCGCCGCGAGACCCTGAGGCCGCCGGCCCGCCGAAGGAAAGGGTCGGCAGCTCGAAGCCGGCCAGATGGCGCCCGAGGTTGTGTCCGACCAGCCCCAGCAGGAGGATCGCGACGGCCATGGGCAGGGCGCGCGCGGCCCGGCTGGCGAGCCCCTCGCGGCCCTCCTCGACCAGGCGGGCGCGATGGGCGAAGCGCGCCACCTCCCGCCGCGCGTGGCGGGCGTGCAGCACGCCGCTCGCCAGGCACAGGGCGAAGATCGAGAGGGTGAGCAGCGCCAGGCTGGCGCCGCCCGGCGCGTGGAAGACCGCCAGCACGGCGAGCAGCAGGGCCGTCAGGAGGGTGGCTCCGGCCGCGCCCACGTCTCCGGGCCGGCGCAGGAGGAGCCCCTGGGCGAGGAGCAGGACGGCCACCAGGGCGGGCAGTAGACCGCACCGGGCCACCGCCGCGACCATGGCGGGGAACAGGAAGAAGCGCACGGCCTCCACGTCGGGCAGTCCCGGGCGGTCCGCCCTGAGCTGGCGCTGCAGGGCTCGGAGGGCCGAGGGAAGGACCAGGAGCCCCAGGGCGCTCGCGAGGGCCAGGACTCGAGCTCCTCCCGAAGGGCTGAGCTGGAGCAGGATCCGCAGGGCGGCCGCGGCGCCGACGCACACCCCCAGGGCCAGTGTGGCGGCGGACCATCGCCCCACGCGGACGGAGTCGGGAGTGCGCGCGCGCCCGCGGCGCCTGGCGGCCCTGCCCGGCCCGACCGCGACCGCACCCCGGAGTCTCCAGCTCGCGGCGGCCATCCGATCAGGCCCTCCTCGCCAGGCCGAAGTAGTCCCAGCGCCGCAGGCTGCGGTACACCTCCCACGCCGGGCGGCGGTCGACGTCCAGGACCACGAGCCGCCCGTCGCCGCCCTTGTCGGGCAGCTCGCTGCGCCCCTCCCGACCGCCAGCCAGGACCAGGATCGGCACCTCGTCGCGATCGGCGCAGCCGCGCGCCAGCTCGGAGGGAGACGGCAGGCGCTCGACCGGCGTGGCCTCCACCCGCGCGAGGGTCCGCAGCAGGGCCGCCAGCCCCGAGCGGCCGCGCAGGGTCGCGGGCGGGCCGGGCGCGGCGCCCAGGAAGGAGAAGCGCACGCGGTAGCGGTTGCGCGCGAAGTGCTCGGCCAGGGTGCCGGCCAGGCTGACCGCGTGCTCGAAGGAGGGCACGCGTCCCGACCGCCCCGGCCGGCCCACCGCGCGGCCGACCAGGACCAGGTGCACCGCGGGGTGCTGCTCCCCGCGCAGCACGCGCCGCACCAGCCGCCCGCGCCGGGCGGAGACCTTCCAGTGGACCAGTCTCTGGCTCTCCCCCTCGCGCCACTCGCGCAGCCCGAAGAACTCCTCGCTCCCGTCCCAGGTGGTGCGGCGGTCGATCACGGACCGGGCGCTGCGCGCCACCAGCTCCTCCACGTTGCGCACGTGTCCCAGGCGGGGCAGGGCCAGGAGCTCGACCGGCAGGTGGTGCATCGCGCGCGCCTCGAAGGCGCCCAGGGGCCAGGTCGAGGCCAGGGTGATGGGCAGGACGCGCTGCAGGCCGCGCACCCGCAGGCTCAGGTCGAGCTCGGCCCGACCGCGTCCCCCCGGCGGCAGGGAGGGCAGGTATCCCGAGCTGCGCGTCGCCCAGGCCCCGGGCTGGATGCGCACGTCGCGCACCCAGCGCCAGCGCGCGGCGTTGTGGAGCTCGACCGCCACCGAGAAGCTCTCCCCCACGAAGACCGTACGCCCGCGCGGCGGCTCGGGCCGCAGGGCCCGCAGGTGCAGCCAGGCTCCCAGCCAGGCGAGGGCCAGGGCCGCCAGCCCCATGGACGAGATCAGGAGCAGCGGTCCACCGGCCACCATGCCCAGGATCGCGCCCGGCAGCAGCATCCCCAGCAGGGCCTTGCCCAGCCGGCTGGGCCGGACGCGATGCTCGACCTTCCCGCAGAGCTCCTCGGGCTCCTCGCGCTCGGGATCGCTCGGGTGCCGGGCTCGGCTCAATGGGGTACCGTCACGCTGTTCAGGATCCCCTCCAGGATGTCGCCGCTGGAGGCGTCCTGCTGGTTGTCGAGCTGGGAGGGGATGACGCGGTGCGCCAGCACCGGCCGGCACAGGGTCTTGACGTCGTCGGGGACCACGTACTCGCGGCCCTCGAGCAGGGCCAGGGCCCGCGCTGCCCGCAGGAGACCCTGGCTGGCGCGGGGGCTGACGCCGAGGTGGAGCAGCTCGCTGCGGCGCGTGGCCTCGCACACGTCCAGCACGTACTCGTAGATGGGATCGGCCACCCGCACCCGGCGCACGTCCTCGATGAGCCCGCGCACCTCCTCGATGCTCATCACCGGCTCCAGCTCGTCGAGGGGATCGCCGAGGGCCTTGCGGCGCAGGATGTCGGACTCGGCCTCGCGCTCGGGGTAGCCCAGCTCGATGCGCAAGAGGAAGCGGTCGAGCTGCGACTCGGGCAGCGGGTAGGTCCCCTCGAACTCGACCGGGTTCTGGGTGGCGATGACGAAGAAGGGCCGCGGCAGGGAGCGGGTCTGGCCCTCGAAGGAGACCTGCCGCTCGCTCATGCACTCGAGCAGGCTGGACTGGGTGCGCGGGGTGGTGCGGTTCAGCTCGTCGGCCAGCAGCACGTTGGTGAACACCGGGCCGTGCCGGAAGCGCACCTCGTCCTTCTCCTGCGAGTAGTAGGTGAAGCCCAGGACGTCGGCCGGCAGGAGGTCCGAGGTGAGCTGCACCCGCTTGAACTCGGCGTTGATCGAGAGGGCCAGGGCCCGCGCCAGGGTGGTCTTGCCCGTGCCGGGCACGTCCTCGAGCAGGACGTGGCCCTCGCTCAACAGGCCCACCACCGCCAGGCGGACGGCCTCGCGCTTGCCGTAGATGACGGTCTCGACGTTCTCGACCAGGCGGCCCGCCGGGCCGTGGTCGTCATAGGCGATGCGGGCAGTCGCGCTCATGCGGCCTGGTGCGGGATCGGCGTGGGTCGAAGCGGGTGGAGGGGGGACGCTTCGGGGGATTGTATCCGAACGCCCGGCGCGGTTACGCCGGCTCTGCGGGAACTGCGGCCATCGCTCAGGTGACGACTCGCTCCTCCGCCGCGCGGGCCACCCGCCGTCCGGCGGTCACGTTCACGCACAGGAGCAGGGCCGCCCCGATCACGAAGAAGCCGATCATCGCCAGGATGGCCTGCCGGCTCGAGCCGGTCAGCGCGTGGATCAGGCCGAAGATCGCCGGACCGGCGATTCCCGCGAACTTCTCCAGCACGGCGAAGAGCCCGAAGAACTCGCCGGACTTGTGGGAGGGGACCATGCTGGCGAAGAGCGAGCGGGAGAGGGCCTGCACGCCGCCCTGGACCAGCCCCACCAGGCCCGCGAGCACGTAGAACTCCGCCTCGGTGGTCATCCGGTACGCGAAGACGCAGATCCCGGTGTACACCAGGAGACCGAGGAGGATCGAGGCCTTGGCCCCGATCCGGCCCGCCAGGGCGCCGAACAGGAACGCGCACGGCACGCCGATGAACTGGACGATCAGGATCGCCAGGATCATGGCGCCGTCGTCCAGGCCGATCTCCTTGCCGAAGGGCACGGCCATGCGGTAGATGGTGCCGACGCCGTCGTTGTACACCAGGAAGGCGAGCATCAGCAGGAACGCCTGGCGGTACCGGCGCAGCTCGCCGAGGGTCGCTCGCAGGCGAGCCAGCGCCGCGCGCACGCGGTTCTCCCGCGGACCCTCCCCCGGCTCGCGGAAGCGCGGCTCGCGCACGCGGCGGAACAGCGGGATCGAGAAGCCCAGCCACCACAGGGCCACCGAGAGGAAGGCCAGCCGCGTCGGCAGCGTGCCCGCCGGCAGCCCCAGCATCTCCGGCCTCAGGATGACCAGCAGGCATACGCCCAGCAGCAGGCCCCCACCGAGGTAGCCCAGGGCGTAGCCGGAGGTCGACAGGCGGTCCATCTCGTCCTCGCGCGCGACGCTCGGCAGCAGCGCGTCGTAGAACACGAAGCTGCCCGCCGCTCCCACGTTGGCCAGGCCGAAGAGCACCATGGCCAGCGGCCAGTCCCCCTCCCGGACCAGGAAGAGGCCCGCGGTCGACGCCAGCCCCACGCTCAGGAAGAGGCCCAGCATCCGCTTCTTCGTCGCCGAGTAGTCGGCGATCGCGCCCAGGAGCGGCGAGGCCAGGGCGATCAGCAGCATGCTGATGGTCGTCACCAGCGCGTGGCGCTCCGTGGCCAGGGCGCGCCGCGCCTCCTCCGCCAGCCCGGGCTCGGCGCAGGCGATGGTCGAGAAGTAGATCGGGTAGACGGCGGTGATGACGACGCACACGAAGGCCGAGTTGGCCCAGTCGTACAGCGCCCACGCGCGCAGCTCGGGCCGGTGCAGGGCCAGGCGCTCCAGGAGGCCGACCCGCCGCTCCCCCTCCGGGGCGGGGTCCTGGGAGTCCGCGTCCCGGGGCGAGCTCATGGCGCACATGGTAGCCCGGCCTGCCTCCTGGGCAGGGTCTCGCGGTGGGTCTCCTCGAAGAAACCGCCAAGGCGCCAAGGAGCGCCAAGACCGGAGGGAGAGGGAGCGGCGCCGCGGGAGCGGGCGGGGCGCCGAGCGGTCCCGGAGCCGAAGTGAGAGGCGCGGCGAGAACCGACCGAGCGCCGGGCGGCTGCGGGTGCCCGGGGCGTCTCGGCCACCGCCGGTCGGACGCCCCTCTTCCCCCGCGGGGCGCCGGAGCACCCCGACTGCCCACGCCGCTCATCCCCTTCTCCCGCTCTCCTCCGGTCTTGGCGCTCCTTGGCGCCTTGGCGGTCTCTTCGAGGAGACAGTGAGATAGAAACTGGAGCCCCCCCCGAAACCGGCGCCCGGCACCACGGTGCTTGCCCCCGGCCCCCCCGATCCCGAAACTCCCGCGATGAGCGAGAAGCCGCGAGCGCCGGACGCCCCCACCCTGGTGCTGGTCCCCACCGAGCTCGAGCTGGCGCGGCTGGAGGACCAGGGCGCCCTCGACCCGGAGCTGGCCCGGATCCGCCTGTGCGGCTTCGGACCGATCGCCGCGGCGGCCCGCACCGCCCAGCTCCTGGCGGCCGAGCGGCCGCCGCGGGTGCTGCTGGTGGGGATCGCCGGGGCCTACGACATCGATCGCCACCCGGTCGGCAGCGCCCTGGAGTTCGCCGAGGTGGCGGTCGAGGGCATCGGGGTCGGGGAGGGCGAGCGCCTGCTCCCCCCGCCGGCCCTGGGCTTCCCCCAGTGGCCGGGCTCCCAGGGCGGCGCCACCGACCCCATCTTCGACCGGCTCGACCTGGACGCGGCCGGCGGGAAGGGCGAGCTGCTCCTGACCACCTGCGGAGCCTCGGATTCGCGCGAGCACGCCGAGGCGCGGCGGTCGCGCTTCCCCGAGGCCGCGGCCGAGGACATGGAGGGCTTCGCGGTGGCCACCGCCTGCGCCCTCACGCGTACGCCGCTGCGCATCGTGCGCGGCGTCTCCAACCGGGCCGGCGACCGCGACGCGGCGAGCTGGCGCATCCCGGCCGCGCTGGCCGCGGCGCGTCGGCTGGCGGCCGAGATCATCGAGTCGCACGAGACCTGGGGGGGATCGGGGTGAGCCCCGCCTTGCGGGTGGGCATCTCGACCTGCCCCAACGACACCTTCGCCTTCGCCGGGCTGCTGCTGGGCGAGGTGGACCCGGCCGGCCTGCAGCTCTCCTTCGAGCTCGCCGACGTGCAGGAGCTCAACCGCGCCCTCGCGCGCGGCGCCTACGACCTCTGCAAGGCGAGCTTCCACGCGGCGCTCGCCCGATCGGCGGAGGTGGTGGCCCTGCCGGTGGGCGCGGCCCTGGGCTTCGGGGTGGGTCCGGTGCTGCTCGCCCGCCGACCGGATCGGAAGCCGGGCGAGCTCCGGGAGGACGGAGGTCCGGCGCGGGTGCTGGGCCCCGGGCCGGACACCACGGCCGCGCTCCTCTACGAGCTCTACCACCACGGCGAGGGCGTCCTCGAGCACGCCGTCTTCTCGGACATCATCCCGGCCGTGCAGAGCGGGGCCGCGGACCTGGGCCTGTGCATCCACGAGGCGCGCTTCACCTTCGCCGACCGCGGGCTCCACCTGGTCGAGGACCTGGGCGCGCGGTGGGAGGCCGACTGTGGCCTGCCCCTCCCCCTGGGGGGGCTGTTCGCGCGGGCGAGCCTGGAGCCGGGGACCCTGGACGCGCTGAGCCGGGCGGTCGGGGACTCGCTCGCCTGGGCCGGGGAGAACCGCGAGCGGGCGCTGGAGGTGATGCGGGCCCACGCCGCCGAGCAGGACGATCGGGTGCTGTGGGCCCACGTCGAGCTCTACGTCAACGAGCTCACCCGGAGCCTCGGTGAGCAGGGCCGCGCCGCCATCCGCGCCCTGGCGGAGCGCGCGGCCGAGCGGGGACTGCTGGACGCCCCGCCGCTGCGCGTGTGCGGCCGCTCCGGCGCCGTCTGAGGAGGATCGGCGACCTGCAAAAACGCCCGGGGGCGCCGACACGGCGCCCCCGGACGAGTGCTTCGCTTCGCTGGGAGTCCGTCCCGGGCTGTGCCGGGCGGACGATGGGTCGGACAGCCCTAGGAGCCGCCGGAGTCGCGCAGCTCGAGCATCTCCTTGCGGATGTCCTGGGCGAGGGACTTGATCTCCTGCATCGCCTTGCGGACCCGGGCGCAGGCGGCCTTGTTCCCGGCCTTGGCCTTCTCCACGTCTTCGCGGGTGGCCTCCACGGTCGAGACCAGGTTGTCGTAGGTCTGGGTCATGGCTCCTTCCTTCGGGCGCCTCGCACCCGTGTGGCTGGCTGGAATGCTCCCGGAGAGGCCTCCAGGCGCGGCGGACGACGCCCTTCTAGGCCACATTCCGGGCCCCGGATCAAGCCCCAGGGGCCCCGGAAAGCCCCGAGAACGGGGGTGAAGCCCGCCTCCCTCCCCCCCGCCGCATCTCGGTCAATGCCCTAATGCCATGTCAAACAACAGGTTATGCCGATTCTGCGGCGCGCGAGCCCGCTCCATGGCCCCCGCCCGAGGTGCGGGAATCGAAAGGCCAAATCTGCGCCCTGCGGGCCCGGTCCGACCTGCCGGGGGCCGCCGGGGGCGGCCCCGCACGCCTCGCCCGGTCCCGGCTAACGCAGGCCCAGCGGGGAGGTGGGGCCCCCGTCCGGATCGCGGATCCCGACCGGCGGTCCCAGTATCTCGGCCGCGACCAGGGCGCGCCGCCAGTCCCCTTCCAGCTCGGGCGCCAGGGACGCCTCGACGCGGACCGGGGCGGCGGGCCGCTGCGGCTCGAGCCCATGCAGCCCGGCCATCTCCAGCCCGCCCAGGCCGCCTCCGTCGTCCAGGGTCTCGAAGGCGCTCGACACGCCCGCGAACTCCACCGGATCCTCCCTCAGCTCGCCCAGGGCTGTGGGCGCGACGTCCCCCTCCTGGACCGGAAGCGGCAGGGGGGAAGCCCGACGCGGGCGCTCGACGCGAGTCCGGGGGGCCAGGGGGGTGAACGGGGCCGCCTGGGCCGCCGGCTGCGCGCGGCGGAGCGGAGCGGCCCCCCCGGCGCGGG
>CAZTTG010000106.1:0-20568 GCA_964615935.1 uncultured Planctomycetaceae bacterium | reverse complement strand
GAGGCCGCGCCCGCTCCGCGGGCGCTCGCCGAGTAGACCGCTCACGTCTGCAGTTGCGTCGGTCGCGGCCTCACGGTTACAGGAACCATCTGTGGAGGCACCACCCCGATCACCCGCCGCCCGGGTACGCGACGATCCTCGCCTCGCGGGGCGCCCGTGGCTCGATCCGCAGCGCGTTGGCGCCCTCGACCACGCCCTCGGTGACGTCCAGACGGTGGGGAGCGCCGATGAAGCCCCCCGCGTACTCCCCGTTGACGGTCACCGCGGCGGCACCGAGGTCCAGCCCCTCCAGCTCTAAACACACGCGAAAGCCGCTCGTCACCCACTCCGCGGGCAGCTCGAAGCGCCCCTCGAAGGGGTCGGCCACGACCGGCGAGAGCGTCAGCATCTGCCCCTCGTCGTCGAACCTCCCCCACGGCGAGGCCCCGTACGCGGCAATCTCCCGCGCCTCCGTCCAGCTGGAGTCGTCGAAGCCCGGAGCCTGCCAGCCCTCCTCCTCGCGCTCGCTCGCGCGCCAGGAGCCGTCGATGCAGCCGGTCACCTCGCCCCCGTCCGCGTACTCGAGACGGAAACGCCCGATCAGGCCCGCCGGGTTCGGCTGCTCGTCGAAGTTGGAGGCCACCACGGCGAGCGCGTTCCCGCCCGGGGCCAGGCGCGCGAGGAGATCGAAGGTCCGAGCCCTCCTCCAGTCCTCGTACCCGCCCGCGCCGCGGCCGACCTCGACGCCCCCCGCGTACAGGACGAAGTCGTTGTCCGCCGTGAGCTCGATCCGAGCGGCGACGAGTTCGCGCTCGGGATCCACGACGAGCTCCCCGCGGAAGTAGCGCGTGCAGGCCGGCATGGAGGTCTCGTCGTCGGCGAACCAGACCCACGGGCAGCCCTCCAGCGCCGAGCGGTCGCGCTCCGGCTCGGGCTCGACAGGCGGATTGGGGAGTCGCTCGACGGGGATGGGCTCGAGCGCGGGCCGCGCCCCGGCCTCGATGCGGGCGGGCCGGTCGCGGGCGCTCGTCCGGCACACGAGCAGCAGGCTCTCCAGGGGCTCGAGGCTCAGCCCCAGCTCGACCGCCCCCCCCTCGGCGAACCGGAAGGGAACCGAGCGGATCTCGTTGCGCAGCGGGTCCCACACCTCGGGGACCCCGCCGGCCCGGACGCGCAGCTCGAAGCGCTTCGCGGGCCCCTCGTGCTCCTGGTTGCAGAGGAAGAACACGTCCCGACCCTCCTTCACCCGGTGCAGGACGTGCAGCAGGTCGTCGGGATCGCCCTCGAGCACCTCCAGGGTCGGATGCACGCCGGCGTCCCCGCTCAGCACCTCGCGGAGCGTCCGCGAGGAGACGTCGGCGGGCAGGAAGTAGGAGCGGCCCCCGGCCCGGCTGATGCGGCACACCTCCGTCGAGGGCCGGTCCGCATCGCCCCAGATCGACCAGCGCAGGCGCTCGACGTCCCCCGCGCTCCGGCCCGGGGTGGCCGAGCGGCTGGGGAGCATGCCGTAGCCGATCACCACGCCCCCGGCCTGGAGGAAGTCGCGGGCGCGGGCCAGGGTCCCGAAGGGGATCACCTCCACCGCCGGCACGACCAGCACCCGGTAGCGCTCCTGGCGCAGCCGAAGCTCCGGTCCGGCGATCTCGACGTCCTCCTCGAACACCTCGTAGGGCAGCCAGTCGCAGTCGAAGAGGGCGTCCTGCAGGGCGGTGGTCAGGTCCTCCGGCGTGATGGACTCGCCGACGTGGTGGCTGTTGCCCAGGTACAGGAAGGCCACCGGGCAGACGTGGCGGCCGCCCGAGAGCATCAGGGAGAGGCGCGAGGTGTAGTCGGCGTACACCCGGTACAGGGGCCAGCGCGGCTCGTGCCCGTTGTTGAAGAAGTACGGCGGGCAGTCCCGATCGTTGGGCGAGCGCGGGTTGAAGGCGTGCGGGATGTGGAAGTTGATGCCGGACACCTGCATGTGGTCCGTCCACCACTTCATCTCCCGGTAGCTCAGGTCCTGCCCGCGGGCGCCGAAGATCTCGACCATGGCCAAGTCGTCGCGCTTGCCGTAGGCGTGGGAGATCGAGCTGCCCAGCTTGGGCGTCTGCCAGGTGGGCGCGTCCCGGGCCTCGCGCTGGCCCATGACGAACTGGGCGAAGACCGCGTCGATCCCCCCCATGCTGCTGTACTTCTGGAGCTGGAACAGGTTCCCGGCGCAGGCGTGCGGGGAGAGGTAGGCCAGGCGGTGCTCCAGGAAGTGGCCGATCGACACGACCCCGTGCTCGCGGCACCAGCGCTCGATCCCCCCGAAGAGGGTCCGGCCCCAGGCCTCGGCGAAGGCGTCCTGGTACTGGTAGCGGTAGGCGGCCTGGTCCTCGCCCGCGAGCTCGTGCTTCCACGCCACCAGGGCCGCCTTCCAGTCCACGCCGCGCTCCTCGAGCAGCGGGATCACCTCGGTCCCCCAGTCGCCGTGGGTCTCGGGCTCGTCGTAGAAGTACCCGACGATGGAATCGCCGAAGTCGTCCGCGAAGTGATCGTAGTGCGGCTGGTAGACGGTCCGCAGGTACCAGTCCACCGCGCTCTGGCTGGCGCCGTCCACCAACAGCCTCCCCCGCCGCCCCTCGCTGCGCCGCCAGGTGAAGCTCATGAGCTTCCAGCGGCCCTCGGGAGCCTCCCAGGCGACGCGGCCGCCCTCGGCGAGCGCGCTCAGATCGAGGAGGCTACCGGCCTCGATCCCGTCCGCGGTGTCCCGTCCGGCGAGCACGGCGACGAGGCGGTCCGCGGGCGCCTCGATCACGAACTCGCCGGGCCCCTCCGCGTCGACGGTCGCCACCTCCACGTACTTGCTGCCGTGCTCCTGCGGCACGCGGCCGGCCACCTCGCCGCTGGGCCACCAGCGCTCGTCGAAGATCCACATCTCGAGGTCGTGGCGCTTGGCCTCCTCCAGGCAGATCGCCAGGTCGCGGTACCAGCCCGGCCCCAGCCAGTCCGAGTGCGGCCGGGACTCGGCGGTGAAGCAGCCGTTCCCGCCCTCGGCCACCTTGGCGACGTACTCGCGCAGGAGCTCGGGGCTCTCGTCGCCGTGCAGCCAGAAGAGGGGCCCGGTCAACCGGCGGGCCTCGACCGGCAGCTCCCGGAAGTCGCGCTCCAGCCGCTCCAGGGGCGAGCTGCAGGCGGCGAGATGGACGAGCAGCGCGGCGGCCGCGAGGAACGCGAGCCGGTCCGGGTTCTTCATGCGGATCTCCTCCGGGTCAGACCGACGGCTTCTTGTACGACAGGGCGCGCTTCAGGTTCTTCCAGCGGTCGCGCAGCTCGGCCCGCAGGCGCTCGAGCTCGGCCTCGCGGTGCTCCAGGGTGCGGCCCAGGCTGGCGGAGTACTCGTTGCCCCGCGCGAGCTCGGCGTTGAGGGTCGAGGCCAGCTCGTTGACGCGCTCCAGCTCGGCCTCCAGCTCGCCGCGGTGCGCGCGCACCGACTCCAGCTCGGCCCCCCGCTCGGCCAGGGCCTCGGCGTGGCGGGCGAGCTCGGCCTCGAGGCGCTCGCGGACCTCGCGGTGCCCGGCCTCGGCCGCGGCGCGGTCCGCGCGCTCGCGCTCCAGCGCGGCCTCGAGGTCGGCGAGCGACTTGCCGTGCTCCTCCAGGTCGGCCCTCAGGGCGGCCTCGACCCCGGCGTGCCCCTCGCGGGCCTTCGCCAGCTCGCCCTTCTGCGCCTCGAGGTCGCGCTCGAGATCGGCCACCGTCTCCCGGTGGGCAGCCAGGTCCGCCTCCACCGCGGACAGGGACGAGCGGTGCTGATCCAGGTCGGCCTCCAGCGCGGAGACCACCACCCGGCGGTCCTCGCGTTCGCGAGCCAGGGTGGCCTCGCCCTCGCGCAGGGCCTCGACGTGCTCATCCAGGTCCCCCTGCAGCTCGGCCACGGTCTCGCGGTGGCCCGCGAGGTCGGAGCGCAGGTCGTCGATGACCCGGGCCTGCTCCCCCTCGACCCGCTCGGCCCGCTCCAGCACCTCGCGGTGCCCCCGCAGGTCCCCCTTCAGATCGGCCGCGGCCTGGCGCCAGCGGGAGCGCTCCTCGCCCCAGGCGTCCCGCTCGCGGTCGAAGGCGGCCAGCTCGCGGAACACCCGGGCGAAGGGCCCCGGGCCCCCGCCGGACGCGGCCCCCTGGGGCAGCACGTCCGCCTTGCGCGGGAGCGCATCGCGCCGGTCCAGGGCGGCCACCACCGCGTGGCGGTAGACCGGGTCGGCGCCGTCGGTGGCGTACAGGCTCTCGTTGTAGAAGGCGTGCACCTCCTCGGCCAGGGAGCGCAGGGCGGGGTCCGCGTCCAGGTACATCGAGAGGCACATCTGGGCCAGCCAGCGGTCGAGGTTGCCGTGGCCGAGGCTCCGCACCCGGGCGCCCTGTGCGCGCAGCTGCGCCTCCACGGCGGCCCGATCGGGCAGGCCGAAGCTGCGGTGCTCCTCGAGGTAGCGCTGCTCCAGGCCCAGCTTGTCGCGCAGGAAGGCCTGCAGGAGCTCCTCGGCGCGGTCCACCCGATCGGAGCGGTAGGGCCCGACCAGGATCACGAAGCGCCGGGCCACCCGCAGGCACTCGGCGGCGAAGCCCTCGCGGTGCTCGGGCGGCACGTGCTCCAGGGTGTCGAAGGCCGCCACCGCGTCGAAGGAGCCGTCCTGGAAGGGCAGGGCGAAGCCGCTGCCCAGCACCAGGCCCGGCTCGTCCGAGGGCTCGACGTCGACCAGGGTGACGCGCGGCCCCTCGAGGAAGCGGCGCAGGAGCGCCGTACGCCCGCCCACGTCGAGCACCTCCAGGGCCGGCCCCTCCCCCGCCAGCCGCTCGAGGAGGTCGGAGACGAGGCGATAGCGCTGGTACTGATCGAAGGGGAGCCGTTCGACCTCGCCGCTCAAGAGCCTGACTCCCGGGTGAGCTCCCCTCCCGCGGTCCGGCGCCTCACGGTCCAGGTCGAGGGCAGGGAGACCATGCCGTGCTGGTTGTGGGCGGCGTCGACCACCTCGAAGGTCAGCACGTGCTCGCGGTGGTCGATGGCGGTGGGGGCGGCCTTGCTGTGGTCGTAGAGGAAGGACGTCAGGTAGTACTGGCCCTGCAGGAGCGGCAGGCGCTCGCAGGTCACCAGGACCTCGCCCTCCTCCCCCGGCTCCAGGTCGCGCAGCTCGATGGGCTCCTCGCGCCACACGTGGTTGGACCCGTTGATGTAGGTCCCGTCCGAGCGGTACAGGCCCAGGCCGAAGACCGGCTGGCGGCAGATCTTCTCGGCGCGGTAGCGCAGGCGCACGCTGAAGCGCTGGTTGGGCTGGAAGACGCAGGTGGGCTCGCCGTCGGGGCCCAGGGTGTGGACCTCCACCACCTCGACCTCGCCGCTGCCCCAGCGGGGGTACTCCGAGGTGCCCCGGTTGAGGGCCGTCAGGCGCGCGTCGCCGCGCGATTTGGCGCGCTTGAGGTACTCGTCGGCCACCTTCTCGGCGCTGCCCTGCTCGACCACCTCGCCCCGGTCCATGAGCACCACCCACTGGCACATGGACTTGACCGCCCCCATGTCGTGGGAGACGAAGATGATGGTTTTGCCCTGCTCGCGGAAGTCGTTCAGCCGGTTGGTGCACTTGCCCTTGAAGTGCTCGTCCCCCACCGAGAGGGCCTCGTCGATGATGAAGATGTCGGGGTCCACGCTGGCGGCCACCGAGAAGCCCAGGCGCACGTACATGCCCGAGCTGTAGGTCTTGACCGGCCGCTCGATGAAGTCGCCCAGCTCGGAGAAGTCCACGATGGACTGGTAGCGCGCCTCGATCTCCTCGTCGCTCATGCCCAGGATGGAGCAGTTGAGGAAGATGTTCTCGCGGCCCGAGAACTCGGGGTGGAAGCCGGCCCCCAGCTCCAGCAGGGAGGCGATGCGCCCGTGGGTCTCGACCGTGCCGGTGGTCGGGTGGCTGATCCCGCACAGGAGCTTGAGCAGGGTGCTCTTGCCGGCCCCGTTCTCGCCGATGATGCCCACCGTGCTGCCCCGGGCGACGTCCAGGTAGAGGTTGCGCACCGCCCAGAACTCGCGGTAGCGCTTCTTACCGGGCAGGATCAGGTCGTACAGCCGGTGGATGGGCTTGTCGTAGAGCTGGTAGGCCTTGGACAGATTCCGCGCCGTGATGGCGTTGCCGGGCGAAGGGCTCGCCGGGGCGCTGGTCGGATTCGGCTCGGTCGAGATCGCCATGTCAGAGCAGATCCGGGAAGCGCTTCTTCTGGGACATGAAGAAGCGGGAGCCGAGGAAGAACACCACACCGGCCACGGCGGCGAAGCGCAGGAGCTCCGACCAGTCGGGCCAGGCCGCGTAGATCATGACCTCGCGGTAGGCCTCGATGAGCCAGAACATGGGGTTGATCTCGAGCACCCAGGTGTAGCCCGCGTTGTGCACCATTTGCGCGGGATAGAAGATCGGCGTGGAGAACATCCAGACCGTGATGAACACGCCGACCAGGTGGAAGGTGTCGCGAACCAGCATGTTGAGGGCGGAAAGGACGTAGCCCAGACCGACCGTGAACACACTCTGCAGCAGGAAGAGCACCGGCAGCAGAATCAGCGGGCTTCCCAGCGCGAGTGGCCTGTAGGGTGGATCGACCAAGCCGGCCTGCTGCACCGTGTACAGCATGGCAGGGGGGTCCACGGGCGACACATAGCCGAACCAGACCACGCCCCCGACCAGGATGGGCAGGCCGATGGACATGTTGATCAACGAGGAGATGGCCAGATAGACGGGGAGCACCTCCGCGGGGAAGACCACCTTCTGGATCAGGTTCGCATTGTCCACCAGGGTGTTGGTGCTGCGCGATACGGTCTCCGCAAAGGCGGACCAGACGAGGACGCCGGTGAAGATGATCATCAGCACGTCGCCCGGACCCTGGTTGTCAGCCCAGCGCATCTTCAAGATGAGCCGGAACACGAACATGTACACGAACAGGTTGATGATCGGGAAGATCACCGACCAGAAGAAGCCCATGCTCGAGCCCACGTAGCGCGCCTTGAGGTCGCGCTTCACGAAGTCCTTGAGCAGGCGCTGGTTGCGCCTCAGGGATCGCAGGAGCTCGAACAAGCCCGCCGCCTCTAGCGGCCCTCCTTCCCGACTCGCGCGCGCATCACGGCGTCCTCTCCCGGCAGAAGGAGACCTCCGCCCCCGGTCCCAGGCCCAGGACCTCGGCCGCGCTCCCGTCGCGAACGGCCACCTCATACCACCCCCAGGAGCCCACCAGGGCCAGGACGTGGCCCGGCGTGACCTCCGCGTAGGTGCGGCCCAGGGGGACGCTGCGGCCCCCGATGCTCGCCCGCCAGCCATCCCCGGCCCCGCCGAGGTCGGAGGGGCGCACGTTGGTGATCAGGTTGCCGAAGTGATCGGCGAAGAGCACGCTGCCGCGCACCTCGGTCTCCCCCACCACCGGCTGCGGCAGGTCGGCGCGGCGCCAGTCCTCGGCGGGCTCTCCGGCCTCGGCCGGATCGAAGTCGGCCGCCATTCTCGCCGCGGCGGGCGCGAAGACGTCGCGGCCGTGGAAGGTGGCGCTGCGCTCTGTGAGCGAGAAGAGCTCCTCGTCCAGCACGCGGATCTCGGCCTCCCGCGAGAGCACCGGGCCCAAAAGGCCGTTGTCCGGCGCCAGGAAGACGTGCCCGCGATCGATCGCCACCAGGATGCCTCGCGCCGAGCCCACCCCCGGATCGACCACGGCCGCGTGGACCGTGCCGGGCGGGAACCAGCGCCAGGAGCACATCAGGTAGAAGGCGCCGGCGGCCACGTCCTGCGGCGGGACCAGGTGCGTCAGGTCCACCACCCGGACCTTCGGCGCGATGGAGAGCACCACCCCCTGCATGATCCCGGCGTAGGGATCCTGCAGGCCGAAGTCGGTGGTCAGGGTGACGACTCCGCTGGGCTTCCAGATCTCGGGGGTCTCGGCGGCCATGGTCTCGTGCCCGGGGGGGCGGCCCCCCATTCTGCCCATTATTGGGTGCGCGCCGCCAGGGCCCCGAGGAGGGCGCCCTGCAGCACCGGGTCCCGGCTGGAGGAACGGCGGGCCAGGCGCTCGACCTCCGGGAGGCCGCCCCACTCGCCCAGGGCGAAGCCGATCCGGCGCAGATCGCGCAGGGAGACGGTCCCCGGCGGCCGGCGGGCCTCGGAGCGCAGGGTCTCCATCCCGGCCAGGTCGATCAGGACCGCCGCGGCCAGGATGCTGCGGTTCCAGGTTCCCTTCCACAGGGCCTCCCGGACGGGCTGGAGCATGATCGGGTCGCCGTTGTGCAGCAGCGCCAGCCCCAGCTCCACGTTGAGCTCCAGCTCGCCCGGCACCGGGAAGACCCCCCGCAGGGCGGCCACGTCCTCGGGGCCCGCGTTCCGCGACAGCCCCCGGACCATCTCGATCGCGTGCGGATGGGCGGTGCCCCCCTCGCCGGCGAGGGCCTCGCGCACGACGTCGCGGACCTCTCCCAGCTTCCCGGCGGCGGTCAGGGCGATGGCCATCCGGAGCCGCCGGTCGCCGGTGAGCTCTCCGAATCGATCCAGCGCGATGGGTAGGACCCGCTGGTCGCGCACCGACCGGCACAGGGCGTCGATCAGCTCGTCGCGATCGGGGTGCTCGGCGTCGTCGAGCTCCTCCTCCAGCCCCCGGGAGGCGACCTCGTAGCCCAGCCGCACCTGGCCCACCAGGGCGGCGGCCCGCACCCGGGCCGAGGGATCCTCCCGGAGCCGCTCCAGGTCGAGGACGTACTTCTCGACCTTGGACGAGGCCAGGGCCTCGACCACGCCGGCCCGCACCGCGGGGTCCTCGGCCTCCAGGTCCAGCTCGAGCAGCGGCAGGCCGGCGCGGTCGCCGGTGCGAACCAGCAGGCTGGCGGCGTGGGTGCCGTGGCCGGGCAGGAGCCGCGCCACCCGCAGCACATCCGCGAAGGGCCGCTCCACCCGCGCGCGCTCGATCCCCTCCAGCAGGGCGGCCCACTCGGCGGTGCCGTCGGTCGGCGTCCACAGCCCCAGCCGGATGAGCTGGGCCGTCTCGACCGGCATGGCGGCCACCGCCCCGCGGATCCGCTCGAGCCCGGCTCCTCCCAGGAGGAGCTCCTGGAAGTGGTCGCGGACTCCCGGCCGGGGCAGGGTGGCGGCGTGCCGCAGCACGACCGCGTCGAGGAAGTCGGAGTCGGCGCACAGATCGCCGAGCAGCGCCGCCTGCCAGCCCTGGCCGTCGACCAGGCCGTAGCGGCGCGCGGCCCGCCAGCGCAGATCCAGCAGGGTGCGCAGGATGCCCACCGGCGGGGTGGCCTCGGGGTCGAGCTCGGCCAGGAGGAGTTCAGCGGCGATCGGCGCCAGGTCCTCGCCGCCCGTCGCGGCCAGGCGCTCCACCGTCTGGCGGCCCGCGCTCGCCCCCCCCCGGAGGAGGGCCAGGAGGGCCGGGGCGAAGAGCTCGGGCTCGCTCCCCCCGAGCACGCCCTCGAGGAGGACGGTGCCCCCGCTCCCCATCTCGCCCAGCCCCAGCACCGCGGCCCGCCGCTCGGCGACCGAGCCCTCCGCTGCCCAGGACTCCAGCATGCCGCGACCGCTCGGCAGTCGCGAGCAACCCAGGGCCAGGAGGGCGGTGGCCCGGTCCTCCGAGCTCAGCTCGGGACGGGCCAGGTCCGCCAGGGCGCGCTCGCCGGCGCTCGGCGGGAATTCGAGGAGTCGATCCCGAGCGCGCAGCTCGGCCAGGTCGCCGAGCTGATCGGGGAGGGCCAGGGGCCGCAGGGGGGCCCCGGCGGGGGTCGGCCGGCCGGCGGGCTCCTGGGCCTGGAGCCCCAGGGCGAGGAGGGCGATCGGCAGGGCGGGGCTAGGAAGACGCATGGGCACGCTGTGAGGCCGGTCCTTCCTATCGTCAGGCGCCGACCGCGACCCAAGTTCGCCGCTCCGCACGGCGCGAGTCAAGGCCGGGGGCGGGATCCGAAGCTCGACCGGCCGCTCAGCCGACCGGCTCCCCCATGTGCCCGATCAGCTCGTCGCGGCGCGCGTCGCGGTCCCCCTCGCGGGAGGCCTCCAGGTTGAGGCGCAGCAGGGGCTCGGTGTTCGACATGCGCACGTTGAACCACCACCAGTCGGTCTCTCCCAGCTCGCCGAACTCGACGGTGATCCCGTCCAGCTCGTCCTGCCGGCCCTCCGAGTAGCGCGCCTTCAGGGAGCCGATCATGTCCAGCATGGCCTGCTTGTCGGCGTAGCGGAAGTTGATCTCGCCGGTGCTGTGGTAGCGGCGCAGGTCGGCCACCTGCTCGCTGATGGGCCGGGAGCCGCCGCGGTCGAGCACGTTGAGCGCCGAGAGCATGGCGATCACGCCCGAGTCGCAGGTGTAGTTGTCGCGGAAGTAGAAGTGACCCGAGAGCTCGCCGCCGAAGACCGCCCCGCGCTCGCGCATGGTCTTCTTGATGAACGAGTGGCCCACCCGGTCGCGCACCGGCTCGCCGCCGGCCCTGGCGACCTCCTCCTTGACCACCCACGAGCTGCGCAGGTCGTAGACGATGGGCGAGCCCGGGTGGCGGCTCAGGAACTCGCGCGCCAGGAGCGCCGTCATCAGGTCGGCCGACACGGTCTGGCCCTTCTCGTCCACGAAGCAGCAGCGGTCGGCGTCGCCGTCGAAGCCCACGCCCACCCGCGCGCCGGTGCTGAGCACCAGCTCGCGCACCGGGTCCAGGTTCTCCTCCTTGAGGGGGTTGGCCTCGTGGTTGGGGAAGCTGCCGTCGGGCTCCATGTACAGGGTGTGGGCCCGGATCTGCGGCACCCGCTCGAGGATCGCGGGGAGCGTGTGGCCGGCCATCCCGTTGGCGGCGTCGATGGCCACCTCCACCGAACCCTCCAGCGCGGCGAAGCCGGCGACGTGCTGGGCGTAGGGGCCCATCAGGTCGAGCTCCTCCACCTCGCCGCGTCGCTCGACCGGGGCCGTCGGGGGCTCGGCGCACATGCGCTCCAGGTCGGCGATCCCGGTGTCGCCCGAGATGGGCACCGCGCCGCGGCGGCACAGCTTCATGCCGTTGTACTCGCCCGGGTTGTGGCTGGCGGTCACCACCAGGCCCCCGTCGCAGTCCAGCGAGCCGATGGCGTAGTAGGTCATGGGGGTGGAGGCCAGGCCGATGCGCAGGGCGTCGCAACCGGCGTCGCGGATCCCCTCGCAGACCGCGTCGGCCAGCTCCGGCGAGTGGACGCGCATGTCCTGACCCACGACCAGCTTCTTCGCCTCCAGAAGGCGCGCCAGAGCGTTGCCGATGCGCCGTGCCAGGGGGGCGTCGAGCTCGGTGGGGTAGAGGCCGCGAATGTCGTAGGCCTTGAAGATGCCCATGGATTGCCCTTCGCAGGTCGGTTGGCAGGGGGGGTGCCGACGGATCCCGCCCCGCGCGTCGCGGGCGGGGGTCTGGTTACGGGTATCGTCCTCTTCCCGGGGACGCTGAAGCGCGGCGGCGCCTCAGGAGGTCACCGCGGCGAGCAGGTCGCGGGTGCGCTTCAGCGCCTCCTGGATGTCCTCGGTGCTGGCCGAGTAGCTGAAGCGCAGGTAGCCCTCGCCCAGCTTGCCGAAGCTGGTTCCCGAGAGTACGGCCACGCCGGCCTTCTCGAGCAGGCGCGTCTCCAGCTCCTTGGAGCCCAGCCCGGTCCCGGTGATGTTGGGGAAGGCGTAGAAGGCGCCCTTGGGCATCACGCAGGTGACGCCGGGGATGTCGTTCAGCCCCGCGACGATGACCTTGCGCCGCTCGTCGAAGGCGGCGCACATGCGGTCCACCGCGTCCTGGGGGCCGTTCATGGCCTCGATGCCCGCCCACTGCACCGGCGCCGAGGGGCAGGAGTTGGCGTTGATCTGCAGCCGCTCGGCCTCCTTGATCCGGTTCTCGGGCCAGTAGCCGTAGCCCAGCCGCCAGCCGGTCATGGACCAGGTCTTGGACCAGCCGTCCAGCAGGATCAGGCGGTCGCGGATGGACTCGTACTGCAGGAGGCTGGCGTGCTCCAGGCCGTCGTAGAGGATGCGCGAGTAGATCTCGTCGGAGAGCACCGTCACGTGGGGGTGCTGCTCGAGGCCCGCCACCAGGATGTCCAGCTCCGAGCGCGGCACCACCCCGCCGGTGGGGTTGGCCGGCGTGTTGACGATCAGGAGCCGGGTGCGCGGCGTGATCTGCGACAGCACCTTCTCGGCGCTGAAGGAGAAGCCCGACTCCTCGCGCAGCTCGATGGGCACCGGGGTGGCCCCGGAGAAGGCGATCATCGACTCGTAGATCGGGAAGCCCGGGTTGGGGTAGAGGATCTCGGTCCCCTCCTCGCCGTACATCATGATGGCGAAGAACATGGTGGGCTTGCCGCCGGGCACCACCATGACCCTCTCGGGGTCGATCTCCACCCCCCGATACCGGAGCACGTCGGCCGCCACGGCCTGGCGCAGCTCGGGGATCCCCTTGGCGGGGGTGTAGAAGTGGGCCCCGTCCCGCAGGGCCTTGCAGCCGGCCTCGACCACGTTGTCGGGGGTGCGGAAATCGGGCGCACCGATGCCCAGGTTGACGATGCTCTGGCCCTGGGCTTGCAGCGCCTTGGCGCGGGCCAGGACTTCGAAGGCGGTCTCGGTCCCGAGCTGGGACATGCGGCTGGCCAGTTTCACGGCGGACCTCCGGTTCCCGGGTGGACGGATTGGGGTTGGATGGACGGGCCCCACAGCGTACGGGGCCGGTCGGGGCCCGGCAAGCCGCGCGGGGCCCCGGGAAGGCGGAAAAGGGCTGTGGCCGGGACGCTCGGAGCTGCTACAGGTATGGTCCGCGTTTCCGGCCACGCAACCACCGGTGATCCCAGCGGAGTGCCCAACATGAAGCGAACCCTTCGCGCGCGCGGCGCAGGCCGCGCCCTCTCCCTCCTCGCCGCCGCCCTGGCCCTGACGGCCTGCGCGCCGGAGCCCGACGTGGTGCTGTACTGCGCCCACGACAAGGTCCACGCCGAGCCCCTGGTCAAGCGCTTCGAGGAGCAGAGCGGCCTGCGAGTGCGGGCCGAGTACGACATCGAGGCCCACAAGACCGTGGGCCTGGTGAACCGCATCCGCGAGGAGAAGAGGCGGCCCCGTTGCGACGTGTTCTGGAACAACGAGCCGGCCCACACCGTGGCCATGGCGGAGGAGGGCCTGCTGGCCAGCTACGACTCCCCCAGCGCCGCCGACATCCCGGCCATCCTGCGCGACCCCCAGCACCGCTGGACCGGCTTCGCCGCCCGGGCGCGGGTCTTCATCGTGAACACCGACCTGGTCCCCGACCCCTCGGTCGTCCACGGCATGTGGGACCTGGTCGATCCCGAGTGGGCCGGCAAGGTGGGCATGGCCAAGCCCCTGACGGGGACCACGCTGACGCACTTCACCGCCCTCTATGGCGTCCTCGGCGAGGAGGCGACCCTGAAGTACGTCGACCAGACCCTGGCCGGGGGCGTCCACCTGACCAAGGGCAACGCGCACCTGATGAAGCTGGTCAGCAGCGGCGAGCTCCACTTCGGCTGGACCGACACCGACGACTTCAACGTGGCCCGCGAGGAGGGCCGCCCGGTGGCGGTGGTCTACCCCGACCAGGAGGGCGAGGACGCCCTGGGGACCATGATCATCCCCAACACCGTGGCCGTCCTGAACGACGCCCCCCACCCCGAGGCGGCCCGGAAGCTGGTGGATTACATCCTCTCGCCCGAGGTGGAGGCCGAGATGGCGCGCTCGCGCTCGGCCCAGATCCCGGTGCGCGCCGGCGTGCCCCGGCCCGACTACGTCCGCTCGGCGGCCGAGCTGAAGGTGATGGAGGTCGACTTCGTCCAGGTGGGCCGGCAGATCCAGCAGCGCCACGGCGAGCTGGTGGAGAAGTACCTGGATTGAGCCGCCCGCTGGTCACCCTCGCCGCCCTGGCGCTGGCCGTGGCGGGTCTGCTGCCCGTCGGGGCCATGCTGCTCAGGCTTAGACCGGTCGATCTCCCCGCGATCCTCGATCCGAAGAACCTGGACCTCCTGGGGAGCACCCTGCTCCTGGGCCTGGGCAGCGCCGGCGTGGCGCTCCTGCTGGGCGTGCCCTTCGGCTTCCTGGTGGCGCGCACCGACGCGCCGGGACGGGCCTGGCTGCGCCCGCTGGGGGTGGTCCCGCTCTTCCTCCCGCCCCTGATGATCGCCATGACCTGGACCGCCGTCACGCCCCTGCGCGGACCGTGGATGGCGGCCCTGGTCCTGGGCACGGGCACCTTTCCGCTGGTGGCGGTCTTCACGGCGCGGGCCTTCGAGCGCATCGACGCCCGCCTGGAGGAGGCCGCGCTGCTGGCCGGCGGCCTCCCGGCCCTGCTGCGCGCCGACCTGGGCCTGATCCTGCCGCCGGCCCTGTGCGGCGCCTGCCTGGCCCTGGTCTTCGCGATCAACGACTTCTCGGTGCCCGACTACGTGACCGCGGTCGGCACCGCCAGCTCCTCGTTCAACGTCTATTCCGACAGCGTGTTCTACGCCTGCAAGCAGCCCATCACCCCCGGCAATCCGGTGGCCCGGGCCCTGCCCCTGATCGCCCTCACCCTCGCGGCCCTGCTGCCGGCCCTGGCCCTGCGGCGGCGCGGTGCCATGGCCTCGCTGGCGGCCCACTTCCGACAGCCCGGCACGCTGAGGCTGGGCCCCTGGCGCTGGCCGGCCTTCGCCTTCTGCCTGGGCGCCGTCCTCCTGGGCGCCGGCGTTCCCCTGGGGCGGCTCTTGTGGGAGATGGGCGGCGGGCACAAGCCGGCCGGCTTCGCGGCGGCCCGTTTCGAGCAGGCCTTCTCCCGCGCGCTCGAGCTGGCCCGCGGAGACCTGGCCAACAGCCTCGTGTACGCCCTGTGCGCGGCCACGATCGCGGTGCCCCTGGCCCTCGTGATCGGCCACGCGCTGGAGCGCGCGCGCCGCGGAAGGTGGCTGGAGCCCCTGGCCCTGCTGCCCATCGCCCTGCCGGCGATCCTGTTCGGCATCGGCTACATCGCGCTCTGGAACCACGACCTCACGGCGCGCTTCTACGACGGCGGGGGCCTGGTGGTCCTCCTGATGGTCGGCCGCCTCCTGCCCTTCCCGATCCTCGTCCTTTCGGGCGGAGTGAGCTCGATCGATCCCCGCCTGGAGGAGGCCGCGGAGCTCTCCGGCGCCCGCCCGGCGCGGCGCCTGGCGTCGATCGTCGCGCCCAGCCTGCGCTCCACCCTGATCGGCAGCTGGGTGCTGGTCTTCGTCCTGGCCCTGCGCGAGCTGGACGCCGCCATCCTGGTGCCGGCCGCCAACCACACCGCCATCTTCCGCGTGTACACCTCCGTTCACTTCGGCCGCGACGAGCACGTGGCCGCCCTCTCGCTGCTCCTGGCCTTCTTCATCCTGCTGCCCGGCCTCCTGTGGGCCGCCTTCGGGAACCGCCGGCTGGAGGTGCTGCCGTGAGCGCGCCCGCGATTCGCGCCGAGGGCCTGGAGGTGCGGGCCGATGGCCGGGCCATCCTGGGCCCGCTCGACCTGTGCGTCGAGGAGGGCGAGCACCTGCTGCTCGTCGGCCCCTCGGGCTCGGGCAAGACCACCCTGCTGCGCGCCATCGCCGGCCTGGCGGTGCCCTCCGCCGGACGGATCGAGCTCTACGGCGACGCCGCCAGCGCCCCCGGCCGCCTGATCGTCCCGCCGCGCTCGCGCGGGGTGGGCTACCTCTTCCAGGACGGCGCCCTGTGGCCCCACATGAGCGCGCGCCGCACCCTGGCCTTCGCCCTGCGCTGCGGCGGCACCGACCGGCGGCAGGTGAAGCGGAGGGTCAGCGAGCTGCTCGACTGGGTGGATCTCGGCGGCTTCGAGAAGCGCATGCCGGGCACCCTCTCGGGGGGCGAAGCCCAGCGGCTGGCCCTGGCGCGGGCCCTGGCCTCCAACCCGCGCCTGCTGCTCCTGGACGAGCCCCTCGGCCCGCTGGACGCCGAGATGCGCGGGGCCCTGCTCGAGCGCCTGGGCGCCCTGCAGCGCGAGCTGGACCTGACCGCCGTCCACGTCACCCACGACCCGGCCGAGGCCTCCGCCCTGGCCACCCGCACCCTGCGGCTGGCCGGGGGCCACATCGTCGAGGAGAACCCCGCATGAGAGCCCTGCGCGCACTCCTGGGCCTGATCGCGCTGGCGGCGGCGGTCTGGGCCCTGATGGCCGTGTTCGGCTCCCCGCCGGCCGAGGCCGAGATCCGCCCCTTCACCAGCTCGGCCCAGTGCCGCGAGTGCCACGCCGAGGTCTACGCCGAGTGGGAGGCGTCCTGGCACTCCCAGTCCTACGTCGATCCGCTGGTGCGCGCGCCGGATCAGAGCAACGACTACGCCAACACCGACTGCCTCGACTGCCACGCGCCGCGCGAGATCTTCACCACGGGCATCGGCGAGCGGGTCCTGCCGCGGGCCACGCGCCGGGTCGAGGGGGTCGACTGCATCGCCTGCCACATGCTCCCCGACGGGCAGGTGGCGGGCACCATCGAGAACCGCGCGGCGCCGTGCCGGCCAGTGGTGCGGGTCGAGCTGCGGCGGCCGGAGTACTGCTCCGGCTGCCACAACCAGCACGGCACCGTGAACCAGTGGACCGCCAGCCGCTTCTCCACGGGGGAGGAGCGCACGATCTGTCTCGACTGCCACATGCCCGAGCTGCAGCGCGCCAACGGGAGCACGGGCCGCAACCACCTCTTCCTGGGCGGCCACGACCCGGGCATGCTGCGGCGCGCCGTGACCCTCGCCGCCTCGGTGCAGGACGGCGTGTGGATCGCCGAGGTCGAGAACGTGGGCGCGGGCCACAACTACCCCACCGACGAGCGCAGCCGCGCCTCGGACCTCTTCTGGCGGCCGGTGGGCGAGGAGAGCTGGCGCTGGCTCTACCGCTTCCGCAACCCCTACCGCTTCGAGGTGGGCCTGCCCAACACCGAGCTGCCGGCGGGCGAGAAGGTGCGGGTCGAGATCCCCGACGCTCCAGCCGGGGAGCCGGTCGAGGTGGGGCTCTTCTACAAGCTGACGCCGGTCTGGAAGGACCACGAGAGGCCCGATCCGGAGCGCGAGGCCCGGCTCGTGCACGGGGGAGTGTTCCAGCCGTGAAGCCCTCCGGATCCCTGCTCGGCGGCGCGTCGCTCCTGGCGCTGTGCGCCTGCGCGCCCGAGCCGGGCGAGCCTCCCGCCCCGCCCCCTCCCGAGCTGCGGCCGGTGGTGTCCCGGGCGATCGCGGCCCTGGAGGCCGAGCTGGGGATCGTCGAGCTCGCGCGGGAGCCCGTGCCCGCGGAGCTCGCGCTCGAGATCGGCGAGATCCTGCGCCTGACCTCGGACTCGCAGGGGACCATGCGCGACCTGGCCCTGGGGGACCTGCGCGGCTTCGATCCCCAGGCCTCCTGGGTGCTGTCCGATCGGGTCGCCGACGCCGCGCTCCCCTTCGACGAGCGCGCCGGGACGGCCGCGATCCTGGGCGAGATGGCCACGCGGCCGGCCTGCACCGCCCTGCTCGAGCGGATCGAGACCCTGCCGGACAAGGACCTGGTGGCGCACTGCGCCCACGCCCTGGGCCGGGCCGACCGGGACTGGGTGGTGCCGCGCCTGATGCTGCGCCTCAAGTACGAGGTGCACCACGAGGCCTGGATCTGGATCGCCGAGGCCCTGGTGCGCCTGCGGATCTTCACCGGCCTGCCCGGCCTGCAGGAGGTGGCCACCTCGAGCTACCGCGAGGACCTGCGCCCGCAGGCGGCATCCCTCCTGACCCGGCTGGCCGACGAGCACGGCTTCGCCTCGAGCGCCGAGATGGCCCGGTGCTGGGAGTCCGGCGATCCCGAGGGCCGCCTGCCCGCGCCGGAGGCCTCGCGGGAGCGGGAGCTGGAGATCTGGCGGGTGATCGCCGCCCTCGACGACTTCCAGCTCCGGCCGGTGGACGACGGCCGCTACGTGCTCTCCCGGCTGGACGGCGGCGCGTCGCGCCTGCTGGCCCGGGCCCTGTCGGACGAGAGCGGCTACGTCCGGGTCCACGCGGCCCAGGCCCTCGAGCGCATGGGCCCGCGGGCGGCGCCGGCCGGCCCGGACCTGGTGCGGTCCCTGGCCGACCCCCTGCTCGCGCCCCAGGCGGCGGAGGCCCTGGGCCGGGTGGGCTACGCCCCGGCCGAGCCCGAGCTCGTCGCGCGCCTGGCGCCCTCCCACCACCTGGGCCTGCGCGTGGCCGCCGCCCGGGCCCTGGGCGGCCTCGGCCTCCCCAGCTCGACGCCGGCCCTGCGGCCCCTCGTGGCCGACGAGGCCGAGGCCATCGACCTGCGCGCCGCGGCGGCCGCCTCCTTGCTGCGCACCGCGCCGCGCGACGCGCTCGAGGAGGCCGTGCGCCTGCTGGTCTCGCTGCTCACCTCGGAGACCACCGATCCGATCCCCCCCGAGCAGGCCCTGGACGCCTGGCTGCGCGGGCTGCCCGACGAGCTGCCCGGCAAGGCCGAGCTGCTCGAGCGCTGGGACGCACTGGATCGGTCCACCGACCGCGGGCCCCAGGACGTGGAGCTGGAGCGCGCGCGCCTCGAGGGTCGGGCCGAGCTGCTGAGCGGAGCGCTGGGCCAGCTCCTCTCCTGAAGGGGCTCAGATGTACCCGAAGAGCGCCGCCGAGATCACCCCCAGCCAGGCCAGGGCGTTGATCACGAACATGGCGTCCCCGCCCAGGAGCACGCGGGTGGGGCTGGCGCCGCCGCGGCTGGTCTCCACCAGCAGCATGTAGCGGGCCAGGCCGAAGACCACGAAGGGGACGCTGTAGACCAGGCGATTGCCGCCGTCGTCGACGTCGAACTTCTCGGCCGTCTCCGGGGCCACCGTGTACATCGTGTAGCACAGGATGGTGGTGGCGGCGAGCACCGTGATCATCTGGTCCAGGAAGCCGACCGTGTACTCCCGCAGGTTGACCCGGGTCTTGCCGCCCTCCTCCCCCAGCAGATCCAGCTCCGCGCGGCGCTTGCACAGCGCCAGGAAGAGGGCCAGGAAGAAGGTGCACAGGGTCAGCCAGTGGGAGACGTAGTAGTCGGCGGCGAAGCCCCCCGCCTTGACCCGCAGGATGAAGCCGATGGCGATGCAGAAGGCGTCCAGGATCACCACCTGCTTCAGCTTCAGGCTGTAGGCCAGGTTGACCCCCATGTAGGCCAGCACCACCAGGGCCACCGAGGAGCCCGAGCCGGTGGCCTGGTGTCCCAGGCCCAGGGCGGCGGCGGCCAGGAGGGCCGAGAAGACCAGCGCCATGGGGGCCGACAGCTCGCCCGAGGCCACCGGGCGCAGGCACTTGGTCGGGTGCCGGCGGTCCTTCTCCACGTCCATCACGTCGTTGAGCAGGTAGACCGCGCTGGCCCCCAGGCAGAAGGCCAGGAAGGCCAGCAGCGAGCGGGTGAGGTCGCTCCAGTCCGACTCCGCCGGCGCCGGCAGGCCCTGCACCTGGCGCTCCACCGCCTCCTCCCCGCGGGCGAAGAGCACCGCCGCCAGAACGAAGACGTTCTTGACCCACTGGTGGGGCCGCATGCCGCGGAACAGGGCGAGGGGGTTCATGGTCGCGAGGGGGGCGGGCAAGGGCCCCGGCGCTCCTCCATCGGCAGGGCCGGAAGCGGGCCGTAGCCGATTCGGGGAGCGGGCACACTAGCAGCGAGACCGCCGGCCCGGAACGGAGCCGCGCCCTTTCTGCGGGGGGGAGTCTTCGGGGGACGCACCGGCTCAGGAAGTCGGAAAGCCCTAGTCCAGGCTCAGGACCTGCAAGTCCTCCACCGGTGAGTCGGCACCCACCAGGAGGAGGTCCTCGCCCTCCAGGAGGACCCCGCTCTGCTCGAGGTCGAACAGCTCCAGCCCCTCGACGCTGCCGTCCGAGTACAGGACGTTGGTGGTCGAGCTGTGGTTCATCTCGGGGTCGTTGTCGTCGGCCATCAGCACGGTGCGCTTGCCCGAGAGGAACTTGCGCAGGGGGTGGCTCTCGGTGTCCCGGCCGGCGTAGGACGAGTAGGTCCCGTCGACCATGTCCAGGTCGCTGTACCACTCCCCGGCGTCCACGCCCTGCAGCCCCAGCAGGGAGTCCGTCTGGACCGCCGGGCAGGTGAGCTTCTTGGAGCTCGACTTGTCGTCGTTCCAGGTCCGGCTGGCGATCAGCTCGGCGAAGAACTTGACCCCGCTCCCCCGGGGCGCGCGATTGAACTTGTCCTTGTAGATCATCATGCCCTGGTGGATCGCCTGCATGTTGGCCTTGCAGGCGGTGACCTCGGCCCGATCGATCGCCTCGGGGATCTTGGGCAGGAGGAAGGTCATCAGGATGGAGATGATCAGGATGACCGCCAGGAGCTCGATCAGGGTGAAGCCCGCCCTCGCTCCGGAGCGCAGCTTGCGGGTGAGGTGGGTGATCATGGGAGGATTCTCGGATCGGGAAACGGCCCACGGGACGCCGGCACACCGGCTCTGCCCGCCCGGGGCCCGGCCAGGGAGCTGGGGACTCGGTTCTACCCCATTCCCGGGCCCCGGTCACGGAGAACCCGCGGAGCGGGCGCGGCCTCGGCGGAGCCTGACGGGAGGCCCGCGGGATTGCTGCCCCGGCGAGCGATTCCTCCAGCGGTGAGGCGTGGGCCGGAGCAACGGCAGATGTGAGCGGTCTACTCGGCGAGCGCCC
>CAZTTG010000105.1:0-20766 GCA_964615935.1 uncultured Planctomycetaceae bacterium | reverse complement strand
TCCACAGGCGCACGTGCTCGCGGATGCTCCCCGGGTCGATCACGTCGCCCCTCGTCGGCTCGCCGTCGGAGAGGACGAAGATGGTGTCCACGTCCGGGTCGCGGAAGGCCTCCTGTAGCGCGCCGTAGAGGTTGGTACCGCCCAGCGCGCCCATGCGGGACACGAAGGTCCTGGCCTCCTCCTTGGAATCGGCGTCGCACTGGGACACTCCCTCCTCCAGCCAGGGAGACACGCCGTCGGAGAAGGGGATGATGTTGAACAGGCTGCCGGGCTCCAGGCTCTCGATGCACCGGGAGAGCTCGCGCTTGGCGACGTCGATGCGCGGCGGGCCGCCCTCACCCACGTAGGTGGACTCGGTGGGCTCGTTCATCGAGCCCGAGACGTCGATGATGAAGATCACCCGGTGGGACTCGATGCGGATGCCGAAGAAGGAGGAGCGGGTGATCTGCTTCAGCCGCCGCATCTCCTCCTCGGCGACGCGCTTCTCGAGCTCCTCCGTGGAGATGATCTCGAATCCCTCCCCCTCGCGATCCCACCAGCCCTTCCAGGCCTTGGCGTTCTTGCGGAAGGGCTGGCCGGTCAGCCGCCAGAGGACGTCGGCGAAGCGCCGCAGCACCAGGCCGGTCTCGCCCTGCATCTGATCGATGATGGGCCCCACCCCGGCCGGATCGCGCAGGCCCCCGATGGCGCGCAGGGCGGCCACGCGCGTCGACCAGTCGCCGTGGTGGAGGGCCTCCACCAGGAACTCGAGGTTCCCGCCCTCCATCCGGGCGAGCTGCTTGATGGCCGCGTTGCGCACCAGGGTCTCCTCGCCCCGGGCGTACTCCAGCAGGCGCTGGTTCCACTCCTCGTCCTCCTCCCGGATCCGCGAGAGGGCCTCGATGGCCACCGAGACCAGGAGCTCCTCCTTGGCCTTCTTGATCATGGTCTCGAAGCTCTTGACGGAGTCCTCGTCGCGGCGCTCGCCCAGGATCTGGGCCGCCTGGATCTTCACGTCGAGGTTCTTGTCGGCCAGGAGCTTGCGCAGCGACTTGGTGAGCTTGCCGTCGTCGAAGTTGCGCACCGCCCGCAGCACGAACAGCTTCTCGTGGGCCTTGCCCTTCCCCACCAGCTTGAGCAGCTTGCTGCGCACGCCCTTGTCGTCCATCCCGGCCAGCAGATCGGCCAGCGCCCAGCGCAGGGGGAGCGGCGTGGCGAACTTGTGGCCGTCGTCGATGAAGTCGCCGGCCACCTTGGGGCCCCGCACGTCGGCCAGGATGGTGGCCGCGGCGATGCGCACCTCGTCCTTCTCGTCGACGCGCCCGTAGCGCTCCTCGGCCAGATCCTCGGCCTTCCTGTCGCCGCGCCGGTGCAGCTCCCTCAGGGCCTGGCGGCGAATGTCCTTGTTGCCGTCGGAGACCGCCAGGATCACATCCTTGGACTCGAGGTGGGTCGCCAGCGCCTCGAAGGCCAGGCTGCGCAGCCGGGGCAGCCGGATCACGGCCAGCTCACCCTCTTCCTCCGCATCGGGGTCCCGGTCCCGGTCGCGCTCGGGCTTCTTGCGCCGGGTGCGCTTGTCCTCGTCCTTCCTGCCGGTCTCGGGCCGGTAGTGCGTTCGGTACCACTCGAGGTCGCCGTCCTCGGCCCTCTCCACGTGCCGCAGCATGGCCCGCTCCCGCACCATGTCGGGGGCCGGCGAGTCGACGATCAGGACCAGGAAGGTCTTGCCCAGCTCGGGGCACTCCGCCAGGGTGTCGACGGCGCACTCGCGCAGCTCGACCTCCTTGGAGACGGTGGCGATCTCCATGACCTTCTCGAGGGCCGGCTCGGCGGCGCCCGGCACGGAGTCGAAGCCCGCCAGCGCCCGCATGATCTCGCGACGCATGAAGATGCTCCCCATGACGTCGTAGCACTCGATCAGGCCCTCCATGGCGGCCCGGGAGCCGAAGTCCGCCAGCTCCGCGATCTTGTCCGGATCGGCCTCGTCCCGCAGCTTGACGATCTCGGCGGCCAGATCGGACTCGTCCCCGGGAGCGGGGCCGGGGGCGAGGAGGGGAAGGACGGCCAGGGCGGTGAGCAGGGAGCGCGTGTCCATGGCGGATACCGGGGGGCGTGGAGGTCGGGGCGGCCGGGTGGTCCCCAGGGAACGCGAATCCCGGGCCGCGGCGGTCAATACGTCGGCAGGACTAGAGGCGTGAGCGCTTCTCGATCAGGTCGGCCAGGAGCCCGATGGTCAGGACCTGCACCATGGCCACGAACATCAGCACCGTCTTGTCCCCCAGGTTGGGGGTCTCCTCGATGAAGAGGTCGTGATAGAGGGTGGCCAGGAGGATCAGGCCCAGGCCCATGGCGAAGGGGTAGAAGACCT
Organism: uncultured Planctomycetaceae bacterium; assembly: GCA_964615935.1. Taxonomy (GTDB): domain Bacteria; phylum Planctomycetota; class UBA1135; order UBA1135; genus CAZTTG01. Next base: position 18,419 of record CAZTTG010000105.1, on the reverse strand, counting down.
TCAGCGGGTTGAAGTACAGCACCGTGCGCACGATCAGCGCGGCGAAGCCCAGGGTGTCGCGCACCGGGCGGATCTTCGAGCTGCCCGAGCGTCGGGCGTAGTCGATGGCCACGTAGTCCACGCGGTGCCCGTTGGTCAGGGCCGCCAGGGTGATGGTGGTGGTGAAGCTGAAGCCGTCGGGCAGGATGGGTCGGTAGCGCAGCACGAGATCGCGGTGGATGGCGCGCAGGCCCGAGTTGAGGTCGGGAATGGGGGTGCTCGCCAGGAAGGAGGCCAGGGCGCGCAGGAGGGCCTTGGCCGGGCGCCGGATCAGGGGGATGTTGACGTCCTCGCCGGTGCGCGCGCCCACCGCCATCTCGGCGCCATCGTCGACGCAGGCCACCAGATCGACGATGCGATCCTCGGGGTAGGTGCCGTCGGCGTCGGTGATGATCACCACCTCGTGCGCGGCGCGCTGGAAACCGGTCTTGAGCGCGGCGCCGTAGCCGTGGTTCTTGGCGTGGGTCACGACCCTCGTCCCGGGCAGCCGCTCATCCAGCCCGGCGAGCACGGCGGCGGTGCCGTCGGTGGAGCCGTCGTCCACCACCAAGATCTGGGTCGGACGCCCCAGCTCGAGCTGGGAGAGGCGCTCCACCACCCCGGCCACCCCGTCCTCCTCGTTGTAGACGGGCACGATGATCGTCACTCCAAGGGCGCGGGGGCGCCCGGGCGCGCGCGTCTCGGCCCGGTCGGCTACGCCGGGCAGGGGGTCCTGGGTGGTCATGGGCGAGCGGCGAAGGGGAGGGACGGAGGATACCCGCGGGCCGGCAAACGCGCGACGCCCAGTGCCTTGCGGGTCATCCCGGTCAGCGGGGCCCAGGCGAGCTCCCGGCCTCCGAGCCACGCCAGGCTGTCCGGCAGGGCGCCGCGTCCCACCACCCGGCCCCGGTGGATCGCCCCGCGGATCCGGTGGCGGGTGATCGTGTGGCGGATCTCGCCGACCCGCTCGGAGGCCTCGATCAGCGGGCGGCCCCCTCTCCGCCGGGGCAGGTCGGCCGGGAAGAGCCCCGTCCGGCCGCCGTCCGGGCCGGGCTCCTCGGCCGTCGGGAGCTGCCACAGGCCCGCCATCCGCCCGTCCTTCGGGCGGCGCTCCAGCAGCAGCGCGCCCCCCCGCCCGGCCGCGACCAGGGTCAGGCTCACGTCCACGGCCTCCGCCCTTCTCCTCGCCCGCGGCAGCTCGGCGGTGCGCCCCTCCGAGCGGGCGGCGCACGGGCCCGAGAGCGGGCAGCGGTCGCAGCGAGGCTCGCGGGGCAGGCACACCGTCGATCCCAGCTCCATCAGCGCCTGGTTCCAGTCGCCCGCCCCCCGACGCGGGACCATCTGCGCGGCAAGGGCCCAGAGCTCCCCCCGCAGGTCCCGCGAGCCCGGCTCGGCGTCCAGACCGAAGAGCCGGCAGAAGAGCCTGGCGACGTTCCCGTCGACCGCGGCCTCGGGCAGGTCGTAGGCGATGCTCAGGACCGCCCCGGCCGTGTAGGGCCCGACCCCGGGCAGGCTCCGGGCGGCGTCGGCGTCCCGCGGGAAGCGGCCTCCGTGCTGCTCTTCGATCCGGATGGCGGCGCGCTGGAGCGCGAGGGCGCGGCGGTAGTAGCCCAGCCCGCTCCAGGCGGCGAGGACCTCCTCCTCGGAGGCGCGCGCCAGCTCGGCCACGGTGGGGAAGCGCTCCAGGAACCGGCGCCAGTAGGGGATCGCGGTCCCGACCCGGGTCTGCTGGAGCATCGCCTCGCTCACCCAGATGGCGTAGGCGTCCCGGCTCTTCCGCCAGGGCAGGTCGCGCCGGTGGGCGGCGTACCACGCCCGGACCCGCCGGCGCAGGGCGGCGGCGCGGCGGGCATCGGGACGGGGGGGGAAGCTCGCCGGCTCGGCCATGGGGGAGGGTGTACCACGGTGAGCGCTCCTGCGCCCCCACCCGGGGCTCTCGGCGCCCCGCCCTGGGGGGAGGACCGCCCCCAGCGCCCACGGTTGCGATCGGATTCCGGAGAACCTCCCGCCACCGCCCTGGACCCCTCAGCCCCCCCCTGAAGCCCCGCGCGGGCCTTCCATCCCGCCTGGATCGCCATCGCCGCCCCCGCTCCCCTCCGCCTCCCGCCGGCGCTCCAGCCGCTCCCGCCGCTTGCGCTCGAGCCGCTCGCGCCGGGCGCGCTCCGCGACCTCGCTCACCCTCTCCCGGATGGCGTCGGAATCGAGCAGGAAGTCACCCTCCGCCAGCCCCGGATGGGCCGCGCGGATCTCCTGGACCAGGAGGCAGACGAGAGCCACCGTGCCCTCCAGGTTGGGGTGCAGCTTGTCGGGCTGCAGGAGACGGTTCGGCTCGCCGCCGGGCCACTCGTTGGGGCCGACCGAGAAGGGCTTGCCGGCCCGCATGTCGTCCAGGAGCCGGACCATGGGCACGATGGTGACCCGCTCGCGCGAGGAGGCCCACTCCCGGATGCGCCGGTTGATCGCGGCCAGGGTCTCGGGCTCGGGGACCATCTCGGCCGTGATCATGAAGCCCACGGCAGGGGTCATGTCGGGCACGAGGCCGATCAGGGTCGGGCTCCTCAGGGTGTCGAGCTGCTCGAGGCCGACCTCGAGGTCCGAGAGCCGTCGCTCCCCGGGCTTCGTGCCGTAGGCGCACCAGAACAGGAAGTCGACCGCCACCACCAGCGTGGGTCGGTGCTCGCCCGCCTGCGCGACCATCGTCCGGGCCTTGAACAGCGGGCTGCGGAACATCCAGCGGTCGGAGACGTCCAGGATCGGCTCGTGGTCGGCCGCGATCGCCGCCTCGAGGATCTGGGCCAGGCTCACCTTGAGCCCGAAGCCGGCCGAGGCGCTGGCTCCCATCACGGCGATTCGATCCAGCACGGCGCGCGGAGCGGTTTCGCTCGCCGACGCCGGGGCCTCGGGCTCCCGGGCCGGATCCTGGAAGGCGGGCGTGGGGGCCGCGACGGGCGCGAGGAGCAGCAGGAGGAGGCCGGAAAGGAGGCGCATGGGCGAGGTCGGGCTTGTAGAAGGTCGGGCGGGCGCGGCCGCCGAGCGGCAGGAGAGCCAGGATACGAGCCGCCAGGCGCAGCAGGAGATCCCTCCGAGCGCTTTCCCACCCGGATCGCCCGACCGCCCCCGCGCCCCACCCGGCTGATCCCCCGGCAGCATCTGGCACGCCTTGTGCTAGAACCTGCCCCACCATGGATCCCAGCCAAGACGAGCCCGAGGCCGGCTCCACCCGCCCGTCGGAGGGCGAGACCGGCCGCCCGCCCCTCTGGATGCTCGGGGTGCTCCTGGTCCTCACGCTGGGCGCCTTCTGGCCCGCGCTCGGCGGAGAGCTGGTCTACGACGACCTGGATCTCGTGGGCCGCAACCCGACCATCCGCAGCATCGATCGCCTCTCGGAGGGCCTGAGCGCCGCGTACTGGGACTTCCTGGACCCCGAGACCGCCTCCCGGATCGGGTACTGGCGGCCCCTCACGGCGGTGGCCCTGTACATCGGTCACCAGATCGGCGGCGGCGAACCCTGGGCCTTCCACGCCGTCTCGATCGGCCTGCACGTCCTCGCCATCTGGGCCCTGTTCCTCTTCGCGCGGCGGCTCTCGGGCAGCGACTTCGTGGCCTTCTTCTCGGCGCTGCTCTTCAGCCTGCACCCGGCCCAGGTGGAGGCCGTGGCCTGGATCTCGGCCGTCAACGACCCCCTCTACGGGCTCTTCTGCCTGCTGGCGATGAACGCCTGGCTCGGCTGGCGCGATCGCGGCTCGCCCGGCTGGCCGAGGGCCGCCAGCCTGCTCCTGTTCCTGGCGCTCCTCGGCAAGGAGAACGGGGCGGCCTTCGTCGTCATCGCCCTGGCGATCGACCTCGGGCGGCGACTGCGCGACGGAGGCGGCGGGTCGCTGCTCGACGGCCTGAAGCCCTTCCAGCGGGCCTACCTGCCGGTGATCGCCATCGGCGTCGCCTACTACCTGCTGCGCGTCGCGGTCTTCGGCAACCTCGGCGCGGGCCTGGATCGGACCACGACCTTCCTGGACGTGTCGATGGCGCGCCTCCTGAGCCTGAGGGTGGAGATCCTGGGCGGCTTCCTGGGCGTCGCGGCCTGGCCGGTGGAGCTCAACGTCTTCCGCGACATCCGGCCGGTCCTGCCGTCCGGCGACCCCACCCTGCTCGCGGCCTGCGCCTGGCTGGGGCTCGCCGCGGCGATCGCCGCGATCCTGGCCGTCCGCCGGGCACGACCGGCCCTGGCCGCCTTCCTGATCCTGCCGGCGGGGCTGGCGCCGATGCTGCTGCGCATGGAGTCCGTGGGGCGCTTCCCGGTCTCCGATCGCTTCCTCTACGTGCCCCTCGCCGGCCTGGCGATCTTCCTGGCCCTGGGCGCGCGCCGCTGGCTGCCGGCGCGGCCGGCGGCCGTGATCCTGCTCGGGCTGGCCGGCCTCTACGCCTGGCGCAGCGTCGATCGCATCGCCATCTGGCACGACGAGGAGACCCTGTTCGCCGAGTCCGCCGCGGCCACCCCCGACAGCCCCTACGTGCAGTGGGGCCTGGGTCGCGTGATGCTGGGCAAGTACCAGGAGACCCGCCAGCTCGAGTATCTGCGCCGCGCCCGGACGGCCTACGACAAGGTGGTCGAGCTGCACGACCGCGCGAAGCCGGGCCCCGACCAGGACCTGAGCATCTACGCCTCCCGGGAGGACTTCCTGCAGACCAACCTGGGGCTCGGGTGGTGCCACCTGTTCGAGGCGGAGATCGAGCCGGAGGAGTACGCGATCGCCGAGGCCATCTTCCGCTCGACCCTCGAGATGCCGGCCTATCGGGACACGGCGCGGGCCTGGTCGGGCCTGGGCGTGGCCCTGACCGGCCAGAATCGGATGGAGGAGGCCCGGGAGGCGCACCTGCGGGCCACCGAGCTCGACCCCAAGAACCCCGAGCTGTGGACCAACCTGGCCGAGCACTACCTGCGCGCGGGGGACTGGGAGTCGGCCGCCGCGACCTTCGGCGAGGTGCTCCTCTGGTCGCCCGACGACTTCCAGGCCCTGATCGGCAAGGGCGGATCGCTGATCGACAGCGGAGAGCCCATCCGGGCGCGGGAGCTCCTGCTGCGCGCCGCGAGGGTCGATCCGGCGAGCCCCGTCCCGCACATTCGCCTGGGCAACCTCGAGGCCAACCTGACCAACTGGGACGAGGCCCTGACGCACTACAACGCCGCCCTCGAGCGCGATGGCTTGAACGCGACCGCCTACCTGGAGCGCGGGAAGGTCTGGCTGCACAAGGACCTCCCCCGGGAGGCCCTCAAGTCCTTCGACCGGGCGGTGGGCCTGCGGCCCAACGACTTCGGGGCCAACGTCCTGTTCGCCGATGCGCTGGGACGGCTCGGCCTCTACGAAGCCGCCTACGAGGCGTTCCAGAGGGCCGAGGTCCTGGCTCCCTCGGCCGCGGAGGCCGAGCAGATCCGGCGTCACCTGGACGTGCTCCGGGAGCACCTCCCGGAGGAAGGCCAGGGGGCCGGGGGCTAGTCCACCCGCACGTCCCCGGTGGAGAAGACCGGTCCCTCCACGCAGCACTTGGCGTTCGGCCAGCCGCCGAAGCGCCCCCCGGAGCGGGTCGGCACCGGGCAGCCGTTGCAGATGCCCACGCCGCAGGCCATGCGGGTCTCCAGGGAGACCCAGCACTCGAGGTCGCGCGCCTCGGCCAGGGCGCTGACCGCCGCCAGCATGGGCTCGGGGCCGCAGGCCAGGATCCGCACGCGCTCGGGGAGCTCCCCCCGATCGAGCAGGGAGCCCAGGAGGGCCACCGTCGTGCCGTGGAAGCCCTCGCTGCCGTCGTCGGTGGCGAGGAGCAGGCGCACCCCCAGCGCGGCGACCCGCTCGCGATCGTAGAGCCTCTCCGCGCTCGCGGCCCCGAAGAGATAGGTCAGCTCCTCGGCGCGCTCCACCGGGGCGCAGCCCTCCGCGCCCCGCAGGGCCTGCTCGATGGCCAGGGGGAAGGGCGCGCAGCCCACCCCGCCGGCGACCAGCACCCAGGGCGGACCGGCGCCGTCCATGGGCGGCCAGCCGTTGCCCAGGGGGCCGATGCAGCGCAGGGGCGTGCCCGGAGCGCTGGCGGCCAGGGCCCGCGTGCCCCGGCCCACGAGCTGGATCAGGAACACGAGATCCTCCCCCTCCCGGCGGTAGAGCGAGAAGGGCCGCGGGATGGGGGGCGAGAGGCCGTCCTCGCGCCGCAGCATGAAGAAGCGGCTGGCGCGCACCGTCCCGATCGGGATCCCGGGGGCCACGCGCAGCAGGACCGCATCCGGGCCGCAGGGCTCCGCGGAGCGGATCTCGGCCCGGAAGGACCGAGCGTCATCGGGGGGGGAGGGCACCGCCGGCATCCTATCCCGACCGGCCAGGCGCTTCTATGAGGGAGAGGGCGCGCTATGCTCGACCCCCGCGCGCTGGCGGTGGGGCGCGCGACGCTCATGCAGACCTTCGTCGAAGCGATTCGCGCGGCCCTGGCCAGCGAGACCGAGCTGGCCCCGGAGGAGGTGCGCCTCGAGCGCCCCCGGGATCCCGAGCTGGGGGACCTGGCCTTCCCCTGCTTCGCCCTGGCCAAGCGGCTGCGCGCCGCGCCGCCCGCGATCGCCGCCGACCTGGCCCCCCGGCTGGACGGCCGCCTGGAGGGCATCGCGGCGGTGGCCACCGGCCCCTTCCTGAACTTCAAGGTCGACCGCGCCGTGCTGGCGGCCGAGGTGCTGGGGGAGATCCAGGCGCAGGGGGAGCGCTACGGCGGCTCGCAGGAGGGCGACGGCCGCACCGTCCTGATCGAGTACTCCTCGCCCAACATCGCCAAGCCCATGCACGTCGGGCACCTGCGCTCGACCATCATCGGCGCGGCCATCCAGCGCCTGCACGACCTGCTCGGCTACCGCACCGTCTCGATCAACCACATCGGGGACTGGGGCAGCCAGTTCGGCAAGCTGGTGGTCGCCATCCGCCACTGGGGCGAGGGCGTCGACCTGGAGGCGGACCCCATCCGGGCGCTGCTCGCGCTCTACGTGCGCTTCCACGAGGAGGCCGAGACGCGGCCCGAGCTGGAGGAGGAGGCGCGGGCCGCCTTCCGCGAGCTGGAGAGCGGCGAGCAGGGCGAGGTGCGCGCGACCTGGAGGCGGGTGACCGAGCTGTCGCTGCGGGAGTTCCAGAAGACCTACGACCGCCTGGGCGTCGGCTTCGATCACATCCGCGGGGAGGCCTACTACGAGCCCATGCTGGACGCGACCGTGGCCCGGGCCGCCGAGGCGGGCATCACCGAGGAGTCCGAGGGGGCCCTGATCGTGGCCCTGGAAGGGGTCGCCAAGGACATGGCCCCCTGCCTGCTGCGCAAGAGCGACGGCACCACCCTGTACGCCACCCGTGACCTGGCGGCGGCCTTCCTGCGCTGGGAGGAGAACGCCTTCGAGCGCAGCCTGTACGTGGTCGGCAACGAGCAGACCCTGCACTTCCGCCAGCTCAAGGGCGTGCTCCAGCGCATGGGGCTCGACTGGCAGGAGCGCATGGAGCACGTCGGCTTCGGCCTGATGCGGCTGCCCGAGGGCAAGATGCAGGCGCGCAAGGGGCGGGTGGTCTTCCTGGAGGACGTGCTGGACCGGGCCGTACAGGAGGCCGCCCGGATCATCGCCGAGAAAAACCCCGACCTGGCCGGGGCGGAGGCCGTGGCCGAGGCGGTGGGGGTGGGCGCGGTGGTCTTCAACGACCTCAAGCGCGACCGGGTCAAGGACGTCGACTTCGCGTGGGAGGAGGTGGTCTGCTTCGAGGGCGACACCGGCCCCTACCTGCAGTACACCCACGCCCGGATGGCCTCGATCCTGCGCAAGGCCGCCGAGCGGGGCGAGGGCGGCGCCGAGCCGGAGCTCGCGGCCCTGGCGGACGCCGGCCACATCCTGGTGCAGCTCGGCCGCTTCCCGGAAGTGGTGCGCGCCTCGGCGGCCCACGCCGAGCCCTCCGAGATCGCCACCCACCTCCTGGCCCTCGCCCGGGAGGTCAACCGCTGGTACGTCGACCACCGGGTCCTGGGCCAGGAGCCCCCGCTCACGGCCGCCCGGCTGGTCTTGATCCGATCCTGCAAGTGCGTTCTCCTGAACGGCTTGCGTCTGTTGGGCGTCTCCGCGCCCGAGGAAATGTAGACCTCCCGTTCAGACGGCTAGAGGAGTTGGCCGATCAGTAGCGACAGCCCGCCATGCCCCCCGAGCGAACAGGCCCCCGAGAGACCGCGGGGTCCTGTCGTCTCCACGGAGGAGAACGTGCTCGAAAAGCTCATCCGAGACGTCCCCGACTTCCCCAAGCCGGGCATCGTGTTCAAGGACATCACCCCCCTCCTGCGCAGCCCCGAGGGCCTCACCGAGTGCCTTCAGCGGATGTGCGGGATGGTGGATCCCTCCAGCTTCGACCTGGTCTGCGGGATCGAGTCGAGGGGGTTCATCTTCGGCTGCGCCGTGGCCTCCATGCTGGGGAAGGGCTTCGTCCCCATCCGCAAGCCGGGGAAGCTGCCCTGGCGGACCGAGTCCGCCTCCTACGAGCTGGAGTACGGGACGGACTCGATCGAGATCCACGTGGACGCCCTGGAGGGCGGCGCCCGCGTACTGATGGTCGACGACCTCCTGGCGACGGGGGGGACCATGGAGGCGGGGATCGAGCTGGTGCGCAAGATCGGCGGTGAGCCCGTGGCTTCCTGCTTCGTGATCGAGCTGGCCTTCCTGAAGGGCCGTCAGCGACTGGGCGGGCTGCCCGCCCACGCCTTGATCACCTACGACTAGGGGCCGCCCAGGGATTCACGCGAGAAGCGCAGTATCGTCGGGAGTCGAGAGGATCACAACGAGCCGCAGGGTCCGCATGACCGTCAAGAAGTGCAGATCTCGTACCGTCAAGTCGAGCCGTACCAAGTCCAAGAGCGCCAAGGCGACCAGGAAGAAGCGGGCCGTGCGCAAGAAGAAGCCCAAGAAGCCGACCGCCGCGGAGCTCGCCGAGCTCCCCACCGAGGAGCTCTGGCGGATCTACCGCAAGACCATCGAGACCAAGCCTCTGGACGAGGCCTACGTCGAGGTGATCCGCAACGTGCTGATGGAGATGCACTACCCCCTGGTGCGTCACATCGCCGAGCGGCTGCTCCAGACCCTGCCCAAGTCGATCGAGCTGGACGACCTCGTCAGCGCCGGGCTGTTCGGCCTGATGGACGCCATCCGCGGCTTCGATCCCCACCGCGGCATCAAGTTCAAGACCTACTGCACCACCCGCATCCGCGGCTCGATCCTGGACCAGCTCCGCTCGCAGGACTGGGTGCCGCGGCTGGTGCGGCTCAAGGCCAGCAAGATCGATAAGGCGCTGCAGAAGCTGCAGGCGGAGTACGGCCGGGAGCCGACCCACTCGGAGCTGGCCCGTGCGCTGGAGATGGAGCACGCCGAGCTGTCGCGCGAGATCCAGAGCGCCCGCGCCAAGACCATGTTCTCCCTGTCGGAGCGCTGGGACGACCGCGACGACGAGAACTCGCTGGAGAAGGTCGAGGTGCTGGAGGACCGCAAGGCCATCGACCCCATCGGCGAGCTGAACCGCCGCGACCTGATGACCTTCGTCACCCGCTCCCTGACCCACAAGGAGCGCTTCATCATCGAGCAGTACTACCAGGTGGGCCACACCATGCGCGAGATCGGCGAGATGCTGGCCCTGACCGAGAGCCGCGTGTGCCAGATCCACTCCAACGTGATGGCGCGGCTCAAGGGCCTGCTCAGCCCCAAGCAGGGCAACCTGCTGCGCTGACCGACGGGACGTGATAACGTGACGGGCGCCCTCCCCGGATCGGCCGGGGAGGGCGCCCGTCATCGTCTCCGCGGCGCTCGTCGTTCCCCTGGAGGAGATCCATGAACCCCATCACGCGAAGGACCCTGTTCGCCGGCAGCGGCGCCGCGATGGCGGCGAGTCTCCTGGGCGGCGCCTCCCCGGTCCGCCGGGCCGCCGGAGCGGTCGCCTCCTCCGAGACGAGCGGGCTCTCCATCAAGAAGGCCGTCGGCTACGGCATGGTGGGCGGGGACGCCCCCATGGCGGAGAAGTTCGCCCTCCTGAAGCGCCTGGGCTTCGACGGCGTGGAGCTGGACAGCCCCAACGCCTACCCCGCCGGAGAGGTGGTGAAGGCGCGCGATGAGAGCGGCCTCGCGGTCCACAGCGTGGTCGACTCGATCCACTGGCGGACGCGCCTCTCCGACCCCGATCCCGAGGTGCGCGCGAAGGGCGTCGAGGGCCTGGCGACGGCCGTCCGGGACTGCAAGGCTTATGGCGGCTCCGGCGTCCTGCTCGTTCCCGGCCGCGTCGCCGACCCCGAGCGGGAGAACCAGCAGCAGGTGTGGGACCGCTCGATCGAGGGCATCCGGAAGGTTCTGCCCCTGGCCGCCGAGCTGGGCATCCCCATCCTGATCGAGAACGTCTGGAACGGCTTCTGCTACGACCACGGCGGCGGGGACGACCAGAGCGCCCAGCAGCTCGCCGACTACGTCGACGCCATCTCCAGCCCCTGGGTGGGGGCCTACTTCGACATCGGCAACCACCGCAAGTACGCCCGGCCGCAGGAGTGGATCCGCACCCTGGGCCGGCGCATCGTCAAGCTGCACGTGAAGGACTGGGGCCGGGAGAGCGGCTGGTCGAAGATCGGAGAGGGGGACGTCGACTGGCCGGCGGTGTGCGAGGCCCTGCGCGAAATCGGCTTCACCGGCTGGGCCACGGCCGAGGTCGGCGGCGGCGACGAGGCGCGGCTGGCCGACATCAAGGCGCGCATGGACCGGGCCTTCGGGGGCTGAGCGGCCCGGGGCGGGGGCATGCGCTTTCGCAGGATCCGCCACGCGCTGGTCGACTCGACCTCCGAGCGCGCCTTCGCCGAGCTGGCTGCCGGCCGGGCGCGCCACGGGGACGTGCACCTGGCAGCCGGACAGCGCGAGGGTCGCGGGCGGCGCGGGCGCGCGTGGATCAGCCCTGAGGGCGAGGGTCTCTACCTCTCGGCCATCCTCCTGCCCCCGCCGCCTCCGGTGCAGCCCGCCGCCCTGACGATGGCCGCGGGCCTGGCGGCCCTGGAGGCGGTGCGCGGGCTGGGAGCGGGCGACGCGATCCTGGAGTGGCCCAACGACGTGGTGGCGTGCGGCGCGAAGCTGGGGGGGATCCTGGTGGAGACGCGCGGCCTGGACGCGGAGGCTCCCCACTACGTGATCGGGATCGGGCTGAACGCGGCCCAGCGGGCGTTCCCGGCCGAGCTGGAGGCCGAGCGGGCGGTGACGAGCCTGGCGCTGCTCGGGGTGGAGGTCGATCTGGCCGAGGTCGAGGAGGCGCTCCTGGCGCGCCTGGGGCCGAGGGTCGAGGAGGCGCTGGGCCGGGCGGAGTGCGTGCCGGTGGACTACCTGGCCGCGACCGGGCTCCGGGGGAGGCGGGTCCGGGTCGAGGCGGGGGACGTGCCGCTCGTCGGAGAGCTCGTGGACCTCGACCTGGGGAGCGGCGTCGCGTTGCGGCCGGGGGATGGAGCGCTGCAGCGGGTGCCCCTCGAGCGCATTCGCGGGCTGGCTCCGGTGTGAGGGAGTCCGGCGCGGCCGAGGCGCTCTCCCCATCGCTTTGTGCCGGGAGCCCCGAGCTTCCGGTCCTATACTGTTCGGCCCCCTACCCCACCCACCGACCATGCAGCGCAAAGACGGACGAACCCCCGAAGAGACCCGCCCCATCGCCTTCCAGCGCGGCTACTCCGATCAGGCCCCCGGCTCGGTCCTGGCCAGCGCCGGCGACACCCGGGTCCTGTGCACCGCCATGCTGACCGACGGCGTACCCAACTTCCTGCAGGGCCAGGGGCGGGGCTGGCTGACCGCCGAGTACTCGATGCTCCCCTCGGCCACCCCGCAGCGCAAGGGGCGCGATCGCGCGGGCCGGATCGACGGCCGCTCGGTCGAGATCCAGCGCCTGATCGGCCGCTCCCTGCGCAGCATCGTCGACTTCCAGAAGATGCCCGAGCGCACGATCTGGCTCGACTGCGACGTCCTCCAGGCGGACGGCGGCACCCGCACGACGGCCATCAGCGGCGCCTTCGTGGCCCTGCACGACCTCTTCAGCGTCATGGACGGGCGGCGCATGCTGCGCGCCTGGCCGATCACCGCCCAGGTGGGGGCCGTCTCGGTGGGCGTGATCGAGGGAGAGCCGGCGTGCGACCTGCGCTACGCGGAGGACTCCTCGGCGGACGTCGACATGAACCTGGTCATGACCAGCGGCGGGGATTTCATCGAGGTCCAGGGATCCGCCGAGGGGGCCCCGTTCAGCCGCGAGCAGATGGACGCCATGCTGCGGATGGGCGAGGCGGCCATCCAGCGGATCTTCGAGCTCCAGAAGGCCGCCCTGGCGGGTGGGTAGCGCCGTGCAGCTCCTGCTCGCCAGCGAGAACGTCCACAAGCGCGAGGAGCTCGCCGGCATGCTCGCTCCGCTGGGCGTGCGGGTGCTCGCCCCCCACGAGGTGGGAGGGCTGCCGGAGGTGGTGGAGGACCAGCCGACCTTCCGGGGCAACGCCATCAAGAAGGCCCAAAGCGGCGCGCGGGCCACGGGACACTGGTGCCTCGCCGACGACTCGGGCCTGGAGGTGGAGATCCTGGGGGGCGCGCCCGGCGTGCAGTCGGCCCGCTTCGCCGGCGCGCACGGCGACGACGCGGCGAACCTGCGCCTGCTGCTGGAGCGCCTGGACGGGTACGAGGAGGGCGACCGGGCGGCGCGCTTCGTCTGCGTCCTGGCGCTGGCCCGACCGGACGGGGAGCTGGCGGCCGACTTCCGCGGGACGGTGAGCGGCCGGATCCTGCACGAGCCCCGCGGCGAGAGCGGCTTCGGCTACGACCCGGTGTTCCTGTTCACCGAGCCGGACCACCCCCAGACGGGTCGGGGCTTCGCCGAGCTCACGGCCCGGGAGAAGGGCGAGGTCAGCCATCGCGGCCGCGCCCTGGGCGAGCTCGCCCGGCGCCTGCCCGAGCTGTTCGCCGCGGACCGCGCCTGAGCGCCTCGAACGATGGCCGCGCCCAGACTCGCGAGGGAGGTGACGCCGTGAGCGGCGAGAGCCGTCGCCGGCGCACCCCCTGGCGGGACCTCATCGAGGCCGTGACCGTGGCCATCATCATGGCCGTGGTGCTCAAGTACTTCATCGTCGAGGCCTACAAGATCCCCACCGGCTCCATGCAGCCCACCCTGATGGGCAACGACCGGATGGGGATCTACGACCGCATCCTGGTCGACAAGCTCTCCTTCCACTTCCGCGATCCCCGGCGCTTCGAGGTGGTGGTCTTCAAGTTCCCGCTGGACCGCTCCAAGAACTTCGTCAAGCGCCTCGCCGGGGTGGGGCCCGAGGAGCTGCGGATCGCCCACGGGGACCTCTGGAGGCGGGACGATCGGCACTCGGCCTGGGAGATCCCGCGGCGCTCGGAGGGGGTGCTGCGCGAGATGCTGAAGCCCCTGGATCGGGGCCCCGCGCCCGAGGATCGCGGCTCCCGCTGGAGCCCCTCCTCGGAGGGCGCCGAGGGCTGGACCCGGGAGGGCCGCCGGATCGCCGCGCGGGGCGAGGGCCGGATCCGCTTCGAGCACGAGCGCCACGGCCCCACCTCCATCCGCGACCGCTACGTCGACGGCTATCCCCCGGGGATGGCCGCCGAGCTGGAGCTCGACGGCTACGGCGCCTCGGGACAGAACCCGGTGGGTGACCTGAGGGTCGAGGGGGAGGTCCGGGCCCTGGCGGGCCTGCAGTCAATCGCGATCGAGCTGACCGAGGGCCTCGATCGCCGCTACCTCTTCGAGCTCCCGGGTCCCGCCCACCCCGACGGCGAGGGGGCGCGCCCGCGCATCCGCGTCGCGGGGCTGCCGGCCGGAGGCGGGAGCGCCGCCGCCGAGCGGGTGGCCGAGGCGCCCTCCCCCGCGCTCCTGCCCGTCGACCGCCCGGTGCGTTTCCGGGCCGAGAACATCGACGATCGCCTGTCGCTGGTGATCGACGGCCGCCCCGCCTGCGAGCTGGAGGTGCCGCCGGCCTGGCAGCAGCAGTCCACCGCGAGCCTCGTGGTGCGCGGCGAGGGCGCCGACCTCGACGAGCTGCAGGTCAGCCGGGACGTCTACTACACCCTGGCCGGCGGCCCCTCGCAGGTGTGGGTCCCGGCCGGCCAGTACTTCATGCTGGGGGACAACACCCAGGACTCCAGCGACAGCCGCGAGTGGATGTTCACCCGCGTGGAGTGGCGGGAGGCGGGCTCGGAGGAGGGGATCACCCGCCGGGGCTACCGGAACCACGAGAACCCGGGCTTGCCCGTGGAGACCCCGCTGGGGCGCGTGCGCTTGTTCCGCGACGAGTGGGGCGAGCGCTGGAGCGTGCCCGAGGATCTCCGGTCGACGCCCTCCGTACCCTCGGGGCGAGCGCCGCTCGTCCCGCGACACCTGATCACCGGGCGCGCGGTCCTGGTGTTCTGGCCGGTCCCGGGCGAGGACGGGACCCACCGGCTCCGCTGGATCCGCTGAGGGCCGGCCGACCGGTCGTCCGACCCAGGTCCGGGAATGCGGATGGGCCGCCGGCAGACCCCGCCCAAAATGCCATTTTCCACACCCGCGCAGCCCCTCGAGGCACCGTAAATCGCCGATTCAGCGGCAGTTAGCGTGGTGCGGGCCCCTCAGCGGGGGACCGTTCAGTCCTGAAACAATTGCGAGTCGGTAACCCAACTCTATTACTCCAAGGGAGTTATGAATGCGCCGAATCCGCCCATCGGAACCATCACCGGAATAGCGCCCGAATCCGGCCTCTACGGGCGGATCCGGCCGTTCCCCAACGCCTGCACAATCCCGCTTTCTATCCACGAGTTATCCACAGGCCGGAACGGCCGGGAAACCGGTTGCACTTCGAGGGCCGTTCGATCGCAGATCTCGGGCCCCGCGCGGCCTGGCCGGGATCCCGCTTCCGCCCGCAGCGCCGATCTGTGCGAGAGGCCCGGAGCCGGGGGTTTCTAGGCGAATCGCGGGCCTCTAGCCCGGACTATTCATGAACTCGTGAGCCAGACGCCTCAACTCGGTTCCTGCCGGTGCTTTTCGGGCTCCGGCCCCGGAGGCGACCTTGTCAGGTCGTCGAGGACGCCGGCACCCGCAAAGTGCCGGCAGGGGCCGAGAGACCGGCGAAGCCGGTCGGTTGTGGTGCTCTGGCCGCGAGTTCATGAATAGGCCGGGCTAGACTCGGCCGGCGTCCGGCTCGCCGGGCCCTCACCCACCCATGGAAAACCCGCCCGAGTCCGCCGAGCTGCTCCTGGACGTGCGCGGGCTGGTCAAGTCCTTCCGGCGGCGCCGGGTGGTGGACGGGGTGTCCTTCCGGGTTGCGGCCGGCGAGATCGTCGGCCTGCTGGGTCCCAACGGCGCCGGCAAGACCACCAGCTTCCGCATGACGGTGGGGCTCACCCGGCCGGAGGCCGGGACCGTCCGGCTCCGCGGCCAGGAGTGCTCCCAGTGGCCGATGTTCCGGCGCGCCCGGCTGGGCATGGGCTACCTGCCCCAGGAGCGCAGCATCTTCCGGCGCATGTCCGTCCGCGCCAACCTGCTGGCCGTCCTGGAAGCCATGCCCTACCCGCGCCGCGAGCGCCTGAGCGCCGCCGACCAGCTCCTGGAGGAGCTCGACCTGGCGCACCTCTCGACCCACGTCGCCGAGACGCTGTCGGGCGGGGAGCAGCGCCGCCTGGAGCTGGCCCGGGCCCTGGCCACCAAGCCCCTGATCCTGCTCCTGGACGAGCCCTTCGCCGGCCTGGATCCCATCGCCGTGCAGGAGATCCAGGCGCGCGTGCGCGCCCTGCGCAGCCGCGACATCGGCATCCTGATCACCGACCACAACGTGCACGAGACGCTCCAGAGCACCGACCGCGCCTACATCATCCACCGCGGGCAGATCCTGCGGGAGGGCACCGCCGACGAGCTGATCTCGGACGAGCGGGTGCGCGAGGTCTACCTGGGCCGCAGCTTCGATCGCCCCGCCCGCGGCGTCACCGCCGCCGAGGAGCGCGACCTCTTCCGCGACTAGCCGCGCGCCGGGGGGGCCGGAGCCCGCCGAGGCCGGCGAATCGGCCGCCCTTCCGGCCGGGGCCTTGCCCCGGATCGGGGCCGATCCGTATCCTCTTTGCCCCCCATCTCGCGGTGGGGTCCACGGAATGCCCCGGGAGGTCCCATTCGATGAATATCGTCGCCTGCATCAAGCGCGTCCCCCTGACCGAGATCCAGGTCAGGGTGGGCGCTGACAATCAGAGCCTCGACAGCACCGGCTACGAGTACATGCTCTCGTTCTACGACGAGATCGCCCTCGAGGAGGCGGTCAAGACCAAGGAGAGCCTGGGCGGAGAGGTGACCGTGCTCACCATCGGCCCGGGCGACGCCACCAAGGAGATGCGCGAGTGCCTCGCCAAGGGGGCCGACAAGGGCGTCATCCTGACGGACGACGACTGGGGCGCTCGCGACTGTCGCTCGACCGCCAAGGCCCTGGCCGCGCAGATCCAGGGGATGGGCGCCGACGTGGTCTTCTGCGGGCGGCTCGCCACCGACCGCGACAACGCCGCGGTGGGGCCCATGCTGGCCACCTACCTCGGCTGGGCCTGCGCGACCGACGTCATCGGCGTGGAGCTCTCCGAGGGCTCGGGCACCGCCCGGCGCGAGACCGAGGCGGGCGTCGACACCCTGCAGTTCGACCTGCCGGCGGTGATCACCTGCAACAAGGGCCTCAACGAGCCGCGCTACGCGGGGCTCAAGGGCATCATGGCCGCCAAGAAGAAGCCCCTTGAGGAGGTGGCCTTCGAGGGCGAGGCCAACCAGGCGTCGATCGTCTCCATCGCGCTGCCGCCGCCGCGCAAGGAGGGACGCATCATCGGTGAGGGTGTGGAGGCCGTCGGCGCGCTGGTCGACGCTCTGCACAACGAGGCCAAGGTCCTGTAGCCCGAAAGGCGCCGTCATGTCCAACATCATCGTCTTCGTCGAGCACAGCCAGGGCGCCCCTCGGCGCGCCAGCCTCGAAGCCCTCTGCGCCGCCCGCGATCTCGGCGGCGCGCCCGTCGCGGTCGTCTCCGGCCCGGGCGCGGACCAGTGCACCGAGGTCCTCGGTCGACACGGGGCCGCCAAGGTCGTCGTCCTGACCGGGGCCGACCAGCACAGCCCGGATGGGCTGGCCAGCGACCTCGCCGCCATCGCCGGCGAGGAGAGCGCCGCTGCCTGCCTGGTGGCCGCCAGCGCCACCGGCCGCGACGTCCTGCCGCGCGTGGCCGCGCTCCTCGATTCAGTGCCCTTCGCCGATTGCGTGGAGCTCCGCGCCGAGGGCGAGGGCTACGTCGTCGTGCGCCCGTGGCTGGCCGGCAAGTGCCTGGCCACGGTGGGCTCGAGCGGCGCGGTCTTCTGCGCCACGCTGCGCCCCAACGTCTTCCCCCTCTCCGAGGCCGACGGCGCGGCGGACATCGTCGAGCGCCCCGCCTGCGCCGACGTCCAGCTCCGCGTCACCGCCACCGAGGCCAAGCCCGCCGGCCAGCTCGACGTCCAGGAGGCGCCCGTGGTCGTGGCCGGGGGCCGCGGCATGAAGGAGGAGGAGCACTTCGCCCTGGTGGAGGGCTTGGCGGCCGCCTTCAACGGCCAGGCCGCCGTGGGCGCGAGCCGCGCGGTGGTCGACAACGGCTGGCGCCCCCACGCCGAGCAGGTGGGCCAGACCGGCAAGACGGTCTCCCCCCAGCTCTACATCGCCATCGGCATCTCCGGCGCCATCCAGCACCTGGCCGGCATGCGCACCTCCAAGGTGATCGTGGCCATCAACAAGGATCCCGAGGCGCCGATCTTCAGGGTGGCCGACTACGGCCTGGTCGGCGACGCCGTCGAGGTCCTGCCCGCCCTGACCGAGGCGATCAAGCAGGCGCTGGCCGAGCAGTAGGGCCCCGAAACGAGACTCGCGGCGGATCTCCCCGAGGAGGTCCGCCGCGCTTCATTTCCGGAGGCAGGCCTTTCCATCAATGAAAGGGCCGCGTTCGCCCGGTCACGTGCCTGGTGGACCGCACTGGACTCGAACCAGTAACTTCCACGCTGTGAAGGCCTTGCCTGCGCCCGGGAGCGTGCTGCGCTAACTCCTGGTGGTTGGGGTACTTGCTGTAGACTACCTCCCCTGGTCCAGGTCGCAAGGGGTCGCACTCGGTCGCACCTGGTGGCACAGGGAAGCATGGTGTCGCAGGAGAAGTGTGGAAGTTCCACGCTGCCTCAAGGGCAGGTGTCGCGAGGTACCCCGCTCGGCCCTCGCGGTGGGCTCGAGCTCCCCGGTGCCGGGTTCACCTTGGGGATTTCACCGCTGATTCGTTCCTGAGGATGGGCACGTGTTAGCGGCTGCCGAAATCCGCGGTTATTCGGCGGTCGGGCCGGTGGTCTGGG
>CAZTTG010000104.1:0-21012 GCA_964615935.1 uncultured Planctomycetaceae bacterium | reverse complement strand
CAATGGCATCGGTGAACCCATCGCCAAATGGATCGATGGCGGGATCGCGGTACCAGACCTGCGCATAGATGCTCTGGCCGGGGCCGATGCCGGGATCGCCGTATGCGATGGTGTTGTAGTCGAAGACCAACTGACCAGCGTTCATGCCGCCATGGCAATCTGAGAATCCACTCCCGGAATGAAGGGGCGGGTTCACGCGCCTGAGCGGGGGAAAACGCAAAGCGTGCCATTGTGGAACGGCAGACTCTGAGGCGTGTCGCCCCAGAACGAAATGCCGAACTTGTTCCTCACAACGTCATTGGCGGCTACGACGAATCCGTTCTGCGCCGAGGCGTCAGGCACTCCGGTTGCCGTCAGATAGGGCTCGCAGCCATGGGAATTGAGCTTTCCCGTGCAGTAGAGCTCGAAGGAGGCGCCGCTGCAAGTGCTCGAGCTTCTGAGCTCAAGCCAGATACTCCCCCAGGGGCTGCTCGGCCACCCGCCAAACGAATAGCAGTTGGAGCCACTGCTGGACCCCTGGGGGCAAGCAACGCCCGGGGGGCCACCGACTTGGCTGCCGTCGACGTTCACCCACAGACCGTCATGGCTGCCCAGGCCTGTTCCGCAAGGATGACCCCAGCTGGGGTCGCTACCGCACGGTATGTCATATGTGCAAGAACCGAAGGTGGCCAACACTGGCTCTGCAGCTTGCAGGGGGCCGGTTCGAAGTCCCCCAGTTTGCCAGCTGGGCATGTTGTGCTGGAAGAGCCAGGTGAAATTGTCCTGGGAAGGGTCATCATCAAAGTCGCCATCTCCATCACTCGCAAGGCAGAACTCACTTCCTCCGCTGAGGTCTATCGTCACAATCCAGCAAGCGATGGTCGCACTACCACAACCGGGCAGTGTCCCCGGAAACGTATGGTAGGCCACGGCGCCGTTCGCAGGTGGGGCAGGCGGGGATGGAGGCACGCCGCCGGCGCAATTGCCGCCGAGATTGTCGTAGAAGCCGAACGAAAAGTCCGTCGTGCCCGGCAAATGAAACGTACAGTAGCACACCTGGTAGGAGCTGATGAGATTGTCTTGCGTAGCTCCCATTGGCGCGTACGGATCGCTCGGGCTGGGAATGCGACCATCATCGTAGATCTCCTCGCAGTGCTCCATTGCGAAGTAAGCCAGCCCACCGTGCCAGGTACACGTGTTGTTGTACACAGTGGTCTTGCTCGAGCTCCGTTCGGGGCGAGTAGTCCACGTCTGCGTGGTGTAGTGGAAAGTGCCCGCATCCCGAATGGGCGCAGTGATTGGGTAGAGGCGACTGGGGTCCATCTCCTGCCCTGACGACGGACCGGGCATGACGCACAGATGCACGAGGAGACAAGCCAGCAGCACGGCCGTCCTTCGAAGCGCCCTTGACATGGTATTGCCGCGTTCTCAGAGATACGGGGGATCACACGCCAGCGGTCGAGCCTCAGGTCATTACAACCGAAGCTCCCGGACTGCGGGGGGCGTTTCGCGAAATCCAGGCCCAGGGGCGGGACTCAGAATCGCTCCGGCAGGGGGGTCAGTCGCGGCAGGGGGAGGTCGCGCGAGCGGTCGGCGGGGGGATTGCGCAGGAAGGAGAGGAGCCCGCGCATGAGCACCTGGGGGCGCGACATGTCGCCGCGCACCGAGAGCGCCAGCAGGTTGTTCTGCACCCAGTAGAGGAGCCGGTTCAGGGCGGGCAGCTTGTCGACCAGATCGTAGCGCACCTGCAGCTCGTAGCTGAGGCTGCCGTCCAGGTCCAGGCTGCCGCCCCCCACAAGGTGAAGGAGGGGGCTGGTGACGATCACGTCGTCCATGCGGATCACGCCCTCTTCCAGCTCGAAGCGGGTGAAGACGCTGTCGAAGACCGCCGTGCCGTCGAAGCCCAGCCGCGAGAAGATCTCCCGCATCACCGGGATCGACCACAGGCGCGCGTTCTGGACCTCGATCGTGCCGCTGCCCCGCAGATCGGAGACCGCCTCCAGGCTGCCGGCCAGTCGCAGGTCGGAGCTGAGGCGGCCGCGGTCCTCGACGTTGGACTCGAAGACCCCCTCCAGGAGGCCCTTGACGTCCACCCCCTCCAGCGTTCCCGCCAGCTCGAAGCGATAGGGCGGCTCCAGGTCGATGGAGAAGACCGGGCCGGTCCGCGCCCGCTGACCGCGAAGGCCCCGCACCACCCCACCCTCCAGCGTCCCCTCCAGGTCCAGGAGGTTCAGGTGGGGGTGGACGTAGGTCATCATCAGGCGGGCGTCCTCCAGCCGGCGATCGGCGATCTCGCCGAAGAGCCCGTCCATCTCCGCCCAGGCGCGCACCTGACCCTTCTCCCACACCATGCTGTGCAGGCGCAGCGCGGCCGAGCGCACGTGCAGGGGCAACCCCAGCTCCATGGACATGTCGCCCAGGAGGAGGTCGCCCCGGAAGGCGACCGAGCGCCGACCGCCCGGCAGGCCGGTCACCTCCAGCCGGGATTCCTGCACGTCCACCCGGCCTCGCCAGTGGAGCTCCTCGAGCAGGGAGTCCAGGGTCTCGGGATCCAGGAAGATCTCCAGGTGCTCGCGATCCAGGGGGTAGTCCTTCGCCAAGAGGTCGGTCGTCAGCGACCAGCCGCCGCCCTCGCCCACCGCGAAGCGCGTGTCCTCGAGCTCGATCGGCGAGCTGCCCACCACCGCGTCCAGGCGGCGGCCGAACAGCCCCTCCGATCCCAGATCGATCGAGCCCTCGATCTCGCGCAGGGTGGGCCGCTCGCGATCGACGAAGAGGTTGTTGCGCCGCAGCCGCGCCCGGAAGGTGCTCTCCGAGGCGGCCTCCTCCGCCCCGCTCCCGCTGGGAATCCGGATCTGGCCGGTGAAGTCCACTCGCCCGTCGAGGGAGAGCCCGCCCAGGTCGGCCGGCGCCGAGCGGTCGCGCCCCACCGAGTTGGCCACCGCCGCCAGCAGGTTGCGGTCGTCGGTTCGAACCCCGGCGGCGGTGATCTCCAGGGTCGATTCCTCGGCATCCGGGAAGAAGCCCATGACCGCCACCTGGGATCCACCGGTCCACTGGCCGACCAGGGGGAGCGCGCGAAGGTCGGTGCTGGCGGAGACCCCGCTGGCGCCCTTGCCCGGGTCCCGGTGGGCGACCAGGAAGCGGCCGCGGACGTTGGAGGCCGGGACCGGGAAGTCCCGCGGCTGCAGCCGGACCTGACGCGGCCAGAGCTCCACCTCGTAGTCGGAGGGGTGCTGCGGGCTGCGCTGGACCATCCGCACGCGCGCGTCCGCCTTGCCGGTCGGCGCGATCTCGTCCAGCGTCCCGCGCACTCCCTCCAGGGTCCGGGCGAGGATCTCCACGTCGTCGCCGCGCAGGGACATGTCGCCGAAGGCGGCCTCCACGCAGATGAGCTGGTTCTCGACCCCCGGGCGGTTGTCACCCGTGCCGGGGCTCTGCACCCGCCCGATGACGCTCACCGACTCGGCCGTGCTCAGCCGGCCCTCGGCGCGGAAGCGCACCCCCGTCTCGCCGCGCGCGTCCTCGACGTACTCCACCTGCCCGCTCGCGCCGAGGATCGGCACCGGCAGCTTGCGCCAGCGCGCGTCCACGCCGTCCAGGTGGGCCACCACGTGGGTGGTGGAGCGCGGGCTGTGCTCGGTGCGGGCGATCCGGCAGCGACCCGACATGGAGCCGCCCTCGGGCGCGAAGGCGTCCCAGACCCACTCCGCTCCCCGCAGACCCTCGAAGCCGCGCCCCAGCGCCGGCCCACCGGTCGCGCCCTCGAAGCGCACCTCGATCTGCTCCAGGCCCTGCTCGCCCGGGTGGCCGCGGCGGCCCGAGAGCAGGACGCCGTCGATCGAGACCTCGGCCCCCGGCTCTCCCGGCGGCGCAGCCTGTCGCCCGACGATCCCGACCAGCCCGACCAGGGTCCCGCGCTCGCGGAGGGGATCGACCCGGGCCACCACCCGGCCGCGGATGCCCTCGATCGGCACCGGGAAGCCCGAGCGCAGCCCCGTCCTGCGCTTGAGCCAGCCCTGGTAGGTGACCCGCGCGTCGCCCTCGATCAGGACGTCGGCCAGGAGCTCGGGCCGGCGCAGGCTGCGATCGCGCTGCAGGCGCAGTCCCAGGAGCAGATCCAGAGTGCCCTCGGGCAGCACCGAGTCCAGAGCCCGCCCGAGCTCCTCGTCGGCCGCCAGGGCGAGCCGGGTCTCCTCGTCGAGCGGGAGGCGCGCGGCGCGCATCCAGGCGCGCAGGAACTCGTCGGGACCGGCGCTGCGCCCCAGGAGACCCCCGGCCTCCAGCGGGCAACCGTTCCAGGTCGCCCTCCCGCGGACGGCTCCCTCCACGCGCGCGGAACCCTCCCGCCCGGTTGGGGGACCGTAGTGGGCCTCCACGTCGAGCCGGATCTCCTCCACCGGGTACGCGGTTCCCGGGGGCTGCAGGCTGCCGTTCGTCAGGGCTGCCCGCAGGATCATCGAGGAGGGGGCTCCGCTCTCGAGGTCGATGCGCGCCATCGCGAGCAGGCTGAGATCGAGTTTCGGATCGAGGGAGTGCAGGCCGCCCAGGAGGCCGTCCGCGGGCAGGGAGCCGACCTCCAGGCGCAGGTCGCGGGCCCAGCCCTCCACCACGAGCTCCGCGGCGTCGCTCAGGTGGCCTCGAAGCTCCAGGCCCGCCCCCGGGTCGCTGGCGAGGGCCGGCTCCAGGTGCCCCAGGAGGGCGGGGCCCGAGTCCCGATCGGGCTCGAAGGAGAAGCCCAGGCGTCCGAAGGGCAGGAGGCCGAGCTCGGGGTGGACCATCTCGACGTCGAGGCCCGTCAGCGAGATCGCCGGCCAGCGCTGCTTTCGCTGCGGATCCGGGTCGCCCTTCTCCCAGGACCGGACCCCCTTCGCGGCCTCGACGAGCTCGGCGGTCCACCGGAGCCGGCCCCCGGCGGCCTCGATCCGCTTCAAGCTCGGACTCGCGAGTCCGTCGAAGGCCAGCACGGCCCGCACCCGCTCGAGGGTCAAGAGCTCCCCCCCGGTCCGCAGGGAGACCCCTTCGAGCTCCAGAGAGGGCTCGAACCACCTCAGCCGGGCGCGCTCGATCGCGAGCCCCTGACCGAGCTCGCCGAGGGCGCCGGCCAGGCGATCCCGTACCACTCGCGCGAGGGTGCCGCTGCGCTCGGCCGCGAAGAGCGCCGCGGCCGCCAGCGCGAGGACCAGCGCCGTCGTGCGGATCAGGAGTCGAAGGATGCTCGCCAGGAACCTCATGGCGGGATCGGAGCGCCGGGGCGGTCCGCCGATCCTCGCGGGGGCCTCGCGGGGGCCTCGCGAGGGCTCGCGGCCGCGGATCCACGGGCGGGGAGCGGGGTTCCCTCTCCCCCGCGGTACACCCGTACGACGCGCTTGCCGACCGAGCACGCGACCTCGTAGGGAATGGTATCGGCCCAGGCGGCGACCTCCTCGAGGCCGATCCGCCCCTCGCCCTGGGAGCCGATCAGCGTGACCGCATCGCCCACGGCGGCCCCCGGGATGGCGGTGACGTCGATCGTCGTGTAGTCCATGCTGACCGCGCCCGCGATGGGCGCTCGCCGGCCGCGCACCAGGACCTGGCCGCGGTTGCCGACCCGCCAGGGTACGCCGTCGTCGTAGCCCGTGGGCAGGGTGGCCACCCGCGCCCGGCGCGGCGCCCTCCAGGTGGAGTCGTACCCGATCGAGGTCCCCGGGGGGACGTCCTTCAGGAAGACGATCCGGCTCCGCAGGGCCAGCACCGGTCGCAGGCGCGCGGTGTGGGGCAGGTTCCCGGGCACGACGCCGTAGGCGCTGATGCCCACCCTCACGGCATCGTGGAGCGGCCTCGCGCCGGTGAAGACGCAGGCGCTGTTGGCCGCGTGGATCCAACCGCGCAGGAGCCCCTCGGCCCGGGCCTCCGACAGGACGCCCTCGAAGCGGGCGAACTGGGTGGCGGTGAAGGGATCCCAGGCGCCCCGCGGCGAGCTGATGTGGGTCATGACGCCCGCGAGCCGCAGGTGGCTGGAGGCGCGGATGAGCCTCAGGAGGTCCGCGGCGCGCTCCGGCAGCACCCCCAGGCGACCCATGCCGGTGTCGACGTTCAGGTGGACCCGGGCGACGCGGCCCAGCTCGAGTCCCAGTTCCTGGAGTCGCCGACAGCGATCGCTGGAGTGGATGCCGATGTGGACGTCGTTGCGCAGGGCCTCGGCGGCCTCCTCGTCCAGCAGCGTGCCCAGGAGCAGGATGGGGATACGGATGCCCGCTCTCCGCAGCTCCAGGGCTTCGGCCGAGGTGCCCACGCCCAGGGCCGCGACGCCGCAGCGCACGGCGTGGTGGGCCACCGCGACGGCTCCGTGCCCGTAGGCGTCGGCCTTGACGACCAGCATGGTGGCCACCCCGGAACCGGTCAGCTCGCGGACCACGTTCAGATTGTGGGCCAGGGCATCGAGATCGACGTCGGCCCAGACTCGGCAGCCGTCCACGCGCACAAGATACTCCAGCTCGGCCGCCCAAGCCATTCTCCCGGAGGCGGTGAGGGCGCGCACCGGGATCGTACAAACGCTGCGATTCGGGGGGAATTCCGGCGAAAAAGGCCGATTTCGGGGGATATCGGCGGTTGACAGGGCCGGTGAGCGGCCGCATTCTCTGCGCACTTCCACGGGTTCGACCAGCGATCGGACCCATTCGCGACTACCGATCACGGGCACGGCTTGCCGACAGAAGCCTCGACCCGGGAGCTCAAGAAGGTTCGGAACCCATGGCAAAGCGCAAGAAGGCGGTGAAGAAGAAGGCGGCTCGCAAGAAGGCGGTGCGGAGAGGCGGGAAGAAGGCCGTCGACCTGATCATCAGCAAGAGCCGGACCAAGGGCGCCGCGGGCATGAACGTGTCCAGCGAGTTTTACGGCGCGCTGGACGGCGTCGTGCGCGGCATGATCGCCACGGCCGAGAAGCGCGCCGCCCAGAACGGCCGCCGCACCCTCCGCCCGCACGACCTGTAGGTCGCGTCCCCCGACGGACCCGGTCCTTCCTCGGCGCCCGCGCGAGCGGGGCTCACGCGAGGATCCAGAACAAGCGTCCCCGTTGCCGCGAGGCAGCGGGGACGTCGCGCGTTCCGGGCGGCGGGCCTCTTCGATGAGATCGCCGAGGACGAAGGCCGCTCGCGCCCCGAGGCGATCGCGACTATCTTCTCGCGGGCATGAGCGAGGATCCGATCGAGCGTTCGGGGGAGGCCGGCCCGCCCGGCGCCGCCCGGCCAGGGCTTCGCCTCGCTCGCAGGCTGCACAAGCTCGCCGTCGCCGCCGGCGCCCTCGGCCTCGCCACCCTCGTCGCCGGCTCGCTCCTCGTCTGGTCCGCGCCGTGGTTCTGGCTCGGCGAGGTCGCCGCGAGCTTCGCCTGGTACCTGGGGATGGCCGGGATGGCGGGGGCGGTGCTGCTGCTCCTGATCCGCTGCCGGTGGATGGCGATCGTGGCCGCGGCGCTCGCCGGAGCGCAGCTGTGGCCCGAGCTCTCGCTGTGGATGCCCGACTCGCGGAGCGGGGAGCTCGACCCGCCGCGGGAGGCGCTGACGGTCGCCTCCTCCAACCTCCTCTGGACCAACGACGAGCAGGTTGGCCTGACCGACTGGATGGAGCGGACCTCGCCGGACGTCATCGTCTTCCTCGAGGTCTCGCCGAGCTGGAGGGAGATCCTCGCGGGCAAGTCCGTCGAGTATCCGCACCAGCTCTACTCTCCGCCCGGGAGGTGGGGCGAGGCGACGTGGGGGACGGCGATCCTCTCGAGACGAGACCCGAGCTCCGCGCGCCTGATCCCGCTCCCCGAGCAGGCGATCCGCCCGCCCATGGAGATCGTGATCGAGCTGCAGGGCGAGCCGCTCGTGATCCGCGGGGCGCATCCCATCCGTCCGGGGAAGGCCTGGCGGATCGAGAGGCGCGACGCCCTGCTGGACGCCCTCGCCGCGCTCGACTGGCCCGGCAACGCTCTCCTGCTCGGCGATCTGAACGTCACCAGCACCTCGCCGTCCTTCGACCGCCTGCTGACGAGGAGCGGCCTGCGGGACTCCCGCCGGGGCTTCGGCCGCCAGCCCACCTACACGACGAGCGCCCCGATCCGCGGGCTGCGCATCGCCATCGACCACGTCCTGGTCGGTGACTCGATCCACGTGCTCGAGCGCTGGACGGCGAAGCTCCCCGGCAGCGATCACCGCACGGTGATGGCGAGGGTGGCCCTGCGCCGCGAGTGAGCCGCCCCGCTCGGGAGGGCCCGGCGCGGTCTCGAAGGGGCTCAGCGCCGGCGCGCGCGGGCCGCGAAGGGCCGCAGGTACAGCGGCTCGATCTCGGCCGGATCCTGCGGGCCGAGCCGCTCCAGGCGCAGCTCCCCCAGCTCGAGGAGGGCGCCGGCGTCGGGCGCGCGATCGACCCGCAGCCTCGCGCGAGCGCCCTCGTCCAGCCGCGCCGCGTCGGCGACGGTGGCGTCGCCGAAGAGGACGCCCTCGCCCGGCAGATGGGCGGGCAGCTCCTCGGGCGTGAGGATGCAGGGCGGCTCGAGCACCTCGACGTCGTCCACCAGGCGGCGATAGCGGGCGAAGTAGAGCCGGTCCTGGCGCGCGTCGAGCAGCACCGCGCCCTTCTCGCCCGGTGCGAGCTCGGACCAGGTCAGCACCTCGCCCGAGGGCAGGCCACGCAGCACCGCGCCCGCACCGCGCGCGAGCCCCAGGGCCGTGGCGATGCCGACCCGCAGGCCGGTGTAGCTGCCCGGGCCCGTGCCCACCAGCACGGCGCCGATGTCGCCGGGCGCGCGACCGCTCTCCAGGACCAGCTCGTGCAGGGCCGGCATCAGGTCGCTGGCGTGGGGGCGCTCGCCGCTCAGGCGCCGGATCGCGACCGCGCCGCCGCTCACGCGCAGGGCTACCGAGGGCGAGCGGCTGGAGGTCTCCAGCGCCGCGATCAGCGCACTATCCTCCGATCTCGGAGGAGAGGAGCTCGGCCAGGGCATGGGCCCAGTCCTGGATCTGCCGGGCGTCGGGGCCCTCGACCATCACCCGCGCCAGGGGCTCGGTGCCGGAGTAGCGGAGCAGCACGCGGCCGTCCTCGCCCAGGGCCTCCTCGATGCGACGCACCTCCTCGGCGATGGTGGGCATGTTCCCCAGGTGGGGCTTGCGCGCCACCTGGACGTTGACCAGCACCTGCGGGAAGGGCTGGTAGGGGCTGGCCAGCTCGGACAGGGGCTTGCCGGTCTCGCGCATGACCCGCACCACCCGCAGGGCGGTGTACAGGCCGTCGCCGATGTGGTGGTTGTCGGCGCCGAAGATGATGTGGCCGGATTGCTCCCCGCCCAGGGTGAGGGATTCCTCCCGCAGGGCCTCCACCACGTTGCGATCGCCCACGTCCACGGTGCGTACGCTCACGCCCACCTCGCGCAGGGCGCGGTGAAGGCCCCGGTTGCTCATCACCGTGGCCACGATGCGCGGCGCGGCCAGCCCGCCCGACTCCTGGGCGTGCCGCGCCACCAGGGTGAGGATGCCGTCCCCGTGCACGAGCTGACCGGCCTCGTCCACCAGGATGCAGCGGTCCCCGTCGCCGTCCAGGGCGACGCCCAGGGCGGCGCCGAACTTGCGCACCTCGTCCTGCAGCGCCTCGGGCCGGGTCGAGCCGCAGCCGCGGTTGATGTTGTCGCCGTCGGGCTGGTCGGCGATGGCGTGCACCTGGGCTCCCAGGCGGCCGAAGACCCGCGAGCCGATGCGGCTGGCGCCGCCGTTGGCGCAGTCGATCACCAGCCGCAGCCCGTCGAGCTCGAGCCCCCGGGCGGCGTCGTCCACCAGGTACTCGAGGTACTTCTGCTCGAGCTCGGGGTCGAGGGGCGGACCCGCCGTCCCCTTCTCCGGGGGCGGGACCGGCTCCGCCCCGGCGCACAGGAGCTCCTCGATCTCGGCCTCCAGCTCGTCGGAGAGCTTGTCGCCCTCGCTGGTGAACACCTTGATCCCGTTGTCCTCGGCCGGGTTGTGCGAGGCGGAGAGCATGGTGCCCAGGCGGAAGTCCTCGCTCCGGGTGAGCAGGGCCAGCCCGGGCGTGGTGATCAGGCCGACGCTGACCGGATCGAAGCCCGCCGCGCGATAGCCGCGGGCCAGGGAGCTCTCCAGCTCGGGCCCCGATCGACGGCCGTCGTGACCGAGGAGCACCCGGCCCGGCTTGCCCCCGCGGGCGGTCCGCGCGCGGCCGGCCAGCACGCTGCCCACGGCACGCCCCACCGCCGAGGCGCCCGCGGGCGTCAGCCAGCCCTCGCCCGCCCGGCCGCGGATGCCGTCGGTGCCGAAGATCTTCTCCCCTTGCCGCATGCTCATCATCCGTTCTCTTCAGGAGGCCCGGGAGATTCTGCCTGCTTCCGTTCGATGAGCAAGACCTCGGCGTCGGTCTCCAGCTCCACCCACAGGTCGACCTTGCCCGCCAGGGCGTCCAGGTCGAGCGCCAGGGCCTCCCGCCAGTCACTGCGCCAGGCGTGTCGCACGGGGACCTGGCGGCCGCCGGGTTCGCGGTCGGCGATGTCCACGAAGACGTCCAGGTTCTCCTCCACGAAGCGCACCACCGCGGCGCTGCGCTCCCGGACCGCCTCCGAGCCGCTCTCGGCGCTGGCGGGGAGGATTCCCCTGGTGCGGATCCGGAAGCGCGCGGTCCCGGTCGCGGGCGGCAGGCTCCAGCGGGAGAGCTCGGACTGCTGCTCGGGGGACATGCAGACCACGGCGATCTCCCGCTCCACCGGCGGGAGGTCGCGCGGCGCGGGATCGATGGGCAGGGTGACGTGCACCGTGTCCAGGTCCTTGATCTCGAAGCCCAGCTCGCGCAGCCGCGCGCCGAGCTGCAGGCGCTCCTTGCGGTCGCCGGTGTCCAGCGGGCCCAGGACCAGGGGCTGGAGGCGGACCGGCAGCTCCTCGCCGTCCAGCCCGGCGATGGCGCCCGCCGGGCCGATCAGGGCGATGCTGGTGGGGTCGAAGTGGATGTCGTCGGGCCGGGCGATGAAGCGCGGGTCCAGCTCGGCGTCGACCACCTCGACGTGGCGGGGCTCCAGGGTGATCTGCTTCTCGCCGTAGCGCTCGGTGCGCATCCGGGGCCGATTCGGCGTGGCCCAGCGGATGCGCAGGGAGCGGCTCTCCCGACCGTCGCGGCGGGACCAGGCGACCTCCTCCAGGGGGAAGTCGACGCCCTCGGTGGGGAGCGCCACGTCGATCACCAGGAGGCCCTGCAGCTCCGACTCCAGCCGGTCCATCCGCCCGCGGGTGCCGGTGGCCTCCAGGTGGATGCGCTGACCCTCCAGGGGGGAGACCAGGTTGTGGTCGTCGCCGGGTAGCCGCACCAGGATCTCCCCCGGGGCGGGCCGCGCCTGCGGGTCGCTCTGGCCGCGGATGCGCATCGAGATCTGCCGGGAGACGCTGATGTTCTGGTGCGCCACCCAGATCAGACCCACCGCCATCCCGCAGGCCACCAACTTCCGCGTGACGTCGGCGGTGTAGAGGCTCCGCAGGAAGCGGCCCACGCCCTTCCAGCCGCGCGGCCGCTCGTCCGTCGCCCGCCGAGCCTCGCGCTCGTCCTCGGCCTCCAGGGTCTCCCGCAGGATCTCCTCGAGCTTGTTGTGGGGGACCTTGCGCCGCATCTCCCCGTTCTGGCAGATGGAGATGTCCCCGGTCTCCTCGGACGCCACCACCGTGACCGCGTCGCACTCGTCGGTCAGCCCCAGCGCCGCCCGGTGGCGGGTCCCGGTGGACTTGGCGATCTCGACGTTCTCGGTCAGGGGAAAGAGGCACAGGGCGGAGGCGATGCGGTTCTTGCTGATGATCACCGCGCCGTCGTGCAGGGCGCCGCCGGGGTGGAAGATGCTCTCCAGGTGGATGCGGTGGACCGCCGCGTCCACCTCCACCCCCGACTGGATGTAGTCACCCAGGGGCATGTCGATCTCGAAGGCCACCAGGGCTCCGCGCTTGCGCTTGGCCATGGAGACCATGGCCCGGCTCACCTCGCTGATCGTCTCGGGCGCGCGGGAGCGCAAGAGGCGCCCCACGATGGGGTGAACCCCCACCCGCGAGATGCCCCGGCGCAGCTCGGGCTGGAAGAGGATGGCCAGGATGACGACCACGTAGCCGGCCATGCCCGCGATCAGGTGCTGCAGCTCCTCGAGCTCCAGGAGCCGCGCCAGCACCCACACGGAGAGCGCCCCGATCAGCAGGGTCAGGGAGAGCCCGCGCACGATCCCACCCCCGCGCGGCGTGCGCAGGAAGGTCAGGAAGAGGTAGATCCCCGTGGCGAGGATCAGGACCTGCAGGGCCCATCCGAGGACGAGGTTCACGTTCCGGGCCGGCTTTCGTTTGGTTCCGCGGGATCCGGGCCGCAATGGCCGAGCAGGGCGGCGGCCACGCGGGCCGCCTCGGCCATGACGTGGACGTCGTGCACGCGCAGGATCGACGCACCTCCCAGGACACAGGCCGTCACCGCCGCCGCGCTGCCCCCCGAGCGCTCCGCCGCCTCCCTCGAGGCCTCGCCCGCGCCCATCCGGCGACCGAGGTGGTCGATGAAGGACTTGCGGGAGACGCCCAGGAGGAGCGGGAGGCCGAGGGATCGCAGCTCGGGCAGTCGGCGCAGCAGCTCGAGGTTGTGATCCAGACGCTTGCCGAAGCCGATCCCCGGATCGAGGTGGATCTTAGAGAGGTGGATACCGGCCTGCAAACAGGCCGCCGTGCGCTGGCGCAGGAAGGCCAGCACCTCCGGGACGGTGTCCCGGTAGCGGGGATCCCGCTGCATGTCGCGCGGCAGGCCCTGCATGTGCATCAGCACGTAGCGGCAGCCGGCCTCGGCCACCAGCTCCAGCATGCCCGCGTCCCCGCGGCCGGCGCTCACGTCGTTGACCCAGCGGGCGCCGGCGGCGAGCGCCCGGCGGGCCACGCCGGCCCGACGCGTGTCCACGCTGATGGGGACCCGGGTGCGGGCGGCCAGCCCCTCGATCACCGGCAGGACGCGCCGGGCCTCCTCCTCCTCGGGGACCGGCGCGGACCCGGGCCGGGTCGACTCGCCGCCCACGTCCAGGACGTCGGCGCCCTCGTCGACCAGCGCCAGGCCGTGCTCCAGCGCGCGCGCGGGCTCCAGGAAGCGGCCCCCGTCCGAGAAGCTGTCGGGGGTGACGTTGACGATCCCCATGAGGCGCGGGAGCGGCGGGGGGGCGGCGGCGGCGTCGCCGGTGACGAGCAGCAGCCGGGCGATGGGATCCACCTCGGCCAGCTCCGCCAGGGCGGGGCGGGGGCAGACGAGCTGCTCCCACGAGGGGGGCCGGGTCAGGAGGGCGGCGCCCTCGAGCCCGGCCAGCCGGGCGCGCGTCTCGGGGCCCAGGGCCGCGCGACGCCAGGCCACCGACACGCGCCGGGGGGGCGTCCAGACCTGCAGGGGGGACGCCTCCGGCGGGAGCGCCCGGGGCTCCAGCTCGAGCGCCGCGCGCGAGAAGCAGGCCTCGGCGGCGGTGGCGGTCCCGGAGCCCCCGGAGTCCATGGGGGCGTCAGGCCGGGGAGAGCCCCGGCTCGCCGGGCAGATCGCCCGCGAGGCCCCCCTCATCGGGGGCGGGCTTCTCCTCCTCCGCCTCCTCGTGCCGGCTCTCGGCGAGCTCCTCGGCCTGGCTGAGCTTCCCGGACCGCCGCAGGTCGTCGGCCGACTCGCCGGCCAGCACCCGGCTGATCTCCTCCTTCGAGAGGCTCTCGTAGACCATCAGGGCGTCGGTCAGGCGCTCCAGGCCCTCGCGGTTCTCGCGGACGACCTCCTCCGCCCGGGCGAAGGCCGTGTCGAGCATGGCCCGCACCTCCTGGTCGATGATGTGCGCGGTCTCCTCCGAGTGGGTTCGGCCGCGCAGGAGCTCGGTGCCCAGGAAGTCGTTGCCCTCGCGCTCGGCGTAGTTGACCGGGCCCACCTTGTCGCTCATGCCCAGCTCGGCCACCATCGCCCGGGCCAGCTCGGTGGCCCGTTTGATGTCGTCCGAGGCGCCGGCGGAGATGTCCCCGCAGCACTCCTTCTCGGCCACGCGCCCCCCGAAGAGCATGGCGAGCTGTCCCTCCATGCGCCTCCTCTGCAGGTGGTAGCTCTCCTTCTCGGGGATCACGAAGGTGGCGCCCAGGGCCCGCCCCCTGGGGATGATGGTCACCTTGTGGGGGTCCTCGACCTCCTCCAGCGTGAAGGCCACCAGGGCGTGGCCCGACTCGTGGTAGGCGGTGACCTTGCGGTCCTCCTCCTCCATCTTGCGGGAGATCTTCTGGCGGCCGTAGCGGACCTTGTCGCGGGACTCCTCCAGGTCCTCCATGTTCAGCGCGTCGCGCCGGTCGAGGGCCGCGCGGATGGCGGCCTCGTTGACGATGGCGGCCAGGTCGGCGCCCGAATAGCCCGGCGTGGAGCGCGCCAGGACCGCCAGGTCCAGGTCCTCGACGGCCTTCACCTTCTTGAGGTGGACCTTCAGGATCTGCCGGCGGCCGTCCTGGTCGGGGGGATCGATCACCACCTCGCGGTCGAAGCGGCCGGGCCGCAGCAGGGCCGGGTCGAGCACGTCGGGCCGGTTGGTGGCCGCCAGCACGATGATGCCCTCGTCGGTGGTGAAGCCGTCCATCTCCACCAGGATGGCGTTGAGGGTCTGCTCGCGCTCGTCGTGCCCCCCGCCCAGGCCGCTGCCGCGCCGCCGCCCCACGGCGTCGATCTCGTCCAGGAAGATGATGCAGGGGCTGTTTTCGCGCGCCTGCTTGAAGAGGTCGCGCACCCGGCTGGCGCCCACGCCCACGAACATCTCCACGAAGTCGGAGCCGGAGATCGAGAAGAAGGGCACCTCGGCCTCGCCGGCGATGGCCTTGGCCAGCAGGGTCTTGCCGCAACCCGGCGGGCCCACCAGCAGCACCCCGCGGGGGATGCGCGCCCCGATGCGGGTGAAGCGGCTGGGGTTCTTGAGGAACTCGACGATCTCGCGCACCTCCTCCTTGGCCTCGACTACGCCGGCCACGTCGTCGAAGGTGGTGTTGGTGTGGTCCTCCTTGGAGTAGAGCTGGGCGCGCGAGCGCCCGAAGGACATGACTCCGCCGGCCCCGCCTTGGGCGCGCATCTGGCGCATGAAGATCATGAACACCACGAAGACCAGGATCCACGGCGCCCAGGTCAACAGGACCATGCTGAGCATGGTGTTGGAGTCGGTGGAGGAGGAGCCCTTCTGCTCGCGGCGGTCGAAGCTCAGGGGCGGCTGGACGGCGGCGCCGGCGGCCTCCAGGCTCGCGACCGTGGCCACGATGTCCTTGGGGTTCATCACCCGCAGGTGGAGGGGGCCCGGCTCCTCGGGGAAGGGCAGCTCCTGGAGCGAGATGCCCGAGGTGCGGATCCGATGCTCGTCCCGGCTGATGGCCAGGCCGTGGACGAAGAGGTTGACGTCGACCTTGAGATCCTCGGAGACCCCGGCCGGCGGCGGATCGAGTCCCATCTCCGAGGGCGGCTGCCGGTATCCGGTGACCGAGAGCACGAGCTGCGGGCGGAACCACCGCTGGCTCACCGCCTCGCTCAGCGCCTCCTCGGTGACGTCCTCGTAGCGGGGGATGGCCTTCTGCCGCTGGAGCTCCTCGGCCAGCCCCGAGAGGTCGGTGAAGTGGACCCGGAATCGGTCCTTCTCGTCGGGGGACACCAGCCGGCGCAGCCGGCCCTCGATCTTGTTGGCGCCCCGGAAGACCTGGGACTCCACCTGGCCGCAGTAGAGGTGGTAGAGGTACTGGTCCTGGGTCAGCTCGCGGGTCTTGCCGAGGCGGTCGCCGCCGACCATGACCAGGATGACGACCAGGACGGTCAGGAAGAGCAGGAAGGCGCCGAGCCCCCGGTTCTTGCGGTGCTTGTCGGGCGGTTGTGTCTGGGTGTCGGGCATGGGGTGTGTATCGTCCGCTGGGCCGGCGGTCTGCAGAGGCGGGGGCTTCGGCTGTCTCCCTTCGCGGGCGGGCGGGTGAGGTCTCCGGGGGATCTAGCGCGGGGATACGTAGGCCACGGGCCCCAGCAAGTCCAGGACCAGGCGGTCGGCGATATTGCGCAGAACCCGCTCCCGCGCGTCCAGCTCCAGCCGGGGGTCCTCCAGGCGATAGCCGCTCTCTGTGGCGTAGCGGGCCTCGCCCAGGACCCGGGGCTCCCCGTCCCCTACGCGCTCCACCAGCTCGGATTCGACCTCGATCCGCACGCCGGTCTCCAGGAGCTCGTTCTCGGGGCTGCGGATGCCCCTGCGGCGCCGGAGATCGGTGATCCGGCCGCGGATCACCAGGTCCGCCTCCTCGGGGGCGACCAGGCGCACCCGCGCCAGGCGCCGGACCGCGGCGGCCATCTCGGCCTGCAGGTCCCGCTCGAGGTTGCGCACCAGCCGCTCGCGGCTGTCGTTGGCGAAGACCTCCACCCCGATCGCCTCCCAGCCCTCCGGCAGGGTGAGGCCGGTCCGGTAGCCGCAGGCGCCGAGACACGCCGCGAGGGCCAGGAGGAGGGGCCCGCGGCCGCGTCGGAGCGCGGATCGACCCCTTCCCGGCACCGGGACGGATCCTCGGAGCGGCCGGCTCATGATCCCCCCTCGGGACGGCCCGCTGGAGTCTCGGCGGCGCCGGTTGAAGCCTCGGGGGGCGCTGCCTTCTCGAGCGCCTCCCGGGCCCGGGTCACGAGGCGCTCGTCGTCCAGCAGGCGCGCCTCCTCGAGCGCCCGCCGGGCGTGGTAGCGGGCTCCGTAGCCGTTGTCGATGCGCCGGTAGAAGCGCGCGATCGAGAGGTCCGAGAGGCACAGGCGCTCGAGGCAGTCCGCGTAGTCGGAGCGCACCCGCTCCTCCAGCTCGTGCCCGGGGTGATGCTCGATCCAGGCCTCCAGCTCGGCGCGCGCGCGCGCGAGCTGGTCGCGGTCGTACTCGGGGCTCTCCAGGAGGGCCAGCCGCAGGCGGGGCATGGCCGCCTCGCTGGCGATCGCGTGGGGGCTGAGCGAGTGCCAGGTGAGCAGGTCCTCGTGGCGCTCGAGCGCGGTGCGCAGGTCCCCGTCCTTCTCGTAGGTCCGCGCCAGGATGCGCAGGGCCTCGTCGCAGCTCGGCTGGGAGGGGTAGTTCACCACCAGGTACTCGAGGGCCTGCAGGCCCTCGTCGTGGTTGCTGAAGAGCCCCAGAAACGTCCTCGATTCCTCGACCATCGCGGCGCCCGCCTCGTAGAGCACCGCGCCCGCGGCCGCCCGCTCGTGGTGCAGGGGGTACTTGCGGTCGATCTTCTGAATCAGCTTCCAGGTTTTCTTGGGGTGCCCCGCCTCGAGCTCCTGCTGCGCGGCCTGCACCGCCGCCGAGACCGAGATCTGGCGCGGCAGCTCCAGGTCCAGGATCTCGCCCAGCGCGCCGGGGTCCTCCTCCTCCGTGCCGGTCAGCTCCACCACCCGCATCTGGGCCGCCCGCTCGAGGAGCTGCTCCAGCTCTTGGCGGGTCTCCGGCTCGGTGCCGGGCACGTCCCGGGCCTCGCGCAGGAGCCTGATGGCGGCCCCGGTCCGGCCCTCGTCCAGGAGGCCGCGGGCGTCCTCGATGGCCGCGGGCACGTCTTCGGCTCGCTTCACCTTCTGCCCCGTGACCGAGCGCCACAGGCTCCGCGAGTTGGCGCAGGAGGAGAGCAGCAGGAGGATCAGGAGGAGCGGGATCGGGTGTTTCATGCGCGGGCGGCGCCGCGGGGCGCGTTGCGGTTGGGAACCGCCAGGAACCGGCGGTAGGAGCGGGGACGGGTCTCGAGGTGGTACTCGAGGAAGCGGGCCACGAAGTCCCGCACGAGCTCGAGCTCGGCGGGGCTCGGGAGCTCGAGCGGGCGGCCGACGAGCAGGCTGGCGGCCCGCTCCAGGACGGTCTCCGGCAGGGTGCCGACCCGGCGACCGCTGGCGCGCGCCTCCTCGCCGCAGGAGCGGCAGAGGCGCCCGCCGGCTCCGGCCGAGAAGGCCACCCGGGCCTCCCGTCGGGGCGCGCTGGCGACGCCGCTCGCCTCCCTCACCGGAGGGGCCGGACCGCCGCAGGCCGCGCACCTCTCGAGGGCCGGGGACAGGCCGAGATTCTGCAGGAAGCGCAGCTCGAAGACAACCAGGGGCAGGGCCGGCGGGAGCCGCTCGTCCAGGAGCTCGTCCAGCGCCGCCTCGAGCAGCTCGAAGAGCCCTCCCGCGGGCCGCCCCACGGCGGTCGCCAGGCCGGCCAGCTCGAGGGCGGTGAGGCCGGCGCGGTAGCGCTCGAGCGAGCGGGCGATGGCGTGGCGGCGGCGCCGGATCTCGGCCCGCTGCAGGGTGCCCAGGTCCCGCCGCGAGCTCTCGCTCCAGCCGAGGTCCAGGGTGTCGAAGAGGTCCAGCGCGGCGAAGAAGCGCGAGCGGGGCCGGAAGACGCCCTTGGCGATCAGGTGCCGCCGCCCGCCCTCGCGGGTGAGCGCGTGCACCACCAGCGAGGACTCCCCGTAGGGCATCCGGCGCAGCAGCAGGGCGTCGTCGGCGAG
The DNA here is from genome assembly GCA_964615935.1 of uncultured Planctomycetaceae bacterium. GTDB lineage: Bacteria > Planctomycetota > UBA1135 > UBA1135 > CAZTTG01. Next base: position 2,563 of record CAZTTG010000104.1, on the reverse strand, counting down.
CTTCATGTCCGTCCGGAGCCGGGCTCGGCAGGGCCTCAGGCGCTCTTCTCGGAGAGCGGCGTCTCGATGCGCACCGTCAGGACCCGGCGATCGTTGGCGTCCACGATGGAGAACTCGGTGTCCCCGCGGCGGAAGGACTCGCCCACCTTGGGGAAGCGCCCCAGCTCGGCCAGGACGAAGCCGCCCAGGGTCTCGTAGTCCTCCTCCTCGGGCAGGTCGAGGTCGAACTCCTCGTTGACCTCGGTCACGTGCAGCCCGGCGTCCACCTCGGCCGCGCCGTCGGGGAGCTGGCGGATGGGGCTGGGCAGGTCCTCGTCGTGCTCGTCCTGCAGCTCGCCCACGAGCTCGGCCAGGATGTCGCCCATGGTGACCATGCCGGCGGTGCCGCCGTACTCGTCGAGCACGATGGCCATCTTGATCTTCTGGCGCTTGAACTCGGCCAGGAGCTCGTCGATCCGCTTGGTCTCGGGCACGAAGAAGGCCGGCCGCATGACCTCGCGCATGGGGCGCTGGTCCAGCTCGCCGGAGGCCATCTCGCTCACCAGGTCCTGGGCCGACAGGGTGCCGATGATGCCGTCGAGGTTGCCCTCGAAGACCGGGATGCGGCTGTGGCGGCTCTCCGTCACGGCGCGCGCGGCCTCCCGCAGGCTCTCGCTCACCCCCACCGCGTGGATCTCGGTGCGGGGCGTCATGACCGCGGCCACGTCGACGTCGCCGAACTCCATGACGTTGCCGATCATCTCCCGCTCGGCCTCGTCCAGCCCGCCGTCGATCTCCGACTCGGCGATCACGTCGCGCAGCCCCTGGACGATCTCGCGCTCGGCCCGGGAGTTGTGGGGCAGGCCGAAGACCCGCAGCATCGCGCGGCGCAGGGCCTCGAAGGCCCAGGAGAAGACCGCCAGCGGGAGCTGGAGCAGGCGGAAGACGCCCAGGCCGTGCAGGAGCAGGCCGTCCCCGAAGCGCCGCGCCAGGGCGTCGGGCAGGGCGCGCACGATCACCAGGTGGGCCGGTACCGCGATGGCCAGGGTGGCGGCGATCTGATCCCAGGCGAGCCCGTCGCCGGCGGTGGCCCGCAGCAGCAGGATCGCGAAGACCAGCGCGGAGGCGATGGTCAGGATGTCGGCGCTGGTGGCCAGCGGCTCGATGCGCTCCAGGAGGGGCTCGAGCCGCTTGCGCTTCGCCTCCGTCGCGCACTGGGTGAGGATGCGCGGGCCGTGCGCCTGCCGCAGCGCGGTGCGCACTGTTGCGAAGGTCGCCGCGAGGAGGAGCGCCGCGAGGGACGCCAGGAGGAGCGAGGGGTCCAGGTTGCCGGGACCGAGCTCAGGTGGAGGCTCCGCGAGCGGGAGAGCCTCGGTCAGGATCGCCATCGATGGATTGGTCGGGGTTCGGGACGGGTCGCTGCCATCACCGCGTCCGGGGAGTCCGGGGCGGTGGATTCGACACCGCCCCCATCATATTCGGTCGGGGCCCGATTCCAGCCCAAGTCGGGCAGGGGTGGGCCGGCTGGTGGGGGAGACTGGGGAGCACACTGCTACGCATCCGTAACAAGAGCCCGGCTCGGGATCGGCTGCCCGTGCCCTCCCCTGGCCGCGGCGTGGCCCTTAGGCGCTATGGTTGCTGGGTTTATGTCGGTCCAGAGCGGGACCGGCCCTCGGGCGGCACGCCCCCTGCTATTCCCGGCCATGATCCTACACGCGACCCCTGTGGAGGCCGTTCCCGAGTCCAAGGCCCTGCTCGAGGTCTTCCCGGACGTGCGGGCCGAGCTCGGCTCCCGGGGGGTGGGCGTGGAGCGGGCCGAGGGGGAGACCGCGGCCCAGCACCACGACCGGCTGGCGACGGCGCTGATGGCGCTGTTCCGCGACACCCGCGGCGAGCGAGCCTACGAGACCCTCTACCGCCACTCCCGGGCCTCGGTGCTGCAGTGGGTCGAGCGCCGCATCCAGGAGTCCCACCGCGCCCTCGACCCGAGCGAGCTCGTGCAGGACACCTACGTCAACGTCTACCGCTACTCCAGTCGCTTCCGCTCCGACCACCCGGCGAGCTTCCGCGTGTGGGTGCGGACGATCTCGGCCAACGCGGTGCGCCGGGCGCTGACGCGGCGGGCCGACTGCTCGCTGCAGGCCCTGCCCGAGGGACTGCAGGAGCCGGCCGATCCCGGCGAGACCCCGCAGCACGCGGCCATGGCCACCGAGCAGCGCGGAGAGCTCCGACGCGCCTTCCTGCTGGTGCTGCTGCACTACGCCAAGGCCTGGCAGGAGCTGGCCCCGCGCGACCGCCGGGCCCTGCAGCTGGTCGAGGTGCAGGGTTTGTCCTATGCCGAGACGGGCAGACGGCTCGAGGTGGGACCCTCGAACATGAAGATGATCATGTTCCGGGCGCGGCGCCGGATCCACGCGCGCATTCGCTGCGCCCTGCAGGGGGCCGCCGAGGAGCGCGAGGGGCGCGAGGCGCGGGTGGCCTGAGGGGGAGGCCGGGGGGGGCTCGCGCCGGCGGGCGATTCCTGTGGCCGTGAGGCGGGGGCCGGAGCAACGGCAGACGTGAGCGGTCTACTCGGCGAGCGCCC
>CAZTTG010000103.1:3307-21014 GCA_964615935.1 uncultured Planctomycetaceae bacterium | reverse complement strand
CAGGACGGTCTCAGCCAACCGCCCGATATCTGCGGATCTCGACCGCCGTCAACAACAGCGGGTAGACGGACGCGAAGGTCATCTTCGCGATCCGCTCGTCCTGTGTGGATTTGGGAGTCATGTCGCTCGTGTGCGCGGCTTCCATGCCGCGGAGAGCCCGATCGAAGAGGTCCAGGGCCTCGCCGCATCGACCCGAGTTGAGGGCGAGATACCCCTCGTCGGTCAGCCGCTCTGGATCGCCCGAGCCGCACCCACCGAGCAGCAGGCCGGCCGCCAGGGCCGCTGCGAGGAACGCTGAGGACTTCACGATGGGGGCGCCGCTCGAATCCTACAGGTAGCCCAGCCCGGCGAGCTCGCTCAGGGCATCGGAGTCGCCTGCGTCCTGGGCGGCCTTCTTCACCGCGTCCATGTACGGCTTCATCTTGGCGTCGTCGGGGAAGGCCTTGATGCCCGCGTCCAGCACGTGGATCGCCTGCATGAACTTCTTTGCGTCGGTCATACGCCCCCCGATCTTGCGGTACCGATTGGCGCCGATCTGGTCGGGCATGGCCTTGGCCATGGCCAGGAACTCCGCCTCGGCCGCGTCGGCGTCGGAGTAGACGCGGGCTTCGATGGCGCCCAGTTTCGCGACCAGGTAGTGGGTGTGGCCCTCGTCCATCTGCTCCAGGGCCGCCTCGAACTTGGAGAGGGCCTCCGAGTAGTGGCTCGATTGGAGCGCCTGGGTGCCCGCGTCGGTCAGGCTCGCGGGATCGCTCGAGCCTCCGCAGGAGGTCGCGGCGAGGGTCAGGGCCAGGGCCAGGAGGAGGATCTTGCTGCGCATGGTGGCGGGTCTCGGCGGGTCGTCGGTGGGGGCGAGGTCGGAAGCGGCATCATCGGCGTTTCCGGGAGGTCGGCTGGGGCCGGGCCGCTCGGATGCCGAAAGAGGCTACGGCAGCCAGCGTCCGGGGTTGAGCGATCGGGGCGAATTCGGCCCGGATCGCGGCCCCCAGGGGCGCTGGAGGCGCGCCCGTAGCCGCCTGCATGAAAACGAGTTAGGGCGCCAGGGCCCCGCGGATGCCCCGGAGATCGGGGATAGGCTCCAATCGCACCCTTATAGGAGTACGATAAGAGTGTTATTGGAGTGCTGCCCCCCGGGGCGAAGCGGGCCCCCGGGGCCGCGCGCTCCGGGCCGGCCGGCAGGCCGGTCCGCCCCCTCCCGTACCCATCCCCAGCGAGTCCTCCTCCCGTGCGCGAAAGCAAGGTCACCGTCAAGATCCCGCGGCCCCTCTACCGCAAGATCCAGCAGGTCGTGGACGGGTCCGGTTTCAACTCTCCCACGGACTTCATCGTCTACGTGCTGCGGGACCTCATGGGCGACGCCGAGCGAGCGCGGGCCGCCGAGGAGCTCTCCCACGAGGAGCTCGACGAGCTCAAGCGCAAGCTCAGGAACCTGGGATACCTGTAGCCCGCAACCCTCCGCAACCCCGACCCCCTCCGAGACACCATGGGCCTGTTCGACGCCTTCAAGAAGAAGCCCGCCAAGGCACCCCCCAAGCCGCTGCGACCCATCCTGCGCCCCGGCGCCCTGCCGCCTCATCCCGAGCCGCAGGCGGAGAACCACCTCGTCATCGTCATCCTCGACTCCTGCCGCCACGACACCTTCATGGAGGCGGCCCCCAAGACGATCATGAAGCTGGGTCCGGTCGAGGCGCGCTTCAGCTACGCCTCCTGGACGGCGCCCTCCCACTACAACCTGCTGACGGGATTGCTGCCGCACACCTCCCCCGAGCACGTCTACGCCTCGGAGTACTACAAGGAGGACTTCTTCAACTACAACCAGCGCCTGGGGGCTAAGGACATCGAGTTCGGCAAGATGGTCCCCGGCCTGTGGCTGCCCGGCCTCCTGCGCAACACGCTGGGCTACAAGACCCACGCCCGGGTCTCGCTGCCGGTGCTCAACCCCAAGACCGGCATCAACCGGGACTTCGACAGCTTCGAGCTGATGGACAAGCACAACGACATGGCGGCCATGCTGCCGACCATGCAGTTCGGCACCGAGCGTCCCGAGTTCTACATGTTGAACGTGGGGGAGACGCACTATCCCTACGCCAAGCCCGACGAGGACTCCTCCATGTGGCCGCGCATCAGCGGGGTCAACGGGGTCTTCAAGAAGCTCGAAGGACAGATCGACGAAGACGGCGAGCTGATCAAGAGCGAGGAGGAGTTCTTCGATCAGGACAAGCTCGACCAGCTACGCGCGCGCCAGATCGGCGCGGTCCAGTACCTGGACGGCGTCTTCGAGCAGCTCTACGACATGGTCCCCGAGAACACCCACATCATCGTCACCGCCGACCACGGCGAGCTCTTCGGCGAGATGGGCTACTTCGGCCACGGCCCCATCATGCACGACAAGTGCTTCGAGGTTCCCTACCTCGAAGGCAAGCTCCGCTGACACCTGCGCACTGCGACATCCCACCGAGATACCCAGCATGTCCGACGAAAAAGGAATCATCCTCTGGTTCACCGGGCTCTCGGGCGCCGGCAAGAGCACCCTGGCCTCCAACATCGCGCCCATCCTCCGCGAGCGCGGCCGCAAGGTGGAGGTGCTCGACGGCGACGAGGTGCGCGAGAACCTCAGCAAGGGGCTGGGTTTCTCCAAGGAGGACCGCGACACCAACATCCGCCGCATCGGCTACGTGGCCGACCTCCTGGCGCGCAACGGCGCGATCGCCATCACCGCCGCCATCTCGCCCTATCGCGAGCTGCGCCAGGAGATCCGCGACTGCACCGACGGCCGGGCGATCTTCGTGGAGGTCTTCGTGGACGCGCCGCTCTCGGTCACCGAGCAGCGCGACACCAAGGGCCTCTACAAGAAGGCCCGCCAGGGCCTGATCCAGAACTTCACCGGCATCAGCGACCCCTACGAGGCCCCCGAGAACCCCGAGGTGGCGGTCCACACCGGCGACGAGACCATCGAGCAGTCGCTGGCCCGCATCCTCGGCTGGCTCGAGGCCCAGGGGCTGCTGGCCCCGGCGAAGGTCTCGACCTGATCGGGCGCCTCCTCACTCGATCGAGTACCAGCTCATCCCCTCGGCGGGCACCCTGACCTCCAGCTCGATCGAGCCGTCGCGGGCGAGGCGGTGCGTCCTCGCCTCCCCGCCCTCGCGGCGCACGCGGGCGGTCTCCCTCAGGCCGGTGTAGTAGATGTCCACCCGCAGGCTGCGGCTCACCTCCCGGGGGAGGGGGTTGAAGACGACCAGCATCCCCTTGCGCTCGAGCCCCGGGTTCGCGTGCAGCATCCAGTCCAGGTCGCGTCCGTCGGCGCGGCGACCGTGGACCAGGTCGGACTCCAGGATGTCGCGGTACTCGCGGAACCAGGAGACCCAGCGGCGCACCAGGTCGCGGGTAGCCGGCGCGTCGTAGAGGCGCGGCCCGCGGTAGCAGGCCTGTACGCCCAGCGCCAGGTTGCACTGGAGCATGCGCTCGTAGTGGTCGAGGTGCTCCGCCAGCGGCTCGATCACCGCCGCCGCCCCGCCGCCGTGATACTGGGTCAGCGGCACGAACATCCACCCCATGCTGGGGGTCTTCTGCCAGGTTCCGTCGAAGATGTTCTGGCGGGTGTGGATCACCTGCTGGGCGCGGGGCAGCGACCAGTTCACCTCGCGGTAGCCCATGCCGCACTTGTTCGAGCCCGAGAGGTAGTAGTAGTCGGGCACGTTCAGGTAGATCCCCTCGCCCCGGCACCAGCGGTAGAAGTCGGAGATGACGCGCCACTGCACCCAGCGCGAGTCCTCCACGCCCTTCTGTAGCGGCGGGCGCGCGGCGGCGTCGAGGTCGCCCGGGTAGGAGCCGTCGTGCTCCAGGAGCGCGAAGCCGGTCTCCGGGAAGAAGCGGTAGAGCCTCTCGAAGTAGCGCTGCCCCCAGCCCGAGGCCAGGGCCGGGCAGCTCCCGTGGGTCGTGCCGCGCGTCTCGCCCGTCTCCGGGTGCACGCAGTTGTCCCCGTCCGGCTGGACGTGCCGCGAGCTGAGCAGCGAGTACCCGCCGATCTCGATCCCTTGGGAGCGGGCGTAGTCGGCGTAGCGCCGCATCTCCGCCAGGTACTCCGGGGAGTCCTTCTCGATGTCGAAGCCGCTCCCGAAGGTGAGGATCACCATCTCGAAGCCCACCTCGGCGCACTGGTCGATGGCGTTCCTCACGGTGTCCCAGTCGGAGTAGCGCACGTGCATCATCAGGGGGTTCTCGGTGACCCACGGGGCGACGGTGCGGTACATGCGCCGCCGGGCCAGCCCCATGCGCTCGCGCTCGGTGGAGTCGGGGACCAGCACGAAGGCGCGGAAGGACTCGAAGGCGCCGTCGGGCTCGACCGTCTGCGCGGGGCCGATCGAGGGCTTCACCTCCAGCAGGCAGGGCGTCTGACGCAGGTAGCTCACCTGACTCGAGTAGTCCGGGTCCGTCTCCCAGTGCACCGAGAAGCGGCTGGTGTTCTCGGGGGTCATCCCGCCGAAGGCGTAGTCCGTCTCCACCAGGAGCTGGGGTGTGGGCAGGGCCACCCCGCGGGACTCGACGATCGAGGAGTGCTCCACCACCGCCAGCACCTCGCTGGTGAAGCGGTCCACGCTCACCGCGCGTCCGCCGGCGTTGTGCACGCGGATCCACTTGGAGAGGAAGGGGATGCCGTCGTAGAGCTCGTAGCAGACCGAGACGACGATGCCGGCGAGCGCCTGGTCGTCGGCCTGATCCAGGCGGTAGTCCATGCGCAGGGCCGCGCCGCGCGGCGGCCACACCGCGTCGGGAGCGCAGTGGCGCACCCGCTTCCACGCCATTCGCTCCGCCGGCTCGCCCACCTCGAAGCCGACGAGCCGGAAGGCCCGGGGATCGCCCTCCAGCTCCTCCAGCCACTCCGGCGTCAGGTAGGCGTGGTTCGGCTGGCCGACGAGCCCTCCCACGGCGAAGCGGGTCCCGTCGAGCTCGACGTACGCCTCGGGCTTCACCCCTCGCAGCCAGGCCTTGCCGGTCCGCAGCTCGTCGAGCCCCACGGTCGCCCCGTTGGGCGCCAGGCGGAAGGTCCGCCGCACCAGCCCGTTGTCGAGGGCGATCTCGTCGCGCGCGCCGGTCCGGAAGACCCCCGCGCGCCGGCCGATCGGCTCGACCAGCCAGTCCCCGCGCGCCGGCGGGGGCAGCTCGTCCAGGGCGGCGATCCCCGCGCGCAGGCGCGCGATCTCCGGCCCGGCGGCGGGCTCCTGGCTGACGGGGAGGAGGGCGAGGAGGAGGGCGATGCAGATCATTCGGATACCGTAATGGATGCACCACCCCCCGGAATAGGCTGGGGGGGCGGGTCGTCCCCTCCCGCGGAAGGGCAATCGATGCGGATCGCGTTCCTGGCGGCGGCGCTGGCCGTCGCGGCCATCGCCGTGGGTCTCCTGATCCTCTTGCGCTCGATGGAGGGCGGGGGGAGCGGGGAGCTCGCCGGCCCCGGTGCGCCCGCCGAGCTCATCGCGCTCGGCCGGCCGGATCGGCTGGTGGGCCCGGATCCGGTGGTGGAGGCTCCGGGAGAGGCCGCGCCGGACGCGAGCGATGAGGTGGATGCGCCGAGCCCCTCCGAGACCCGGCGCTCCACCGCCGGTCTGCGACCCACCGAGGGGATCCGCTTGCGGGTCGTGACCGGGAGCCGGCAGGAGCCGGTGCCCGGCGCGCTGGTCCGCTTCCTGGACCTCGACGAGTACCACCGCTGGCAGAAGGACGAGCTGCGGCCCGACATCGAGGACGAGGACCGGCTCCTCGACGAGCTCGCACGTTCCCTGGAGACGGACGATGCCGGCGAGGTGGTCCTACCGAGCGCGCGCGAGCTCCGGCTGGTACACGCGAGCTCCGGGGGTCCCCTTCGGATCGATCCACTGGATCGATCCGATCCCGCTGCGCGGGACCGGGGCCTACCCCTCGACGGCCGCCGCTGGGTCGAGCCCGACGCCCCCCAGCCGGTGCTCCTCACCGTGGCCGCCCGCTTCAGCCTGGCGGTGCAGGTGGTGGATGGCGACGACCGACCCATCGCCGGCGTGCCCGTCTCGATCGGGCGCCTGCTCGGCCCCCAGCAGCGGGTGCCGAACACGCTCGCCTCCGCGAACACCGAGGGCGAGGAGGGCATCGCCCTCTTCGAGAATGCCCAGCGCTTCGTCCACCTGGGCAGCGCGGGGGGGGGCGCCATCGTCCTCGCCTACCTGCCCATCCCCCTGGAGCGCCGCATCGAGGCGGTCCTCGATCCGGAGGAGCCCCCCCAGGAGCCCATCCGGCTGGTCCTGCCCGGCCCGACCGGCCGCGTGGTGGTGACCATGCCCGAGGTGCCGGGGGAGTCGGCCTCGAGCTGGAGGCCGTGGGCCTCGCTGTGGCCCGTCGAGGCCGGGGCGCAGGCCGCGGCCGTCCACCCGGGCAGCCCCATCGGACGCGCCTGGCCGGTCGAGGGGCGCGCCGTCTTCCCCTTCGTCGGGCTGGGCCTGGAGCTCGAGGTCCGCGGCTTCTGGCCGGGCCTGAGCGGCCCGGTGGTCCGGTGCGCGGCCGGCCCGGTGCGGCCGGGCCAGGAGGTCACGATCGAGCTGGCGATCGCCGGCGAGCGCCCGGTCGTGACCGGACGCGTGCGCGACTCCGAGAGGCGGCTGCTCCGCTCGCGCGCCCTGAGCGGGACCATGACGATCGCCGGCGGCCCGACGGTCCGCTCGCAGCACGTGCCCTTGCCGACGGACGGGGACGGAGAGTTCCGCGTCGAGCTGGTCGACGATCCACCGCCGGGGGGGTCCCGGATCCTCGAGATCGTGCTCCACCGCGAGGAGTGGAATGCCCACGCGCGCGCGAAGGTCGACCTCTCGCGCCCGCTCCCGCGGGGGGTCACCGATCTGGGCGAGATCCAGCTCGAGGCGCCGCCGCTGGTCGCCGCCGGCAGGGTGGTCGATGATCTGGGCCGGCCGGTCGAGGGCGCGAAGCTGCACTTCGAGCGCGCCACGCGCCAGCGCGGCCGTCAGGACCGGGAGAGCTGGCGCTGGTACTGGATCCACGACGTCCAGGGCGAGACCGATGCGGAGGGCCGCTTCGAGAGCCGCGGCTGGTGCGACCGCAGCGGCGAGCTGGGGGTCAGCGCGCGCAAGCCCGGCCTCCCGCCCTCGGAGCGGGTCTCCTTCCTGGCCGGCGCCCGCGGCCTGAGCCTGTGCATGGTGCGGCCCGGCGGGATCGAGGGCTATCTCCTGCTGGACGACGACATCGACCCGGATCGGCTCGCGATCCACCTCCTGCGCGATCCCGTCGAGGAGCCGGTCCGCCGCAGCTCCCGGGACGGCCCTTCCGAGACCCGCGTGCGGTACGCGAAACGGATCCCCATCCCGGTGAAGCGCGACGGCAGCTTCGGCTCGGATTCGCTGGAGCCGGGCGAGGCGGGCCTGCGCGTCTCGGGCTTTCGCATGCTCCAGCCCCTGGTCGAGATCCACGGCCTGCGCATCCTGCCGGGGGAGACGGAGCGGGATCCGCGCCTGCAGGGCATCGACCTGCGCGGGATGCTGATGGACGTCGAGCTCACGCTGCTCGGTCCGGCCGGGGATCCGGTGGCCGACGCCCAGGTGATGCTCCGCGCCGGACCGGATGCATCCGAAGTGGCGGGCAACCACGCCTCCGACCGGCGCGGCCGGGTCCGCATCCTGGGTCTGCGCCGTCCGCTCACGGCGGACATCTCCCACCCGGGCCTGCGCGCCGTCCGGGTGCCCGGCATCGCCGCGGATCGCACGATCGAGCTGGGGCCCGGCCTGCCGGTGCGCCTGCGCCTCGTGCGGGACGGGACCCTCCCCGACCCGCCCCTGGTGCTCGGCGCCCGCTTCGCCTTCCGCGGCGCTCCGCCGGACGCGAAGGACGGCGTCCGCCCCCTGCACGGACCGGCCTATGTCAGCGCGGACGACTTCGACGCGACCGGCGAGGTCCGGGCCATCCTCGATCGCCCCGGTCGCTACTGGGTGCACGCCACCCTCCGCGACGCGTCGGCCTCCGCCCCGGCCTACCAGGTCCCGCGCTTCATCGGCCGTCCCCGGGATGCCGTGGTGGAGGACGTCCCCGGCGAGCAGGAGTTCGAGCTCACGGTAGAGTGGGAGACCCTGCGCCGGATGGAGGAGCAGATGCGGCGGTAGTCCCGCCGCTCGGTTCCACAGAACCGTCGACCGCAACAGGAGGAGCTCGGATGCCTGGCCGCCAGATGCGTTGCTGGAGCTGGATCGTCGCCACCCTGGTCGCCGTGGGGACGCTCCCCTCGGTGGTCTCCGGCCAGGCGCTGGACGCCCTGACCCGCTGGGAGGAGGGGCGCAGCATGCGCGTCGGCTCCAACGTCTGGGTGGAGGACGACCTGTACGACGGCCTGAACAACAAGGACCGTCCCGATCGGATCGAGGCCGGTGAGACCTACGTCATGGCCGACCTCCAGGGGCCGGGCGTGATCACGCACATCTGGATGACCTTCCTGCACGAGCCCCACTTCTGGGTCACCGACGGAGCCGCGAACCACCAGGAGATGCTGCTGCGGATCTTCTGGGACGGGCGGGAGGAGCCCGACGTCGAGGCCCCCGTGGGTGACTTCTTCGCCTGCTGCTTCGGCAAGCGCATGGAGGTGATCAGCGTCCCGGTGATCGTCGAGGACGCCGACTCCTACAACTGCTTCTGGCACATGCCCTTCCGCGAATCGGCGCGCATCGAGGTGGTCAACCAGAGCACCAAGCCCATCCGCAAGCTCTACAACAACGTCGACTGGATCAAGAAGGAGTCCCTGCCCGAGAACGCGATGTACTTCTGCGCCCGCTACCGGCAGGAGTACCCCGCCCGCAGCGGCGAGGACTACCTGGTCTGCGAGACGAAGGGGCGGGGGTACTACGTCGGGACGGTCTACTCGGTGCGAACGCGGAGCCCCGCCTGGTTCGGCGAGGGGGACGAGAAGATCTACATCGACGGCGAGGGGCGGCCCTCGATCCGCGGCACGGGCACCGAGGACTACTTCCTGTCGGCCTGGGGGCTGAAGGAGAACAGCACCCCGTACTTCGGCGTGCCCTACGTCAGCGATCCGGACATGAAACTCGGCCACATGACCTGCAGCTACCGCTGGCACGTCCACGACCCGCTGGTCTTCAACACCGGCATCAAGATGACCTTCGAGACCTTCGGCTGGATGTCGCCCGACGAGAACGCGGAGCACCGGGCGCACAGCTGGAACGAGCGGCAGGATGACTTCAGCAGCGTGGCCTACTGGTACCAGATGGGGCCGAGCACGAAGTTCTGCGAGGTGCCTCCGGCGGCCGAGCGCCGGCTTCCCGGCATCGAGCGCGTGCTGGTATGGGGGAAGGACTTCGTCGGCGATGCGCACCACGGCGCCGGCCAGGCCCGCGTGCAGGAGGGCGCGCGCTACCTGGAATCCGGCGGGCAGCTCTTCTTCAAGCCCGAGAGCCGCGAGGAGGCCTGGGTGGAGATCCCCCTCGAGGTCGAGCGCAAGGAGCCCCTGCGCCTGGTGCTGGAGCTGACGCGCTCCTACGACTACGGCGTCTACCAGCCCTTCCTGGACGGCGTTCCGCTCGGCGATCCGGTGGACCTGTATTCGGCCCGGCCCGAGGTGGCGGAGTTCCACCTGATCGACTTCTGGCCCGACCCCGGCGTGTACACGCTGCGGCTGGAGTGCGTCGGCCAGAATCCCTCCTCCTCCGGCGGCTACCTCGGGGTGAGTTCGGTGCGGTTGCGGGAGCGGCGCCCCCGCGTCGCCGCCTTCGGCTACGACAGGGAGAGGGACTGGCGCGAGGAGCCGGTCCTGTACGACTGATGTCCGGCGCTCGATCGGGAGGGTTCCCCATGAAGTCAGCCGCCTCGTCTCTCGCCGCCCTGCTCCTACTCGCCGGAACCGCGGAGCCCGACCGGCAGGGGGAGCCGGCGCCAATGCCTGCCGATCCCGATGCCCAGGCCGAGCGCTCTCCAGCGAGCCTCGAGGAGGCCATCGAATGGCTGGAGGCGGAGTCGCGGAGGCTGATCCGCGCGTCCCGGCGCGAGATGGCCAGCGGCATGGGCGCCTTCCCGCCGCAGGTCGGTATCGGCTACGAGGCGTTCTGGCTGCGCGACTACGCCTACATGCTGGAGGGCTGCTCGGGGGCCTTCACGCAGGAGGAGCTCCGCGATGCCTGCCTGCTCTTCGCGAACGCCGTCGGGGAGGACGGCAGCGGCGTGGACTGCGTGAAGTACGACGGCACGCCCATCTACATGCCCGGCTACGGAACCATGGGTGAGAATCCGGTCGTGGACGGGGGACCCTTCACGGTCGCCGTGGCCTGGCACACCCACCGGCGCCTCGCCGACCTCGAGCTCCTCGAGGTCATCATCGAGAAGCTCGTGGCGGCCATGAACGCCGTGCCGCGCAATCCCGAGACGGGCCTGGTGCGGATCGAGCCCGAGGGATGGGACCGCTGTCCCTATGGCTTCAGCGACACGGTCCGCAAGCAGGGGGACCTGCTGTTCGGCTCGCTGCTCTGGATCGAGGCGGCCGGTCGCCTCTCCGAGCTCGCACGCGCGCTCGGTCGCGACGAGGAGGCCGCCGGCTTCTCGGCGCAGGCGCGGAGACTGGCCGGCGCGGTCCGGGAGGTCCTCTGGGAGGATGATGTCGGGCTGTTCCGCGCGGCCACGCTGCGCTGCGCGCAGCCCGACGTCTGGGGCTCGGCCTTCGCCGTTCACCTCGGGGTGGCCGACGACGCGCAGGCCTCGTGCGTCGCGCGCTACTTCCAGGCGCACTATGACCAGATCGTCCAGCATGGCCAGATCCGGCACCTTCCCGGCGGCGAGTACTGGGAGGCCGCCGGCCGTAGGGACGCCTACCAGAACGGCGCCCACTGGGGCGTGGCGACGGGGTGGTTCGCCAATACCCTCGACCGCGTCGATCCGAAGCTCGCCCGTCGGACGATCCTGGACCTCGTGGCGGACTACCAGCAGCGGGGCGTCAACGAGTGGGTCCTCGGGGAGCACACCGTGCGCCGGGACTACGTCGCCAGCGCGACCATGCCCCTGGCCGGCGCGCGCCGGCTGCTCGAAGACCGCGCCAGGTGAGGCGCCCCTCGAACCGGGCCGCCGGCTCCTACCCGTCGTCGCGCCGGTTCTGCAGCTCGATCTCGGCGAAGCCGACCAGGTCCCTGACCCGCGAGTCCCGGCCCTTCTTGAAGTCCACGATGCGCAGCTTCAGGTTGCGGACGCTCTCCGCGCGTTCGAGGCTCCACACGGTCTTGCCGGGATGGTCGGGATCCATCTCGATCCGGAAGGGCGTCTTGCGGTTGTTGAGCACCAGCTCGACCACGGTCGCGCGTCCGGCGTAGGAGAGGCTCTGGGGCCGGGGCCGGGCGTGGGACAGCAGCAGCGTGTTGGCCCTCACTGGGCGCCGCAGGGCCAGCTCGATGGACCGGGTCTCGTCGCTCTTGCTGCACAGCCACCCCGTGGCGGCCCGGCCGTCGATGGCGTTGGAGGCCTTCCAGGTGCTCGAGTGCCGCGAGCTGGCGCTCACCTCCACGCGCGCCCCCTGCAGCTCGTTGCGCGTCGAGTCGCTGGCGTACTCGATCATCCAGGGCTCGAGCACCTCCCGGATGTCCACCTCCAGGGGAGCGGACTCGAGCAGCACGAGGCCCTCGCCGTCGGCGGCCCCGGGCGGCGCGACCTCCACTCGGGCCAGGATCCGGTGCTTGCCCGTCGAGGAGAACCGGTGCTGCACGGCGAAGCGGCCGGTGCCCGAGGGCTCCTCGCGGCTCCCCTCCACGACCGCGACGATCTCCCCGTCGGCGAGGTAGCGGACCGTGGCGACCCGCAGGCCGGGCTCGACGTCCTCGGGCCACCTCCAGGCGGCGAGGGCCTCCTCCCCGAAGGAGGAGATCCAGAGGGTCAGGGGGCTGTCTCCGCTGGCCTTCAGGCTGACCGCCGCGGCCGGATCGTCCTCGCCGTACAGCTGCCTGCGCTGGTGTCGGCTCTGTCCGCTGCGCGGCGCCGTCGCGCGTTCGAGGAAGAGGAGCGCGAAGCAGGTGTTGGGCTCGCTCTCGCCATAGGCCGTGGCCCAGTTGCCGTCCTTCTTCTGGGCGTCGACCAGGTAGGCGGCTCCGGCCCAGTACCAGTCGTGCGGACCGATGCGCTCCAGCTCGGCCAGCCCACCCACGCGCTCGAGGCCGTAGAGGTAGTACTCCAGCCAGCGCTGGTTGGGCTTCCCGGAGTGGGGCTGCGGATTGGCGTTCACCGCGAAGTTCTCCGCCAGCCACGCCAGCCCCTCGTCGCGGGCCTTCTCCATGGCCTTGCGCTGGCGGGGGGGCAGGGGGCCGTCCACGCCGACCTGCTCGAGCACGATGCACAGGACCGAGACCCCGCCGGCGGTCATCGAGCCCGTCGATGTCCGGCCCGGCCGGTAGCCGAAGCCCAGGTCGTTGTGCTGGTAGGAGATCACATTGGAGCCCAGCTTCTCCCACGCCCGAAACGGGATCGCGATCCCCCGCTGGGCGGCGGCCCGGAGGCCCAGGGCGGCGTACTGGGTGTTGGAGAGGTCCAGGCTGCCCAGGGGGTAGCCCCAGGTGCCCGCCTGCCAGTCCAGGAGGTCCTCGACGATCTCCTCCATCCACCCCAGGTGCTGGTCGCGCCGGGTCGCCGCCAGGGCCATGAGCTGGCAGGCGGCCGAGTAGGTCTTGACCGGCGGGTGGGACCTCAGGAACTCCAGGGCGCGCCGGATGGCGTGGTGATCGGAGGAGATCCCCGACTTCAGCAGCGTGTACACCGACAGCGCGGTCTGCCCGTTGCGGTACTCCGCCGACTTGTAGGCCCACGAGCCGTCCATGTGCTGGCGGGAGAGGATGTACTCCACGCCCCGGTCGATGGCCCGGTTGATGCGCGGCTGCAGCACGGCCCGGTCCTGCTCGGTCTCCGCCTCCTGCGTCCACGAGAAGGCCGTCCCGAAGAGGAGGAGCGAGGACAGGAGGCCGCCGAGGAGGTGAGCGCGGCCAGAGCGGCGAGCCAGCATGATCGAGCCATTCTAGCGCGGCGGTCGGGATCGATCAGAGGGTCCTTTTGTGCTTGCCGGCGGATTGCGAAGCGCTTAACAAGGGCGGGGGAGTCGGAAGAAGATGCGCGGCCAGACGACATCGAGCGAAGAGGGACCCCCGGCCTGGCTCGGGGAGTTCCTGTCCCACCCCTCGGCGGCGGCCGTGGAGGCGGTCTCCGGGCTGGACGGCGATCTCCTGGTGCTGGGCGCCGGGGGCAAGATGGGGCCGAGTCTGGCGCGGATGGCTCGTCGGGCGCTCGATCGCTCCGGCTCCCGGAGCGCCGTGATCGCCGCGTCGCGATTCACCCGCCCTGAGCGGCGAGCGGAGATCGAGGAGGCGGGAGCGCGCGCCCTCCGCTGCGACCTGCTTGACCGCGAGGCGGTCGCGGCGCTCCCGGATGCCGCCGCCGTGATCTTCATGGTGGGGACGAAGTTCGGCACCCGCGGCGACGAGTCGGTCACCTGGGCGATCAACGCCTGCTTGCCGGGGGTGGTGGCGGAGCGCTACTCCGGCCGGCCGACGGTCGTCTTCTCCAGCGGCAACGTGTATCCCCTCGTGTCCGTCGACGGCGGGGGCGCGACGGAGGACACGCCGCCCGCCCCGATCGGCGAGTACGCCCAATCCGTCCTGGCCCGCGAGCGCGTCTTCGAGCACTTCTCCCGCCGGGCCGGCACGCCGACGACGATCCTCCGGCTGAACTACGCCGCCGAGCTGCGCTACGGCGTGCCCCTGGACATCGCTCGCAAGGTGCGCGAGGAACGACCGATCGACCTCGCCATGGGTCACTTCAACGCGATCTGGCAGGGGGACGCGAACGCGATCGCGCTGGCCTGCCTGGGGATCGCGGAATCCCCGCCGCGCATCCTCAACGTCACCGGCCCCGAGCGGGTCTCGGTGCGCGCGCTGGCCGCGCGCTTCGGAGAGGAATTCGGCAAGACGCCCATACTCACCGGGGGCGAGGCGGAGACCGCGCTCCTCAGCGATGCCTCGCGTGCCATGGCGCTGTTCGGTCCGCCGAACGTCTCCCTGGACGAGCTGATCGACTGGATCGCCGAATGGCTCGAGCGAGGCGGGACGACCTTCGATGCGCCGACGCACTACCAGACCCGGGACGGTGCGTATTGAGCGGCGTCTCCGACCTTTCCCCCGACGTCGTCGCCGCTCTCCGCGCCGGGGTGGTGATCCCCGCTCACCCGCTGGCCCTGACCTCCGAGCGCCGGCTCGACGAGCGCCGTCAGCGGGCGCTGACCCGCTACTACGCGGCGGCCGGCGCCGGCGGGATCGCGGTCGCCGTCCACGCGACGCAGTTCGCGATCCGCGAGCCGCGGCACGGCCTGCTCCGGCCGGTGCTGGAGCTCGCCGCCGAGACCCTGCGCGAGGGCGACCGCCGCCTGATCCGCGTCGCCGGTCTGTGCGGCGACACCCGGCAGGCGACCCGCGAGTCCGCGCTCGCGGCGGACCTCGGGTACGACCTGGGCCTCCTGAGCCTGGCGGCGTTGCCCCGGGCGAGCGAGGACGAGCTCATCGCGCACGCCCGCGCGGTGGGGGAGGCGCTGCCGCTCATGGGCTTCTACCTGCAGACCGCGGTGGGAGGGCGGCGGCTGGATGAGGCGTTCTGGCGCCGCTTCGCCGAGCTCCCCTCGGTGGTCGCGATCAAGATCGCCCCCTTCGACCGCCACGCGACTCTCGACGTGCTCCGCGCGGTGGCCCGCTCGGGTCGGGCCGACGAGATCGCGTTGTACACCGGCAACGACGACAGCATCGTCCATGATCTCCTGACCACCTTCGAGCTCGAGGGAGCTCGCCTGCGCATCGTCGGCGGCCTGCTGGGCCACTGGGCCGTGTGGACCCGGCGGGCGGTCGAGCTCCTGGACGAGATCCACGTCCTGCACGCCCGCTCCGAGCCGGCTCCGCCGGAGCTCCTGACCCGCGCCGCGGCGATCACCGACTGCAACGCCGCCTTCTTCGACGCCACGAACGGCTTCCGCGGCTGCATCGCCGGCCTGCACGAGATCCTGCGCCGCCAGGGCCTCCTCGCCGGCGCCTGGTGCCTCGACCCCGACGAGGGCCTCTCGCCCGGGCAGGCGCAGGAGATCGACCGCGTGTACCGCGCGTATCCCGAGCTGAACGACGACGAATTCGTCGCCGAGCACCGCGACGCGTGGCTGAGATGATGAAGGCGACCCGACCCATGTCGATTCTCCTGTGGCCCGCCCTCGCCCTGACGCTGGCGCCCTCCACGATGAGCTGCGCGGCCGCTCCCCGAGGGGCCGCCGGCGAGCGCCCGAACGTGCTGTTCATCTTCGACGACCAGCTCCGCGCGGATGCCTGCAGCGTCTACGGGGGAGTCGACATCCGGACGCCGCACATCGACCAGCTCGCGGCGCAGGGAGTCCGCTTCACCAACGCGCTATCGACCTACCCCCTGTGCACGCCCTACCGCGCCATGGTGCAGACCGGCCGCTACCCGACGCACTCCGGCTCGGTCATCAACTTCTCCCAGGTGGATCCGGACCAGCGCTGCATCGCCCACGTCTTCCGGGACGCGGGTTACGACACGGGCTTCATCGGCAAGTGGCACCTGGCCGCGGGCTGGCGGAGGGACGAGGGCCTGTTCGCGCCGGACGAGGATCGGGTGCGGGAGTACCGCGAGCGGAATCCCGAGACCGAGTACGTCCCGCCGGGGCCCGAGCGGCTGGGCTACGAGCACTGGGAGGCCTTCAACTTCCACTGCTCCTTCAACGACTACTGGTTCTATCGGGACGAGCCCGAGAAGGTGCGCTCGGAGCGCTTCGAGACCGACGCCCAGATCGACCAGGCGATCGCGTTCATCGAGGACCGCCGGGGCTCGGACGATCCCTGGTTCCTGATGGTCGCCCCGCACCCGCCCCACCCGCCTTTCAGGGACGAGTACCTGCCCGCCGGCTACCTGGAGCAGATCCCCGAGACGATCCATCATCCCCCCAACGTCCCGCCGGACCACCCGCTGCGCACGAACCCCCACGACGTCCGCGCCTACCTGGCGATGTGCAGGAACATGGACGACAACGTCGGTCGGATCATGCGCTACCTGGACGAGAGCGGGCTCGCGGAGGACACCATCGTCGTGTTCACCTCCGACCACGGCGAGCAGAACGGCTCCCAGGGCCGCAGGAACAAGATGGTCCCCTACGCCGAGTCGGTGGACCTCCCGCTGATCGTCCGCTGGCCGGGGGTGCTCCCGGCGGGGCTGGTGACCGACGAGCTGCACACCCCCATGGACCACTTCCCGACCCTCTGCGGCCTGGTCGGCCTGGAGGCCCCGGGCGCCGTCGACGGCATCGACTTCTCCGGCGTCCTGCGGGGCGACGACGGGGTGATGCGGGAGGCGGCCCTGATGATGACCTGCAGCTCGAACTGGGACTTCTGCCAGACCCGGACCGACTGGCCGGAGTGGCGGGGGATCCGCACGAAGCGCCACACCTACTGCAGGTGGCTCACCGGCGAGGAGGAGCTCTACGACGACCGGGAGGATCCCTACCAGATGACCAACCTGGCCGGCGAGGAGGGATCCCGGCCCGTCCTCCTCCGGATGCGGAGCGAGCTGGAGCGCCTGATGGCCGCGGCGCACGACGAGTTCCTGGCCGGCGACGAGTACGGCGCCTGGTTCGACGAGCAGCGCAACATCATCCGCACGGGCCTGGGGCCGCGCTAGGAGAGCCAGAGCCGGTACCCCGTCCTCAGGGCCAGCACCAGCACGACCAGGAACCCCAGGAAGGCCAGGCCCTGGATCCAGCGCGGCGTTTTGGCGCGGGCGGACATCCACAGCATCACCCCGGCGAGGACCGGGTTGCCCAGCACGGTCATGGCCTGGGCGAAGAGGATGAGCTGGACCGGGCTGTGTCCCTCGAGGACCGAGATCGCCACGACCAGGCCGATGACCAGCGCGAGGGTCGTGAAGACCTTCGGCATGGGCCGCCCCAGGTCCCCGCCCAGGCCCAGGCTGTCGGAGAGCACGGTGCCGCCGATCATGGCGTTGATCAGGAAGGAGCTGAGGGCCGCCGCCAGGAGCCCGAGGCTGAACAGGACCTTGGCCCAGGGGCCGAAGAGCGGCTCGAGCTGGACGGCGACGTCGGCGGCGCTCCGCAGGTCGCCGCCCGCGACGCTGCCGTGCAGCACTGCGGCGGCGGTCACCAGGATCGTCGCGCTGAGCAGGCCCAGGACGGAGATGCCGACCAGCGAATCGACGAGGCCGGCGCGCAGCTCCGCGCGCTTCCAGCCCCGCTCGCGCACCAGGTAGGCCTGGTAGAAGGCGGCGGCCACCGAGAAGGTGGTGCCCACCAGCGCCTGCAGCGGGAGCACGGCGTCCTGGAGCACGCCGCCCACGACGCGCGGGACCAGGTCAGCGTGCAGCGACTCCGGCAGGCTCGGCAGGAGCCCCCCCAGGATCCCGTCGGGCGAGGGGCGCGCGAAGAAGAGGTTGCCGAGGAAGCCGATCACCATCAGCCCGACGAGGACCTTCATCATCGTCTCGATCGGGCGGTAGGGTCGCCGCAGGCCGAACAGGACGAACAGCACGGCGACGTTCAGGGCGACGAGCAGGACGTTGGGCCACGCCCCCCCCCCCCCCCGGGGGGGGGGGGCGGGCCCGGGCCCCCGGGCCGGGGTTTGGGGTACGGGGGGCGGGGGGGGCCCAGGTG
>CAZTTG010000103.1:0-3297 GCA_964615935.1 uncultured Planctomycetaceae bacterium | reverse complement strand
GCCGCCGGTGGGCGACGGCCCCCCGCCCCTGGTCGACCAGCCCCCGCCGGTTGGCGACGGCCCGCCGCACGTGAACCCCCCCCCCCCCCCCGTGGGCCCCCCCCCCCCCCCCCGCCGAGAAAGGTGCGCAGGCCGGCGATCACGGCCAGGTTGTTGCTGAACTGGAAGCAGGCGACGACCAGGAAGAGGACCAGGCCGACGAGGACCGCCAGCGGCCGGCCGGCGGCGCGCGCGATCTCGGCGCAGGGCGTGCCCTCGCAGGAGGCGCCCAGGTGCGCGGCCAGCGCGGTCATGCCCATCATCAGCACGGCGGACAGGCCCAGCAGCCAGAGCATGTCGTAGCCGAAGTCGCAGCCGACTCGCGAGCTGGCCAGGATGCTCCCGGGGCCCAGCACCACGGCGGCGACGATGATCGCCGGGCCGATCGAGCGCAGCGGGCCGGGCTTCATGCGCGCGGCGCGACCACCGGCAGGGTCGCGGGCTCGAGCGCCTCGAAGTCCACGCAGGAGGGGCCGCCGTAGCCGAGGCGCGCCACACCGGCGGTGCGGATGAGTCCGCCCTCGATCCGCAGCCGCGCCAGGCCGTCCGCCCGGCGCTCGTAGAGCTCGGGGAAGGCCCGCAGGGCGCTCTCCTGCTCCTCTGCGGTGAGGTGGGCCAGCCCGCGCACGTAGTGGTGGCCGTTGCGCTCGGCGTGCTCCATCCCCAGGGTGGCGACGACCGCGGTGTCCTGCTGGAGCGCGAGGCCGCCCGGGCTGGTCAGGTCCTCGGCGGCCAGGATCGCCGGCCCCGAGCTGGCGGCCAGGATCCGGCGGCTGTGCAGGGTGCGGAAGATGCCCTTGCAGTTCTTGGCCGAGACGCCGCCGTAGCCGAGCTCCAGGGCGCGCTCGACCACCTCGTCGGCGCCGTCCGACTCGTCGAGGATCACCGGCTTCTCCGGCCCGAGCCGGCGAAGCCAGCCCGCCACCGATCCGTCCAGCGCGGCGTCGCGCTCCACCGGCTGCTCGAACCAGGCGAGCCGCGACCAGAAGGAGCGCAGGCGCGAGTCGGCGCGCATGGCCTCGACCATCTCGGCGAAGGCCGGCAGATCGACGAACTGCTCGTTGCCGTCGAGGACCGCCCGCCAGTCCGGGGAGGCCACCCGGTCCAGCACCTCGTCGATGCGCCGCAGGCGCTCGAGGCTCGCCTCGACGTCGGCCGAGATCTTGATCTTGAACCAGGAGCAGCCGTACTCGCGCACCACCTCCTCGAGGGTCTGCGGCAGGCCGTCGTCGAGCCGCTCCTCTGCGTCGCCCTCGACCAGCGGATCGACCAGCCCGACGGTGTGGCGCAGGCGCATCGCAGCGAGCGGCACCGCCGGCAGCCAGGGGACTAGGCCGAAGCCGAGGAGGTCGCCCGCGAGGGCGTCGTGGAGGGAGGCGCCCTCGAGGCGGCACAGCCCGTCCACCACCGCGCCGTCGAGGAGCGCCACGCCGTAGCTCGAGCCGAGGGGCCCGATCCCGAGCTCGGCGCAGCGGCGCCGCACCTCGGGCTGGATCTCGCAATGGAGGGCGTGGGCGGTGTCGGGACCCGCCTCCTCGTAGCGCCGGACGGCCAGGCCCACGGAGGTGAGGAGGCGCCGCTCCTTCTCCTCGTAGCCGCGGTCCGGGTCCTTGTCGAACCACATGGGCGACAGGACCGAGGCGCTGGTCCCCTCCACCTCGCGCGCGCCATCGACCTCCAGGCGCAGGCGTAGGAAGAGCACGGCCATCTCGGTCATGGTGACCGGGCCGAAGCGGAAGGGCATCCGCATGGCGAGCCTGCGCCGGCGGACCCGGACCTCGCGGATCCGGACCCTCGGAGCGTCTCCGGATCGGGACTGGCTGGGAAGGGCCAAGCGGACGCAGTATAGGGAACCCCGCTCGGCGCTTCGACCCGGACGATGCCGTGGCGGGGCCGAGCCTCGCCGGCTAGCCTTGCGGCCATGTACCCGGTCCTCCACGAGTTCGAGCTCTTCGGCCGCGCCTTCGCGCTGCACGGCTACGGGCTGATGATCGGGCTGGGCTTCCTCGCCTGGCTCCACGTCGTGGGCCGCGAGGCCGCCCGGCTGGGGCAGGAGAAGCTCTTCGAGCGCCGCTACGGGGTCGCCCTGGCCCTGGCCGCGGCGGTCTTCGTCGGGGGAAAGCTGGCCTTCTGGCTGACCCAGGGGGCCGAGGCCTCGCGGGACGCGGGCGAGGGCTTCGTGTTCTACGGCTCGATGCTGGCCTCCCTGCCGGTGCTCTGGTGGGTGACCCGGAGGCTGGGAGTCCCGGCGCTCCTGGCCCTCGACGTCTTCGTGCTGCCGGGACCCCTCACCCACGCCTTCGGACGCGTGGGATGCTTCCTCTCGGGCTGCTGCTTCGGCCACGCCTGCGAGCTGCCCTGGGGGGTCACCTTCACGCAGGGCAACGGGCTGAACGGAGTGCCCCTGCACCCGGTGCAGCTCTACGAGGCCGGCGGGCTGGCGGCGCTCTTCCTGCTGCTCTACCTCGTGGTGAGGCCGCGCAAGCGCTTCGACGGCCAGATCCTCTTCACCTACCTGATCGGCTACTCGGTGCTGCGCGCCGTCACCGAGTCCTTCCGCGGCGATCCCGACCGGAAGTTCCTCTTCACCTCCGCCCAGGTCGAGCCGGGCCAGCCGCCGGCGGGCCTGTCCACCTCGACCGCGATCTCGGCCCTGGTCGCCGCGGCCGCCGTGGCCCTCCTGGTGTGGTTGCGGCGCACCGGGAGGCTCTCGGCCCTGACGCGCCCGCCCGCGGATCGGTGATGATGCCGCGGGGCAGCCCCCGACCCGAACCCACCCTGCTGGCTCGGATCTCGACCCGATCCCCTGGACCCCGTATCCTCCACGGGCGCATTCCAAGCCCTTATCAGATGTCCGGGACCGGGAGCGGAATGATCATCCCCAGGGAGGGGCTCAGAGGGGCCGCTTGGGCCTACTCGGCCAAGAAAGTGGGTCCCCCCGGTACGCAGGTTTGGTGAGCCTCCCTATGCTCAGAGAGAACCTTGAGGGGACGAATCCTGGGGGAGTATGGAGGTTGAGATGAAGCTGAGGATCAGCATCTTCGTTGCTGTGGCACTCTGCGCCAATATCGCAGGCGGACAAGGATCCGGCTGGATGCCGCAAGTCACCTACACCGTCGGCGCGGGACCAACCCGCCTGGACTTCGGGGACCTTGATGAAGATGGCGATCCCGATGTAGCAGTAGCACTCCAGGGGGGCGATGGGAGATATGACTGGAAGTTGTGTATGGGGCCCTGAGTAGAGATGCGGCGTACCCT
>CAZTTG010000102.1:0-21058 GCA_964615935.1 uncultured Planctomycetaceae bacterium | reverse complement strand
AGGCCTTGGGCGCCGTAACTCGGTTGCCAGGCCCACGCAACGGGCGCCCAAGACCACTAGCGCCGCGCGTGGTCCGGGCAGCTCAGGGCGTTGGGCCGCTCGGGTCGCGTGCAGGCGTCGCCATAATCCCACCGGCAGGTGTCGCACACCGGCCGACGCGGACCGAGGCCCCCCAGCCGCCGCAGGAGGTCCCGGATCCAGGTCCACAGCTTCATGCGCGCTCCGAGGGACGCCCGCGGGGGCCGGCCGCGCGGCGCGACCCCGAGCCGGTCCCTACCTCTCCCGCCGACCGGAGATCACCTCGATGCGGGTGATCTCGATGCGCGGCAGGGGCGCGGCCCCCACGCGAGCTCCACCGGGGCGGATCGCGGCCCCATCGATCCCCAGGTCGTAGCCGGAGAAGATCTCCAGCTCGTAGCGGCCCGAGGGGCACACGACCTCGGCGACCGGCAGGCCACCCCAGCGCACGATCCACACCCCCTCCTCGGCCAGCTCGCCCGGAGCGGGCTCGAGCCAGCCCCGGCTCAGGAAGCGGCCATCGAGGGGATCGCGGTCCTTGCCGGCCTCCCGGATCGCCTCCTCCCGCTCGCTGCTGCGCCGGGCGATCTCCGCCCGCTCGGCCTCCAGCTCGGCCCGCAGGCGCATGGCCTCCTCAAGGGAGTCGACCTCCTGCAGGCGCGCTTTGGCCAGCTCCGCGGTCGCGCCGGTGTCGGAGAGCTCGAGGACCTCCTGGAAGGCGGCGCGGGCCGCGGCGAAGTCGGGGTCCTCGCGGTCGCGCTCGGCCGCCAGCACGTCGTTGGCCCGGTTCAGGGCCCGCTGGGCCTGGGCGAGCTGCTCGGAGCCCTCGCCGGCCTGCACGCCGCCCCCGGTCGAGCCGGAGCCGCTGCGGTTCTCCGCGCTCAGGACGGCCTCCGCCCACAGGACGGAGCCCTGGGCGCCGGAGGGCAGGGCCGTGGTCTCGGACTGGCTCACCCACGCCCGCACTCCGGGGGGTGACCAGACCTGCACCCAGTCCTGGCCCAGGGGCCGGGCCGGATCCTGCCGGCGGATGAAGCGCACCCGGTTCCCGGCGAAGAGCTTCTGACTCAGGGGCCAGCTATCGGGCGTGGAGGAGGGCAGGGGGCGCTGCAGCACGCCGTTGCGGGTCACCTCGTACACGCCGGTCTCGTCGGTCGCCCTCACGAACTGGCCGAAGACCCACACCTCGAAGCCGCCGGGCCTCTCGACCTCCAGCCAGCCGCGGTTCTCCCCGTGCACGGCCAGGATGCCGCCGGCGGGCACCCTGCCCACCGACACGCCGTCCCGGTCGTTCAGGTTTCGCGCCAGGGCCCCCTCGGGGCCCGCGGCCACGTAGCGGAGCTGGGGCCGCTCCTGCTGCCCCATGGTGGCGGCGAAGGCGGCAGCCGGGAGGAACGCGATCAGCGCCGCCCCCGTCCCCAACCGGATCCTCGACATGGTGCCGTTCCTCATCGTCGTCTACCCCGAGCTCAGGGGCCCGCCCCTCTTCCCGATCCGCCGCGCGCCGCTCCCGGGCCGTGGCAGCGACCTCGCCCATCCATGCGGATCGTGCTAGAACTCGCGCAACCTATCACGGCCCGAGGGGCCGTTCCACCGCCTCCGCAACCATGGATTCCAACCCCCTGCGCTTCCCGTACATGGCGTTCGCCCGCACGGAGTCCTTCAGCACCCCGTGCGTCCTCTCGCAGTCCGGCATGCCCGCGCCCGAGCCGGCCGAGCTGGGCGAGCCCGAGCCCATCGATCCCGGCTTCGGGGGCGAGGTCCAGGCGGCCCTGGAGGCCCGGCTGGCGGAGCGCCTGGGGGTCGAGCCCCGCCGGGTGATCGCCACCATGGGGGCCTCGGCGGCCATGAACGTCCTGGCCATGCGGTACTTCCGCGGGGCGGGCCGGGTCGCGGTCGAGATCCCCTCCTACGAGGCCCTGCGCGCCCTTCCCCCCCTCTTCGGCGCCGAGCTGGCCCTGGTCGAGCGCCGGGCGGAGGACGGCTGGCGCCTGGATTCCGGGGCGGTCGAGGCCGCGCTCGAGGGCTGCCGGGGTGCGGGCTCGGCCTTCCTGACGAACACCCACAACCCCACCGGAGCGCTCTCCGGGGCGGAGGAGATCCGCGCCGCGGCCGAGATCGCGGCGAGGGCGGGCGGGATCCTGCTCTGCACCGAGGTCTACATGGAGTTCCTGCCCGCCGCCGAGCGGGTCCAGGCCTTCCTCGAGGCGCCCAACGCCGTCAGCGTGGGCAGCCTGACCAAGGCCTACGGCATGGGGGGCCTGCGGGTGGGGTGGATCGGCCTGGGTGAGGGGCTCGCGCGGGACCGCGAGGGGATCGAGGACATGATCTTCCTGTCCTACGTGGACCCCCCCACCACGGCCATGCGGGGGGGGCTGCGCGCCCTGGACCGCCTCGACGCCCTGCGCGAGCGGTACCTGCGCTTCGCGCTGGAGAGCCGGCCCCACCTCGTCCGCTGGCTGGCGGAGACCGAGGGGGTCGAGGGCCGCCTGGCCGAGCACGGGCTGATCGCCTTCCCGCGCATCCTGGGGGTCGGGGACACCTTCGAGCTCCGGCGCCACCTGGCGCGGGAGCACGGCGTGGACGTGATGCCCGGCGAGTTTTTCGGGGCCCCGGGCCACATCCGGGTGGGATTCGGCCAGCCCGAGGACTGCGTCCGGCAGGGGCTGGAGAGGCTGACGGAGGGGATCCGGTCCTATCGGGACGGGAAGTGAGGCTTCGTCCCGCGAACATGCGGGATCTGACTGCCTCGATATCTGGGCGCGCAAGGGTCCGCCCTCGTGCAAGATCGACGTGAAAAGGGGACCGGCTCCGGGTGGGCGGAGGGAACCCCCGGCAATCTGAGCGGGTAGTGGGACCGTCCACTATCCCCCACCCCCGATCGGACATGAACCCGCTCATCTCCCGGATCGCCGCCCTCGCCCTCGTTTTGCCCGGCGCTCTGTCGCCCCTCGGCGCGCCCGCGCCCTCCTCCCCCGGCGACGAGGAGGATGCCCTGGCCCTGCTCGAGAAGGCCGAGGGGCGCGCCGCCGACGGCCGCTACAAGGACGCCCGCCGGATCTACGAGCAGATCGCGAAGAAGCACCCCGACACGCGCGCCGGCGTGGTGGCCGAGCGCCGCTCTCGGCCCAGCGCCTACCTGGGGTGGGCCGACGTCGTCCGCAGCGGTCCCTCGTCCAATCGGGTCGACGTCGTGCTCATGGGCGAGGGCTACCAGCTCGACGAGCAGAAGGGCTTCGACAAGCTGGCCGAGGACATCCCGCCGGTCTTCGAGCGCCAGGGCACCTTCCGCGAGTACTACTCCTACTTCAACTTCCTGCGCACCACCCTGGTGAGCGCCGAGAACGGCGTGGATGGATACGGCCGCGAGTACGATACGGCGTTGGGCGGATACACGACGGGCACCTATGCCGGACACGTGGGTATCGACGGCGGCCTGGTGCGGGGGATGCTCGCCGAGCTGCCGGAGCACGACAGTCAGGCCATCGTCTTCGTTCGCAACGGCGTGATGGGCACCGGGGGCGGCGGGATCGCCACCATCGGGGGCCGGGGCATACGCACCGTGATCCACGAGTTCGGCCACTCCTTCGGCCATCTCTCGGACGAGTACTCGAGCGAAACGCACCCGCGCGGGAGCGTGCGCGACGGCGTCAACGTCGCCAGCTCGCCGGACCCCGAGAAGGCTCCCTGGGCCCACTGGATCGAGGCCAGGGTGCCGGGGATCGGGATGTACGAGGGCGCGTCCGGTCAAGTGCGCGGCGCCTGGAAGCCGACCGCCTCGGGCTGCGTGATGCTGAGCGGCGAGTTCTTCTGCCGGGTGTGCCGCGAGCAGCTGGTCAAGCGCATCTACGCCCACGTCGACCCGATCGACCACTGCACCCCGGAGGCCACTGACGTCGCCTCGGACGAGGCGCTGATCCTGCGCGACGAGCCCCTCGAGTTTCAGGTGCAGGTGATGCGACCCGATTCGCACGCCCTCGAGGTCTCCTGGTGGGTGATCCCCCTCGAGCGCGCTCCGCGCGCCGCCCCCGAGGTGAAGATCGGTCGGCGGGATCGGGACGAGACCCGCAGCCGCCCCGCGCGACGGCGGGGAGATCGCCGGGACCGCGGTCCCCTGCCCAACATCGCCCAGAAGCCGGTCCACACCAGCCGCAACAACCGCCGCGGCGACCACGAGCTCCGCCTCAAGCGCAGCGACATCGACGAGCCGGGCCGCTACCGCGTGATCTGCCGCGCGAAGGACACCACCCGGCTGCGGGGCGAGAAGTGGCCCTGGGTGCTGCGGGACGAGGACGGGGTGCTCGAGTCCGAGCGCGGCTGGTGGGTGATGGTTCCGGCGGAGGACTGAACCCGACGACCGGCGCGCCGAGTCCTCGAGCGCCGAGGGGCGTCAGCGGCTCGGCTGACGGGGGCGAGGCCGGGGGAGCCCGGGATCGGGTCCTCTCGAAAAAAGGCCGCGTTCCCCGCAACCGCAGCAGGGCGGGACGATCCCCGGGCGGGTGGGGGCTTGGGATGGTTCGAGCGGCCGCGCGGATCGCCCTGGACTGTCGCTCCGCCCCCCTTTCCCTACAATCGCCTCGCCATGAGCACACGAACACCGCAGGAGCACCTGTACGAACTGTGGGCCGAGATCCACGACCTGACCGCCGCCGAGGCCGTGCTGCAGTGGGACCAGGAGACCTACATGCCCGAGGGCGGGCACGCCGGCCGCGCCCAGGCCCTGTCCACGCTGGCCGGGATCAAGCACGCCCGGCTGATCGCGCCCGAGCTGCGCGAGGCGGTGGAGGCCGCCGCCGAGCTGGCCGAGCCGGGCAGCGACCTGGAGGCCCAGGCCCGCGAGGCGGACCGTCAGGTGAGCCGCGCCTCCAAGGTGCCCACCTCGCTCGCCAAGGCCCTGGCCGAGGCCTCCAGCCGCGGACTGAACGCCTGGCAGCGGGCGCGGGCCGAGGGCGACTTCGCGCTCTTCCAAGGCGAGCTGGAGCAGCTCGTGGCGCTGCGCCGCGAGCAGGCCCGCGCCATCTCACCGCACGGGCGTCCCTACGACACCCTGATCGACGAGTTCGAGCTGGGCGCCACCGAGGAGAGCATCGCGTCCGTCTTCGAGAAGCTCACCGCCGAGCTCGCGCCCCTGGTGGCCGCGGTCTCCGAGAGCGGCGTGGTCGTGGACGAGTCCCCGGTCCGCGGCGACTTCGCCCCCGACCGACAGCTCGCCCTCGCCCGGCTCGTGGTCAGCCGCATGGGCTTCGACTTCCAGAGGGGCCGCATCGACGGATCGGCGCACCCCTTCTGCACCACCTTCAGCCTGGGCGACGTGCGCCTGACCTGGCGCTCGCAGGCGAACGACCTCCGCCCGGCGCTCTTCGGCATCGTGCACGAGGCCGGACACGGCATGTACGAGCAGGGGCTGCCCGAGGAGTGGGCGCGCACGCCCATCGGCCAGCCCACGTCCATGGCCATCCACGAGTCCCAGTCGCGGCTGTGGGAGAACCTGGTCGGCCGCAGCCGCGCCTTCTGGCGGTGGGCCCTCCCCCACCTCCAGGAGGCCTTCCCGGACAAGCGCGGGGTCGGGGTGGACGACATCTGGCCGGCCCTGCACACCGTCGCGCCCAGCCTCATCCGGGTCGAGGCCGACGAGGCCACCTACAACCTGCACGTGATCGCGCGCTTCGAGATCGAGCGTCGGCTCATCGCGGGCGAGGTCGAGGTGGCCGAGCTGCCGGCCCTCTGGGACGACACCTGCGAGAAGCTCCTCGGCGTCCGGCCCGCCAACGCGGCCGAGGGCGTGCTGCAGGACATCCACTGGTCCATGGGCGCCTTCGGCTACTTCCCCAGCTACGCCCTGGGCAACCTGGTCAACGCCCAGCTCTACGAGGCCGCCGAGCGCGAGCTGGGCTCCCAGGAGGCCAACCTCGCCCGGGGCGAGTTCGCCCCCCTGCTGGGCTGGCTGCGCCAGAACATCCACTCGCAGGGAGGCCGCTGGCGGGCCGAGGAGCTGGTGGAGCGCGCCACCGGCTCGAAGCTCTCGCCCGAGCCCTTCCTGAGGTACATCCGCAGCGTGACCGAGGAGGTCTACGGGGTCGCGGTCTGAGCCGCGCCGCAATCGCGGGTGCCGCTTCCCCACCAAGACCATCGAGGATACCCCGCCCCACCCCGACCCCCCGATCGCCATGCGCACCACCCGAGCCCTGAGACGAGGCCTGCTCCTGGCCTACCTGGCCGCCCTCTCCGCGTGCACCCTCACGAACACTCGAGACGGCTACCACTTCACCTTCCACGGAATCGAGGCCTCCCGCAGCGCCGAGGGCGTCATCCCGCCCGCGGTCCGCTGGCTCGAGGTGGAGAACCGCTTCGGCGAGGTCCGGGTCGAGGCCGCGCCCGGGGGCTTCGGGTGGAGCTGGGAGCTCCGGTGGTGGTCCTCCGCGGAGTCCGACGTCCAGCGGTTCGCGGACGCGATCCGGCTCCGCGTCGAGGAGACGGGGGAGGTCATGAAGTGGGGCCTGGTCCTCCCGCCGCAGCCCGCCCGGGGCCTCGAAGGCGTGGAGTCCAACCTGGTGCTGCGGGTTCCGAGGGAGGCCGGGATCCTGCTCGCCAACCGCCACGGCCGGACCCAGCTCGTGGGGCTCGAGGGCGGAGCCGAGGTGAGGACGGCCCACGGCGCGCTCGTGCTGGAGGGAATCGGTCGGGAGCTGCAGGTGACGCACGCCCACGGGAGCCTGGAGGCCGAGGACGTCGCCGGGGGGACGGTGGAATGCAGCCACGGATCCGTCCAGATCTTGGGCGTGGACGGCAGCCTGGTCGTGAACACGCAGCACGGCCGGCTGGCGGTGGAGCGCGTCTCGGGCGACGTCGAGATCCAGCACCGCCATGGCCGGGTGACCCTCGAGGAGATCGGCCGCTGCCTCACGGTCCGCGCGGCCCACGCGGACCTGGGGATCCGACGGGTGGGGGAAGGCGCCGATCTCAGCACCGAGCACGGCGGGATCCGGGCCAGCGAGGTGCGCGGCGACGTCGTGGTCCGGAACGCCCACGGGGACATCCGCGTCGAGAGCTTCGGCGAGGAGATCTCCGCGGTGAACCGGCACGGGGCCGTGCGCCTGGAGCTCGGCAGCCCGGGGCTGCGGCACGCCCGGGCGGTCGTCTCCCACGGGAATCTGCTCGTCTCGGTCCCGCAGGGGTGCAGCCCACGCATCGAGGCCAGCGCGCGCCATGGCTCGGTGAGGTCCGAGCTTCCCCTGCAGCCCGCCGGGGGCGGCGGGGCGCTGCTGGAGCTGGAGAGCGAGCACGGCAGCATCCGGGTGCGCCGGGGGGATTGAGCCCGGAGGGAAGCTCGGGGCCCCCCTTGCCGTCCCGCCCCGCTCGGTGCAGCATCCAAGTGCCCTGGGTCAGGAATCCGTGTGCATATCTCGCATCCCCGGCGGTTCCTGGCTAGGCGCACCGACGACGCGTATTCGCATGCAATACTCGGAGGAGGTGCAACGCCGCCAGGGGCCGCCGGGGATGCGAGATATGCGCACGGATTCCTGACCCAGGACACTGGAGGAGGCTCCCAGCGATGCGCGCCGTCGGACTCGACCTGGGCACCACCCGCCTGAAGGCCACCGCCATCGACGAGGCCGGACGGGCGGGCGAGGTCCTCGAGATCCCCGCTCCCACCCTCCTGGGCTCGGGCGTCCAGCGCGAGGCCGACCCCGAGCTCCTGCTCGAGAGGTCCGCCGGCCTCCTGGCCATGCTCCCCCCGGAGGCGAGCGGCCTGCCCCTGGGGATCGCCACCCAGCGCTCCTCCTTCCTCTTGTGGGAACGCGCGAGCGGACTGGCGGCGACACCCCTCGTCTCCTGGCAGGACCGCCGGGCGGACTCGTGGTGTCGCCAGCGCGCAGCGTGGGGGCCGCGCATCCGCCGCCAGACGGGGCTGCTGCTCTCCCCCCACTACGCCGGGCCCAAGCTGGCGGCCATGCTGTTCGCCAATCCCCTGCTGCGCCGGGGGCTGGAGTCCGGGCGGCTGCTCTTCGGAACCCTCGACACGTGGCTGGCGTGGCGCTGGAGCGGTGGTGCCGAGCACCGCTCCGACCTCTCGATGGCCGCGCGCACGCTCCTGTGCGATCCCCGCGGGGGCGCGTGGGGGGAGGAGCTGTGCCGGCTCTTCGGAGTCCCGACGGGCGTCCTGCCCCGAATCCGACCCACATCGGGCTTCGTCACCGAGACCGGGGGAGGTCTGCTCCTCTCGGCGAGCATCGCCGACCAGGCGGCGGCGGTCCTGGCGATGGTGGGCGAAGACCCGCGCGCGGCCCTGGTGAGCCTCGGCACGGGCGGCTTCGTCCTGCGCGGCACGTCTCGGGAGCCGCGTCCCATCCAGGGCTACCTCTGCGGTCCGCTGATGGAGACCGCCCACGGCGAGCGCCGGTGGGCCATCGAGGGCACGATCAACGGCATCGCCGAGGCCCTGGAGCGCTGCGGGCCCGGCCCGACGGTGCTGCCCGACCGGGACCCCGCGCCCGACGCCTTCGCCCTGCCCGACTCCACCGGCGCGGGCGCGCCCCACTGGCGGCCGCTGGCGAGCTCCCTCTTCTCGGAGGAGGCCCGGGCGCTCGGCGGCGCCGACCGACGGCGAGTGGTGGTCGAGGGCATCGCCTTCCGGGTGCGCGAGATCCTCGAGGACCTCTTCGCCGAGGGCGCGCCCGAGCGGGTCCTGCTGTCGGGGGGTCTGATCGCCGAGCCCGCCCTGCCCGCGGCCCTGGCCGCCTGCCTGGAGCGACCCGTGGAGGTCGCCGACGAGCCCGAGGCCAGCCTGATGGGAGCGGCTCGCCTGGCGGCCGGTATCGATCCCCAGGTCGAGGGGACGGGCCGGGTGTTGGAGCCCGGGGGACCGGCCTGGCTGGCGGAGAAGTACGCGCGCTGGAGGGAGTGGCTGCCGGGGGCGCTGGGGCGGGCGAGCTGAGGCGCCGCGGCGGGGAGCTCGCGAAACGCGTGGACGCTCCTCGCCCGCGCGCCGCGCGCGACCTCCGGGGGCGACCGGTCCCCGGGCTCGGGGTGTTGCTCTTTCAGCATTCGCCCCACCCCGGGGGGAGGACCTCCCCTCTCGGGATCGGTCGCGGGGAAACCCGGAAAAGGCCCCGCGCCCTTCCCCGGTCTCCCCTTCCCGGAGCTCTACCCGTCCCTCTCGCCGAGGCGATTCAGCCGGTCCAGCGCCTCGCGCACCGCCTCGCGCAGGACCTCGCTGTCGGACCGGAGCAGCTCGATGAGGCGCGGCATGGCCTCCACCGCCCCGAAGGTGCCCAGGGCCCGCACCGCTTCAATGCGGATCGCCTCGTCCTCGTCGTCGAGCATGGCCATCAGCTTCGCCGCCCCCAGCTCGCGCGCCGCGGCCCCGGCGAAGCGCGCCGCCCAGCGCTCCTTCTCCTCCTGGTAGCGGCGGATCGCCTGCAGGCTCGCAAGGCAGACCTCGCGCACATCCTCGTCCGAGGTGGAGTCCAGCCCCGCGAGCAGGTGGGCCGCGGCCTCGTCGCTCGGAAAGGCGGCCAGCTTGTTGGCGGCCTGCATCCGGACTCGCCTGCGCTCCAACTCGTGCCCGATCCAGCTTGGCGAGCACAGGCACTCGCCCAGGGCGTCGAGATAGACGGGATCGTGCAGCATGAGCATGGCGCTCATGACGGAGCTGGTGTATTCGGGAACCCTCACCAACTCGATCAGCAGCTCGGGTGAGGCGTGCTCGGGGAAGTTGCCCATGGACCGCAGAGCCTTGGGCACGACCCTCGAATCCTCCACCTCGGCCCGCAGCCAGCGATCCAGGATCGCCGAGACCTGCTCCCAGGTGTAGTTGCCCTCGACGCCCCTGCACTGGCGGTACGCCAGGGCCAGCGCCCGATCGTCTCCGATCCGGCGATCCCGGACCACCGATACGAGGAGCTCGCCGCGGAGCCTCGCCGGGATTTCGTCGTAGAGGGCCTCGAGCCACCCGGACCACGAACCGTCCGGCGGCTCGGTCGCCCACGCGGGATCGCGCAGACAGTCCATGAACGCCTGCCGGAAGGCCGCCTCCGGCACGGGAGCGGCCTGCTCCCCCTGACGGCTCGCGCCGAGGCCCGGGGTCAGCGCGTGAAGGACCCGCAGCCGGGCGTACACGGGCAGCTCCGCGTTCCCCGCCGCGAGCAGCAGACCCTCTGCCGGCCGGGGCATCAGGGCCCTGAGCTCATTGCACAGCGCATACGACGCATGGAGGGACAGGTCCCCCAGGGACGCGACCTTCTCGATCGCCGCCGCCTGCACTTCGGGCGGGAGATCCACCCAGTTCGAGTAGGCGGTCGACGCCTTTCCGCAATTCTCGATCGCCCGGAACAGCAAGTCGTCGTCGCGCTCCAGCCCCCACGGGACCAGCGTTGAAGCCGAGTCGGCCTGCTGGACGACGGCAGACAGGAGGCTCCTGGATTCATTCGCCGTCATCGTCTCGTGCAAGGGGAGCTGCGGGTGGGCCCAGCGCTCCATGAAAACGGGCAGCCAGACGTCGAGGGCCCCTTCCCAGTCGACCTTGCCCAGCCGCCAGTCCGCCCTCTCCAAGACCCTCGGCGACGGATCCCGGGCGAGCCGCGCCATCAGTTCCTTCATGACCGAGGGATCGGGATGCTCCAGCTCACAGAGAACCGAGCGCACGGATTCGTTGGGATCGCGCGCGAGCACCACGAAGTCCATCAAGCCCAGGGAGGCGCCGAGCTCGCCACGGACGGCGGTCGCCGCTGCAGCGCGACGCACCGGGGGCTCGGAGCTCCGGAGCAGCAGCCTCAGAAGATGCGCGTCGCCGGGTCGCGGGCTCCGACGGACGAGGTGATGCTCGGTCTTGAAGTAGTCTCGATCCCCGAACAGAACCCGCGGGTGCTGGCCGTCCCTGAGGGTGCCGGCCAGGTGCACGCGCACCTCGGGATCCGGGTGCTGGGCGCAGTCGCGCAGCGCGCCGATGTCCTCGAGGCTCGCCAGCCGCGCGGCCGCGAAGACGCGGGCCGGCGGGTGCGCGTGGTGCAGCAGCGCCTCCAGGACGGATCGGCTGGTCTCGGTCCCCCAGCAGGGCTCGAGGGCCTGCAGACACTCGTTGACCAGATCCGTGTCGCCCCGGCCGAGGGCCTGGATCAAGGCCTCTTGCATGCCCGGGGTCAGCGCATCGCGTCCAGCGACGTAGCTCACCATGGACCAGCAGCCCCGGGTGCTCTCGGGGTCCCGGATCAGGCGCTCGATCACGTCGAGCCATTGCAGCTCGCGGCAGATGGGAGGGGTTCGCTCGTCGGCGTACTGCCAGGTCCCTTCGTTCTTCAGGGCTTCGGTGTTCTGCATGGCCCGCAGGATCCGCCGGTGCCAGAAGTAGCCGCCCTGCTCGAACAGCTCCTGGATGGTCTTGGCGGCCTCGACTTCGGCCACACTCACCAGGTAGTAGAGGGGATCGCTGCTGCGGTTCTCCGGAAAGCCCTCGAGGTCCTGGCTCACCAGGGTCTTGAGGGCCGGAATGGCCACGGCCCCGCAGTCGACCTGCACGAAGTGCCAGTCCCCCCGCGCCACGGCCTGGCGAACGCGTTCGAGCAGCGGATCCGATCCCGCTCCATCCAGCCCCCCCGCGCCGGCCTGACCGCGTGCAGTGATGGTCTCGACGGACTCCCGCAGAGTCGTCAGCCGGGGATCCGCCAGGCCCTCGGCCTCCGCCTCGAGCTGCGAGTCACCGACGGGGACGAAGAGCTCCGGATCGGGCGACCAGCCCAGGGCCTCCAGATCGAGCCAGAGGTGGTCGAGCGCGCTGCTCGCCTCGGCCGCCCGGCCCAGCTCGAGGAGCAGCTCCGCCCGGGTCACCGCGACCCGCACCAGGACGTCCATCTGCTCCGGGTAGCCCGCAGCCAGGCTGGCCGCCATCCACAGCCCCTTCAGATTCGCCTCGGCCGCGGCGAAGTCACGATCGACCTTCATGGCCAGCTCGATCCGGGCCAGCTCGTCGAGGACGACCTTCGCGACGCGATCTCTCCGGGCCCGGACGATCGACTCGTCGCCCTGCAGCGGGTGCCGTAAGACCGCGAGCCACTCCTCCGAGGCCGGCAGGGGAGCCGGCATCTCGTCCCCGTCCAGGACGACTCCGGTCCACGCCCACGCCTCCCGCGCCGCGACCTCCGGCTCCGCGACCTCCTGCCCCCGTAGCCCGCCCGCCGCGACCAGCGTCGCCAGAACCGCCAGCCATCCGCCCCTGCGCTTCGTTCTGCCGTTCATCGCTCGACTCCCGTCTGTGGTGTCGTCTCGGGATGCAGCCCCGCGCGGAGCCGCCCGTCCTTCAGCCGCTTTCTACGACCGGACCCGCGCTCGCCCGTCACCCCCCGGTGGCGGCCCTGTCAACGGCTCGTCAACGCGACCCCAAGTCCCCTCGACGACTGAACTTGTAGCCGACGCCGTGCACCGTCAGGAGGTGCCGCGGCGAGGCCGGATCGGGCTCGATCTTCTTGCGCAGCTTGAGCACGTGGGTGTCGATGGTGCGCGGGGTGGGGTCCTCGTCCCGGCCCCACACCTCGTCGAGGAGCCGCGAGCGCTCCAGCACCTCGCCCTCGTGGGCCAGAAAGCAGCGCAGGAGGTCCAGCTCGCGCCGCGAGAGCCCCACCCGCCGACCGCCGCGCTCGAGCGCGTAGCCGGCGAAGTCCACCACCGCCTCGCCCACCGCGACCCTGCCGCCCTCGAGCTCCATGCCCGGGGTGTCGCCCTCGGCGCGGCGCATCACCGCGCGGATGCGCAGGAGCAGCTCGCGCATGGAGAAGGGCTTGACCACGTAGTCGTCGGCCCCCACCTCGAAGCCCTGCACGCGGTCCCACTCCTCGCCGCGGGCGGAGAGGATCAACACCGCGCACGAGAGCCGATCCGCGCGGATGCGGCGCAGGACCTGGAAGCCGTCCAGGCCCGGCAGCATCAGGTCGAGCAGGACCAGCTCGGGGCCCTCGGCCAGCGCCAGCTCGAGCCCCCGCTCGCCGTCGGCGGCCTCCAGGACCTCGAAGCCCTCCGCCCCCAGGGCGTCGGTGAGCGCCAGCCTCAGGGCCGGCTCGTCCTCGATCACCAGGACCCTCGGTCGCTCGCTCATGCTCCCGCCTCCCCTCCCCCGCCGCCGCCGAGCGGGATGTCGAGCTCGAAGACCGCGCCGGGTCCCTCCGCGGGATCGGCGACGCTCACCTCCCCGCCGTGGGCCCGGGCGATCTCGCGCACGATGGCGAGCCCCAGACCGGTGCCCGGCGCCGAGCCGCGCTCGCCCTCGTCACCCAGCCGCTCGAAGGGCCGGAAGATCCGCTCCCGGCAGGCATCGGGTACGCCCGGACCGAAGTCGCGCACGCTCACCCGGAGCCCGCCGCCCGCCGCGCGGGCCGACACCTCCACCTCGCCCCCGCCGTGGCGGAGCGCGTTGTCCACCAGGTTCCAGATCGCGCGCCGCAGGGCCTCGGCGTCCAGCGCGGCGCTCGCGGGCAGGCCCTCGAAGCGGCACCGAATCCGCTCGCCCTCGCCCACCTCGCGCGCGGCGAGCTCCCGGGCCAGCTCCGCGAAGAAGGGCGCCAGCTCGAGCTCCTCCCGCACCAGCTCGGGCCGACGGCCGCGCTCGATGCGCGAGAAGTCCAGCACGTCGTCCACGAGCCGACGGAGCCGCGCGGCCTCACTCCGGATCAGGCTGCCGTAGCGCCGGCCGCGGTCGGGCCCGGCGGCGCGGCCCTCCTCCAGGTTCTCGGCCAGGAGCAGGATCGAGGCCAGGGGCGTGCGCAGCTCGTGCGAGACGTTGGCCACGAAGCGGACCTTGAGCTCCTGCAGCCGTCGCTCGCGGCGCAGGGCGCGGAAGGTGAAGAGGCCCAGGGCACCGCGGAAGAGCCCCATGAGGGCCAGGGCACCGCGGAGGAGCCAGGTGCGCCGGCGCGCGCCGCGCACCGCGCCGTCGGGATCGCGGTGCCGCAGGGCGAAGCCCAGCTCCTCGCCCCACAGGGAGACCGGCGCGGCCACGTCCACGCCCAGGGACTCGTCGGTCATGGCGAAGTCCAGCTCGAAGCCCTCGGGGAGGTGGTCGCCGGCCTCGACGCGCCGGCGGAGCTCCGCGCGGCAGTCCGCGAGCGAGACGAAGAAGCCCCGGAAGCCGCCCCGGGTCGCGTGGCAGGCGAAGGGGCCCATCGGGGTCGAGGCGAGCTGCCAGCGTCCGTCCACGGACGGGGACGGCAGCCCGCCGAGCGCGCTCTCCAGGGCGGCGATGCGGCGCCCCTCGAACCACATCGAGAGCAGCGGATCGGGTCCAACGCCGGGCGCCATGCCCTCGAGGGCCTCCCGAAGGACGTCCAGACGGGCGGAGCGCTCGACCGCGATCCGGAGCGGCGCGACCTCGCGGGCGACGATCCGCTCGCCCCCCTCGGGCAGGGCCAGCTCGCCGCGCGACCAGCGGCCGCAGAGATCCCCGCATGCCTCGGCCCGTTCGCGGAGCTGCGCCCCGCGCCGAGAGGTCGAGACCTGCCCAACGATGGAACGTCTCGCCGGCAGGGGGGGGCCCCTTTCCAGCAAGCATCTGCCGCCACTCGGCGCGCACGCTGCCGGCGACGGTCTCCGCCAGCCGCCGCAGGGCCGAGCGCGCGGCGAGGTCGGGGTCGCCGAACGAGCTGACCGCCGCCCCGAGCAGGCCCAGACAGGCCACCAGGGCCACTGCGAGCACCGCGCGCTCGCGCAGCCGATTGCGTTCTCCCGCGGGTCGTGCCATGCGCGCTCCGCCCCCAGGCTAGCCCAGGAGTCGGCCAATCTGTCAACGGGATGTCAACGCGCCGGCAGGCGGAGGCTCTCCTGCAGCGGGCCCGCGGCCGTCCAGGAGACCGAGGCGGCCCGGCCGCGCTCCTGCACGGCCTCGGTCTCGCCGCCCTCGGCCTCCGTCGGCGGGATCTCGGCGACCCGTTCGAAGGAGTAGGACCCGGGCGGAAGCGTCAGGGTGAGCTGCCCGGCGGCGCCCGTTCGGGCGGAGATCCGCTGGCCCGAGCGGGGGTCCCACCAGACCAGCTCGGTCCCGGAGAGCGGCTCGCCGGTGGCCTCGTCCAGCACGCGCAGGGTAGCGGTCGCGAGCTCGAGCGCGATCGGGACCTCCGCCGTCTTCGCGGAGGCGACCCTCACCGGGTCGAGGAGCCCCACGCGCCACCCGCAATCCACCGTGCGCACGGCCACCCTCCATTCGCCCACGATCATCGGGATGCGCGCCCGACCCCCGGAGTCGGTGAGGGCGGCCATGACCAGCTCCCCCATCGGGTCGAGGCACTCGACCACGACCCCGACCACGGGCTCCGGGCCCCGGACGCGGGCGAGCAGGAGGCCCGGGGCGCGATCGCCGAGCTCGATGTCGGCCCGGGAATTCCGTCCGACCGAGATGTCCACGGACTGCAGGATCCCGGGCACGAAGAGGCCCCGGCCGCCGCCGCGAGGATCGCCCTCGAGCTCGGGCAGGGGCGAGGGCAGGCGCAGGGTGAGCATCGCGCGACCGGGGGGAAGGGGCCCGATCTGGAAGCGGCCTCCCGCGCCGACCGCGCCCTCGAGACGAATCCGCCTCGGGCCGTCTTCGGGTCCCTCAGCTCGCAGCATGAGCGACCGGAACTCCTGCGCCTGGCGGCGCCATTCGGGGTCCAGGTCCTCGAGGTCGTGCTCCTCGAACTCCCGCATCAGCTCGGCGCGCTCCGCCTCGCTGTAGCCCCCGGCAGGGCCGGCTCCTGGCGGCGCCGCGCTGGCCATGACCACCAGGCCCTCGAGCGGAGATCCCTCGGGGGCGAGGACGCGGCCGACGGCGCACTGGGTCCGGGGCAGCAGCAGGCGCAGACCGACGATGTGGCGCTCGCCCGCGACGTCGATGCGCAGGCTGGCCCGGCTGTCGGGCCCGAAGCCGGCGCTCAGCGCGTGGCTGCCGGAGGGGATCCGCTCGAAGGCGAAGCGGCCGAAGTCGTCGGTGCGGCAGGTCCGCCCGCTCCCGGAGTGCCCCCAGGGCTTCAGCTCGACGGTCACGCCCGCGACCGGGCGCCGGCCGGTGTGGTCCACGACCGTGCCGGCCGCGGTGGAGCCCTTGGACAGGCTCACGCCCACCCTTCGGACCTCGTTGGAGAGGAGCTGCGGGACGGTCTGCCGGGCGCGGACGTAGCCGGGCGCGCTCACGCTGAGCTCCCAGTCCCCGGGGGTCAGCTCGTCGATGATCGCGGGCCCGTCCTCGCTCCCCTCCGGGTCCGTGGACGGGCTCGCGGACGCCCCACCCGCCGTGCTCGAGACCGCCCGGGCGCTGAAGGGCTCGACCGGAAGGCCCGTGAGCGCGTCGCCGACCCAGAGCTCGATCGCCGAGCTGCCCCGCAGTCGGGCGTGGACGATCGGGCCGCCGGGAAACGGGCCGTCCACCGACCACGGCTCGTAGCCGGGCTCGTCGATCTCGACGCGGTAGGGGCCCCCGCTCAGGCCGCTGAAGATGAACAGCGAGCTGCGCTCGTGGCCTTCGGGATCCGGATCGGGCCGGACGGCGATGGTCCCGCTGCCGTGCACCCGGATCGAATCGGGTCGCAGGAGGGCCGGCG
Source organism: uncultured Planctomycetaceae bacterium (assembly GCA_964615935.1). Lineage (GTDB taxonomy): Bacteria > Planctomycetota > UBA1135 > UBA1135 > CAZTTG01. The sequence goes on along the minus strand of CAZTTG010000102.1, from coordinate 4,487 downwards.
GTCCCAGGGTGGAGGAGGTCGCGACCCAGACCTGCTGCTGGACCTCGCTGCCGCGGTAGACGATCTCGGCGCGGACGTTCTCCCCGGCCTCGACCTCGACGTAGGCCTGGCCGGCGAGTCGGTCCGAGCGGTCGATCAGCAGGAGCCGCGCGGGTCCCGCCGGTAGCGACATCCCGAAATGGCCCCAGGACCAGACCGTGACGCTCCGCAGGATCCCCACCTCGTCGATCCCCGTGGCGGCCAGGCTCTGGGCCAGGACCCTGAGCGAGCCGCGCGACCTCATCCGCTCGCCATCCCGATCGACGACGCGACCCTCGACGTGCCCCAGCCAGTGCAGGGGCAGATCGCCCAGATCCAGGGTGCTGCCGGGCTCGATCTCGGGGCAGTACCAGGCCTGGGCGTCTCCCGCCTCGTTCCCGGTCCAGACCGAGAGCAGGTGGCCGGTGCCCTGGGCCTCGGGGACGTACCACATCTCGAAGAGGCCGCCCGCGTCCACGCGTCCGCCGGCGCACCCCTGCGTGCGAACGGGGTTTCCCCCCCTGGATCGGGGAGCCGCGAGGATGGCGCCGAGGTCGCGGAGATCGCAGAAGGTGAGGTCGAGCCGGACCCGGCCGCCCTCGACGGGCCGGCCATCGGGATCGAGCGCCCGCCCCCGGATCAGCACGCGGCGGGGGTCGATCCCCGGCCGCTCGCCCCGCGGCGGCGCCTCCAGGCCCGCCTCCGGTGAATCCTCGGCAACCGGGATCGCCACCCCGGGCGCCGCCGGTAGGGCGGCCCCCTCCGCCTCGGCCGCCGCTTCGAGCCCCGGGTCCTCCAGGTCCTGCTCCTCTGCAGGAGCCTGCGCGGGCGGGGCCGCGGCAGCGGGCGCGGCCTCGGATCCGGCCCCGCCGTCCCGGCGAAGCGACCCGATCAGGAGGACGATCAGGGCTCCGACGGCGAGGAGGACCAGGATCAGGGGGATGCGCATGGGTCGTCGGCGGCCGGGAGACCGTCCGGCCGGCCGCCCGGTGTGGGTTGGACGGGCCGCCGGCGGTCCTCTTCCCCGGGCCCTGGACGCGAACGGGAAGCCGGGCGGGCTTCGGCGGCCCGTCTGGTACCCTGATCGCACCGGCCCCTTACGGACGGATTCCAAGAAGGCGCCCTCCGGGGCCGAAGTTCTCTCCACCCTGGGAATGGGCGAACACGACATCAACGGCGGGGCCGACAGCGAGGGGCTGAGGGCCTTCGTGCGGGCGCTCCTGGAGGACGTCCGGGCCCTCGAGCGGATGCTCGAGGAGGGCCGGATCGAGTCGGGGGTTCGCCGTATCGGCGCCGAGCAGGAGCTGGTCCTGGTGGACTCCGACCTGGCGCCCGCCCCGGTGGCCGAGTGCGTGCTGGAGGGCCTGGCCCACCCGCAGTTCACCACCGAGCTGGGGCGCTTCAACCTGGAGGCCAACCTCACGCCCCAGGTCCTGGGCGGCGACTGCCTCTCGCGCATGGAGACCGAGCTCATCGGGCTGCTCGACCGGGCCCAGGTGGTGGCCGACGACCAGTGTGGCGCGCGGGTGCTCACCTGCGGGATCCTGCCGACCCTCGACCTGGCCCACCTGTGCCTCGAGAACATGACCCCCAGCCCGCGCTTCCATCGCCTCAACCAGGTGATGAGCGAGCTGCGCCGCGGGGGCTTCCACACCCTCATCAAGGGCACCGACGAGCTGCAGGTGCGGCACGACAGCGTGATGCTGGAGGCCTGCAACACCAGCTTCCAGGTGCACTTCCAGGTCGGGCCGGAGGAGTTCGCCCCGCTCTACAACGTGGCCCAGGTGGTGACCGCGCCGGTGCTCGCGGCGGCGGTCAACTCGCCCCTGCTCCTGGGTCACCGCCTGTGGCACGAGACGCGGGTGGCGCTCTTCCAGCAGTCCCTGGACGAGCGCTCCGAGACCCACCAGGCGCGGGGAGTGCGCACCCGGGTGAGCTTCGGCGACAGCTGGGTGGAGGACTCGGTGCTGGAGATCATCCGGGAGGACATCGCCCGCTTCCGGGTCCTGCTCTCGACCGAGCTGGACGAGCCGCCCATGGACGTGCTCGACCGCGGGGAGATCCCGGCCCTGTCGGCCCTGCGCCTGCACAACGGGACCGTCTATCGCTGGAACCGCCCCTGCCTGGGCATGGTCGGGGGGACGGCCCACCTGCGCATCGAGAACCGCGTGCTGCCCTCGGGCCCCACGGTGGTGGACGAGTTCGCCAACGCCGCCTTCTTCTTCGGCCTGATGTCGGCCCTCAGCGACGAGTACGGCGACGTCAGCCGGGTCATGGACTTCGACGAGGTGCGGGGCAACTTCCACGCCGCGGCACGCTACGGGCTGCAGGCGCAGTTCCAGTGGATCGGCGGCCGCTCGGTGACCGCCGGAGAGCTCATCCTCGATCACCTCCTGCCGCTCGCCCGCGAGGGGCTGCGGGTGCAGAAGATCCGCGGGCCGGACATCAGCCGGTACCTGGGGGTGCTCGAGGAGCGCGTGCGCAGCGGCCGGACCGGGGCCCAGTGGACCCTGGACTCCTGGACCGGGATGGGCGCCGAGGCCAGCCGCGACGCCCGCTGCCACGCGCTGGTCGACGCCACCCTCTCCAACCAGGCCACCGGCCGGCCGGTGCACACCTGGGAGCTGGCCACCCTGGCCGACAGCCGCGACTGGCGCCACAGCTACCGCACCGTGCGGCAGGTGATGACCACCGATCTCTTCACGGTGGGGCCCGAGGACCTGGTGGACCTGGCGGCCAGCCTGATGGACTGGCAGCACCTGCGGCACGTGCCGGTGGAGAACTCCGAGGGCCAGCTCGTGGGCGTCCTCTCCCACCGGCGGCTCCTGCGCATGATCGCGCGGGGGCTGGGACACGACGGCGAGAAGGTGGTGGCGGTGCGCGAGATCATGCGCACCGACCCGGTGTGCGCCAGCCCGGAGACCAGCACGCTGGAGGCCATCGAGACCATGCGCCGGGAGAAGGTCGGCTGCCTGCCGGTGATCGAGGACGGCAGGCTCGTGGGCATCGTGACCGAGCACGACTTCATCGCGGCGGCGGCCATGCTGCTGGAGAGCGAGCTGCGGCGCTCCTGATGCGGACAGAGGCGAGGAAGAGGCCCGGAGCGGCCGTGGGCGAGCGCGAGATCGGTAGCTTCGGCGGGGAGCGGCCCGGTCCCCTGCTCGTGTGCCTGACGGCGCTGCACGGCAACGAGCCGGCCGGGGTGCAGGCGGCCCGGGCCGTGCTGGACGAGCTGCGGCGGGTGGGGCCCCTCTTCCGCGGGCGCCTCCTGGCCCTGATCGGGAACCTCCGCGCCCTGGAGCGGGGCCGCCGCTTCCTGGAGCACGACCTCAACCGCATCTGGACCCGCGAGCGGATCGACTCCCTGGCCCGCCGCGACCCGGCCGAGGACCGGCCCGAGGAGCGGGAGCAGCGCGAGCTGATGGCGGCCCTCGAGGAGGCCATCGCGGACGCCGACGGGCCGGTGATCCTGGTCGACCTGCACTCCTCCTCGGCGCCGGGGGTGCCCTTCACCATCGTGACCGACACCCTCTCGAACCGCCGCACCGGCCTGATGCTGCCGCTGCCGCTCATCCTGGGGCTCGAGGAGCGGCTGGAGGGCACCCTGGAGGAGATGGTCTGCTCCCTCGGCCACACCGCGGTGGCGGTGGAGGGCGGCCAGCACGACGACGCGCGCACGACCGAGAACCTGGAGGCCGCCCTGTGGGTGATCCTGGTGGTCGCGGGCTGTCTCGGGCGCGACGCCGTGCCCGGCCTGGACCGGCGCTACGCCATGCTCAAGGACGCGGCCCGCGGGAGCCCGGGGGTGGTCAACGTGCGCCACCGCCACCCGGTCCGGCCCGAGGACGGCTTCGCCATGACCCCCGGCTACGTCAACTTCCAGCGCGTCGAGCGCGGGCAGCGGCTGGCCGACAGCGCGGCCGGCCCGGTCCCCGCCGGCGAGGACGGCATCGTCCTGCTCCCGCTCTACCAGGGCCTGGGCGAGGACGGCTTCTTCCTGGGCCGCGAGCTGCCCCGCCGCTGGCTGCGAGTCTCGGCCCTGGTCCGGCGCCTGCGGCTGGGCCGGCTGCTGCGCCTCCTGCCGGGCTTGCGGGCGCATCCTGAACGGCGCGACTGCCTGCTGGTGCGGCCCGACCGCGCCCACGGCAGGGTCCGGGACCTGCTGCACCTCTTCGGCTACCGCCGCAATCGCATCGAGGGGGACTGGAGGGTGTTCTTCACGGGGGAGCGGCAGCGGGGGCGCAAAGGCCGCGCCCGGAGGACGGCAGAGCGGAGCTCATAGCGGGAGCACGAGGCGTTTCCTGGGGAATGCCGCCTCGGTGGCGCGAAGCGCGCGATCATGCCCGGAGGCTCGTCACCCCGCTCCGCCGAGGGAGGAGCAGCTCCAGGACGAGCCCTGGGCCAGGGACCTCCCCGCGCGGCACACTTGCCGCGCCGGCGCCGAGTGGCGCCGTGACGCCACGCGAGGT
>CAZTTG010000101.1:0-21443 GCA_964615935.1 uncultured Planctomycetaceae bacterium | reverse complement strand
CTGGGGCAACCAGGGCGGTGATGACCTCTTCAAGGAAGCGGGCGTGTTTCTAGTGGACGTACGATGGTCTGACGTTGGCTTCCCTTGGAGCACTGGCATCACCTTCGACCAGTACTGCAAGCACGTGGATCCGGTATTCCTCGATGTCCCCGCTCGGAATCTCCGCTTGACCCCAGGCTCGTCTCCCTGCATCGACGCAGCCAGCTACATGTTGGTGGGACCGGACTTCGCTGACATCGATGAAAGCCCGCCGCCGACACCGGATGTCTTGCCGCTGGATCTGGATCTGTTGAACCGTATCTTCGGCGACGACCTCTGGCCCTCGGTTCCGGATCCGGACATGGGCGCCTTTGAGGTGCAGACTGCGATCCCCTGACCGAGGCGGTCAAGCAGGCGCTCTCCGAGCAGTGAGGCCCTGAGAAACGTACGGCGGCGGATCTCCTCGCGGAGGTCCGCCGCTTCTCGTTGCCGGAGGCGGGCCCACCCGTCAGGGCAGGGCCCGCGATCGTCCGGTCACGTACCTGGTGGACCGCACTGGACTCGAACCAGTAACTTCCACGCTGTGAACATGGCACTCTACCAATTGAGTTAGCGGTCCAGGTGGGGGGGAATGTAGCGCCCGGGCCCCGAGCTGGCAATTCCCCAGGGCCGCCTCCGGGATCCGATTCCCGGACAGCCCCCGCCAGGGGGCTCAGGACCGGCTGGAGTCGTCCAGGTCCCGGCCGATCGAGGTCCGGAGCTGGTCCCCCAGCTTGGCCTCGGCGCGGCGCAGCATCATGCGGACGGCGTCCTCGCTGCGGCCCCCCAGGTGCTTGCCGGCGTCGCGCAGGGACATCCCCTGGAAGAAGACCAGGGCGATCGCGCGGCGGTACTCGGGGGGCAGCTCCTCCAGGGCCTCGCGCAGGAGGTCGAAGTTCTCGCCCCGCTGGACCAGGCGCGTGACCGAGAGGTCGGGGCTCTGCGGCTCGGCCCGCGAGGGGGCCTGGGCGCCGTCCTTGGAGTCCGAGTCCAGGTTGGTCTCCATCGCGGCGTCGCGCTTGCCGGCCGAGTAGAACTCGGCCTTGTCGCGGATCTTGTTGTGCAGGATCCGGATGAGCCAGCGCAGGAGCGAGCCGGTGCCCTGGTAGCGGTAGCGCTTGAAGTCCCGGGTGGCCTCGCGGAAGGTGGTCTGGGCCAGGTCGTCGGGGTCCTCCTTGGTCCGCAACTTGGGGCCCAGGCGGCGGCGCGCGACCTCCACCATGATCGAGTGGTAGCGCGCGAAGAGCTCGTTCAGGGCCTCCGCGTCCCCGCCCTGGGCGGCCATCACGATCCTCCCGGTCTCGTCGTTGTCGAAGCCGTCGGGGAGCTCGAACTCCTCGGGGAGGTACTCGGTCTCGTCGATGGGCTCGGCCGGAACCGGCGCGCCCTCGGGGCGCTCTGCGCCCTTCTTCTTCTCGTCGTCCGCAGCCATGGGAATCCCGGCCAAAGGGCCGAGTCGCGCACTTCAGAGGCTAGCCCCTGCGGCCCTCCACCGCCAGCCCCGCGGCGCGCCCCCCGCAGCCGTCAGCCCTCCTGCCCCGCCAGGGCCCGGAACTCGTCCTCCGAGAGGACCTCCACCCCCAGCTCCTGGGCCTTCTTCGCCTTGCTGCCCGGCTTGCCGCCCACCACCAGGTAGTCGGTCCGCGAGCTGATCGAGGAGGCCACCCGGGCGCCGAGCCCCTCCGCCATGCGCTTGGCCTCGGGTCTCGAGAGGGACTCGAGCTTGCCGGTGAACACCAGGGTCTTGCCCGAGAACGCCCCTCCCTCCCCGGCCCCGACCTCGGGGTACTCGATCCTCACGCCCCCCTCGAAGAGCCGCTCGAGGAGCGCGAGGTTCGGCTCCTCGGCGAGCCAGGAGCGGATGCTGCCGGCCATCTCGGGACCGACCCCGTCGAGCCGCTCGAGCTCCTCCTCGTCGGCCGCCCGCAGGTCGTCGAGGGACGCGAAGTGGCTCGCCAGGAGCCGGCCGGTGGCCGGGCCGACCTCCGGGATGGAGAGCGCCACCAGGAAGCGGGCGAAGGGCACCGCCCGCCGCTCCTCGATCTGCTCGAAGAGGTTGGAGACGGTCTTCTCCGCCCAGCGATCCAGGGCGATCAGGCGCTCGCGATGGGGCTCGAGGTGGAAGAGGTCCCCCGGCGTGGCCACCAGCCCCTCGTCCACGAGCTGCTCGATCATCTTCTCGCCCAGGCGGTCGATCTCGAAGCCGCCGCGGCCGGCGAGCTGGCCCACGCGCCCCACGAGCTGAGGCCGGCAGCCGTGCAGGTTGGGGCAGCGCCAGTAGCGGCCCTCGGCGACCGCCGGGGTACCGCAGGCCGGGCAGCGCTCGGGCATCTCGAACTCCGCCCTCCACTTCCAGGTGACCCCGGGGCGGACCTCGCCCTCCTCTTCGCGGAGCTCCTCGGGCACGGCGCGGGCCCAGCCCGCCGGAGCGCGGCCCCGGGCCCGCTCGGCCACCCCGCCGACCTGGGGGATCACGTCCCCGGCGCGGTGCAGGAAGACCCGGTCGCCGATCCGCAGGTCCAGGGCCTTCACGTGGCTCTCGTTGTGCAGGGTCGTGTGCCGCACGGTCACCCCGCTGATCTCCACCGGGTCGACGTGGGCGCGCGGGGTCAGGCGCCCGTTGGCGCCCACCTGCACCTCGATCGCCCGCAAGAGGCTGGTGGCCTCCCGGGCGGGGAACTTGTGAGCGTACTGCCAGCGCGTCGAGCGCGCGGTGGCGCCCAGGCGCCGGCGCAGGTCGAGGCGGTCGAGCTTGGCCACGATCCCGTCGATCTCGAAGGGGATGTCGTCGCGCCTCCCCATGATCTCGTCGCGATAGGCCAGGCAGGCGTCGAGGCCGCGCTCCGGCCGGGCCAGGCCGGCCTCGGGCAGCCCCCACGCCCGCAGCGCCGCCAGGAGCTCGGTGTGGGTCTCGAAGGCGATCCCCTCGATCCGGGGCGCGGCCCAGCAGTGGAACTTCAGCGGATAGCGCGTCACCTCGGCCGGGTCGTTGCGGCGCATGGCCCCGGCGGTCGCGTTGCGCGGATTGGCCAGGAGGGGCTCGCCCCGCTCCTCGCGCTCGCGGTTGAAGCTCGCGAAGTCGGCGTGCTCGATGAGCACCTCGCCCCGCACCTCGAGGAGCGCCGGAGGCGGCCGCTCGTCGGTGCGCAGCCGCAGCGGGAGGTTGCGGACGGTCCGGAGGTTGGCGGTGACGTCCTCGCCCGTGCGCCCGTCCCCGCGGGTCAGGCCGCGCACGAAGAGCCCGTCCTCGTAGAGCAGCGAGGCGCTGACGCCGTCGAACTTGGGCTCCACCGACCAGTCCAGCTCCTCCCCGCTCTCGAGGCCCAGGAAGCGCAGGATCTTCTCCTCGAACTCGCGCACCTCCTCCTCGTCGAAGAGGCTCTCGATCGAGAGCATCGGCTCGGCGTGCCGCACCTTCTCGAAGCCCGCCCCCTCGGGCAGGGGCGAGCCCACCCGCTGGGTGGGGCTGTCGGGCGCGATCAGCTCGGGGTGCTCCTCCTCGATCCCCTTCAGCTCCCGGAAGAGCCGGTCGTACTCGGCGTCCGAGATCCGGGGCTCGCCCAGGACGTAGTAGAGGTGATCGTGCAGCGCGAGCTCGGCCCGCAGCTCGCGGGCGCGATCGGCGGCTGCCCTGGGAGCGCTCATGGCCGCAATGGTCTTCGAGGGGTGGAGGGAGGAGGAGCCCGGGGTCGGTCAGTCGGCCAGGTCACCCGGTCCGAAGGAGCTCGGGAGCAGCTCGTCCAGCCGGGTCTCGATCCGCGCGCCGGAGGCGGACTCGACCAGCACCCGCAGGGTGGGCGCGAACTCGTGCAGCACCTGGCGGCAGGCGCCGCAGGGCATCATGGGACGCTCCGGGCTGGTCCAGATGGCGATGGCCGTGAAGCGGCGGGCGCCGCTCGAGACGGCGCGGGCCAGGGCGGCGCGCTCCGCGCACAGCGTCAGACCGAAGCTGGCGTTCTCGACGTTGCAGCCGGCGAAGACCTCGCCCCCCTCGGCCAGCAGGGCCGCGCCCACGCGCACCTTGGAGTAGGGGCTGTAGGCGGCCTCGGCGGCCTCGCGCGCGGCCGAGCGGAGCTGGTCGTCTCCCGGGCTCGATCCGGGGATCTGCATGTGCGCATGATTCGCGCTCGCACCGCGGCTCGTCAACCTCGACGGCGCCTCAATCCCCCGGCTCGCGGCCGTTGTCCCCCCGGAAGGCCGGGGAGGAGCACTCCTCGCCGCTCCCCGCGGCCGCGTAGCCCGAGTAGGGCACCCTCATCCGGAGCTGGCGCTGGCCGGTGAGGGGATCCTCCCACTCCTCGGGTTCCAGGAGGGCGCGGACCTCGATCCCCACCAGCTCCCGGGGCTCGATCGTCACGCTCCCGGAGACGTCGATGCCGAAGGCCCGCAGGACGCGCTTGACGCGGTGGAGCCCCCGATCGCTCCAGGTGAGGGAGTCCCAGGCGGCGGTGCGGCCCGCGTACTCGCCCTCGGCCACCTGGAGCCGGAAGCTCCAGCGCTCGCTCCCGTCGCGCGCGCTCCCGGTCCGGACGTCGGCGATGCGGCAGGCGTAGGCCCCGGCCGGCACCGTGATGAAGGAGTCGGAGTCGTCGATCTGGCTGAAGTCGTACTGCATGCTGATCCTCCCGGGCCAGCCACGTCGGGCCCGCGCTCCGGAGACCGAGGGGGGCCGGGACGGTTGCGCGCGATCCGGCGAGAACCTCCCCCGAGGCGCCTTCGAGGGCCGTCCAGGGGCCCGCCGGGGCCCCCTGCCGGCCGGGTTCGCCCCCTCCCGCGCGGCAAAGGGACTTCGTAGACAGCCTCGCGGCCCCCCTCCCCAATGAACCCAGGCGGGTGGAGGGCCGCCCCGAACGGATCGGGGCCTTTTCCGCGCGCGGATCGGGGTGAGCGCCATGGTCGAGAGGGAGGGTGCCGGGCCTGAACCGGGATCGGTCGCGAGCCATCCCGCCCGACCCATCCATCGCCTCGGGATCGGCTCGGCCCGGCAGGCCCTGCAGAACCTGCTCCCCGGCGATCCCCTGGGTCTGCGCTCGATCTGCGCGCGGCGCGTGCGCCAGGAGGCGCTGCTCCTGGACGAGGGACGGCTGTTCCTGCGGGCAGTGGCCCGGGCCGCCCACTGTGTCCACCGGTACCGCGGCCGGCCGGCCCTCCCGATCTGGCTCGAGTCCCAGGTGGACGCGGCCGTCGAGGACCTCCTGCGCGAGGATCGGATCGCGCTGGGCGAGGAGGGCTCGCCCCCGTGCTCGGACTTCGATCCCGCCTGCGCGAGGCTCCTGGGGAGGCTCCCCATCGCCCCGGGGCGGGCCCGCTCGATCGGTCTCGCCTTCCACTGCCTGCCCCGGTCGGAGCGGGAGGCCTTCCGCGCGCTGGTAGTGGACGGCCAGACGCTGAAGGGCTTCGCCTCCCAGGGCGGGCTCGAGCCGGCCGAGGCCCTGGGCCTGGTGGAGAGCGCCCTGCGGGGGCTCTCGCAGAGGGACTCGGAGGCGGCGTCTTGAGCGACGCGCTCGAGGGGATCGACCCCGAGGTCGCCAAGCTTCTCCGGGAGGCGATGCGCGCGGGGGACTCGGCGATCTTCCGGGGCGGTCCCGCGGCGCCGGGGGAGGCCGATGGGGACACGCTCACGCCCTGGACTCCCGGCCTGGCCCTGGCCGAGAGGCACCTGATCGCGGTGCATCGCGCCGAGACGGCCTTGCTCCTGCGGGAGGCCTTCACCCTCTCCTTCCTGGACGATCCTCGGGCCGCGGCGTCCTTCGCGCCGGCCGCGGAGCTGCCGGATCCCGAGGAGTGGGTGGGGCGCGCGCGCCACCAGCTCGGGTCGGACCTCGAGGATGGCGGCGATCCCGAGGCGCGGGAGCTCCTGGAGAGCGGCGTCGAGTGGGGTCCCCGGGCGGGGCCCTCCCCCGAGATTCTGGCCCGGGCCGCCCTGCGGGTGGAGCCCTGCGACCAGGCCCGGATCTACCAGGCCGAGCTGGCGGTGATGCGGGGTCGGCTGGACGAGGCCCGCGACTGGCTCGGAGCCGTCCTGGGGGGTCTCCCCTGCGACCTGCACCGCTGGATCGCCTGGAAGAACCTGGGCTTCTCCTACCTGGAGGAGGGCCAGCTCGGGCTGGCCCTGGACGCCTACGAACGAGCGGCCGGGATCGAGGGCTCGGACGCCAACTCCCTCTTCTACGCCTTCGTCCTGGCCCTGCGCTCGGGCCAGGAGGCGCGCGCCCGCGATCTGGCCGCCACCATCGAGGAGCGGATTCCGGAGGGGGATTCCTCGGTGGAGTCCTTCGTGGATCAGGTGAGCGGCGACGGCCCCGGCGGGAAGGCCGTCATCGGCCCCTTGCCCTCGGGAACCTGGGATCGCTTCGGCCCCGACGTCGAGAGGATCGCCCATGTGTTCTGATCGCTTCGAGGCGCCCGGTCTCCGCGCGAGCGGACCGGGAACCCACCCGCCTCCGCGGGTCGTGCGCCGCCCCTTCGAGCCCTAGTGAGGCTTCGCCTCAGGCCGACCAGGCGTGCCGGAGAATCCTCGTCGGCGGGGCTGCGCCGCATGCTCGCTGCGCTCGCCTCCCGGCGAGCGCTAGCTGGCGACGATCGCGCAGGGCGCGGCCCACCAGTGCTCGGCGATGGGCTCGCAGCGCTCGATGGCGAAGCCCGCGCCCTCGAGCTCTCGCGCCCAGTCCTCGATGGGCTGCTCGTCGTTCGAGCGCGCCTCGCCCGGAGCGAAGTAGCCGAACAGCATGGGCATCAGGAAGCCCTGCACCGCCTTCTCGCGCGTGTCGGCATCCACCGGGTCGGCGTACTCGGCCAGGCCTTCGAGGTAGCGATCGTGCACACGTCGGATGCGCTCCCGCGACAGGAGGTCGAGGCGGCCGAGGGTCACGTCGAACTCGGCAACGATCAGGCGATCGGCTCGCGTCCGCAGCCAGGCGAGGACCGGGGCGCGCGCGGCCCGCTCGAGGCTCTGCAGGCTGACCAGGGCCTGGGCCAGGTCCCAGCGATCGCCCTCCGCGGCCCGCGCCGCGAAGTCCTGGATGCTCGCGGCATGGACGCGCATCGGGGGTCGCGGGTGGAGCGCCTCCATCGCGCTCGAAGCGCGCGCGAGGAGGCCGCTGGCGGGCTCCACCAGGTCGAAGGTGGGCGGGTGGACGAGCCCCGCTCTCTCGACCGCCCGGGCGAGCACCACCCCGTCCCCCACCCCGACGTCGAGGACGGTCGCGGGGGTCGCGCCGCGCCATTCCCCCGTCAGGAGCTCCACGCGCGCCTCCAGGAAGGCCTGCGCGCTGCGTCCCCTCCCGTAGGCGGAGAAGCCCTCCGGGTCGGAGTAAGCGCCGCCCTCCGCTCCCCGGGCGGCCCGATCGAGCCAGCGCGCGGCCTGAGCGTAGAGGTCTCCGGGAGGGGCGATCTCGTCGGCCCGATGCGCGGCCCGCTCGAGCTCCCCTTTGGCGAAATGGCGCACCGCCGCGCAGAAGGCTTCGAAGGGGTCCATGGCGAGAGAGGGGCGATCATAGGCCCCGGCGGCGAGCGAGCGAGGCCTTCGCGGTTATTGGTGGCTGGCGCGCAACCGGGCCGCGATCCGGGAGTCCCCTGGGTGGAGGGGCCTGGTGGATGGCGGCCGCGTCGTTCGCCGGCAGCGCGGCTCAGCCGCCCCACGGCTCGGCCTCGAAGGCCCGCGTGCCGGGGCCCGTCGCCGCCGCGAAGACGCGCTCCATGTTGCCGCCCAGGATCATCTCGACTTCGCCCGCCTCGAAGCCGCGGCGCAGGAGCAGCTCCGCCAGCACCGGATAGCACCCGGCGTCCTCCAGTCCCGCGGGCCGCCGCTCGATCCCGTCGAAGTCCGAGCCGATCCCCACGCCACCCGCGCCGCACACCTCGGCCGCGTGGACGATGTGATCGACCACCCGCTCGGCCGACAGCTCCCGCGCGCGGCCCTGGAGGTACTCGCCCTGGGCCTGGAGCAGGGCCGTCTCGTTCTCCGCCTCGAGGCTGCGGTAGCCCTCCTCCTCGCGCAGCCGCGAGTCCTCGGCCTGGGCGGCGGCATCGAGGAAGGCCGGGGCGAAGGGGATGCCCACGACGCCGCCCGCCTCGGCCAGGGCGGCGAGCTGCCGATCGTCGAGGTTGCGAGGGTGATCCTGCAGCGCCCGGCAGCCCGAGTGGCTGGCGATCGGCGGTCCGGCTCCCGCCTCCAGGGCATCGTAGAAGGCGCGCTCGCCGGCGTGGGAGAGATCGACCACCATGCCCAGCTCGTTCATGCGCCGCACGACGTCCCGGCCGAAGCCGGAGAGGCCCCGGGGGACCTCGGGTCCGGCGCCCCCGCGGCAGGAACGGATCCAGGCCAGGTGGTCGTTCCACACCAGCGTCATGATCCGCACACCGCGCTCGAAGAACCGCTCGAGGTGCTCCACCCGGTCCTCGATCGCGTGCCCTCCCTCGATCCCCGCGATGCCGGCCACCGCTCCCGCCCGGCGTGCCTCGGCGAGCTGGGGCCCGTTCCCGGCGATGCGCATCGCGCGGGGGTGCCGCCGGGCCAGCTCGTGCAGGCGGCCGAGGAGGGCCTCGACCCGCTCCCGAGCTCCTCCCGGTCCACCGCTTCCGCCGACCGGGCCGGGCCAGCAGGCGAAGACGACCGCGCCGAGCCCGCCCCGGGCGCCGCGCGCGAGGTCGAGGTGCCCGCGGCCCTCGACCCCCAGGTCCTCGCCCAGATCGAGGGCGCGCTGCAGGGAGTCCACGTGGGCGTCGAAGACCGGACGCCCGGCCAGGAGGGCGTGGGCAGCCGGTGAGAGCTCGGCGGGGGCGGCCACGGCGGCCATGCTACCGGCTCCCGCGTGCGGAGGCCGCTCGGCCGCCGCCGCTCGCGTTCGGCCCTCGCCAGTGGGCGTGGGGCCGCCAGCGCTCGTGGGGAGGCGCGGACCAGGTCCCATCCACCAGGCCCCACCGCCCAGGGGACGTCCCGAACACCCCTCGGTATCGCTCCGGATCCGAGACGGACAGGCCGCCTCCCGGGGCCGAGCCGGATCCCCGGGCCGCCGCCTGTCAACCTGACAGGTCCGGTTCGGCCGCCCGCGCCTGACTGCCAGACTGGCAGCGCGAGGGCCCTCCGCGGGCGGCCGGCAGCCCGGGCGGCGATCCCTCCGTCCATCCAACCCCGGCTGGGGAAAGGGATTGGGCGCGGGCCGGGGGCGCGGGAGGGCTGCCCGCTCCGCGGCACGGGGTTTGCATTCTGGCGCCGGAAAGGCGCTCTGCGCCGCGCAGCCCTCATGCTTCCGATCACCCGCACAGTCCTGGTCGCCGACGACGACTTCGAGGTACGCCGAGGGGTCTCCGAGCTCCTGGCGGCCCTGGATCTCGAGATCCTCGAGGCCGAGACCGGTCCGGAGGCCCTGCGGATCGCGCGGCAACGAGAGCTTCGCGCCATGGTGCTCGACGTGCACATGCCCGGCTTCACCGGGCTCGAGGTCCTCGACGCGCTCCGGGAGGAGATCGCGGTTCCCTGCATCGTGTGCACCGGGCGACCCACGCTGGAGCTCGAGCGCCGAGCCCTCGACGCCGGCGCCTGGGCGTTCCTGCGCAAGCCGGTCCGACCCGATCTCCTGCGCCAGGAGGTCCGTCGGGCCGTCGACAGCGGCATGGGCGGGAGAAGACCCCAGGCCTGACGTCGCGATCCCCGTTCACGGCCGCCCGATGGCGGCGGCCCCTCCGTCCCTAGGTCCATTTGGAACAGAAGAAGAGCGAAGACATGGCAACCAAGACCAAAGCGAAGGTCGACATCCGCCCCCTCGGGGATCGCGTCCTCGTCCAGCGCGTCGAAGCGGAAGAGAAGACGGCCGGCGGAATCCTGCTCCCCGACAGCGCCAAGGAGAAGCCCAAGGAGGGCAAGATCATCTCGCTGGGCGAGGGCAAACAGCTCGACAGCGGCGAGCGCTCGACCTTCTCCGTCAAGAAGGGCAACCGGGTCCTGTTCAGCTCCTACGCCGGCACCGAGGTCAAGTACGGCGGCGAGGAATACCTCATCATGCGCGAAGAGGACATCCTCGCGATCATCGGCTGACCGCCCACGCGTACTCTCGGGAAGACAGGAACGACCATGACCGCCAAGCAGATCAGCTACGACGCCGAGGCGCGCGAGCACATTCGCCTGGGAGTGCGCAAACTGGCGCGCGCCGTGAAGATCACCCTGGGCCCCCGCGGCCGCAACGTGATCATCCAGAAGTCCTTCGGCAGCCCCACCGTCACCAAGGACGGTGTCACCGTCAGCAAGGAGATCGAGCTCGAGGACGCCTACGAGAACATGGGCGCCCAGCTCGTGCGCGAGGTCGCCTCCCGCACCTCCGACGACGCCGGTGACGGCACCACCACCGCGACCGTGCTGGCCGAGGCCATCTTCGAGGAGGGCCTCAAGAACGTCACCGCCGGCGCCAACCCCATCGCCCTCAAGCGCGGGATCGACAAGGCCGTCCAGGCCAGCGTCGACTCCCTGCTGGGCCGCTCCACGCCCGTCAAGGGTCGCGACGAGATCTCCCAGATTGGCCGCATCGCCGCCAACGACGACCCGGAGATCGGCAAGATGATCGCCGAGGCCATGGAGCAGGTCGGCAAGGACGGGGTGATCACCGTCGAGGAGGGCCGCGGCCTGCAGACCGAGGTCGAATGGGTCGAGGGGATGCAGTTCGACAAGGGCTACCTCTCCCCCCACTTCATCACCGATCCCAAGACCATGAACGTGGTCTTCGAGGACGCCCTGGTGCTGATCCACGAGAAGAAGCTCTCCTCGGTCCAGGACATGATCCCCCTGCTGGAGCAGGTGGCCCAGTCCGGCAAGCCGCTGCTGATCATCGCCGAGGACATCGAGGGCGAGGCCCTGGCGACCCTGGTGGTCAACCGCCTGCGCGGCGCCTTCAAGGTGTGCGCGGTGAAGGCCCCCGGCTTCGGCGACCGCCGCAAGGCCATGATGGAAGACATCGCCGTCCTCACCGGCGGCACCGCGGTCTTCGAGGCCACCGGCCGCACGCTGGAGAGCACCACCGTCAAGGACCTGGGCACCGCCCGCAAGATCGTGATCGAGAAGGACACCACCACCCTCATCGAGGGCGGCGGCGCCAAGCGCGGGATCCAGGGCCGCATCGAGCAGATCCGCGCGGAGATCGAGAACACCAAGTCCGACTACGACACGGAGAAGCTGCAGGAGCGGCTGGCCAAGCTGTCCGGCGGGGTCGCCCAGATCAACGTGGGCGCGGCCACCGAGGCCGAGATGAAGGAGAAGAAGGCCCGCGTCGAGGACGCCCTGCACGCCACCCGCGCGGCGGTCGAAGAGGGCATCGTCGCCGGCGGCGGCGTGGCCCTGCTAGACTGCATCGACGTGATCGAGGGCCTGGACCTCAAAGGCGACGAGCGCGTCGGCTCGATGATCGTGCGCCGGGCCCTCGAGGCGCCCCTGCGCCTGATCGCCGAAAACGCCGGCCAGGACGGGGCCGTCGTGGTCCAGAACGTGCGCCGCGCGAAGAAGGACAACTGGGGCTACGACGCGGCCAAGGACGCCTACTGCAAC
Source organism: uncultured Planctomycetaceae bacterium (assembly GCA_964615935.1). GTDB lineage: Bacteria > Planctomycetota > UBA1135 > UBA1135 > CAZTTG01. The sequence goes on along the minus strand of CAZTTG010000101.1, from coordinate 9,892 downwards.
CTCATGCGCGCCGGCGTCATCGACCCGGTCAAGGTGACCCGCACCGCCCTGCAGAACGCGACCAGCGTGGCCAGCCTCCTGCTGACCACCGACGCCCTGGTCAGCGATCTTCCCGAGAAGGAAGAGAAGTGCGCCTCGGGCCACTGCGCCCACTAGGCAGGACCGAACTCCTCCCTCCCTGACGGGCCGTTCCGCCGCAGTGCGGGGCGGCCCGTCTCTCGTTTCCGGCTCAGGGGAGCGCCACGCGCGCCACCCGGAAGCTGCCGTCGTCCTCCGACGCCCCTCAGCGCTTGAGGCCCACCAGCAGCCCGAACACCCCGCACACGGCCGCGGGCAGGCGGCCGGCGAGGAAGGCGCGCAGGCTCTTCACCTCACCGGACACCCCGGCCCACAGCCGGGCGAGGCTGGACTGCACCGCCTCCCAGTCCACGTCCAGGAAATCCAGGTACTGCAGGCCGGCGATCACCAGGGCCACCAGCACCACCGTCCCCAGGGTCAGGGCCAGGAAGCTGCGCAGGAACATCCCGATGGCGAGCCCCACCAGGAAGCCACCCCCCACCGAGAGCAGGATGGGCGACCACTTCTCGGCGAAGTCCGGCTCGGGCTCGGACGCCTCGGCGCCGCCTCCGACGAGCCCGCCCTCGGGGCCGCCCGCCACCGGCACGGCCTCGGAGTCCCCCCCGACCATCCCCCAGGCCATGAGGCCCAGCCCACCGATCAGGCAGAGCACGCCCAGGGTGACGAGGGCCTTCTTCCAGAAGGGGAACGGGCGACTGTTGATCGTCTCTTCGCTCGCCATGTCGAGGGGGGGGGATGGGGTTCCGGGTGATCGGTGAGGGCCGGAGGCCGGGTGGGGATGATACCCCCCCGGCCCGGGCCGCGCCGCGCCCGCATCAGGACATCCTTGGGAGTCTGGCCCTTCCCCTTCCGCGGCGAGGGCTCGGGCGCTCTTCCGGCAGCTCGCGGGCCAAGGGAGTGTCCCAGGGGCAGCTTCCCGCGGCGAGGGCGGTGGTGATACGGGGGTAAAAAACCCGGATCGGGAGCCCGGGACTATCCTGGATCGTCGAGCGCCGACGGGATGGGCGCCTCCCGGTGGAGGCCGGCCGTCCCCAGGGAGCCATCGGGCGGCAGACCGGGGAGGTCGTCATGCCGAGTACATCGTGGTCTTCAGCGCCCATCGCCCTCGCCACGGCGGCCGTCCTTGCGCCGCTGACCGGGGCCCAATCCGCGCTCTACACCCGCTACGGAGAGGAGGGTGACCGCTTCGGATACTCCGTGAGCTCGGCGGGAGACGTGAACCGGGACGGGCGGGACGACCTGATCGTCGGCGCGCCCATGAACGACGAGGTCGGCAGGCGCGCCGGCAGTGCCCACGTCTACTCGGGATCGGGCGGATCGCTCCTCTTCGACTTCTACGGCAAGGCCCACACGGAGCTGGGCCACTCGGTCAGCGGGGCCGGTGACGTGAACGGCGACGGCTGGGACGACGTGATCGTGGGCGCGCCGCGCACCGTGTACAGCGGAACGGAGAGAGCGTACGTCTTCTCGGGACGAGACGGGACGGTCCTGTGGAGCTGGACCGGCTGGGTGGAGTGGTTCGGCCACTCCGTCAGCGGGGCCGGCGACGTCAACGGAGACGGCCACGCCGACGTGATCGTCGGAGCCCCGGGAACCGACTTCTTCACCTGGCAGAGCTACGCCCGCGTCTTCTCCGGGCTCGACGGATCGGTCCTCCACACCTTCCACGAGCTGGCCGCGGCCGATCGCTTCGGCTACTCGGTCAGCGGATCGGGTGACCTCGACGGAGACGGCTTTGCCGACCTGATCGTCGGCGCTCCGCAGGCGGACGGGATCGGGGCGGATTCGGGCTGCGCACGCGTCTTCTCGGGAATCGACGGAGCCCACCTCTTCTCCCTCGAGGGGGACTCGGCGGGCGACTTGTTCGGCCATTCCGTGGGTGGCGAGGCGGACTTCAACGGGGACGGCCAGCCCGATCTGGTCGCGGGCGCCTTGGGGGACGACAACAACGGGAGCGAGTCGGGGAGCGCGCGCTTGTTCTCTGGAGTGCCCCTGCGGCCCGTTCGCTATTGCACGGCCAAGGCCAACTCCCTGGGCTGCCTGCCGTCCATCGGGCACTCGGGGCTCCCGAGCACGACCGGCGCCGACGACTACTTCGTCACCGCGGTCGACGTTCTCAGCAACAAGCCCGGGCTCATGACCTGGGGCCGCGCGCCACACAACCTCCCATTCCTGGGCGGCATCCTGTGCGTCGCCCCCCCCCTCGTCAGGACGCCGGCGCAGGACTCGGGCGGAAACCCGCCGCCCTCGGACTGCTCGGGGGCGTATGCCTTCCACCTCTCCCAGGCGTACATGGCGGGCCAGTCCATCTCCGCGGGCGATCAGCTGTACGCACAGTACTGGAGCCGCGACCCGGGCCTCGCCCCGCCGCATGACGTGGGCCTGACCGATGGTCTCGGATTCCTGGTGATGCCCTGAGGCGGCGCCTGTGGCCCCTCAGGGCCGGGGCAGCCCCCCGCGCCGCAGCTCGGCCACGACCCGCGACAGCTCGCCCTTCTTGATCGGGCCCGAGGCGGACACGCAGCAGCTCCGCGGGTGCAGGTGGCGGCGGGCCGCGGCCTGGACGTCCTCGGCGGTGATGGCCGCGAGCTGGCGCGGCAGGCGCTGGAGGTTGTCCTCGGGCAGCTCGTGGCGCTCGGCCGCGATCAGGTAGCCGGCCCGTCGGGAGGCGCGCTGGAAGGCCAGGGCGAAGGAGCCCACCAGGTAGTCCTTGGCGATGTCCAGCTCCCGGGCCCGCACCGGCTCCTCCTGGATGCGGCTGATCTCGGCCAGGAAGCCGGCCATGGCCGTGGGCACGTGCTCGGGGGAGGTCCCGATGTAGGCCGTGAAGAGGCCCGGAAGGATCCCGGCCGAGCCGTGGATGTTGGCGTGCACCGCGTAGGCCAGGCCCAGCTCGTCGCGCAGCCGCTTGCTGATCCGGTTGGTGAAGCCCGGGCCGGTGCCCAGCACGTGGTCCATCACCATCAGCGCGGGGTAGTCCGGGTCCTTGCGCCGGATGCCCAGGTGCCCCAGGTAGAGGTGCACCTGCTGGCGCGGGGCCTGGAAGGCGTCCACCCGGGTGTCGCGGCGCGGGAACTCGGCCGGCTGCACGGGGAGGTCCGCTCCGGGCTCCCAGTGGGCCAGCAGGCGGTCGAGGTGCCGCCGCACGGCCTTCGGATCCACGTCGCCGCACAGGCCGATGACCGCCCGGGCGCCGACCCAGTTCTTGCGGTGGAAGCTGCGCAGGTTGCGCGGCTGGACGAGGGGGATGCTCTCGAGGTTTCCGTAGGCCGGCCGGCCCAGCCAGTGGTCCCCGTAGACCAGGCGCCGGAAACGGCGCTCGGCCTGGACTCGGGGATCGTCGCGCTCGACCAGCAGGCGATCGAGGATGCGCGCCTTCTGGCGCCGCACCTTGTCGGCCGGATAGACCGGGCGGGTGAGCACCTCGGCCAGGAGCTCGCACAGGAGCTTCCAGCGGTCGCCGGCCACGTTGCCCGTCAGGCCCGTGGCGTCTCCTCCGAGGTGGCCGCCGGCGGACTCCAGCGCCCCCAGGATCTCCTCCTCGCTGAGGTTCTCGGTGCCCTGGTCGGCCAGGGCCCCGGTCAGGAAGGAGGTGCCCTCCCGGCCGGGCGCGTCCAGCGAGGGTCCCCCGCGCAGGTGCACCTGCACCGCGGTCACGGGGGCGCCGGGGCGCGGCGAGACGAGCAGCTTCGCGCCGCAGCGCAGCTCGAAGCGCTCGCGCGGGACGCGCAGGGTGGGGATGCGCCGGGCTCGGGGGCCGCTCACGGCTTCTTCCTCCCGCGGACCTTGCGCGCGCGCTTGCCGGTCGACTTCCGCTGGCGCGGGGCCGGGGGCTCCTTCTCCTCGGGCAGGCACAGCCCCACCACCCGCCGCTCGGGCGCGAGGAGCCGGCGCGCGGCGTCGCGGACCTGGCGCGCGGTGACCCGCTGCAGGCGTCTCGGCCCATCGATGGCCACCCGCCAGTGCGCGTCCACCGCGAACTCGCCCAGCTGCTCCGCCAGGTCGGAGGCGGTCTCGGTGGCGTAGGCCTGGGAGGCCTTCAGCATCGACTTGACGCGCGAGAGCTCGGGGGCGGGCGCGCACTCCTCGGCGATCCGCGCCAGCTCCTCGTCCACGGCAGCCTCCAGATCGGCCATCCGGGCGTCCTGGGCGCACTCGGCGAAGAGCCAGAAGACGCCGCCGTCGATGCGGGTGTCGTTGTTGGTCGAGACGTTGGTAGCCAGCCCCTCCTCGATCACCAGGCGTCGGTGCAGGCGCGACAGGCGCCCTCCGGAGAGGATGGTGCTGGTGAGATCCAGGGCGTAGTCCTCGGGGCTGTCGACTGTCACCGTCGGCCAGGCCATCATCAGCCGCCGCGCGGGGTCGTCCCAGCGCATGTCCACGCGCTGCTGGCCGCGGGGCTCGGGCAGGGGCCCGCGGTAGCAGTCGACCTCCTCGTAGGGGGGGCCGGCCGGGATGCGGCCGAAGTGCTTGCGCGCCGCCTTGAGCGCGCGCCCGCCGTTCAGGTCGCCGCACAGGACCAGGGTGGCGTTGCCGGGGTGGTAGAAGCGGCGGTAGTAGTCCCGCATGGCCTCCACGGTCAGCGCGCGCAGGGTGTCGGGAAAGCCCACCACCGGTCGCCGGTAGGGGTGCCGGAAGAAGACCGCCGCCTGCACCATCTCGGCGAGCGAGCGCCAGGGATCGTCGGCCCCCATCGAGAGCTCCTCCAGGACCACCGCCCGCTCGGCCTCCAGCTCGGCGGCGTCGAGGGTGAGCGCCTGCATGCGGTCGGCCTCCAGCTCCAGGGCCACCTCCCAGCGGTCGGACGCCAGCTCGAACCAGTAGGCGGTGTGGTCGGGGCCGGTGAAGGCGTTGCTCTGGCCGCCGAGGGCGGTGGTGATGCGGTCCACCTCGCCCTTGCCGAAGCCCTTCGAGCCCTTGAACATCATGTGCTCGAGGAAGTGCGAGACGCCGGCCTCCTCCTCCCGCTCGTTGCGGCCGCCGACCTTGTACCAGGTCATCACGGTCACCACCGGATCGGCGGGCCGCTCGGCCACCAGGACGCGCATGCCGTTCCGCAGAACGTGCTCCTCGATCCGGGCGCCGGCCTTGTGCGCCACCGCCTCGGAGCCGGCGGAGCGCGCGCTCGGCGATTTCGGTCGGTTCCTCCTCGTCATCGGCCTCTCCGGCTCCTTCGCGGGCGTCCGCCCGACTGTCGATCCCGCCCGCCCGATCGCCGGGCGGGAGTGGCGGGGCGGCCGCCGCGAGCGGCCCTGTTCCGGCGCGGGGGACGAGCCCCCCGGCCCTCCTCCGCCCCCGCCTCCTCGAGCAGGGCCCGGATCTCCGCCTGCCGGAGCACGCGCCACTGGCCCCGCCGGAGCTTGGGATCGGTCAGCGAGCCGATCCGGACGCGGCGCAGGGACACCACCTCGTAGCCCACCCGCGCGAAGATGCGGCGGACCTCGCGATTGAGACCCTCCCGCATGGTCACCGTCAGGTTGGAGTGGGTCGCCGTGCGCCGGTCGATGCGCACCCGGATCTCCTGCGTGCGGCCCTCGGCCAGGTGCACCCCGCCGCGGATCCTCTGCACCGCCTCGATGGCGATCCGCCCGCGCACCGAGATGCGGTAGGTCTTGGTCACGCCGTGGCGCGGGTGGGCGATCCGCTGGGCGAACTCGCCGTCGTTGGTCAGGAGGATCAGCCCCTCGCTGTCCTCGTCCAGCCGCCCCACGGTGTAGATGCGGCCCTTGCGCCGGTCGTCGATGAGGTCGATGGCCCGGGCGCGCGTCTCGCGCTCTTCGTTGGTGCACACCACCCCGGCCGGCTTGTTCAGGAGGTAGTAGCGCCGCTCGGCGCGCTCCGGCTTGAGGACCACGCCGTCCACCTCGACGCGCTGGGTGTGGGGATCGACCTTGGTCCCGAGCTGGGTGACCGGGAGGTCGTCGATCGAGACCTTGCCGGCGGCGATCAGCTCGTCGCACTTGCGGCGCGAGGCGATGCCCTGGTCGGCCAGGTACTTGTTGAGGCGGACCAGGGAGGGGCTCGGGGTGGATTCGCGGGGGTTCATCGGAGGGCTCCGCCCGTAGAGCGGCCCGAGAGGGTACCCGCTGCGGTGTGCCGGGGACAGGGGCCAACCGGCGTGAATCGGCGGCCGTCGCGGGCCGGGAAAGGGGCGCGGCGCCCCACTCGAGAGGGGCGCCGCCCGTCTAGCAAACCACCCCCGAGGGGGAGGGTCACAGGGAGGTGAGGCGGGTGGCCTCCGAGAGGCTGGTGCCGAATCCGGTCGGATCGGCCGGATCGCGCGACCAGCCCTGGAAGTACACCACGGACGCCGGGGCATGGTTGACGCCGGCCAGGTCGTTGACCCTCAGGACGAGCTGGCCGGAGCAGTCGTTGGGCGGCGGATTGCCCCCGGTCTGCTGCACCGGCGTGCGCAGGATGGGCGGCGTGACGCACAGCCATCCGCCCTGGAAGGGGAAGTTGTGGGGCGCGTAGCCGTAGAAGACGATCCCGTTCTTGTTGTTGACCAGCTGGACGACGTCTACGTCGTAGTCGTTGGCCCCCGATAGGGGCTGGATGGTGGGACCGCCGTAGCCGATGGCGGGAGTGCAGCCCAGGGAGTTCAGCTTGGCGGTGCAGTAGATGGTGGGTGGGGGAGTTCCCCCGGCCTCCTCGATGATGGCCAGGCAGCCGCTGCCCATGCCGGTGGAGGTGACCAGGAGGCGGCTGCCGAAGCCCGGATCGATCTCGTAGACCTCGCCGTACCAGCTCGTGGCGTAGATCATGCCGGTCGAGGCGAAGGTGGCGTCCTCCAGCAGGCCGATGGCGGGGCCGCTGTCGCCGATCAGGGTGCAGCTCGCGTTGGCCTTGTCGACGGCGTAGAGGGCGCCGTTCAGGCTGAAGGCGTAGAGCTGACCTCCGGGTCCGAAGGTGAGCCCCGTGCGCACCCCGGAGAGCGTCGTGCCGATGATGGTGGAGGAGCCGCTGGCGGCGTCGATGGTGTAGAGCAGGTTGCTGTTCCGCCCCAGCCCGTAGAGGATGCTGGTGGTCGGATCGAAGGCGATGTCGTCCACGGTGTCGAGCCCGGTGGCGGCGACGAAGCTCGTGACGCCGGTGTCGACGTCGATGGTCCACAGCCGGCTGTCGTTGGCGCTGATGGCATACGCCGTTCCGGTGGTCGGATGGACGTCCATGGAGAAGAAGCGCTCGCTCCCTCCCACGGTCGTGCGCAGGCTCGAGAGGCCGGTGGTCGAGTCGAGGTCGAAGAGGCCGCGCGGGTTGCCGCCTCCGCCGTTCTCGTCGAAGTAGATCAGATCGGCGGCCCAAGCCGGTGCGGCGAGCGCGGCCAGAAGGGTCAGGGGTCCGATCCAGTGGGGTCTCATGGTGTCTCCCTCGTCGCGAGCCGAAGCTCGAAGTGATGAGTGGGAGCCCTCATCATACCCGGGCCGTCGGAATCGGGCCGGGGACCCGCGGTCGCCGCCCGTCGGGCCGGCACTCGGGACGGCGGCGCCGGCCTCAGGACTTCCCCTTGCGCCCGGCCTTGCCGCCCTTGCCCCCCGTCTTGCCCTTCCCGGGCTTCTTCCTACCACCCAGGGCCGCGGGCTCGCACAGGTTCTTCTTGCTGGCGGCAGACCGGTGGCACTTCTCGCACTCGAAGGCGGGCTCCCGAGAGAGCTTCTCCGCGAGGGCCAGGGCCTTCTTCGACCCGTCCTTCTCGAGCTTGCACAGGCTCTTGGCTTTCCCGCCCATCAATGGAGCTCCCGCGTCTCGGCTGAGCGGGTGTCTGCCCGCGCTCCATTCTACTCCCCCAGCAGCCTCAGCGCCTCGGCCCGGGCGGTCGCCTGGTCCCCGCCCCCGGCGATCATGTCGGCCACCTCGGCCACCCGCTGGTCGCCCTCGAGCTCGCGCACGCTCACGGTCGTGCGCTTTCCGCGCACGGTCTTGGCGACCGTCAGGTGGCGATCGGCGGCGGCGGCGATGGCCGGGAGGTGGGTGATGCACACGACCTGGTGGTGCCGGGCCAGCTCGGCGAGCTGGCCGCCGACCGCCGGACCGAGCCGGCCCCCCACGCCCGCGTCGACCTCGTCGAAGACCAGAGTGCGCCCGCGGTCGGCGGCGGCCAGCACGCTGCGCAGGGCCAGCAGGATGCGGGCCGCCTCGCCGCAGGAGGCCACCTCGCGCAGCGGGCGCGCCGGCTCGCCGGGGTTGGCGGCGAGCAGCAGCTCGAGGCGGTCGGCGCCCCGCTCGCCGAAGCGCCGGCGGTCGGCCGACAGGGCCTCGCGCCAGCTCGCGGCCTCCTCGTCGATCCCGCGCGGCGTCAGGCGCGGATCGAGGTCGGCGCGCTCCAGACCGAGCTGGCTCAGCCGCGCCAGGACCGCCCTCCGCAGCCTGGGTATCAGGCGGCGCCGCTCTCCGCCGAGCTCCTCGGTCGCCCGGCCGAGCTCGTCGCGCGCGGGCCCGATCTCCTCCTCGAGCCCGGCCAGCCCGCCCTCTTCCCCCTCCAGCCGCTCGATCTCCTCCTCGAGGTCCCGGGCGAGCCGGGCCAGCTCGTCCGCCTCCACCCCGTGCTTGCGCTCCAGGTCCTCGATGGCCGCGAGCCGCCCCTCGACCTCCTCCAGCCGGGCCGGATCGAGGTCCAGGCCGTCGACGAAGGTGCGCAGGGAGCCGGAGGCCTCCTCGGCGTGCACTGCCGCGGCCGAGAGGTCGGAGAGCGGCGCCTCGAGCGCGCCGATCCTCTCGCGCCAGCGGGCGAGCCGCTGCTCGAGCGCCCGCAGTCGATCGACCAGCGCCCCCTCCCGCTCGCCGAGCTCCTCGAGGAGCCCCCCCAGCTCCACCCGCAGCTCCACCGCGTTGCGCAGCAGGTCGCGCTCCTCGACCAGCCGCGCCTGCTCCCCGGGCTCGGGGTCGATCTCGGAGAGCTCGGCCGCCTGGTGTCGGCAGAGCTCCAGCCGCCGGCTCCGTTCGCTCTTGCGGCCCTCGAGCTCGAGGGCGCGCTCGCACAGCGCCTGCCAGCGAGAGCGGATGCGGCGGTAGGCGGCGACGCGGCTCCCCAGGCCCCCGAAACCGTCGAGCAGCCGGAGCTGCTCGGCCGGATCGAGCAGGAGCTGGTGCTCGTTCTGCCCGCAGATCTCGAAGAGCCGCTCGGCCAGGGAGCGCAGGAGCCGTCCGCTGACCGGATGGTGGTTGACGCTGGCCCGCGAGCGTGTCGCCCCGTCCGAGGTGCGCTGCAGGATCCGGGAGAGCACCAGCTCGCGCTCCTCTCCGGCGGCCAGCTCGCCCCACTCCTCCAGCACCTGCGGCAGGTTCCGACCCAGCCAGGCCGAGACCGATCCGAAGCCGTCGCGGCCCGAGCCCGAGGGGGCCAGGAGGAAGCGCCCCTCGACCACCGCCCGCCGGGCGCCCGCGCGCAGGAGCCCCGAGCGGGGCCGTCGGCCGAGCAGCAGCTCGAGGGCGCCGACCAGCAGGCTCTTGCCCGCGCCGGTCTCCCCGGTGATCGCGTTGAGCCCGGGCCCGAAGGTGAGCGCGCTCTCCTCGATCAGCGCGAGGTCCCGGATCACCAGCTCGGCCAGCATGTCGGAGGCGAGGATCGCACGGCCTCCGGTCCGGTTGCAAGCGGGGGCCGGGCCGGCAGGGATCCGCGCCGGCGGAGGGGCTCCGCCCGCGCGCTCGGGCGGGCCCCGGGAGGAGGACAGGCGGGGCTGCATCCCGTGCGGGGGGATCCCACCGCCGATGAGCCCGTCGAGGGAGTCGGGTGGCCCGCGCGAATCGCTCCTGCGGTATTGTCGGGGGGGGGGGGGGGGGGGGGGGGGGGGGGGGGGGGGGGGGGGGGGGGGGG
>CAZTTG010000100.1:0-22857 GCA_964615935.1 uncultured Planctomycetaceae bacterium | reverse complement strand
GGCGCCGCCTGCGGAGCAGGCGCGCCGACGAGGATTCCCCGGCACGCCTGGTCGGGCTGGGGCGAAGCCCCGTTAGCCGTCCTCCCCCAGATAGCCCAGGCTCCGCAGCCGGTCCATGTTCTCGAGGTCCTGCTCGGAGGCCGACGCCTGCGCCTGTCGGCGCCACTCCTGCAGCAGATCGACCAGGCGGCCGACCTCCTCGGGATGCCGGTCGGCGACGTTCATCAGCTCGCCGGGATCCCGGTCCAGCCGGTAGAGCTCGACCTTCTCCAGGTGGGGCGTGAGGATCAGCTTCCAGGGCTAGTCCAGCACGAACTGCCCCTTGCCGAGGTTCGGCCAGCGGCCGGCGTAGCGCTCCTCGATGGTCCAGGGCCGGCAGCTCTCGCCGAAGGAGGGGCCGCCGAGCCAGGCGAGGGCGGTGGTGAAGACGTCGATGGTCTGCACCGGCTCGGGCACGCCGATCGGAGCGCCTTCCGGCCGGGGGCCCGGCGGACGGACGATCAGCGGGACGTTCATGCTGGGCTGGTAGGTGAGCTCACCGTGGTCGAAGTAGTACTCGTGCTCGGTGAGGCTCTCGCCGTGGTCGGCGGTGAGGATCACCAGGGTCCGCTCGCGGTGCTCGGGCGCGTCCAGGACCTCGAACGGCTCTCCCAGGGAGGCGTCCAGGAAGGCGATCTCGCCGTCGTAGAGGGCCACCAGCTGGCGCAGGTCCGCGGGGGTCGTCTCCAGCTTGGGGAAGCCCTTCACCCCCGCCACCCCGCACACGTAGGGGATCGAGCCGTCGGCCGGCCCCTCGTACTCCGGGTAGAACAGCTCGTCGTAGGGCCCGGGGGGCGTGTAGGGATAGTGCGGATCGAAGTAGTGCACCCACAGGAAGTAGGGCGCCCCTCGGCGCGCCTCGAGCCACTCGATGACGGCGCGCGTGGTGGCCGGCGCCCGGCGCTGGTGCTGGTCGATCTCCTGGACGTCGAACTCCTCGTCGAAGAGCTCGAAGCCCCGATCCAGTCCCACCGCGGACTCCAGGGCGGTGGCGCTGATGAAGGCGGCGGTGCGGTAGCCCCGCGACCTCAGGATCGTGGTCAGCGTGGGCGGATCGCCGGGCAGTCGGTAGCCCTTGCGGGGGATGCCGAAGTCGTGCGGGTGCTTGCCGAGCAGCATGGCCGCGTGGGACGGCAGGGTGTTGTTGCTGACCGTGGTGGCCTGATCGAAGCGCACCCCCGTGGTCGCGAAGCGGTCGATGTTGGGCGTCCGGGCCGCCGGGTAGCCGTAGCAGCCGAGGTTGTCGGCCCGCAGGGTATCGATGGTGATCAGCACCAGGTTGGGCGGCGGCGGCTCGGAGGGCCCGCAGGCGGTCGAGGTCAGGATCAGCGCCAGGGCCAGCCAGGTGCGGCGATCGGGGCGAACGCTTCCCCCTCCGCCCGAGCGGAGTCAACGCGTGCCGTCATCGGACTCGATCCCCTTCCCGCGATCCTGTACAACTGCGGCCCACCATGAGGCAGCCATGATACCCACAAGCGCAAGCGAAGGGGGGCGTCCGTGGAGCTGAGCCCGATCGACGTGGCCTTCTTCCTCGGCTTCTTCGCGCTGGTGGTGGGCCTCAGCCTCTACAAGAGCCGCCGGAAGGTGGACAGCGAGGGCTACTTCCTGGCCGGCCGCGGGCTCACCTGGTGGCTGATCGGCATCTCGATCGTGGCCGCCAACATCTCCACCGAGCAGCTCGTGGGCATGGCCGGCCAGGGCGCCGGCTCCGTGGGGCTGGCGGTCAGCAACTGGCAGCTCGCAGGCACGGTGGGCATCGTCCTCATCGCCTTCACCCTGCTCCCGCGCTTCCTGCGGGCGGGCATCTACACCATGCCCGAGTACCTGGAGTACCGCTACAACCCGGCGGCCCGGGCCATCATGGCCCTGATCACCGTCGTCATCTACGTCGCCGTCCTGCTCACGGCGGTCCTGTACTCGGGCGGCCTGGCCCTGCGGACCATCTTCGGCGTCCCGCTGCAGCAGGGGGTGTGGATCATCGGCGCCATCGCGGCGGTCTACACCTCCTGGGGCGGACTCAAGGCGGTGGCCTGGGCCGACCTGCTCCAGGGGCTGGGCCTGCTCCTGGGCGGTCTGGTCACCTTCTGGCTGGGGCTCGAGGCCTGCGGCGGATGGGAGCGGTTCTCGGAGCTCAACGCGGACCGCTTGCACATGGTGCTGCCCGCCGATCACCCCGAGCTGCCGTGGACCGGCGTGCTCTCGGGCATGTGGATCGTGATGGTGTACTACTGCGGTCTGAACCAGTTCATCGTCCAGCGCAACCTGGCCGCCCGGACGCTGCGGGACGGGCAGCTCGGAATGATCTTCGCCGGAGCGCTGTGGCTCCTGGTGCCCTTCGCCATCGTCATGCCCGGGATCATGGCCCACCAGCTCTACGGCGGGCAGATGGACCTGGCCGACGAGGCCTTTCCGATGCTGATCAAGAGCCTCGTCCCCACCGGACTGAGGGGCTTCATGTTCGCCGCCATCGCGGGGGCGGTGGTCAGCTCCCTGGCCTCCATGCTGAACTCGGCCTCGACCGTCTTCACCATGGACGTGTACCACCGCCTGATCGACCGCGGAGCCTCGCAGCAGCGACTGGTGCTCCTGGGTCGCGCCTTGACCATCGCCTTCGTGCTGGTGGGCTGCGCCCTGGCGCCGGCTCTGGACGATCCGGAGTTCGGGGGCGTCTTCAAGTACATCCAGCAGTACCAGGGCTACATCTGGCCCGGCGTGGTGGCGGCCTTCCTGTTCGGCATGCTGGTCGAGCGGGCTCCGGGAGCCGCGGGCGTGGCCGCCATGGTGTCGGGCCCGCTCTTCTACTGGGCCTTCCAGCGCTACGCCGGTGATCTGCACTTCCTGATCCAGGTCGCGATCACCTTCCTGCTGGTCGTCCTGATCATGGTGATCATCACGCTCAGGTGGCCCCTGGAGCGGCCCCGGAAGCTGCCCGTCCGAGAGGACATGGACGTCTCCACCGAGCCGGCGGTCCGATGGGCGGGGGCCCTGGTCATCGCCGGCGTGGCCGTGTTCTACGCCGTCTTCTGGTAGTCGCAGAAGGAGATCCGGATGCTTCGATCGAGCGCTCTTCGCCGGCTGACGGCGACCCTGCTGGTCCTCGGCTCACTCGCCGCTTCGACCCTCGGCCAGGAAGGAGGCCGCACGGTCTGGCTCTCCGAGCTGGACGCGACCAGCGTCATCCAGGGCTGGGGCGAGCCGCAGGCCGATCGCTCGGTCGAGGGCAAGCCCATGATCCTGGGCGGACGCACGTTCGAGCGCGGCCTGGGGTCCCACGCCCCGGGCGTGATCCGCCTGGAGCTGGACGGGCGCGTCCAGGGCTTCCACGCCCTGGTGGGCGTGGACGACGAGACCGAGGGACGGGGCAGCGTGGTCTTCCGGGCCTTCGGGGACGGCTCGCTGCTTCACGACAGCGGCGTCTTGCGGGGCGGCGATGCCCCGAAGAGCATCGACCTGGACCTCGACGGGCTGCGCATGCTGGTGCTGGTCATGACCGACGCCAGGGACGGCAGGGACCACGACCACGCCGACTGGGCCGAGGCCCGCTTCACAGCCGGTGGAGCCGATCCGACGATCGTTCCCGCGCCGCGCGAGGAGCCGGTGCTCCTGACCCCCCCGCCGCCGGCCAGGCCGCGCATCAACGGGCCGCGCATCCTCGGCGTCCGCCCGGGATCTCCCTTCCTGTACCGCATCCCCGCCACCGGCGAGCGGCCCATGAGCTTCGCGGCGCGCGGGCTGCCGGCGGGGCTCGTCCTGGACCCGGCGACCGGCATCCTCACGGGCGCGATCGAGGACCGCGCCCATCGCACCCACCGCGTCGAGCTCTCGGCCGAGAGCCGCCACGGTGGCGACCGGCGCGAGCTGCGCATCGCGGTGGGCGAGACGCTGGCGCTCACCCCGCCGATGGGGTGGAACAGCTGGTACATCCACTACAACCGGATCACCGAGGCCGACATGCGCGCCGCGGCCGACGTCATGATCGACTCGGGCATGGCCGACTTCGGTTACCAGTACGTCAACATCGACGACTGCTGGATGAAGGAGCGGGGCGATGAGCCCTACCGGGACCGTGACGGCGCGCTGCTGTGCAACTCCAGGTTCCCCGACATCCGGGGCATGGTGGACCACATCCACGCCCGGGGCCTCAAGGCCGGGCTGTACACCTCTCCCGGTCCGTGGACCTGCGCCGGCTACGTCGGCGCGCACCAGCACGAGGAAATCGACGCCCGCCAGTTCGCGCAGTGGGGCTTCGACTTCCTCAAGTACGACTGGTGTTCCTTTGGAGGGGTGGCCGAGGGCGAGGGGCGCGATCGCCTGCAGCGGCCCTACCGGCTGATGAGCGCCCTCCTGCGGCAGCAGGACCGCGACATCGTCCTCAACCTGTGCCAGTACGGAATGGGCGAGGTCTGGGAGTGGGGCGGGGACGTCGGCGGCCACTGCTGGCGGACCACCGGCGACCTGGGGCTCGAGCGCGGCGACCTCCTGCCGGGCTTCTTCCGCATCGGCCTCAGCAACGCGCGGCACTGGGAGCACGCCCGGCCGGGCGAGTGGAACGACCCCGACTACATCCTGATCGGCTGGGTGGGCAGCGCCCACGAGATGGGCGAGGGCCTCGAGACCACCCTCACCCCCACCGAGCAGTACGCCTACATGTCCATGTGGTGCCTCATGGCCGCGCCGCTGATCTTCAGCGGGGACATGGCGAAGCTCGACGCCTTCACCCTCAACGTGCTGTGCAACCACGAGGTGATCGAGGTGGATCAGGATCCCCTCGGGCAGCAGGCGGTGATCGTCCGGCAGACCGACGAGGTGCTGGTCCTGGCCAAGGACATGGAGGACGGCTCCAAGGCCGTGGGCCTCTTCAACCTGGGCGAGCTCGAGCGCAACATGGCGCTCTCCTGGGAGGAGATCGGTCTCCAAGGCCCGCAGCGCGTGCGCGACCTGTGGCGGCAGGAGGATGTCGGCCGGTACGAGGGCTCCTTCGAGACCCCCGTCGGCCGCCACGGCGCCGCCATGCTGCGGCTGTGGCCCTCCGCGGAGTAGAGCCCGCGCTCAGTCCTTCTTCCGCGTGCGGCGCTCGCGCAGGTACTTCATCGAGCGGGCCAGGGCCGCGGACATCTCGTCGGGCTCGGGGTGCCAGTGCATGAACGGGTTGACGTGGCCGGCGTAGTCGATCTCGGCCAGCGCCTCGAGCCAGGGGGCGAAGTCGGTCGGTCCGATGCCCGGGAGCTGCTTCAGGTCGGAGGCGTGCAGCCAGGCGTAGAAGAAGAGGAGCTGCTCCCCGCAGATCTCGATCGCCTCCGGGATCGAGGCCTCGATCACCTGCAGGTGGTAGGGCGCCAGCGCGATGCCCAGCCGCGGCGAGTCGTTCAGGTCCACGAACGCCTTGAAGGAGTCCAGCGAATCGAGCAGCGCGTGGCCGTGGTTCTCGATCGCCAGGTAGGAGTCGTGCTCCTCGGCCAGCTCGACCAGGGGCTTGGCCTCCTCCAGGAACCCCTTCATCCGCGCGGTCAGCTCCTCGGGCTCGCAGGGCCCGGCGCTGCCCTGCACCGCCACGCCCCCGCCGACGCCGCCGAGGAGCTCGGCGTAGCGCGCGAAGCCCCCGCGGTAGGTGGAGAAGGCGGAGAGCTCCAGGCCGGTCTCCTCCAGGAGCTCCGAGAGCCCCTTCGGACCCAGGCGCTTCAGGCAGTCGTCCAGGTGAGGACAGCCGTCGTGGGCGCTCCAGATGTCCACACCCTCGAAGCCCAGCTCGGCGATGCGCTTGCAGGCGTCCTCCACCGGGAGGGAGGAGAACTGGATCGTCGAGGTGGAGAGCCGCATCTTCCAGTGGGGCTTCTCCTCCTGCGCCAGCGCCGCGGCGGGCGCGAGGGCCGCGGCCGCGACCGAGCCGGCGACGGCCGCGAGCAGGTCGCGCCGGTGGAGGGAGGGCGGGGCGTCGGATCGGGATTCGTCCATGGCGCTCTCCTCAGTGCTCCCTCGTCAACCCGGGTCGCGGGGCGGGGTAGAGGCCGTCCGGCCCCTCGTGGATCGGCGCCGGGGTCTCCAGGGTCATGCCGTCGATGTCCTCGACGAACTGGAACTGCGACGCCATGGCCTCGTCCCAGGTGACCATGGCGCCCGAGTGGGTCGCCATGCGCCCCATCAGCGCGACCAGGTCCGCCTCGCCGGCCCGCCGGGCCTCGTTGTGCGGCCGATCCTCCCGGATGGCGTCCAGCAGGAGCTGCCACTCGGCGTGGTAGGGGTTGCAGTCGTCCCGGCCGTACTCCCAGACCTGCTCCCCCTTCACCATGTCCTGGCTGCGGTAGAGCCTGGGCCGGGGCTGCGCCAGGCTCTCCATGAGCACCGCCGAGCCGCCCGTGCCGTGGGCGTAGTCGGCGTAGGTGTTCCAGCAGTTGGGCATGTGCCGCGAGAAGGCGTGGAGCTTGGCCCCGTCGGGGAAGGTGTACTCCACCGCGTAGTTGTCGAGCTGGCTGCCGGCCTCCGGCCAGCAGCGCCCGCCCATGCCCTGGGCGGAGACCGGCCAGGCCCCCTTGGCCCAGCAGGCGACGTCCACGTTGTGGCAGTGCCAGTCCACGTAGAAGCCGGAGGAGACCCAGGTGAAGCTGTTGGGGTGCTGGAGCTGGAAGACCAGCTCGTTCGAGCCCTCGGGCCGCGGTGGGCAGTGGACAGGCCCGTGCACCCGGTAGATGCGCAGGGAGGTCAGCTCCCCGATGGCCCCGTCGTGGATGCGGCGGATCACCTCCTGGCGCGCGTCCGAGTGGCGCCACATGAGGCCCACGGCCACCTTGAGGCCCTTCTTCTCGGACTCCTCGGCGGCCTTCAGGTGTCGCCGCACCGCGGGCGAATCCACGGCGAAGGACTTCTCCATGAAGACGTTCACGCCCCTGCTCACCGCGTACTCGAACTGCATCGGCCGGAAGGCGGCGTGGGTGGTCAGCAGCACCACGTCGCCCGCGTCCAGGGAGTCGATGGCCTTGCGGTAGGCGTCGAAGCCCAGGAACTGGCGCTCGGGCGGGACGTCCACCCGGTCGGCGTAGCCATCGGTCAGCGCCTTCAGGCTGCCCTCGAGTCGATGCTCGAAGAGGTCGGCCATGGCGTGCAGCCGGACCGGCCCGCCGGTGGCCGCGAAGGCGTCGGCCACCGCGCCGGTGCCGCGGCCTCCGCAGCCGACCAGGGCCAGCTTGATGGTCGAGTCCCCGCCGGCGTGGACGAAGGGCAGGGCCGTGCCCACCAGGGCCGAGGCCGCCGCCGATCGCCCCGCCAGGCCTAGGAACTCGCGACGCGAGGTCGAACCGGAGGACTGCGGAGGGGTCGAATCGTTCATCAGGGGTCTCCTCGCGAGCAGGCGGTTCCGGGGGTCATCGGGTTCGGGTGGAGGCTATCGCGCCGGCCGAAGCCGCACCAGCCGCGAAGCTCGTCTGCGCGGGCAACCCCTGGCTGGAGCGGCCGCAGCGCGGTAGCTTCGGTGGCGTCACGACCCGGAGTGCTCTCGTACGAGGACGAATCCCATGCCGCCGATGATCCGGATCGCCGCGATGCTCGGGTGCTTGTCGCTCTTCGCCGGCGCGGTGAGCGCACGACAGAACGTGCAGTCGCTGGCGGGTGCCTGGGACTTCGCGCTCGATCCCGCGGATCGGGGCGTCGAAGACGCCTGGGCCCTGCGCGGTCTCGGGGATTCGATCTGGCTCCCAGGCACCACCGACGAGGCGCGAAAGGGCGAGCCCGGCCCGGAGCGCGACGGGGTGCTCACGCGACGGCACGAGTACATCGGCGCCGCCTGGTACCAGCGGGAGATCGAGGTCCCGGAAGAGTGGTCCGGGCTGGAGGTGGAGCTCTTCCTCGAGCGGGTCCTCTGGCAGTCCCGTGTCTGGGTGGACGGTCGCGAGGCGGGGGAGGCGCTCGACTCCTGGGCCGCTCCCCACGTACACCGGCTGGGAGCACTCGAGCCGGGTCGTCACCGCCTCGCCCTGCGCATCGACAACCGGATGATCCACCCGCTGGGAACCTGGTCTCACTCCTACGGCCACCACACCCAGACCGTGTGGAACGGGGTCATCGGCCGCATCGAGTTGCGGGCCCTCCCGACGGCGCGCATCGCCGGCGTGCGCGTCTTCCCGAAGAAGGTCGGCGAGGAGTGGTCGGTCCGGGTCGAGGTGGATCTCGAGGGTGAGGTCCAATCCAGCCAACTCAGCGTCCGCGTGATCGACCCCGTAACCGAGGAGACCGTGGCCCGGCAGGGCCCCATGCCGCTGTCCGAGCTTGATCCGAAAGGCATCGAGCTGCGCTGCCGACCACCGGTCCATGAATGGAGCGAGTTCGCCCCCGCTCTCTACGATCTGGAGGTCGACCTTCGCGAGAGACCGCCATCTCGGATCTCCATCCCCACCTGCCTCGACCACCGCGTCGAGCGCTTCGGCTTCCGCGAGATCGCCACCGAGGGCAACCGCCTGCTGCTCAACGGGCACCCCCTCTTCCTCCGGGGCAACCTCGACTGCGTCCACTTCCCCCTGACCGGCCACCCCTCCACCGAGGAGGGGGACTGGCGCCTGATCTTCCACCACTACCGCGAGCACGGGCTCAACCACGTCCGCTTCCACTCCTGGTGCCCGCCCGAGGCGGCCTTCCGGGTCGCCGACGAGATGGGCCTCTACGTCCAGGCCGAGGCCGGGATCTGGATCAACGAGCATCCCGACGAGGGCAAGGGCCCGGGCAAGGGCGATCCCGGCGTGGACGAGTACGCCCAGGCCGAGATGCGGCGAGTGGTGGACACCTTCGGGAACCACCCCAGCTTCGTCCTCTTCGCCATCGGCAACGAGCTGGGCCACTCCGACTTCGAGACGACCGGCCGGTGGATCGGCGCGCTGCGCGAGCACGACCCGCGCCGCCTCTACGCCGCCTCCACGGCGCGCCAGATCACGCCCAGCTGCCAGTTCAACGCCACCCACCGCGTGCCCGGCATCGGGATGGTTCGCCAGCGCCTCGAGCAGGGGACCGACTGGGACTACGAGGAGCAGTACGGCCGGACCGAGGTGCCGATCATCGCCCACGAGATCGGTCAGTGGCCGGTGTACCCGGACTGGGAGCAGCGCGCGAAGTACACCGGGGTGCTGCGCAACACCCGCCTGGAGGCCCTGCGCGAGGAGGCGCGGGCGGCGGGGGTCCTCGGTCAGGCCGCCGACTTCACGGCCGCCTCCGGCGCCCTGAGCGCGCTCCTCTACAAGGACGAGATCGAGTCCTTCCTGCGCACGCCCTCCTGCCGCGGCTTCCAGCTCCTCGCCATGCAGGACTTCCAGGGGCAGGGCGAGGCCTACGTCGGGTGGCTGGACGTCTTCTGGGACGACAAGGGCACCACCGATCCGGCCGCCTTCCGCGGGTACTGCGCGCCCGTGGTCGCGCTCGCCCGCATGCCGAAGTACACCTTCGCGCGGAGCGAGACCCTCGAGGCCGGGCTGTTGCTGCGAAACGACGGTCCCGCCGACCTCGAGAACGTCCGCCTGAGCTGCGCCGTCCGAGACGAGGAGGGCGAGCTGCGCTGGGGGCGGGAGATCGGACCCGTCTCGGCGCTGCGCGGCGAGCTGGTCGAGGCCGGGACCGCCCGCGTCTCCCTGGCATCCCTCGCGGCCGGGCTGCGGCCCGAGCAGGCGGCGCGCTTCGAGCTCGAGCTGCGCGTCGAGGGCCAGGAGGAGCCCAACTCCTGGCCGTTCTGGGTGTTCCCGGACGAGCTTCTCCCCCCCCGGGGCTCCGAGGTCCTCGTCGCGACGCGGCTCGACGAGGAGACCCGGGCGGCGCTGGAGCGCGGAGCCCGGGTCTTCCTCGAGGCCCACCACCTGGGCGATCCCGACCTCCAGCCCAGGCTGGTGGCCTGGCGGCCGCTCTACTGGTCGATCGTCCTCTTCTCCGGTCAACAGGAGACCCTGGGTCTGCTGGTGGACGAGGCGCACCCGGCCCTGCGCGACTTCCCCACCGCGCACTTCAACGACTGGCAGTGGCGCCCCATCTGCGCCGGCGCCCGCGGCTTCGACCTGACGGGCCGGGTGGCGGAGGGCTACCGTCCCATCGCCCAGCCGGTGCCCACCTTCCACGAGAACCGCAAGATCGGCGCGATCTTCGAGCTGCGGGTGGGTGCCGGCAGGCTGCTCGTCTGCGGCTACGACCTCTCGCCCGAGCGATGCCGCGCCGAGCCGGCCGTTCGCCAGCTCCGCCACAGCCTGCTGCGCTACGCCGCGGGCCCGGACTTCGAGCCGGCGCAGGGCATGGACCCCGCCGAGCTCCTGGCCCTCCTGCCGATGGTGGAGGAGGCCGAGCCCGTCGACCCGCCGGAGCTCGAGCGGGCCCTCCTCCACGTGGACGCCTCCGCCCACCTCGAGGTGGCCAGCCGGCTCGTGGAGCACTCGCCCGAGCTGGATCGGACCCGCGCGGCGGCCGGCGTCGACTGGGAGGTCTCGGGCCTGTGGGGATCGTGGCGGGACGATCGCTGCTCGGTCTGGGTCGTGGGCCGCGACCCCGCGATCCTGCGAGTCAGCGCCCCGCTGACGGGTCGCGCCGAGCTCTACCTCCACCTCAGCGACTGGAACCGCAACCAGCGCCGGGGCCGGATCGAGCTCGAGGGTGGCCGCACCGTCCTGAGGATCGGCGCGCACGACGCGAGCGAGGCGGGCGCCTGGTTCCGGCTCGATGCGTCCCGCGAG
Source organism: uncultured Planctomycetaceae bacterium (assembly GCA_964615935.1). Lineage (GTDB taxonomy): Bacteria > Planctomycetota > UBA1135 > UBA1135 > CAZTTG01. The sequence continues at coordinate 12,133 of CAZTTG010000100.1, read as the reverse complement.
GACGCGGCCGACGGAGAGCTCTCCGCGCGGATCCGCTGCACCGGGGGCTCGAACATCATGATCGATGCGATCGCGCTGATCCCCGTCGATTGACGGCGAAGAGGAGTCGGAGGATGAGAGCGTGCACCTGCTTCCTGCTGGCGGCCCTGGCCCTCACGCCCGTGGCAGCGGCCCAGCGGTCTACCCTGTCTCTCCACGGCGAGTGGCGCTTCCGCCTGGATCCCGAGGACGTCGGAGATCGGGAGCGCTGGTTCGCCGGGGAGCTCCCCGAGCGGATCCAGCTGCCGGGCTCCCTCCAGGAGCAGGGTTTCGGCAACGAGGTGTCGGTGGAGACGCAGTGGACCGGCTCCATCATCGATCGCTCGTGGTTCACCGATCCCCGCTACGAGCCCTACCGCCGGGCTGGAAACGTCAAGGTCCCCTTCTGGCTCCAGCCCGATCGGCACTACGTCGGCGCGGCCTGGTACCAGCGCGAGGTGGAGGTGCCGGCCGAGTGGGCCGGCCGACGCATCCTGTTGTCGCTCGAGCGATGCCACTGGGTGACGCGCCTCTGGGTGGACGAGGTGGAGGCGGGCTCGTGCGACAGCCTGTCAACTCCTCACGAGTACGATCTCACCGGCGCCCTGGCCCCGGGCCGGCACCGCCTGACGATCCGCGTCGACAACCGCATGGCCGTGGACGTGGGCGTCAACGCCCACAGCGTCTCCGACCACACGCAGTCGAACTGGAACGGGATCACCGGCGCGATGGACCTCGTCGCCACGGACCGGGCGTGGATCGAGAGCCCGCAGATCTACCCGGAGCTCGAGAGTCGCTCGGTGCGCATCCTGCTCGGAATCGTGAGCCTGAACGGCGCTCCCGGCGAGGGGTACCTCAACCTGTCCGCGAGGCACCCTGGGGACGATTCGCTCCGGCGCGTCCCGGAGCTGCGCATTCCGGTGAGCTGGGGCCGGGGGCGCGGCCTGCGGAGTGTCGTCCTGCCCCTGGGGAGCGAGGTGGCGCGCTGGGACGAGCACGCGCCCGGTCTCTACCGCCTGGAGCTGCGGCTAGAGGGTCGAGACGCCGCGGGGCCGGTCCTCGACGAGCTGAGCCTCTCCTTCGGCATGCGCGAGATCGCCGCACGCGGGCGGCAGCTCACCATCAACGGTCGGCCCGCCTTCCTGCGCGGCACGCTGGAGTGCTGCATCTTTCCGCTCACCGGGTATCCGCCCACCGACGTCGAGTCCTGGCGCCGCATCGTCCGCACCTGCCAGGCGCACGGGCTGAACCACATCCGCTTCCACTCCTGGTGCCCGCCCGACGCGGCCTTCGTCGCCGCCGACGAGCTGGGCTTCTACTGCCAGGTCGAGTGCGCCGCCTGGTGTACCGTCGGCGACGGCCAGCCGGTGGACGCGTGGCTGTACCGCGAGGCCGAGCGGATCCGCCGGGCCTACGGCAACCACCCCTCCTTCGCGCTCATGGCCTACGGCAACGAGCCGAGTGGGAAGAACCACCGGCGCTGGCTCGGCGAGTGGGTGGAGCACTGGAAACAGCGCGATCCGCGGCGCCTGCACACCAGCGCCGCGGGCTGGCCGATCCTGCCGGAGAACCAGTTCCACGACACGCCCACCCCGCGCATCCACCACTGGGGCGCGGGGCTCTCGAGCCGCATCAACGCCCTGCCACCCGAGACGGCGAGCGACTACCGCGCCTTCGTCGAGCAGTACGAGGTGCCGGTGATCAGCCACGAGATCGGGCAGTGGTGCGTCCACCCCGACTTCGAGGAGATCGCGAAATACACCGGCGTCCTGAAGCCCCGCAACTTCGAGGTCTTCCGCGACCGGCTCGAGGCCAACCACATGGGGGATCTGGCGGAGGACTTCCTGTGGGCCTCCGGCCGGCTCCAGGTGCTGTGCTACAAGGAGGAGATCGAGTCCGCCCTGCGGACGCCGCAGATGGGCGGCTTCCAGCTCCTCGACCTGCACGACTTCCCCGGGCAAGGCACGGCGCTCGTGGGCGTGCTGGATCCCTTCTGGGACTCGAAGCCCTACGTCTCGCCCCGGGAATGGCGGCGCTTCTGCGGACCGACCGTCCCTCTGGCCCGCATGGATCGCCGCGTCTGGCGCACTGACGAGACCTTCGAGGCGGAGATCGAGCTCTCCCACTTCGGTCCCGAGCCCATGGAGGTCCGCCCCGTCTGGCTGCTGGCGACCGCGCGGGGCACGACGGTGCGCTCGCGCTCCCTCCCGCGTCGGACCGCGCCTGTGGGGAACGGGACCGCCCTCGGCAAGGTGGAGGTCCCCCTGCGAGGCCTTGCCGCGCCCGGCCACTACCGGCTGGTGGTGGGCTTGCTGGACACCGAGATCGGGAACGACTGGGACATCTGGGTCTTCCCGGCCGAGCTCGAGGAAGAGGAGCGATTCGAGAGCGTGCGCATCGCGCGGGATCTGGACGCTGAGACCGAGACGGCGCTCCGCTCGGGCGAGCGCGTCCTCCTCCTGGTCGACCCGCGGCGGGTCCACGCGCCCTCGACCATCGGCTTCTCCAGCGTCTTCTGGAACACCGCCTGGACCCGCGGGCAGGTGCCCCACACGCTCGGCATCCTGTGCGATCCGACGCACCCCGCCTTCGCCGACTTCCCCACCGACTACCACAGCGACTGGCAGTGGTGGGAGCTGATCCACGGCTCGGCCGCCATGGGACTCGACGGCCTGCCCGCGGACCTGCGCCCCCTGGTGCAGCCCATCGACACCTGGTTCGAGGCCCGCCGGCTGGGCCTGCTCTTCGAGGCCCGGGTCGAGGGGGGCCGGCTGATGGTGTGCAGCATGGATCTCTCGACCGATCTCGAGCACCGGATCGTCGCCCGTCAGATGCGGCACAGCCTGTTGGCCTACGCGTCCGGCGAGTCCTTCGACCCGCCGCTCGAGCTCTCCATCGAGCAGCTCCGCGGGCTCTTCCGCCCCTCGTCGCCGCTGGAGAGGCTGGGCGCCACCGTCGCCGCCGACAGCGAAGCCGAGGGCTTCGAGGCCGGGCGCGCCATCGACGGCGACCCGGCGACCCTCTGGCACACCCCCTGGGGCGAAGCGGCCACGCCCCTGCCCCACCACCTGGTGATCGACCTGAAGCAGGCCGTCGAGCTGGAAGGCCTCGTCCTCCTCCCCCGTCAGGACATGGACAACGGGCGGATCGCCGACTTCGCGGTCCACTCCAGCGAGGACGGCCGGAGCTGGGGCGAGCCCCTGGCCGAGGGCCGCTTCCCCAACTCGGCCGACCCGCAGCGGATCCGGCTGGAGCGGCCAGTCCGGACGCGCTTCCTCAGGATCGAGGCCAGGAGCGAGGTGCGGGGACGGCCCTTCGCCTCGCTGGCCGAGCTGAGCCTCCACCTCGGCGACGGTTGAGCGCCCGTGCACGCCCCGGCGCGCCTCGCGCTGCGCGCTTCCCGGAGTTCCGAGCGTGCTTCCGCACACCTGGGTTGAGGCGGTTGGACGCCTCGGTTCTTTCCTCGCCCGAATCCAGTATCGAGGAAGCCGCAACCTCCCGCACGTCCTCCGCCGGACGTGAGCGCCGCCGAACGGGCGTGCCCTTGCGCACGCCTCCCCTCGAGCGCTCGAGATCCCGCCTGTCGCTGCCCCCACGCCGTCGCTCGTGCGCGCGCGCTCTCGCCCGAGCGGATCCACTACGCCAGGGCTGGGGCGCAGGTGCTCGGCGGGATCGCCGCTCGGAGCCGTCCACTCCGGACGCCGCCCGGATTGAGTGGACGCCTCCGGCCGGAATCCCGCAAGATCGGCACGGATCTCGCACGGGGAGCCGACGCCCTCCGCAAACAAGACTGACAAGAACTGAGGAAGCGGAGGGGCGCCTGCCTCCCCCCGACGAGAAAGCACGAAGAATGAAGAACTGCAGACGGATCGGCTCCGTCGCCCGACGGCCGCTCCCCTGGGTGCTCGGCCTGGGACTCGCCCTGGCGACCTCCGGCCTGATGGGAGCCCGCGGCGGAACGGGCTCGGCCGAGGCGCCCTTCGCCGTGACCGGGATCTCGCTCGTGGGCGAGCCGACCTGGCACCTGAACGCGCCGGTCGAGATCGCCTTCAACCAGCCGGTGGACTTCTCCACCGTCAACCAGAACACCGTCCGGGTGCGCTCCGTGGCCGGAGTGCCCGCGGCGGGCCACTACCTGCAGAAGGGCCCGCGGACCGTCGTGTTCCAGCCGAGATGCCCCTCGCTGGAGGACCTCTCCGACGCCGGTCTGAGCGCGGGCGGGATCGTCTACCGGCTGGTCGTGGTCGGCATCGACACCTCTCCCAACACGGTGAAGTCGGCCGGGGGCCAGCCCCTCGCGGTCACCGAGGTCCGCCACTGGAAGACGCCGCGGTCCCTGGCTCCGGCCGAGGTCTTCATCGACCTGGTCCCCGGCCCCCCCACCCCGGTGATCCGACTCCAGGGCTCGGGGGACCCCCGCGCGACCTACTGGGAGATCGGCGGCGATCCCGACCAGCGCGTCTACTTCGAGCGGGACCCGGCGAGCGGGGCGGTGGCGCTGGAGGGGGGGCAGAGCCTGCCCCTCAACCTGTACAGCGATCCCGCCACCCAGGCGGTGCTGGTGCTCCAGCTCGACCAGTCGATCCTGCCCTTCGCCGGGAACCTGAGCCCCGAGCGCCTGTATCTGGAGTACGACGAGCACGGGACGGCGCGCCTCCTGCCGGCGGCGCTCGAGCTGGAGGCCAATTGCTCTCCCGCGGGCGCGACCGTGCGCCTCGATCCGCAGGGGTTGCTCCCGCCGGGCACCAACGTGCGCGCGGTGATCTCCGACGAGCTCGCGGACCTGGTGGGCGAGACCCACCCCGCGGCCCTGACGCGCTTCGCCAGCGCGCCGACGATGGACGCTCCATCGCGCCTGGCCGACGAGATCCTCGAGGAGTTCCTGGTGGGCGCGGGGACTCCCGGCTCCCTGCAGGCTCCCCTCGCGCCCCACGAGCTTCCGGCCACCTGGGCCAACGGGAAGCTGGTGGCCGAGACCGGCTTCGCGGGAACGGGCGGACCCGGAGGCGACTTCGACTGGCAGGTGCCCGACGGCATCACCTTCATCTTCGACACCACCAGCCAGGTCATCGTGGGCGGCCCGAACTTCGTGCCCACCAGCCAGTCCGTGGTGATCAACGGCGTCATCGACGTGCGCCGCATGCGCGTGGGGCACGGCGCGGTGCTCAAGTTCATCGGGCCCAATCCCGTCACCGTCCTGGCCTCGGGCGAGGTCGAGATCCTCGGCCGCATCGAGCTGGACGGCGTCCCCAACCCGGGCGTGGCCACGCTGAACACCACCAACATCCCCGAGTCGGGAGCCCTCGGCCATGCTGGAGGCGGCCGTGGTGGCACGGGTAGCCCGGAGACGACCGCGTCCAGCCCCGGCGGCGCGCCCGGCTTCGGGGCCTTCGACGGCGCGGGCGGCGGGGGCGACGGCGGCGAGACCGGATGGCACCACCTCACCAGCTCCACCAACTCCCGCCGCGGCGGGGGCGGGGGCGGCGGGAGCTTCGGCCAGGACCAGCTCCGCGACTACGGCCCGCCGGTGAACTTCGCCGTGGACGAGACGTGGATCGGGCTCAACGTCGAGCCGGGCTTCCACGGCAGCACCTCCGCCTTCGGGGCCTGGGATCCGGCGGCCCATACGCACCCGCCCCAGGGCGGCGAGCCCGGAGCGCGCCCCTTCCAGGACCCCGACCCCGCCAACGACTTCTACGGGGCCCACCTCGATCCGCACACCGGGGAGAGCATCCGGGGCGAGCTCGCGCGCCCCTGGGCGGGCGCCGGCGGCGGGGGCGGCGGCGATGCCTCCTTCACCAACGGCCAGGTCTTCCCCATGGTCCCCTTCCATCCGATGGGCGACGAGAAGGGCGCCGGTGGCGGCGGGGGAGCGGGCTCCCTCTGGCTGAGGACCCTGGACGACGTCGTCTTCGGCCCCGACGGGCAGATCTCCGCCTGCGGCGGCAACGGCGGCGGCGGCGAGAACACGAACTTCTTCGACCGGGTGGGCGGCGGCTCCGGCGGCGGCTCGGGGGGTCACGTGATCCTCGAGTGCCTGGGCTCCATCGACTTCTCCCAGCTCGTCTCCGTCCCCCCCGCCCCGCACCAGGCGCTCCTGGCCACGGGCGGCCAGGGAGGGGCGGGGAAGGACAACCAGGGCGGCGCCACCCCGGGCCCGGGCGGCAGCAAGCAGACCGCGCCCCTGCAGGACGCCTGCCCCGACCCGAGCCTGGGCTGCAAGGGCCACGTGGACGCGGCGGGCGGCGACGGCGGCCCCGGGATCATCCAGCTCCACACGCCGGGCGGGATGGGCATCGTGCTTCCGCCGGGCCAGATCCTCCACGAGATCTGCAAGCCCGCCCCCTTCCTCTCCACGGCCCCCTCCTTCGGGCCGGTCTCCATCGCCCGCTCGGTGTGGATCCCGCTCGGGGCGGGCGGCCTGGACGCCTCCAATCCCGCCCAACCCTATGAGCCCGTCGAGTTCCGCTTCGAAGGCACCGATCCGGTGACCGGCGCGGTGCAGACGATCGGATCGGCGGTGGCGGTGCTGCCCCCGATCCTGGGGCCGGCCTCCCTCGGTATCCCCCCGGCCCTGCCCGCCGTGGCCGGGCCCTACACCCTGGTCATGAATGCCAGTCCACTCGTGGGGACGCCGAGCGAGATCCTGCTCGCCAACCCCAACCTGCTGCGGGGATTCGTCCTCGACCTCGAGCCCCCCGGCGCTCCCGCCGGAGCCCGGCGCTTCGAGGTGGTCGACGCCGCCTTCGACGGCGCTGCTGCGCCTCCAACGCTCTCCCTCTTCCTGTCCACCGCGGGCTCCGCGCTCCCCGCGGCCCCGCCCCCGGGCGGGCTGGACGTGCTCCTGAGGCCGGCCTTCTTCCGGGTCGAGACCGAGGGCGCTGCCGACCTGCTCTCGCCGGAGGATCGCGTGGTGATGCTCTTCGAGGTCACCGTGGCCGATGCCAGCGGGAAGCCCGACGAGAGCCAGGCCAGCGGCTTCCTCGCCGACCCCTCGCTCTTCAGCCAGCTCCCCCACAACCCCGACCTGCGCTTCGTGCGCTTCGAGGTGCGGCTGGAGATCGGCACGCAGGGCACGGGTCAGCCCCTGTCCTCGAATCCGCCGCGGCCGGCCCTGCGCTTCCTGCGCCTGCCCTTCCAGTACTGAGCCGGTTTCCTCACGCGGGGAAGCGAAGGCCGGGGTCCTGCGCGGGCGGGGCCCCGGCCGCTTCCTGGTCGCGCAGGCGCCGCTCGAGGTCGGCCGCCGCCTGGGCGCGGGGCGTCGCCAGCTCGAGCTCGAGGTAGAGCTCGCAGCGGTCCACGAGCTCGCCCGCGACCAGCGCCGCGACCATCCACTCCCGCCAGTGCAGCGGCTGGAGCGCCCACAGCGCCGCCGGAGCCAGCATCCCGACGCCCACCCTGAGCGCGCTCCAGGCGGGGCGCGCGAGCCCGGCCTTGCGCCAGGCGTAGAGGCCCAGCCGGATCAGCGCCACGGGCGCCGCGATCCAGACCTCGACCGAGAGCGCGCCCATGAAGAGCAGGGCGGTCGGCAGGGTGTCGGCGCTATGGACGGGCGCGCGGGACCGCGGGAGCGCCGGATCGTAGACCCGGTCGATGAAGAACAGGCCCGCGAGGCCGACCAGCACCGCGGTCCAGGCGAGCGCCGCGCTGGAGGGGGCGAGCAGGAGGTGCGCCGCCGCCAGCAGGGCGAAGGTCGAGCACGCGGCGATCTCCCGGCTGAGCCGCGAGCGGCGCGCGCCGAGGAGCGCGCGCCAGGCGCGGGCCTTGCGGCCGAGGTGCAGGCTGCCCAGGACCAGGCCCGACGCGGCGACGCCCAGGAACGCCAGGGGATCGGGCCGCGTCCCGGCGATGGCCGCGGCGCCCAGCCAGCCCACCAGGACCGCTGTCGAGAGGGTGAAGGCGAGCAGCGGCCACTCCGACGCCAGCGACAGGCCCCGCCGCGGGGCCGGCTGGGACGGGAGAGGCTCGGCCGGGCCCGCGTCCGCGATCGGTCCGCGCCGGCCCTCGGACAGGGGCAGGAAGCGGATGGAGGGCCCGACGTCCGGCGCGAGGAAGCCCTCGACCTCGGCCGCGCCGGCGAGCTCCTCCAGCTCGCCGCAGCGCAGGGCGCCGGTGGGGCAGAGCTCCGCGCAGGCGGGGCCCCGGCCCCGCTCGAGCCGCTCGCTGCACAGGGTGCACTTGGTCATCACGCCCTCGCGCTCGTCGAGGCGCGGCGCGTCCCAGGGGCAGACCCAGCTGCAGTACCCGCAGCCCATGCACCGGCCCGGATCGATGAGCACCGCTCCGGTGGCGGGCTCGCGACGGATGGCGAGCGCGGGGCACTGCTCGAGGCAGGGCGCGCGCTCGCAGTGGTTGCAGGCGAGCGAGAGGTGGAAGCGCGGGGCGGCCGGGTGGCGGGAGGGGTTGAAGGTGGTGACCGTGCGCCAGCTCGTCCCCCACTCGAGCCGGTTCTCGATGGTGCAGGCCAGGCGGCAGGCCGAGCAGCCGGTGCAGGCCGAGAGGTCCAGGAGGAAGGCGCGCGTCATCCCCCGGCCCTCTCCATCTCCACCAGCGCGTCGTGGAAGGCCGCGCCGTGGCCCATGTCGGTCTCGCGACCCTTCGAGCAGGCGTTGACCGCGCCCCCCTCGGCCGCCCAGAAGCCGTTGGTCACCGACACGCATCCGGGTCGCAGGCCCAGGTCGAAGCGCGCGATGGTGCGGATCTCTCCGCGCTCGTTGAAGATGCGCACCGGATCCCCGGGCGCGATGCCCCGGGCGCGCGCGTCCTCGGGGTGCACGTCCGCTGCCGGCGCCGAGCCGGCGTCCCGGATCATCCGCAGGTTCCCGAACTGGGAGTGGATGCGGTCCTTGGTGTTGGGAGTGAGGAGCTGCAGCGGGAAGCGGCTCGACTCGGGCGAGGGCCGGCTCGTCGATTCCTGGGGTTCTTCGTACGTCGGCAGGGGGTCGACCCCCCAGCGATCCCGAGCCTCGCGGGAGAGGAGCTCGATCCTCCCCGAGGGTGTGGGGAACGCGCGATCGGCGAAGGCCACCTCGCGATGTCCCGGCGGGAGCGCGGGCGCCTGGCGCAGGCGCTCGAGGGAGAGCCCCTCGAAGGGCTCCAGCCGCCGCTCGAGCCAGGCCTCGACGCCGGCGTCGCCCGGAGCGGGGAAGGCGGCCTCGATCTCGGCCTCCGGGAAGCCCATGCGGCGCGCCAGCAGGGTCCAGACCTCGGACTCCGGCTTCACCTCACCCGGGGGCTCGAGCACCTTCTGCTTGAGCTGGACGTAGGGGTGCCAGTAGGCCCCGATCACGTCGCTCTGCTCGAGGAAGGTCTTGGCCGGCAGCACCAGGTCGGCCTCGCGCGCGGTGTCGGTCAGGAACTGGTCCACCACCACGCGGAATTCCAGCGCGCGGAAGGCCTCGCGCACCCTGTTCGTCTCCGGGTTCTGGCTGAGCGGATTGCCGCGCTCCACCCAGATCATCCGCAGCGGCGGATCGGCGCTCGCGAGCATGTCCCGCCCCAGGCGCGCGGTGGAGATCGACTGCCGCGCCGGGCCGACGGGCTCCTCGGGCGGGTAGAAGGCCAGCGGATCGCGGACCTCGTCGAAGATGCTGCTCTGCAGGTTGGCGAACTGCCACCCGGCCCCCGGCTTGCCGATGTTCCCGGTCAGGGCCAGGAGGGCGATGATGGCCCGCATGGCCTGCCCGCTCTGCGTGTAGCGCTGCATGCCGAAGCCGGCGCAGATGGTGGCGGGCTCGATCGAGCCGATGGCCTCGGCGAGCTCCTCGATCCGGGCGGCGGGCACGTCGCAGATCGAGGCGGCCTTCCCGGGGGGGAGGTCCGAGAGCACCTCCCGCAGCTCCGCGAAGCCCAGCACGCGCTCCTCGATGAAGCGATGGTCGAGGAGGTCGCGCTGCACCAGGTGGTGCGCCGCGCCCAGGGCCAGCGCGCCGTCGGTGCCCGGCCGCGGCCGGATCAGGAGGTCGGCCTGCTCGGCGCTCTGGGTGCGCCGGGGATCGACGACGATCAGGCGCGCCCCGCGACGACGCGCCTCCTCGATGAAGGGCATCTGGTGGACGTTGGTCTCGGCCGGGTTCTTGCCCCACAGCACGATCAGGCGCGCGTTGACCAGGTCCCAGGGCGCGTTGTGCTCGTTCTCCCCCAGCGTCAGGCGGGTGGCCTCGAGGCCCGCCGGCCAGCAGAGGTCGCCGTAGGTGGTGGTGCAGCCGCCGTACATGCGCCAGAAGGCCGCGCCCAGGCCCTTGAGCAGGCCCTTGGTCCCGCTGCCGGCGTAGTGGAGCACGCTCTGCGGACCCGGGTCCCGCGCCAGCCGCTCCAGGTGTCCGGCGATGAGGTCCAGCGCCGATTCCCAGGCGATCGGCTCGAAACGAGCCGTCCCGGGCCTGCGGCGCAGGGGTGTCAGGACGCGGTCCGGCGAGACGACGCGCTCGGCGTAGCTCAGGCCCTTGAGGCACACCCCCTCCGGCGTGGCCGCGTTGTCCGGATGCGGCTCGATGCGGCGAATGCGGCCCCCCTCCACCTCCACCCGCATGGTGCAGGTGCTGTAACAGTTGCGCGGGCAGGCGGTGGTGAAGATGGCCATGGGTGGAGGGGTCCGGACAATTCGACCCCCTCTGGGGGATGGATGCTATCATCCGGTTGGTGGGCCATCCCCGCCTCGTCGGGCGGGATCTCGCCGGCCGCCATCAGGAGTACTACAGGGAGATGGAATGAAGAGCACACACTTCGCGGCTGCACTGGCTGCGGTTCTCGGCGTCACCAGCTTCGCTGCCGCCCAGGACATGATCGCCTGCTCGTGGGGCGGCCAGATCTACACGATCGACTCCTCGACCGGGATCGGCTCGCCCCTGGGATCCGCCGGCGCGAGCTCGCTGAACTCCATGGCGTCGAATGGCGCCGGCACGGTGTGGGTCATCGGCGGCTCCACGCTGTACACCATCAACACATCCACCGGAGCGGCCACCCCGGTGGGCGCGACCGCCGGCCTCAACTCGGTTCGCGGCCTGGCCTACCAGGCGAGCAGCGGTCTGCTGTACTGCGTCGAGGACAACGGCATCGGCTCGCCCGACGAGCTCTGGACCCTCGACCCGGGCACGCTGGCCACGGGGCTGTTGGGCTCGACCGGCTTCCCCGGCCTGCAGGGGCTGGCCTTCACCCCTGACGGTCGCCTGTGGTCCTGGGACGTCGGATCGGGAGCCGGCTATGGCGATGCGCTGATCGAGCTCAACCCGATCACGGGCGCCGGTTCGAACGTCAACCCCTCGGTCACGACCACGCCCACCTCGGGCAACTTCCAGTTCCTGACCTCGGACTCCAGCGGTCAACTCTACTCCGGACGAAGCGAGCTCTATAAGGTCGACAAGACCTCGAGCCTCTGGACCCTCGTTGGATCCGGCGGCTACTCCGACTTGCGCGGCTGCGACTTCACCACGGTCTCGTCCTGCAACCCGGTCTTCTACTGCACGTCCAAGACGAGCTCCAGCGGATGCGTGCCGTACATGCAGACGAGCGGCCCAGCCGGCGCCAACACCGGTTGCCCGGCGACGGGAGCCTGCGACTACAGCGTCATCACCCTCGACGTCGAGGCCAACAAGCCCGGCATCATCTTCTACGGCTATGCACCGGCGGCGATATCCTTCATGGGTGGCACCCTGTGCGTGCAGCCCCCCATCAGGCGGACGCCGCCCCAGTCCAGCGGCGGCAGCGGCGCGTGCACGGGCAGCCTGACGCTCGTGGTCAACTGCCCGGGTGATGCGCCCGGCACGCACGTCTTCTATCAGGGCTGGTTCCGCGATCCCGACGATCCCTTCGGCGCCGGCCTGAGCGACGCTGTCGAGCTGGTGTTCCAGTAATCCTTCCGCCATCGCTGGCCGGCTGATCACGAGCGGCGCCCCCTGCCGGGGGCGCCGCTCTCGCACCGGCTGAGGAGGGCGGACGGGCCGGGCCCCGGCGCGGGTCAATAAAGGGAAGATTCCACAAATCCCGACGGCGCGCGGTACGTTCACCCCCTGACCCGGTCCGGACGGGCCCGGACCCGGTGCGCCCAGCGACCCCCGAAGGCGAGGCAGCCATGGCGACGCGCAGCTTCTCGATCCTTTCCACCCTCCTCCTCTGT
>CAZTTG010000099.1:0-23211 GCA_964615935.1 uncultured Planctomycetaceae bacterium | reverse complement strand
AACGTGGGTAGGGCCTCTCCTGCCCACTTGACATATGGGCCTCCATATCAGTCCCCCCGCACCAGCCGGGCGCGGATCACCTCGACGGGTCCGTCCAGCGGCCGCAGCGAGATCCAGTCGTTGGCCTCGGCGTACCAGGGATACTGCACGCTCAGCCGGATGGCATAGTCGTGCCGGCGGCCGTCCGCGGGCAGGGCGAAGGTGAAGCCGCCGCCGCGGCGCTCGCCCCGGCCGAAGGCGACCTCGGCCGCGGTCGCGCGCCCGGCCGCCCCGTCGAGGGTCAGGCGCAGGTACCAGCCGCCGGTGCGCGAGGGCGGGGGATCGAAGGACCACGCCCGCTCCTGCGCGGGCGCCAGCCGCTGGAGCTCCTCGGCCGCCGCCGAGGCCGGCCCCCCGACGAGCCACACCGCGGTGCCCGGCTCTTCGACGATCTCCCCGCGCTCGCCCCACAGGCGGGCGAGGTGCCTCAGCTCGAGGGTGCGCGGCTCGCGCGCGGCGGCCTCCATGCTCGCGAATCCCGGGGAATCGAGGGAGACCAGCTCGACCGCCTCCAGCTCCACCCGCCCCCCGCCGTCGAGCACGAGCTCCTGCAGGACGCGCGGCGAGCCGAGGCCAGAGAGCAACGGATAGCGCCGCTCCTCCCCGGGCCCGAGGGCGATCTCGCGGTACCTGAGGGGATCCTCTTCCCCGGCCGTCGCCAGCCACGCGAGGCGCAGGATGCCCCCCTCGGCGGAGCGCAGGAGCAGGTCCAGGTAGTGGGCCCTCGAGGGGTCGAGCTCCACCGGCGGGCCGGCGATCGGCGCCCCGGATGCCAGTGCGTCGAAGCTGAGGTTCAGGCTCGTGGGCGCCTCCCCGGCCGGCCTCTCCCAGGCGAAGAGCACCCGGCGATCGGAGCCGGGGGGCGGCGCGCGCAGCGCCCAGTCCTTCCGCTCCCAGACGTTCCACAGCCCGGCGCGCCCCAGCGGCCGGTAGCCCCCGTAGAGGTGCTCGTGCACGCGGTACTGCCGCAGCTGCATGGGGACGCCGTCCACCGCGTTCCAGCACTTGACGCCCTCGGCCTCGCACAGGGCGGAATCGCTGCTCTGGACGATCAGCGGGATCTCGAAGCGCTCCAGCCCCTCGAGCAGCCGCTCCTGCAGCCAGTCGTCGCAGTAGACCATGGCGTGGTTGGCCCAGTGCGGGGAGAGCCGATGCGCATAGTAGTACAGCATCGGGTTGTTGGAGAGGTCGAGGAATGTCTCCCGGGGCTCGAGGTTGCCGTCGACGAAGCGCCGGAAGGCGTCCATGTGCCGGTGCTGGGCGAGCCGGGCGGGGGGACTGCGGTCGATGACCTCCTCCCGCGGCCGGACGCGCCGGAAGGTCTTCAGCCGGGCGGTGAGCTCCTCGTGCGCGCCGCCCGGCGGGTTCCACCACGGCTCGGTCTGCCCGTGGAGGGGGAAGTTGTAGACCAGGGTGGAGGAGATCAACGCGAAGCCCGCCAGGGCCGCGGTCGGGCTGCGGCGGCCCCACAGCCAGGCGGCGCTGCACGAGACCACCACCAGGGAGAAGGAGACCAGGTAGACGTTGCCGGCCTCGACGAAGGTGTGGCGCGTGAGCCCCCGCGGGCCGTTGATCAGGTAGTAGGCGCTCATGAAGACCAGCGCCACGAAGGGAAGGAGCCGCGAGCGATCCAGGCCGAGCTGGCCCCAGCGGCGGTGCAGCAGGACACCCAGGAGGACCAGGACCGCGGCGGGCAGGACCAGCAGATGCCACAGGACGGCCTTGTCCAGGAAGCGCGCGATCTCGGTGTATCCGAAGGCCTGGTGGGCGAGGGCCAGGTGGATCACCTCCCGCACCCGCGTCACGGGGTTGACGTCCCGCAGGGCCAGGACGGGCAGGACCACCAGGGCCACGAGCACGGCGGCGATGGCGGCCCCGCCGGCCACCCGGCGCCAGGGAGGCCGGTAGAGGGGGCTGGCGCCGCCGACGGCCAGGAGGGTGGCCGCCGAGGCGAGGGCCGTGGCCGTCCCCATGTCCAGGCGCCAGGCCAGGCCCAGGGCCAGGTAGAGGAAGAGCAGCGCGTGGGCGCGCACGCTGCGCTGCTCGATCACCCACGTCAGGACGAAGATCGCCAGCAGGGCCAGGACGCAGTAGTCGGGGAAGAGCTCGCCGCGGTAGGGCAGGAACCAGGCCGCGAAGAAGCCCGCCGAGGCGGAGCGCAGGAGGCGGCGCAGCAGGAGGTAGATCAGGAGGGTCGCGATGACCTCGTTCGCGAAGTCGTAGTACCTCCAGACCTCGTCCTCGAAGCCGGTGAGCGCCGCGTAGACCATCCCCATCGAGCTGTCCCACAGCCCGTGCGAGCCCCAGGTCTCGAAGAGCGGCAGCCGGCCGAAGTCGAACCACTGCTGGATCATCAGGCCCGGATTGGCGGGCTCGAAGAGGTCCCAGGCGATGCGCAGCACGGGCTGGTACTCGGCGAAGGAGACCAGCCCCACCAGCAGCAGGGGGAAGCTGCCGCGGCCCACCAGCAGCGCGAGGTCGAGGCGCGCCCCGTCCGCGCGCGGCCTCCAGCGCCGGCGGCGGAGGAGCATCCAGGCGAGCAGCAGCCCGATCAGGCCCGCGCCCAGGTGATCGGGAGTCAGGGCGAAGATGCCCCGGCCGTTGAGGAGCATGTAGAGCTCGATCCGCAGGACCGAGATCAGCGCCAGCGCCGCCAGGGGGAGGCCCGCGTACAGCCATCCGTCGACGGACCTCTCGCCGCGGCGGCCGAGCAGCGCCAGCACGAGGTGCAGGACGAGGCCCAGGGCCGCGAAGGCCGCGGCCGGCGCCCACGCGACCTGCGGGAATCGCTCACCGGCCAGGTCGTAGAGGGGGAAGAGCAGGGAGAAGGCGCCCGCGGCCAGCCAGCCCGCGTAGGCCGCCCGGTGCGGGTGCGGCCGCCAGCGCAGCACCCAGCGGTCCAGGAGCCCCACGGCGAGGACCAGGGCGTGCAGGCCAGCGAGCAGGGCCAGGGCGCAGCGCGTGTCCACCCGGTAGGCCCCCAGGAGCAGCAGGATCAGGCCCGCCAGGGAGGTGCGGTCCACGACCTCGAGGTCCTCGGCCGGGACCAGGCGCGCGAGCCACCGCAGGACCAGGAGCAGCGCGACTCCGCCGGCGACGAACAGCAGCAGGCTGGTCGCGTACAGGGAGAGGCGCGCGCCGACGCTGCAGGCGTCCAGGGTGGCCTGGGAGATCGTGCGGCCCGGCAGGGAGTCGAGCTCCGGGTCCGCCGCCAGCAGCCGACACACCACCAGGGCCGAGGCGTAGAGGAGGGCGGTCAGGCCGTGCGAGCGCAGCGCGGCGCCGGCGTCCATCCGGCTCCAGAGGCGGGCGATCGGCACTCGAGGCGGTTTCACGGAGGGGGGCTTCCGGATTCACCCGGTCGTGGACGGCCCGGGTGGCGGTCAGGGTAGCACGGCGGTCCCGCCTGCCGAACCCGGCAGGGGCCATCCCCGGCGGATGCCCCCGTGAAATGGGGCGGGCGGCCGATGCCTGGCATCGGCCGCCCGCGTTTCGCACAGGGAGGGTTCCGATCCTCAGCGGTCGGTCACTGGTAGGTGACCTCGACCGCGTCCGAGAGGTCCGTGGCGGGAGCGCTCATCGGGTCGCGCATCCATCCCTGGAACTGGACCACCGTTCCCGTCGGGTGGTCGACCCCCGCCGGGTTGTTGATCCTCAGGGTCAGCGAGCCGGTGCAGGCCGAGCCCGCGCTGCCGGTCGCCGCCGGCCACGAGCGCTTCAGCGGAGGCTTGATGCACAGGGTTCCGCTGCTGAAGGGAGCGATGGCGGCCTGGCCGTAGCCGTAGAAGACGATGCCGGGCTTGTCGTTCTCGGCGCCATTGACGACCACGTCGTAGTCGTTGGCCCCGCTCACCGGGCAGGCGGACGGGCTGGAGGTCGTGATCATGGCCGAGCAGCCGCCGGAGCTCGGGCACTGCGCGAATCCGCAGGCCGTGGCGGTGGTGGCGTCGGTGTAGGTGCAGTAGACCACGGGGCTGCAGGTCCCTGACGCGAAGTCCCAGGAGATGATGTCGCGGTACTCGCGCGCGGTCCCGGCGCCCGAGGTGAAGCCGACGTAGGCCGAGCTCCCGCCGATCAGGTCCAGGCCGCCGACCGGGGTGCCGCTGTCGACCCACACGCCGCCGGTGTTGAAGTCGTAGGGCACGGTGAGCTCGAGGTTGCCGTCGAGGTAGATCTCGAGCGTGCCCGGGACGTAGAGCACGCGGACCGTGTGCTGGAGACCGTCGTTCAGGTTGGTGGTCGGCGAGACCCGGCCCAACGAGTAGGCCTCGTCCTGGCTGTTGTCGGCGTTGCCGCCGGTGTGGACGCTGATGTGGTTGCTGTCGAGGTCGCCCCAGGGGCTGCCATTCATGTAGGTATCGAAGTGAATCGCGATCGAGTTGTCGACGGAGTCCCCGGTAACGGGGTTGAGGAACGCGCCGAAGCCCGCTGCTGAGGCGTGGCGGCCGATCGCCGTGTTGCCCGTCCCGTCGGGGTAGCCGTTGACGATGGGGACCGAACCGGCGATCTGGTCGTTCTGGATCACGAACGCCATGCCGTCGCTGCCGCCCGTCGTGCTGACCGTGTGCATGTGGTACACGAAGGTCGTGTCGAAGCCGCCCACGACGTTCACGGCCGTGTCGTACCAGGCCGCGCCGCGGTTGTCTCCGCCGAAGGCCGGCGCGACGTTGTCCTGAAGCTGCAGGATCGCCCCGTTCTGGATGGTCATGCCGACCGGGCTGATGCCGGTCCAGTTGGTGAAGTCGGGGTAGGAGAAGCTCTGCGCCGCAGCCATGGGGCTGGAGCCGAGCACGAGGCACAGGGTGCCCAGGATCGCTTTGGTGGGAGTGTGCATGTTGATGCGAGTCGAGAAGGACGCGGGAGGTGGTGGGGTTGCGGGTGAGAGATTCCAGCAAGACCGGACAAGGCCATTCTCCCTGAAACCCGTGCTTCGCATCAGCCCGGGATACTCCCGGGATTCGACTGGGAATCTTACGGGGTTGCGGCCCCGGAATCTCCCACGCAGAGGGCGTGAGGCCCGCGTGGTAGATTGCAGTGATGTTCTCCCGACTGCTCTACGGGCTCTGTCTCGGCGCCCTCCTTGCTCCGTCGTTCGGCGCTCGGCTCGAGGTCCCCCCGTCGACCTCGCGCTCCTCATGAGTCGACCCCGAATCATCCTGGCCGACGATCACCGGCTGTTCGCCGAGGGGCTGAAGAGCCTGCTGGACGCCGAGTTCGAGGTCGTCGCCATGGTCGAGGAGGGCCAGGCCCTGCTCGAGGCCGTCGAGGAGCACTCGCCCGACCTCGTCGTCACGGACGTCTCCATGCCCGAGCTGAACGGGATCGAGTGCGTCCGCAAGCTCCGCGAGACGTCCCCGGAGCTGAAGGTCGTGGTCCTGACGATGCACGAGGACGTCGGCCTGGCGACGGCGGCGAATCGTGCCGGCGCCGCGGGCTACGTGCTGAAGCACGGCGGGATGAAGGACGTCTTGCAGGCCGTCGAGGAGGCGCTCAACGGCGGAATCCTCGTCTCCCCGCGGATAGCCAAGGAGGTCATGCAGGCGCTGGCGACCGGCAGGAAGGCCAGCCCGGACCTGACCCCGCGCCAGCTCGAGATCCTGCGCCTGCTCGTCTCGGGGCTGTCCGCCAAGGAGATCGGCACTGAGCTCCATCTGTCCCCGCGGACCGTGGAGTTCCACAAGTACAAGATGATGGAGAGGAGCGGCGTGGGCACGAGCGCGGAGCTGGTCGCCTTCGCCCTGAAACAGGGCATCGGGTCCGTCTAGACGGGTCTCCCCGGCTCAGGAGCGCCTGGGCGGCGGCCAGCAGCCGCCCGGCCCTGGTCGCCGCGCCGGCCGGAGGCTGTGAGCACGAGGGGGGGCGCCGCCGCAGCGACGCCTCCGCGTTCGCAGGGCCCCGGTCGGGGCCTCGCTCCGCGCGCCGTGCCTCCTACTGGAAGAGCAGCTCGACCGCGTCGCTGAGGTCGGTTCCCACCCCTGCAGGATCCCGGAGCCAACCCTGGTAGTGGACCATCGTGCCGGCGGTCTGGCTGATGGAGGAGGCGGGATCGTTGATTCTCAGGCTGTGCGATCCTGTGCAGGCCCCGCTCCCGCCGGTGCTGCCCGGCGGAGTCCGCTTGATGGGCGTCTGGACGCACAGCGTGCCGGACGAGAAGGGGACCGCCATGGTGCCGCTCAGGCCGAAGAAGATGATGGCCGGCTTGCCCACCTCGGCCCCGTTGAAGCTCACGTCGTAGTCATTGGCCCCCGAGACCGGTCCGCCGCCGGGAATCGAGGTCGCGATGGTGGCCTGGCAGCCGCTCGAGCTCGGGCAGGACATGAAGCCGCAGCTCGTGGCCGTGCTGGGGTCGGTGTATCCGCAGTAGAAGACCGGCGGGGGGCCGGCGAAGGGACCGTGCTCGAGAACGAATCTCTGGGCGCTATTGCTGCGGTTGCCGCACAGGATGATGGCGGATTGGGAGCTGGCGACCCAGTTGGCCATGCTGTTGCGGACGTTCTCGCTGGAGAGCTGGGCGGGATCGGTGGCATCGGTCCAGTCGACGCCATCGAATTCCCACGTGAGGTGGCTCGGGTTGCTGCCTCCGTTGCCATCGCCGCCGTAGAGGACGACCTTGCTGGTCGTCGGGTTGAAGTAGCCGGTTTGGGCAACGAGGCCGTCCGAGGTGGATCCGTTCCCGTGCGGCATCGTCGTGGTCGTGATCTGCGACCAGGTCAGCGTCCCGAGATCGAAGCGCCAGGTCTCGGCCAGTTTCGCGCCGCTGGCGTTCCCCACGCCGCCGTAGAGGATCATGTCGTTGCTGGTGGGACGGTAGACCATGCTGGCAGCATTGCGGTCGGGACCGGCCGACGAGAGCAGGGTCCAGTTCGTGCCGTCGAAGGCCCAGGTCTCGGAGCTCTTCGTGCCACCGACATTGCCGCCGTGGAAGACCAGGCCGAAGCCGGGCACGTATTCGCAGGTGTCGCCGATCAACCAGCGGCCGCTCGGGGAGGTGGCGGGGGTCAGTTGGACCCAGCCGTTGACCGAGTCCCACTCCCAGGTGTCGCTCAGGAGGGTACCGGCGGCCCAGTCCAGCTTGCCACCGAAGATGACGAACTTGCCACGGGCCAGGTCATGGGCAGACGCACCGCCGCATCGCGGACCGGGGCCTGTCCCCGAGGCGCTGAGGAGCTGGTAGTCGGCCCCGTCGTAGGACCAGAGCTCGTCGTAGCCAGCGGTGGTGGTCCCGTTCTGCCCGCCGTACACGTAGCTGACGGTGCCGTCGGTGCCGGTGAAGACGCGCTCGCGGCTCGAGAACGAGGTGGGCGGGTAGGTCGTGGTCCAGGGGAGGGTTTGGGCGCTGGCGTCGCCCGCGAGGAGGAAGAGCGCAGGGAGCGCGAGGAGACTCTTGGATAGGTTCATGGTGTTCGAAGGGATGTGTTGTCAGGTCCCCACCCGGAGGGCTCTAGGCGATGGGCGGATCGGAGACCCACACCATCGAGTTCATCGATACCCTCAATGTCGCGCGAAGTCTGCAACCAGAGGGTCGAGTCATGGTGATGCGAGTCCTGGGGAAGGGGGAAAGCCCGCAGGCAACCTGTGAGAGAGGAACCAAGAGGACTGAACACTCACATTCTCTCCCGACTTCGCGATCCGCATCAGCCCGGGATACTACTGGATCTCGACCGGGGGATTTACGGGGTTGCGGACCGGTAATCCTCCATCCGCAGGGCACGCTGCCCGCGTGCTAGACTCCAGTGATGCTCTACGGCCCATTCGACGGCTCCTGCAGGAGCGACCCCCGATGACTCGCCCCAGGATCGTCCTGGCCGACGACCACCGGCTGTTCGCCGAGGGGATGAAGAGCCTGCTGGACGCCGAGTTCGAGATCGTCGCCATGGTCGAGAACGGCCAGGCCCTGCTCGACGCCGTCGAGGAGCACTCGCCCGACCTCGTCGTCACGGACGTCTCCATGCCCGGGCTGAACGGGATCGAGTGCGTCCGCAGGCTCCGCGAGACGTCCCCCGGGCTGAAGGTCGTGGTTCTGACGATGCACGAGGACGTCGGCCTCGCGACGGCGGCGATCCGCGCCGGCGCCGCGGGCTACGTGCTGAAGCACGGCGGGATGAAGGACGTCCTGCGGGCCGCCGAGGAGGCGCTCGGCGGCGGAATCCACGTCTCCCCGCGGATCGCCAAGGAGGTCATGCAGGCGCTGGCGACGGGCAGGAAGGCCGGCGCGGACCTGAGCCCGCGCGAGGTCGAGATCCTGGGCCTGCTGGTCTCGGGGCTGTCCGCGAAGGAGATCGGAACCAAGGTCCACCTATCCCCGCGGACCGTGGAGTTCCACAAGTACCAGATGATGGAGCGGATCAGCGTGAGCACCAGCGCGGAGCTGATCGCCTTCGCCCTGAAACAGGGAATCGGATCCGTCTAGTGGAGAGACGTGCGTCCGCGGGGACACGCAGAGGGGGCGCCGCCGTAGCGACGCCCCCGTTCTCGCTGGGCCCCGGTCGGGGCCTCGCTCCGCGCGCCGAGCCTCCTACTGGAAGAGCAGCTCGACCGCGTCGCTGAGGTCGGTTCCCACCCCTGCAGGATCCCGGAGCCAACCCTGGTAGTGGACCATCGTGCCGGCGGTCTGGCTGATGGAGGAGGCGGGATCGTTGATTCTCAGGCTGTGCGATCCTGTGCAGGCCCCGCTCCCGCCGGTGCTGCCCGGCGGAGTCCGCTTGATGGGCGTCTGGACGCACAGCGTGCCGGACGAGAAGGGGACCGCCATGGTGCCGCTCAGGCCGAAGAAGATGATGGCCGGCTTGCCCACCTCGGCCCCGTTGAAGCTCACGTCGTAGTCATTGGCCCCCGAGACCGGTCCGCCGCCGGGAATCGAGGTCGCGATGGTGGCCTGGCAGCCGCTCGAGCTCGGGCAGGACATGAAGCCGCAGCTCGTGGCCGTGCTGGGGTCGGTGTATCCGCAGTAGAAGACCGGCGGGGTGCCGGCGCCCACGTACTCCCAGGTGTCGTTCATCTGGGAGGTCCGGTATCCGCCGAAGAGGATGCTCTTGCCCATGCCGCTGACGTAGGTCATCGCCGTGGCGCACCGATCAATCGGAGTCCCGCTGGTGCCCAGGTCGATCCAGTCCATTCCGTCGAACTCCCAGTGTCCACGCAGGGTGGCGCTGGACCCTCCCCCGGTGCCGCCGAAGAGCACCAGGCGGTTGCGCCCGCTGTCCCAGACCAGGCTGTGCACCTTGCGCGTCGGGGGAAGGGTGGTCGCCGGGGTGATGTCGGTCCAATCGACGCCGTCGAACTTCCAGAGGTGGTTCTGCAGCGCGGCACCGCCCTCCTTGCCGCCGAAGCTGTACGCGGCGACGCCGTCAGCGACCACCGTGTGCCCCGCGGTGAGCGGCGGACTGTTGACGGGGAAGAGCTCGGTCCAGGTCCCGGACGGAGCCGCCATCGCCGCCGATCCGGCGGAGAAGGAGAAGGCGGCGAGCAAGAGGAGGCTCGCGCGCAGGGGGAGATTGCGATTCATGGGAGCTGTCTCCTGTCGGTGGAACGGTGTGGAGGTCGGTTCCGTGCTCGGGATTCGATCCGGGCTGTCCGAGATCTCGGAGCGGCGGGCGCCGATGATGCTGGAGTGGATCGCATGAGAGCGAGTCCGGCCGACCAGGCCAGGACGATTCCAGGGTGCCCCATCGGCCGGGTCTGCGGTAGCCCGGGAAACTCCCGGAATTCGACTGGTAATCTTGCGAGTTCTCGGCCTCGGAGACCCTCGTACGGAGGGCGTGAGACCCGCGTGGTAGACTGGCGTGATGTTCTCCCGGCTGCTCTCCGGGCTCTTTCTCGGCGCCCTCCTCGCTCCGCCGGTCTCCGCCCAGCTCGAGCTCCCCCCCTCGATCTCACGCTCCTCCTGGACGAGCGCCGAGGGCTTGCCGCAGAACTCCGTGTCGGGGATCAGCCAGGATGTCGCCGGGTACCTCTGGATCGCGACCTACGGCGGCCTGGCGCGCTTCGACGGGCGGCACTTCGAGGTCTTCGACGTGGTGAGCCGGTCGGACCTGCCGGGGAACCGCTTCAGCCGGGTATTCCACTCGCGCGACGGGACGCTCTGGGTATGGGTCCAGGAGGTCGGCCTGTTCGCCTACCGCGAGGATCGGTTCACGCGCTGCGATTCCCCGGGGGAGCTGCGCCAGATCGCACAGGACGGGCGGGGGAGGATCTGGGGGACGTTCACGCTGGGCCTGGGCCGGATCCACGACGATCGCGCGGAGCTGGTGAGGGAGGGCGCGTTCCGGGCCCTCCTCCCGGTGGAGGACGGAGTGCTGTGGCTGTCCACGCTGGACGGAGAGCTGCTCCGCTACGAGGACGGCGAGGAGGCGCTCTTCGGTCCGGACGCGGGGCTCCCCCCGAACCCCATGCAGGCTCTCGTCCTTCGCGACGGCATCCTCTGGGGCGGTTGCCAGGCCGGAGTTTGGCGCTCCACGGATTCCACTCACACCGCCTTCGAGCGAGTCGAGGGCGCCCCCGGCCGGGTTCGCTCGATGGCTCTGGACGAGCGGAGCGCGCTGTGGTTCGGCTGCCGGGATCGCCTCGTGCGATGGGAGCCCGACGCGCGCTCCGGCACCGAGATCGCCCGGGGCGACTTCACCACCTTCCTGAACGACGCTCGGGGGAACCTCTGGGCGGGCAGCCTCGGAGATGGTCTCCACTGCCTTCGCTACGCCGCCCTTCACGACGTCTTCGTGGCCCTTGGGCTCCCGGCGGATGACTGCTGGGTGATCACGGAGGAACCGGAGGAAGCCGTCTTCATCCTCTGCGGCGGCACGCTGTACGAGATCCGGGACGGGGAGGTGGTCGACTGGAAGCTCGGCGAGAACCTCCCGTCCGCGCTCGTCGATCGCGAGGGGGTGCTGTGGGTGGGAACGGCCTCCGGACTGGCCCGCGTTCACCAGGGCGGCTTGATCCGGCACGAGGTGGACCCGGGGAGTTGCGGGCCCGTGCGCGCCCTGCTGGAGAGCCGCGACGGCTCATTCTGGGTCGGAAGCGTGGGCGGCCTCTACCGTCGGGACGGGGGCCGCTTCGAGCCGGTCTTCCCCGGAGAGCTGGCCGGCGTCCGCTGCCTGCTCGAGGATCCGAGCGCCGGCGCCCTGTGGGTCGGAGGCCAGGAGGGGCTCGCCCGGATCGAGGGCGAGTCGGTCACGCGGTTCACTGCCGAGCACGGGCTCCCGCCCGGCACCGTGCGCGCCCTGCACCTGGATCCGGAGGGGGTGCTCTGGGCCGGCACCTATGGTGGCGGCCTGTGCCGGATCGAGGACGGGACGATCACGCGCTACTCGCGCGAGAACGGGCTCGCGGACAACTACCTCTCCTGCATCCTCGAGGACGACGACGAGCGGCTCTGGATCAACTCGAACAGCGGTCCCTTCGTCGTCCATCGCCGGGAGCTGAATCGCGTCGCCTCGGGGCAGGCCGACCGGGTCGCCTGCACCTCCTTCACCCGGGCGGAAGGGGCGCGCGAGGCGAACGGAGGAAGCCAGCCGGCGGGCTGGCGCACCGCCGACGGGCGGATGTGGTTCCCGACCATCGTGGGAGTGACGGTCGCGGACCCGGGTGACCTCCCGCTCGACGAGGAGTCCCCCACGGTGCTCATCGAGGCGCTCGAGGTCGGCGAGAGCCGCGAGCTCGACGTGCGCTTCGCGGCGCTCGATTTCTCGTCGCACGAGCGCGTGCGAATCCAGTACCGGTTGATCGGCAACGAGGCCGGGTGGATCGAGAACGAGGGGGATCGGCGGGTCCACTACAGCTACCTGCCCCCCGGCGACTACGAGTTCCAGGTGCGCGCGCGGAATGGGTACGGCCCCTGGACGGAGGTCGTATCGGAGAGCTTCGAGATCGCGCCCCGCTTCCACGAGAGGACCGCCTTCCTCGTCGGCATCGCCGTCGTCCTCGGGCTGGGGGCGCTCGGCCTCGCCGAGCTCCGGCTCCGCCGCTCCCGGGCGCGCACGGCGGAGCTCCTCCTGCTGGTCGAGCAGCGGGAACGGGCGGAGCGTTCGCTCAGCCGGAGCCAGGTTGCGCTCCGCCGGCTCTCCCGGAAGCTCCTGGCGAGCCAGGAGATGGAGCGCCGGCGGATCTCGTGCGAGCTGCACGACGACGTGACCCAGCGTCTCGCCGCCCTGGCGATCCAGGCCGAGGTGCTCGAGGCCCGCCTGGAGCGGGGCTCCGCCCCGATCCACGGGCAGCTCCGGGAGATCGTCGAGAAGACCCAGGAGCTGGCCGGGGACGTCCAGCAGCTCTCTCGCCGACTGCACCCGGTGGGCCTGCGGACCCTGGGGCTCACCGAGGCGGTGCGCCAGGAGTGCGACGCCTTCACCCGCCGGAGCGGCATCGGGATCGAGCTCGACGAGGACGTCGTCTCCGACGAGGTCTCCGAGGACGTCGCCGTGGCGGCCTTCCGGATCCTCCAGGAGAGCCTGCACAACATCGAGAAGCACGCCCGCGCTGGCGCGGTGGGCGTCGTCCTGAGGATGGAGGAGGACCAGCTCGTCCTCGCCGTCGCGGACAGCGGCAGCGGCTTCGAGCTGGAGAACGGCACGGACGCCGGACTCGGGCTGGTCACGATGCGGGAACGAGCCGCAACCGTCGGAGGACGGCTCTCGATCGCCTCGCGTCCGGGAGAGGGAACCACCGTGCGCCTGTGCGCCCCCGGCAAGAGGGAAACCTGATGAGTCGCCCCAGAATCGTCCTGGCCGACGACCACCGGCTGTTCGCCGAGGGGCTGAAGAGCCTGCTGGACGCCGAGTTCGAGATCGTCGCCATGGTCGAGGACGGCCAGGCCCTCCTCGACGCCGTCGAGGAGCACTCGCCCGACCTCGTCGTCACGGACCTCTCCATGCCCGAGCTGAACGGGATCGAGTGCGTCCGCAAGCTCCACGAGACGTCCCCCGAGCTGAAGGTCGTGCTCCTGACGATGCACGAGGACGTCGGCCTCGCGACGGCGGCGATCCGCGCCGGCGCCGCGGGCTACGTGCTGAAGCACGGCGGGATGAAGGACGTCCTGCAGGCCGTCGAGGAGGCGCTCAACGGCGGGATCCACGTCTCCTCGCGGATCGCCAAGGACGTCATGCAGGCGCTGGCGACGGGCAGGAAGGCCGGCCCGGACCTGACCCCGCGCCAGCTCGAGGTCCTGCGCCTGCTCGTCTCGGGGCTGTCCGCCAAGGAGATCGGAACCGAGCTCCACCTGTCCCGGAGGACCGTGGAGTTCCACAAGTATCAGATGATGGAGAGGATCGGCGTGAGCACCAGCGCGGAGCTGATCGCCTTCGCGCTGAAGCAGGGGATCGGGTCCGTCTAGACGCCCCTACCGCCCCTCGTCGGGCAGCGCCGCGTCCAGGCTCAGCAGGGCGTAGGCGGTGGCCAGCACCGGGTTGCCCTCCCACCAGCGGGGGCTGTTGCGGTTGACCCAGGAGCCGTCGGTGCGGCTCTGCATGGCCACCAGCCGCCCGGCCAGCTCGGCGCGCCAGTCGTGCTCGTCCCCGGCCGCGTCGACCACGGTGTCCTCGCCGTAGGCCTCCAGGGCCCGGGACAGGCTGTGGAAGTAGTAGAAGATCCCCTGGTAGGCGGCGCTGGGATCGGCCAGGAGGTCGAAGCCCGGGTTGACGTCGAGGGTGTAGTTCTCGCAGCACCACTTCCAGGCCTCCTGGAGGCGCGGATCGTCTCGCTCCAGCCCGGCGAAGACGTAGCACTTGAGCAGGGCGTAGGTCATCGAGCCGTAGGAGCGCGGGATGCGCGTGCCGTCGGCGAGCTCCACGAAGCCGGCCTTGGAGTCGCCGGGCATGTAGCCCGCGCCGCCGTCGTCGCCGCTGCGGATGAGCGCCTCGCCGTCGGCGATGCGTACGTCGTTGGACTCGGAGCGGTTCTGGCAGCGCTCCAGGAAGCGCAGGGCCTTGGTGAAGGTGGGGTCGCCCTGCTCCAGCCCGGCCGCGGCCACGGCCTCCAGCGCCATCTGCAGGTTGGAGAGGTCGGGGCGCTCGTCCCCGCCGTAGCCGATGCCGCCGTAGTAGCGGTCGCCCTCGCTGTAGCCCTCGCCCTCGTCGGCCTGGAGCGCCTGGAGGAAGGCGCGCGCCCGCAGGACGACGGGCCGGTGCTCCTCGCGGCCCGCGCGCACCAGGGCCAGGACCGCCGAGGAGGTGACGTAGTTGGCCAGCCTCCCGTCGTGGATGGAGCCGTCCTCCTTCTGCAGGCTCACCAGCCAGGTCAGCCCGCGATCGAGGGCCTCCTCGACCTCCTCCGAGCGCGGCTCCGGGAGCCCCGCCAGGGCCGAGAGCACCATGGCGGTGATCCCCGGATCGGCGTAGCCGGGCATGCCCCAGCGCCCGTCCTCGGCCACCGCGAGGAGGAAGCTCGCCCCGCGCTCCATGGCCTTCAGAGCGGCCTCGCGCGCGGCCGGCTCGAAGACCGGCAGGGCGCTGGGCGTGCCGGGCGGCGGCCCCCCGCCCTGCGAGGCCAGGACCGAGTGGGCCCTCGAGAGCTCCCGGACGGCCCGGGCGGTCTCGACGACCGCCCCGTCGGGTCCCGGCCAGGCCCCGCGCTCGTCGCGCCGCGCGAGCAGGCCCTGCCCCAGGGCCCGCGCCGCCTCGGGGGTGAGGGGATCGGCGGCCGGCTCGAGCCCCGCGGCCCCGCCCTCGCCCAGCCGGGCGAGGCCCCGCGCGGCGCAGCCCGCCAGGTCCGGGTCCTCGAGCGCCAGCAGCGCCAGGACCGCCAGGCGGGTCTGCTCCAGGGCCTCGTCCGCCCCGCAGCCGTCGTCGGCGATGGTACCGTCCTCGGCCTGGCGCGAGCGCAGGTAGTCGGCGGCCCGGCGCACGAAGGGCCCGTCGGCCACCCGGTAGCGCCTCGGGGAGGCGGCCAGGGCGCGCAGGGTCAGGGCCGTGCCCTCCACGCCGCCCCCGTAGCTGCCCGCGACCGGGTCCTGCTGCGAGCGCAGCCAGCGGATGGACCCGTCGATGGGGTCCTGGAAGCCCTCCTGGGCAGCGGCCGGGAGGCCGGCGGCGAGGAGGGGGAGGGCGCACAGGAGGGCTTTTCTGAGCTGCTTCATGGCCGGGATCCTAGGCCCTGGCGGGCGCCGGTTGAAGGCGCGCCGGACGGTCAACGGGGGCGGGGTCGGGCCTCGAGGGGGCCCACGCAACCCACAACGCACCCGCCCCGCTGGGGTTGGCCGCGGATCTGGGAATCCGATCGGAGAGCGGATTCCGAGCCACCACGGGGCTCCCCGGGACGGGCGGCCTCCTCAGGGTCCAGGCGGCCCGGCGTGCCGCCATCCCGCCTCGAGCTGGCGGCGCAGCTCCCGAACCAGCTCGCGGTTCTCGGGGGAGCGGACGACGTTGTGCATCTCGATGGGATCCGTCCGGTGGTCGTACAGCTCGCGCGCGATGACCTTGTCGGGCTGGTCGACGCCCGTCCAGATCGTCAGGCGGTGGTCTTCCGTGCGCATGGTGTGGCCCATGATGCTCACCGACCGACCCGCAACGGTGCCGCGCCGCAGGATCTGGCTGAAGCTCGCGCTCTTCCAGGGCCGGTCGGGCTCTTCCAGCAGCGCCGTGAGGCTGGTTCCTTCGAGGTGGTCGGGCAGGGGCAAGCCAGCCAGCTCGCACAGAGTGGGGTAGACGTCCACGAGCTCCACCAGCGCATCGGACCGCCGACCGGCGGCTCGCGCCCCCGGAGCGCTCAGGATCAGGGGAACGCGCGTATCGACCTCGAAGTTGGTGCTCTTGCACCACGCCCCGTAGTCCCCCAGCTTCCAGCCGTGATCTCCCCAGAGGACCACGATCGTGTCCTCCCGCAGCTCGAGCTCGTCGAGCTCGTCCAGCAGCCGCCCGACCTGTGCGTCGATGTAGCTGGTGCAGGCCAGAAAGCCATGCAGGAGCTCCTTCGCCTGCGATGTGGAAACGGGGCCGGTCCGCGGCATCCCCTCGTAGTTGCGCAGCTCCTTCCAGTCCTTGAAGCAGAGGGCCGGAGCCTTCGATGGCGGCTCGGGGCGAGGGCTCGGCGGGAGCCGTTCGCGGTCATAGAGCTCCCAGTAGCGCGCGGGCGCACAGAAGGGCAGGTGGGGCCTTACCCAGCCGACGGCCAGGAAGAAGGGCGCTTCGCCGCGATCGAGACGGCGCAGCGCATCGATCGCCATCCGGGTCAGTTGTCCATCCGGATAGGCCTCGTCCTCGACCTCGGCGCACTCCGTGGGGGGGCCCAGCGCCACGACTGAGGCCGCCCACCCCGTCAAGTCGAGGTGGCGGGTGCCCTCCTCCTTGCGGGCAACGAGATCGGCGTTCTCGGGCAGCACCCATTTCTTGCCGTAGGGGCGTCGCCAGGGCTCGGACCAGGAGGGCGGGTCCTGGAGCTCCTCCGCGTAGTGAAAGATCTTGCCCAGCCCGACGGCGCGATAGCCGTGCTCCTTGAAGTGCTGCGGCAGGGTGATGATGTCGGGCAACACATCGCGGAAGTGGGTAGCCTGGTCCGTGACGCCGCTGCTCTCCGGTCTGAGGACGGTCATCACGCTCGAACGGGAGGGGGAGCAGACCGCCTGCTGGCAGTAGGCCCGCCCGAAGACCACCCCGCCCCGAGCCAGGCGGTCGATGTTCGGGCTGCGGACGTGCTCCACCCCGTAACAGCCCAACTCGGGTCGAAGGTCATCGACGACCAGGAAGAGCACATTGGGCCGGCTCACCGTCTGGGGCCGGCAGGCCGGTAGCAGGGCCGCACCCGCCAGAGCCAGGGCGAGGATGAGGACGGGAGACCTCGCGGCCCCGCTCGCCCGGCCGCTCGGCCCGGGGGATCTCGGGGCGCCAGCGATTTGCAGCTCCTGGTGCGTGAGGGGACCTTCGCGCGCCGCCCGTGGGTGCGCACTCGAACCGAGGGTAACACCTGCCCGCAGCGTGGCAAGCTACCGCCACTCCTGCAGGACCGAGCCCGGTGGGGTGGGGCGAGGGCCCGGCTCCCTACTCCCCCGCGCCCTCCGGGCGGAGCTTGACCGCCGTGCCGTAGACCATGAACTCGGCCGCCCCGGAGGCGATCTCGCTGGTGGCGAAGCGGACGCCCACCACGGCGTCGGCCCCCTGGGCCTGGGCCTCGGCCGACATGCGGTCGATGGCCTGCTCGCGGCACTCGGCCAGCAGCTTGGTGTACTCGGAGATCTCACCGCCCACCATGTTCTTGAAGATGGCGGCGATGTCCTTGCCCAGGTGACGGCTGCGCACCGTGTTGCCCTTCACCAGGCCAAAGACCTCGGCGATCTCCCGACCGGGGACGGCGTCGGTCGTGACGACGATCATCGCTTGACCTCCGTGTACGGATCATAGGGAATCGTGCGCAGCCGATTGCGGAGGGTGATCAGGAAGAGGCAGGCGGCGCCCAGGAGCAGGCCTCCCAGGGCCAGCTTGAATCCGAGCTCGAGCTCGCTGGTCACCAGGGCCCACGCGCTCCAGACGAGGAGGACCAGCCCACCGGCGAGCAGGAGGCCGAAGCCCAGGCCGCGGCCCATCTTGTTGAGCGGGTCGAGCGCGATGCGAGCCCACTCGTGGTCCATGGGCTCGGGCGGGGCGCTGCTGCGGGCCAGGACCTGCAGGCTCTCGAACTGGGACACCTGCCGGGCCAGCTCGGGGCTGGCGGCCAGGCGCTCGCGGAATTCGCCCAGGGCCTCCCCGTCGAGCTCACCGTCGACGAAGGCCATGGCCATCAGCTCATCCCGGGTGGGCTCGGGCTCGTGCGCGCTCATCGCGCCCCCCCTTCGCCCGGAGCGGCCCGGCATTCGCCGGAAAAATCATCCAGGGTCCCGGCCAGGGCCTCGCGCAGCCGGCGCCGGGCGTGAAACAGTCTCGACATGACGGTGCCCACCGGGATGCCCAGGGCCTCGGCGATCTGCTGGTAGGCCAGCTCCTTGAAGTGGCGCAGGGCCAGGATCTCGCGGTCGCGCGAGGACAGCCCGCGGAAGGCGTCCCAGAAGATCCGCGCGCGCTCCTCGCGCTCGACCGGATCGGAGGGCGTGGGGGCGTCGGGATCCGCGATCTCCCACACCCCCGACTCGTCGGGCCCCTGGGGACCGGAGAGCGAGTGCTTGCGCAGGCGGCCGTTCTTGCGCAGGAAGGTGAAGCAGGTGTTGCGCAGGATGCGGTGGAACCAGGGCAGGAAGGGCTCGCCGTCGCGGTAGGTCGATCGGGCCCGGAAGGTCTTGAGGAAGGCCTCCTGCGAGAGGTCCATGGCGTCCTCCCGCGACCCCACCAGGCTGCGGGCCACGAAGAAGACCCGCGCCCGCAAGGCCAGCACCAGGCTCTCGAAGGCCTCGCGGTCGCCGTGCTTGGCGGCGGTCATCAGGCGGGTGGCTTCGGCTTCCATGCAGTCTGGCACATACTCCCCGTCCCGCGGATTCTTCAGCGGAATCCCGCGGCTTCCCTGCTCCCGGTCGTCGTCGTGCGTCACACCGCGCCTCTGGATGGGTTCTCGGACCCGCGGCCGGCCAGCGCCAGCCCGAGCACCTGGGCCGCGGCCCGGTCGGCGGCCCCCGGCGGCCCCAGCCGGCGGGCGGCCACCTCCAGGCCCTCGAGCTGGCGATCCCGCTCGGCGCCGTCGTTGTAGCACCCTTCCAGCGCGCGAGAAACGGCTTCCAGGGGCCCCTCCCCCGCGAAACAGAACTCGGGCACCACCTCCCGCCCCGCCAGGAGGTTCAGCGAGGCGAACCAGGGGGTGGTCAGGAGGTGGCGGCTCATCCAGGCCAGTGGCCGGCTCCCCAGGCGGTAGACCACCACCGTCGGCAGGCGCCGGTGGAGCAGGTCGAGCAGGGCGGTCCCGGACACGGACAGGGCCGCCCGGGCGCCGGCCAGGCTGGCGTGCAGGTCGCCGACCTCCACCCGCGCCCAGTCCTGGGCCCCGGCCGCCCGCACGCCCTCGGTGAGCCACTCGGCGGCCTCGGAGCGGGCGTGGGGCAGGACCGCCTCGAGACCCGGGATCCTCTCCCGCAGGTGGGCGGCGGCGCGCAGCAGGAAGGGGAGGTTGCGCCGGGCCACGGCCGCGCGGCTGCCGGGCAGGATCGCCAGCCGCGGGCCGTAGCTGGCGGGCGGGCCGCCGGGCACGCCCCTGAGCTCGTCGAGCAGGGGGTGGCCGACGTGGACCGCGGGCACCCCGCGCCGCTCGAACCAGGGCGGCTCGAAGGGCAGGATGGTCAGCGCGCGGTCCACCGCGGCGCGGTAGCCGGCCACCCGCCACGGGGCCCAGCCCCAGTACTGGGGGGTGACGAAGTGGACCACGGGAACGCCGCAGCGCCGGGCGATGCGGCCCAGGGGCACGTGCAGGGCGGGGGAGTCCACGGGCACGCAGACGTCGAAGCCGCCCGCGGCCAGCTCGCCAGCCGCGGTGCGCAGCAGGCCGAGGTAGTAGGGGACCGAGGCCAGGGGGCCGCCGAATCCCATGGCGGCGCGGTCGGCGGGATCGCCGATCACCCGCAGGTCCTCCGCCTCCCGGGCTCGGCTTCCGAGGACGGTGAAGCGCGGAGCGGGCGCGCCCTGCCGGCGGGCCCGCCCGCGCAGGCTCTCGATCAGGTTGAGCGCGTGGAGCTCGCCCGAGGGCTCGGCCCACGAGACGAAGATCCTCAGGGGGCGATCCGGCAGGGGGGGAGGCTCGTACGCGACCGGCTGGGTTTCCCTCCCCAGGTAGCCGAGGAGCTCGCGCCGCAGGCGGCCGCTGGCCAGCAGCCAGGCGGGCACCCGCACGGGCAGGAGGGCCAGGGCTCCGAGCGCCCGCAGGAGCTCGAGGCCCACCGCCGCCGCGGGAGCGGGCGGCCCGCTCACCCTCGGCACCTCCGTCTCGCATCCATCGGGCCGGTCATGGTCCGCGCATATTAGGCCCCGGAAGGCCCCGGGGCCTAGAATGCCTGCGTGCTGCGGCTCGTCGGGTTCTTCTTCCTGCTGCTGGTGCTCCTGGGCCTCCTGCGCCGGGTGCCCCTGATCGGGGGCCTCTTCGACAACCTCATCGGCTTCTGGATCGCGGCCGTCGCCCTGGCCGCCCTCCTCGCCTGGGCCTCGCGGCGGCTCCTCGAGCGCCGGAGCCTGGCGGGGCGAATCCGGGAGCTGGGTCGGGTGGACAACGCCCACAACCAGGGGAAGCTCGGGTCGCTGCTGGTGGTCCATCGCCGCCATCGAGCCGCCCTCGAGCCCCTCGCAGCGGCGGTCGCGGGCGAGCCCGAGGTCCCCGAGTGGCGCTACCGGCTGGGGTGCGCCCACCTGGGCCTGGGCCGGCCCCGCGAGGCCGTCGAGCACCTCCGCGAGGCCTCCGGGATCGACGAGGAGTTCCGCTACGGCGACGTGCAGCTCCGCCTGGCCGAGGCCCAGGACACCCTGGGCGACCACGAGGCGGTCCTCGCGGCCCTGGACGTCTTCGACCGCAACCACGGCGAGAACGCCGAGAGCGCCTACCGTCGGGGCGTGGCCCTGAGGCGCCTCGGCCGGCGGGAGGAGGCGCGCGCGCAGCTCTCCCGGGTCGCCGGGATCGCGCGCACGGCCGCCCGCTACCAGCGCGGCGCGAGCCGCGTCTGGGTGCTTCGCGCCTTCCTGGCCCGGCTGTCCTGAGGGCCGTCAGCCCGGCGCGGGCAGCTCGAGGCAGAAGCAGGCGCCTCCCTCGGGCAGATTCTGCGCCCAGAGCCGCGCGCGCAGGGCCTCGACCGAGTCCCGGACCTCGGCCCGCCGCGACGGCTCTCCCGGGATCAGGCCCTTGCCGGCCCCCGGCAGCGGGGCGGGGGGCCACTCGGACGCGCGCGGCCGGCCGTCCTGGAGCTCGATGCGGGGCACCCCGCCCTCGCACCCCACCCACAGGGTCACGCGCCCGCCGGGGGGCGTGAGCTGCACGGCGTCCGCCACCAGGTGGTTCAGGGCGCGCCCGAGGTGCGCGGCGTCCGCGTGGACCGTTGGGGCGGCCTCGTCGCTCTCGAGCAGGAAGAGGACGTCTCGCCGGCGGCACTCCTCCTGGAAGGTCTCCCAGACCTCCTGGCAGAGGGTGCGCAGGCTGCGCGGCTCCAGGCCGGAGCGGACATCGTCGATCTCGGACCTCATTGCATCGCGCCTCGCGGGGGGCTGGACGGCAACTTGCATTCTACCCGATCCGGCGCGCTCCTCCCCGAATCGACCCCCTCTCGTCGGCCGGTGGAGCCGATCTTGAGCCCCAGCGGGGAATCGGTCGCGGGATCGGGACCCCGGGGCGACCGGGCCCGACTCAGGGCGTGCGGCGCTCGAAGACCAGCAGGGAGGTGATCAGGAGACCCAGGGTGAGCCCGCCCATGCCCAGGGAGAGGCCCAGGGGCAGCTCCTCGAGCCTGCAGATCCTCAGGAACTCCTCGATGTCCAGCGCGCGGTAGAGCGACCAGTGGGTGGCGGTCTTCACGAAGTACACGGCCAGCTCGGCCGCGGTGAAGAGCAGCATGACGAAGCCCACGGTGATCGGTCGGCGCATGAAGGTGGAGAGCAGGAATGTCGCGCTGTAGACGACCAGGAGCCCGAGGCACTGATAGGTCGAGCACAGGAAGAGCTTCCACTGCTCGACGCTCTCGCCTACCTTCTCCAGCAGGTAGGGGATCGTGCTGCTGGTCAGGTAGATCGGCAGGCACACCGCCAGGGCGCCGGCCAGCCAGCGCTCCAGGAGGATCCGCCAGCGGGGAATCGGGCGCGCCAGCCAGACCTCGAGGGTCCCCCGATGGACCTCCCCGGCCACCGCGCCCATGGCGAAGAGCACCGAGGCCAGGGTGCCGATGGTGGTGCCGGCCTTGAAGTACTGCTGGGCGCAGACGTAGGCGTAGACCTTGAGGTGGTTCTCGAGCGAGTCGATGCGCTCGAGCGTGTTGCGGAGGAAGGGGACCGGCAGCTTCTCCTTGAGGTCGCCGATGTGATCCCGGAACTCGGGCCAGAACAGGATCGCCGGGACGAGGATGATCTCCAGCACCAGCATGTAGGCCAGGGCGCGGAGCAGGGTCGAGCGTGCAGCCTGGCCGATCACGTCCCCTCCTCGCCGTAGAGGTCCCGATACAGCTCCTGCAGCGAGAGCCGGCCGAAGTCGAGGGCCCGCGGCGCGGGCAGGACCTCGTCGGCGGCCAGGCCCGAGAGGAAGGGCCGCGGATCGTCGCGATCGAGCTCGACCACCGCTCGAGCTCCCTGGAGCTGCACGCTCTCCACCCCCAGCCGGGCCAGGCGCTCCTCGGCATCCGCCGGCACCCCGCCGTCGAGCCACTCCAGGCGCAGGAGGCGCCGCGCGCGGGCGTGGATCTCCTCGGGGCTGGTGTCGGTGAGCAGCCTCCCCTCGTTCAGGAAGACCAGTCGGTCGCAGGAGCGGTCGACCTCGCCGAAGTGGTGCGAGGAGAGCAGCACGGTGGTGCCGCCGGCGGCGTCCTCTTCCAGGAGGGAGAGCACCGTGCTGCGGCGCGACGGATCCAGGCCCTCGGTGGGCTCGTCCAGCAGGCGCACCCTCAGCCGTGGCCCCATGGCCGCCGCCAGCAGGAGCTGCCGTTTCATGCCGTGGCTGTATCCGTGGACCCGGGACCGCAGGGGCAGGCCGAGCTCCTCGGCGAAGGCCCTCGAGCGGCGCCGTGCCTCGCGGTCGCGGCCGCGCAGGAGCCACTCCAGGTGCTCGCTCCCGCGCATCTCGCCGTAGTATCCGATCTCTCCCGGGCAGTAGGAGCAGCGCCGCCGCACCGCGGTCCCGTCCCCGCGGAGCTCGACCCCGTCCACGCTAGCCCGTCCGGCGTCGGGGCGCACCAGGCCCACCAGCATGCGCAGGAGGGTGGTCTTGCCGCTGCCGTTGGGCCCCAGCAGGCCGGTGATGCCCCCTGGCCCCATCTCGGCCTCGAAGGGGTGCACCGCGATCAGCGATCCGAAGCGGCGGGTCAGGCCGCGGATCTCGATTCGGCCGGAGGACATGGCGTCCAGATTGCGTTGTGAAATGTGGAATTCAATAGTCCAGGGGTGGCGGCGGAGCCCGGCGGGATGCCTGCGCCTACGGGCGATCCCTGAGGTGTTGAGGCGGGGGCCGGCGCAGAGGCAGCCGTGAGGGGACTCCTCGCGCGCCCGCGGAGCGGGCGCGGACTCGGCCGGGCCTGGCGGGAGGCCGACGGGATTCCTGCCCCCGCTGCCGATTGCTGAGACGGTGAGGCCGCGACCGACGCAACGGCAGACGTGA
>CAZTTG010000098.1:0-23614 GCA_964615935.1 uncultured Planctomycetaceae bacterium | reverse complement strand
CCTCGGCCTCCGTGATGGCTCCATCCTTGTCCCTGTCGAATCTCTCCAGCAGCCCGTCGACCAGCTTCTTCAGATCGTCGTCGTCCCCGCCAGGCTTGCCGCCCCAGGCGACGTACATCTCCATCGCCGTGACCTTGCCGTCCTCGTTCGCATCGGTGCTGGAGACGCGGGCCCAGAAGTCGCCGGCCTCGGCCTTTGTGATCGCTCCGTCCCCGTCCTTGTCGAACCTCTTCATCACACCGGCGACCCGCACCCGGATGGGATCCTGCTCGCCGCCGTCGCGGACCTCGCCGCCCCAGGCCTTGTACAGCTCCAGGCCCGTGACCTTGCCATCCTCGTCGGCGTCGGCGGTGGAGATGCGGGCCCAGACTTTTCCGGCCTCGGCCTCCGTGATGGCTCCGTCCTCGTCCGCGTCGCACCTGGTCATCAGCGCCGCGACCCGCTCCCGGACGCGATCCTGATCGCCGCGGTCGCCCTGAGTGGAGCCGCGCTCCTGGGCATGGGCCACGCCGAGCGGCAGGAGCCCGACGGCGCAAAGAAGGATGGATGCCTGCAGCCAGCGCGGTGTCGTGAGGAACGGACTGTTCGATGTGATCATTCTGAGTCTCCGCTCGAGGATCCCGCCGCTGTTCATCTCGCTCGCCATGGCCGGCGGGCGGAGCGCCGGGAAGGCGATGAGCTCGACCGCGTTAAGGAGCGAGCTCGCGTACGCATGGGGGTCGGGCTTCAGGCTGGACAGGACCAGGGCGTCGCAGCAGAGCTCCTCGGTGGCCCGCAGGCTGAGCCGCGCCCACCAGGCCACGGGATTCCACCAGAAGCACACGCAGGCCAGCCACTCGAGCCAGCGCACCAGGTGGTCCCGACGCCGGACGTGGGCCAGCTCGTGGGCCAGGATCCAGCGCAGCTCATCGCCGTCCATCTCGTCGGGCAGGGAGGCGGGGACGAGCACGCGCACCCTCCCCCCGGTCCACCACACCATGGGCGAGAGGTGCGCGGTGGTGGTGCGAATGGCCGGCACCGCCTTCAGCCCCAGGCGCCTCGCGAGCTCCGAGCCGAGCCGCTGCAGGGCGGGCGGGGCCGGCCGCGAGGCCATCCCCAGCAGGCGGTTGAAGCGGAGGATGCGCAGCAACGACCAGGCGAGCACTCCGGCGCTGCCCAGGAGCCAGGCGAGGACCAGGCCGGAGCGAGCGCGCTCGATCCAGGCGGACGCCCGCGGCTCGTCGATGGCCGGGGCGCCCGCGCCGAGCCCCGGGCGATCGGCCGCGGCCAGCTCGCCCGCCGGAACGAGCGGAAGCGCGGGTGCCTCCGGCCGCGAGGCCGTGAGCCCGGGGACGGGGATCACGGGAACGGTCAGGACCGGAGGCGTGACGAGCTTCACCAGCACCAGCACCCACAGCAGGTGCGCGAGGAGGGGACGCCTGCCGCTCCTCTGCACGGCCCAGGCCACGAGCGCGAGCGCGACCGAGAGGCAGAGGTTGCTGACCCCGGCCGTGAGCAGGAGATCGGTCATGACCGTCCTCCGGGGCTCTTCCGCTCGTCGAGGATCTTCCGCAGCCTCTCGATCTCTGCCCGGGAGATCCTCTTCTCCTCCAGGAGGTGGGTGATCAGCGGGGCCAGGGAGCCGCCGGTCAGCTTCTCCGCGAGGACCTCCAGCTGGCCGCCGGCGTAGGCCTCCCGTCTGATCGACGCCGAGAAGAGGTGGACCGGCAGGCCGCGGTCGCGCTCGACGTACCCCTTGTCCTCCAGCCGCTGCAGGAGCCTCTGCACGGTTCCGTGCTGGGCCCGGGTCGCGTCCGGGTAGATCTGCTCGCGGATGTGGCGAGCCGTCAGGCGGTCCCGCCGCCAGAGCAGATCCATGACCGCCAGCTCGGCGTTGGCCAGCGGGGGGTGCTTCGACGCGGACTCCCGGCTCTCGGATCTACGACGCATGGTCGTAAATGTACGACAGGTTGTCGTGCATGTCCAGGCAGCCATCGACGAGAACCGGATCCGACTCGAGGGCATCCCGCGCGAGGCGCTCCAAGCGCTTGTCTGGAAAGTCGTTGTGGCGTTCGACTTCGGGGGGAGAGGCCGCGAGCCCGCGGCCTCACGCCTGGCCGCCGTGCCTCCAGGCCCTCTCCAGCACCTCGGCCACGTGCAGCACCGGGGCGTCGAGGCCCGCCCGGCGCAGGCCCGCCTCCCATTGCAGGTGGCAGCCGGGGTTGGCCGTGAT
The DNA here is from genome assembly GCA_964615935.1 of uncultured Planctomycetaceae bacterium. Classification (GTDB taxonomy): domain Bacteria; phylum Planctomycetota; class UBA1135; order UBA1135; genus CAZTTG01. The sequence goes on along the minus strand of CAZTTG010000098.1, from coordinate 21,402 downwards.
CAGAGCGCGAGCCCCCGAGGCGCGGAAGGCCTCCAGCCGGCGCTCGAAGACCGCCGCGCTGTCCGCCGGGCGGCGCAGGGACCAGCTCCCGGCCGAGCCGCAGCAGGCCTCGCTCTCCTCGAGCTCCACCCGCTCCAGGCCCCCGATCGCGTCCAGGAGGGCGCGGGGCTGGGCGCGCACGCCCTGGCCGTGGCAGAGGTGGCAGGGATCGTCGTAGGCGACCGGGCTGGGGAGGCTGCCGTTCGAGAGGCGGGGCCGCAGGTCGGAGGGGAGCCGCTCCACGAGGAGCTCGCTCAGGTCCCGGACCCGGGTGGCGAAGGCGCTCGCGCGCTCGGCCCACTCCGGATCCTCCGCCAGGAGGCGCCCGTACGATCGCATGTGCGCGCCGCAGCCGGCGCTGGCCACCGCGATCGGCAGGGGCGCGCCCTCCTCGTCGCGCAGCTCCCCGTAGGTCTCGATGGTCCGGCGGGCCAGCGCCCGCGCTCCCTCGAGGTCGCCGTCGTGGGCGTGCAGCGCTCCGCAGCAGGGGCTGCGCCGGCGCGGCAGCCGGCTCTCGATCCCGATGGCCGCGAGCACCGCGGCCGAGGCGCGGTTCACCCGGCCGAAGAGCTCGGGCATGACGCAGCCCTCGAAGAGCGCCACGACTCCGCGAGGGGCGCCCTCGGCCGGGGTCCGCTCGGGAAGCGCTCGGCGATCGCGCAGGGGGGGAACGCGGGGCAGGGCGCGCAGCGGCTCGCCGCGCTTCCCGAGGAGGGTCGCGAGGATCCGGAGAGCGCCCGTGAGCTGTGCCGCGCGCAGAGTCGCTGAGAGCAGCCGCAGGGCCGCGCGGTGGGGGAGCAGGACGCGGTAAGCCGCCCAGCGCGCGAGCCGCGCGAGGGCGGAGCGCTCCGCGTCGCGCGACAGGGCGTCCCGGGTGTGCTCGAGCATCTCGCCGAAGCGCACGCCGGCCGGGCAGGCGCTCTCGCAGGCGCGGCAGCCCAGGCAGAAGTCGATCTCCTCCGCGAAGGAGCGATCGGCGGAGAGCCGATCCTCGGCCACCGCCCTCATCAGCAGGATCCGGCCGCGAGGGCTCGAGGACTCCCAGCCGGTGATCGCATAGGTCGGACAGGCGGCCAGACACAGACCGCAGTGGACGCAGTCGAGGCTGGCGGCGTAGTCGACGAGCGAGCGCCCGTCCATCAGAGGCCTCCGTGGAATCGCCCGGGCGCGAGGACCCCCATCGGATCGAGGGCGTCCTTCAGGCGGCGCATCAGCGCGAGCGCGGGAGAGGGCCCGCCGAAGGGGTCGAGGCGTTCGAGGAGGGCGGGGGGCACGCCGCGCAGGAAGGCGCGGCCGCCGCCCGGCTCCAGCTCGGCGCGCAGGCTCTCCACCAGGACGGCCAGGCGCTCTCGCCGCCGGGGGTCCTCGCGCCAGTCGTCGTCCGCCCCGGCGCCGTCCAGGAAGACGGACAGGGTGGCGATCGCGGGGTGGACCGCGAAGCCGGCCGAGAGGCCCGCCTCGCGGGCCTCCATCCGGAGCCGCTCGACGATCTCGACGAGCCGGGAGGGGCGCAGGGCGAGGTGCAGCTCCGGCCAGCGATCCTCCGGGTGCTCCAGCTCCCGCCACTCGGCCGCCCGCGCGCGCGCGTCCCCGCCCTCGAGGACGCGCGCCTCGGGGAGGAGCTCCCGGAGCTCGGTCAGCTCCTGCTGGAGGACTTCGGGCCGGCCGGCGAGGTGGACGCCGAGCCTCCAGGCGGGCTCGGCGCCTCCCCCGAGGCGATCGGTGGCGGCGAGCGTCCGGCAGCGCAGCGGGAGCCGGCGGACCCGGCCGGCCTTCTGGCAGGCGCGGATCGCGTCGAGCTCCTCCGACTCCACCCAGACGTCCTCCTGCGCGAGCGGAGCCAGGCGCAGCGCGGCCTCCGTCACGACGCACAGGCTGCCGTGGGCGCCGCAGTAGAGCTTGTGCAGGTCGTAGCCGGTCGCGTTCTTGACCAGCGTTCCGCCACTCCTGGCGGTCGAGCCGTCGGCCAGGGCGACCCGCATGCCCAGGATCCGGTCGCGGACGGGCCCGCGGCCGAGGCGATCGGCGCCGCTCTGCCCCGCCGACAGGACCCCGCCCAGGGTGGCGGTGCCGGCGTCGGGCACGTCGGGGCTCAGGGCGTGCCCCGCCTGGCGGGCCGCCGCCTCGAGATCGGCCATGGGGGTGCCGGCCCGCGCGGTGAGGGTGCCCTCCTCGGGCTCGCAGGAGGAGATCCCCCTCAGCCGACGGGTGGAGAGGACCAGGTCGAGCCGCTCCGGGGGCCGGCACCAGCCGAGCTTGGAGCCGCCACCGAAGGGCAGGACCGCCAGATGCCGTCGGCCGGCGAGCCGGAGGACCGCGCACAGCTCCTCCTCGTCGGCGGGGACCGCCAGCGGCAGCTCCCGGCCGGTGAGAGGAGATCGCCAGGTCTCGAGGGCGGCATCGCCCAGGATCTGCGCGAGCTCGCGGCCCGCCTTGGCCGAATCCGCGCTCACGCCGGGTCCCCTCCCTCCGGCAGCAGCTTGCCCGGGTTCATGCGCCCCTCGGGGTCCCACGCCCCGCGCACCGCGCGCATGGCGCGGAGGTCCGCCCCGTCGAAGACCAGGCCCAGGGAGCCCAGCTTCTCCAGCCCCACGCCGTGCTCGCCGGTGAGCGTTCCGCCCAGCTCGACGCACTGCCGCATGATCTCGTCCCCGGCCTCGAGCACCCGCGCCACCTGCTCCGGATCGCGTCGGTCGTAGCCGATGTTGGGGTGCAGGTTGCCGTCGCCGGCGTGGGCCACGTTGGCCAGCTTCAGCCCGCGCTCGCGGCAGATCGCGGCGACCCGCGCCATGGCCTCGGCCAGGCGGGAGCGCGGGACCACGACGTCGGCCACCATGAGGTCGGGCGCGACCCTCCCCATGGCGCCGAAGGCGCCCTTGCGCCCGGCCCACAGCTTCGCGCGCTCGGCGTCGTCGCGGGCGTTGCCGACGCGGATGGCGCCGTGGCGCTCGAGCGCCGCGCGGATCTCGCGCGCGCCGACCTCCACCTCGACGCGGCTGCCCTCGACCTCGGCCAGGAGCACCGCCTCGGCGTCGAGGGGGTAGCCGGCGGCCAGCACGCTCGACTCCACCGCCTCGATGGTGAGCCGGTCGAGGATCTCGAGGGCGGCCGGCTCGAGCTGGCTCTGGACGATGTCGGACACGCAGTCGCAGCAGGACTCGAGGTCGCCGAAGATGCCCAGCAGGGTCTGGATCGACTCCGGGGCGGGGATCAGCCGGACGGTGACCTCGGTGGCCAGGGCGAAGGTCCCCTCGGAGCCCGCGAACAGCCCGCTGAGGTCGTATCCCAGCGGATCGACGGCGGGCTGGGAGAGGTCGATCACCTCGCCCGCGCCGTCCACCGCGACCAGCCCCAGGACGTGCTCCGCGGTGGAGCCGTAGCGCAGGCCGTGGGCCCCGCTGGCGTTCTCGCCCAGGTTCCCGCCCAGGGTGCACACCTTCTGGCTGGAGGGATCGGGCCCGAAGCGCAGGCCGTGCGGGGCGCCGGCGCGGTCGAGCTCGGCGTTGACCAGCCCCGCCTGGGCGCGCGCGAAGCGGTCCACCGGGTCGAGCTCCAGGAGGTCGCGCATGCGGGCGGTCCCCACCACCACCCCGCCCTCCACCGGCGTGGCGCCGCCCGAGAGCCCCGTGCCGGCCCCGCGCGCGACCACCGGCACGCCCACCCGGTGCAGGGCGCGCATCACCGCCGCGGCCTCTTGGGTGTTCCGCGGCAGGCACACCAGATCGGGCACCCGGCTCAGGATCGGGAGGGCGTCGCTCTCGTAGGTCAGGAGGCGGGCGGCGTCCTCGACGATCCCGGCCTCGCCCACGATGGCGCGCAGGTCGCGTACGAGCGAAGGGGGCATCAGAAGTCCATCCGGCAGAGCCTCCACCAGCCCAGGAGGAAGACCGCCAGCGCGAAGGCCAGGGAGGAGCCGATGGAGAAGAAGGCGTTGTAGGCCAGGGGCGCGCGCCAGCCGAAGCGCTCCTCGTACCAGCTCCCCGGGTTGAAGGACCGATGATCGTCCCGGCGGAAGCCCAGGCTGGCGATCATGCCGTCGATCGCCCTGCGGCTCTCCTCCTGCGCGAGCCAGCCCTCCTCGGCCTCGACGTCGATGCGGAAGACCCGGTCCTCGCCCCAGCGCCGGAAGAGGGTGGTCTCGAAGACCCGTCGCTCGGTCCCGAGGTCCTCGGTCCAGAGGAGGGCGATCATTCGCCGCTGCAGGACCCGCTCGCGCGTCGTCTGGTAGCCCTCGCTGCTCCTCCAGCTGTGGCTGCGCGTGCGGAGCTCCGACACCTCCGAGTCGAGGGTCGCGGAGGACTCCACCTCCCGGCGCAGGGCCTGGGCCGCGGCCTCGGTGTGGTGATCGCTGGACTCCCGCTCTCCCTCCTCCAGGGGCGGGTCGAGGGGAAACTCCTCGTCGGATCGCCAGCTGAGCTGGAGGCGGGCCTCGCTCAGCCCCTCGGGGTGGAGGCAGGTCCAGGCCACCCCCTCGGCGCCGAGCTCTCCCGGGTGGAACTCGAACTCCTCCGGCCAGTGGATCATGCTCAGACCGGTCTCCGGATCGCGCCAGCTCCGCTCGGAGGGGCTCAGGCTGCGGCGCAGCATCTTGGCGATGCGCGGCGCGTCCCCGGTCTTGGGCAGGACGTAGTGGGCCGCGTTCAGGACCCCCTCGAGGAACTGCAGGACCGCGTCGAAGGTGTCCGCGTCCTGGACGTTGTGGTCGAGGTTGTCCGCCTGCGCGCTGAGGAAGTCCTTGTGGCTCTCCTTGTTCACCCAGATCCGATGCACGCAGCCGTTGAAGGTGAATAACGTCAGCGTCACCAGGATGGCGGCCACGGTGTTGCGGGTGATCACGCCCACCGCGATCGAGAGGGAGTGGAGGATGGCGAACACGATGCACAGGGTGACGATGGACCACAGGAAGCCGGGGTCGGAGTAGCCCGAGCTCAGCGTCAGGCCCAGGTGCATCCCTCCCACCAGCACCACCGAGAGGATGGCCACGAAGATCAGGCCCGCCAGGTAGCGCGACACCAGCAGGCTGCCGCGCGACACGGGCTTGGAGAGCAGGGTCTCGGCGGCGCCCTTCTCCAGCATGCGAGGCACGAAGAAGGCCGTGGCGGCCACGCTGAACATGATCCCGACCGTGCCGATGAAGTAGTCGACGAAGCCCTCCTGGATCCGCTGGATGAGGGCGATGTTGGCCTGATCGCCGGGGTAGACCCAGCCGAAGAACTTGAAGATGTCCGCGTAGCTGTACTGCTTCCAGCCGAAGAGGAGGACCAGGGAGTCCTCGCGCGCGCCGATCGCGAAGGTCGAGAACACCAGGAAGCCCACCAGCAGGGCCAGCCAGCGGAAGACCCGGTTGTCGAGCACCTGCCAGAAGGCGTCCAGCAGGAGGGCGCGGGCGACTCCGGGCTTCATTCGCGCTCCTTTCCGATCATGTCGATGAAGGCCTCTTCCAGGTTGATGCGCCGGGGGGTCATGCTGCGGATGCCGACGCCCGCCGCCCGCAGCCGATCGACGCAGGCGTCCTGTTCTTCGTCGGTGACCTGCAGCTCGAAGCCGCCGTCGCGCCGAACCAGCCCGGCGCCGATTCCGGCCAGGAGCTCCTCCAGCCCCTCCCGCTCCTCGGCCAGCTCGAACTGCACCGAGCCGGTCCGGGGGGTCAGCTCCTCGGTGGTCCCCTCCCGCAGGATCCGGCCGCGGTCCATGATGACCACGCGCTCGCAGGTCATCTCGACCTCCATCAGGAGGTGCGAGTTGATGAAGATGGTGGCGCCGCCGCGCTTGCGGTCCTCGATCACCTCGCGGATGGCGGCGCGCCCCATGGGATCGACCCCGTCGGTGGGCTCGTCCAGGAAGATCAGCTCGGGGTCGTGGACCAGCGCCTGGGCCAGGCCGATGCGTTGCTGCATGCCCTTGGAGTACTCGCGCACCTTGCGGTCGGCGTCGGCGGTCATGTCCACCTGCTCGAGCAGCTCGGGGACGCGCCGCCGGATGGTCCGTCGGTCGCCGCCGCACATGGTCCCGAACAGGAGCAGCACCTGGCGTCCGGTCAGGTGGGGCGGCAGCCGGTGGGCCTCGGGGAGGTAGCCCACCCGCCGGCGCGAGGCGGGCCAGCCGGCCGGGCGGCCGAAGAGCGAGGCCTGGCCGCGCGTCTTGCGGACCAGGCCCAGCAGGATCTTGATCAGGGTCGTCTTGCCGGCGCCGTTGGGGCCGAGCAGGCCGAAGACCGTGCCCCGGCCGACCTCGAGGCTCACCCCGTCCACGGCGGTGATGCCGCGGCGAAGGAGCTTGCCGCGGTAGGTCTTCACCAGGTCGCGGACGCTGAGCAGGGGCTCTTCGCCGTTCATGGGAGCAGGATAGCGCAGTGGGGCGGGGGGGGACGACCCGCAGGGAGGTGCCTTCGCGCCCTGCGCCGGTGGCCGGGCGCGCCCCGGCCGTCCCCGGAGGGGGGCAGTCGGGCGGGAGCGGCGGTCCGAGGCGCCCTCCGAGCCGTCCCCGCCGGCCGCGCATCCATCCCCAGCCCCCACCCGCCCAGGGGACCGGCTCGCGCACCGGACGGTTGCGGCCGGGAGCGCGCCTCCGTGCCGCCCCCTCCGCCCGGCCGCCCGCCGCGCTCAGCCCGGGCCCAGGTGGGCGGCGCCGATCCAGCCCGCGCGGGCCCCCAGGGCGGAGCGCGAGAGCCGGACCTCCTCGATGCGATCGCCGTAGGCGCGCTCTCGGATGCCCTCGCGGATTCCGGGCTCCAGGGTGTCCAGGCCGGCCGAGAAGCCCCCCCCGAAAACGAAGCAGCGCAGGTCGAGCAGGTTGACCGCCATCCCCAGGGCCCGACCCAGGTCGCGACCCACCTCCCGCAGGAGCTCGGCCTCCGCCTCCCCGCCCTCCCTGGCGCGCTGACACAGGAGCTCCAGGTCCTCCGAGAGGCCGCGCTCGCGCGCGCGGCGCGAGGCCGCGCTGGCCGAGGCCAGGGTCTCCACGCAGCCCCGGCGGCCGCAGCCGCAGGACAGGCCGCCCGGCTCCACGCACAGGTGGCCGATCTCGCCGGCCATGTCCTCGCCCACGAAGAGCTCGCCGTCGAGGATCAGGCCGCCTCCGATCCCCGTGCCCAGGGTGACCATCGCCCCGTGACGAACGCCGCGCAGGGCGCCCGAGCGGGCCTCGCCCAGGGCGGCGACGTTGGCGTCGTTCTCCACGTGCACGCAGGCGGCCGGGATGTCCAGGCGCCGCGAGAGCTCCGAGCGCAGGACGAGCCCCTCCAGGCACTGCAGGTTGGGGCTGGATCCCAGCTCCCCGCTCGCGTGATCGAGGAGGCCGGGCACTCCCACCCCGACGCGCTCGCGGGCGCCCAGCTCGCGGGCCACGGAGGCGATGCGGTCGAGCACCACGGCTGCGCCGCGCTCGACCCCGGAGGGCCGGGGGGGGAGCTCCTCCAGGATCTCCCCCGCGGCCGAGAGGCTGCCGGCCTTGATCGCCGTGCCGCCCAGGTCGACGCCGATCCGGGGCTCCTCCACCGCGCCTCTCAGGGCTTGGCCCGCTGCCCGCGCACGCGGCGCGTGACGCGGCGGTAGGCCTTGAGGTACTCCCTGGCGGTGTGGTCCCAGGAGAAGTCCTGCTCCATGCAGCGCCGCAGCAGGGTCTTCCACTGCGCCGCGTCGCGGTAGACCTTGCGCGCGGCGTCGATGCCCTCCAGCAGTCCGTCGCCGGAGTACTGGGGGAAGGTGAAGCCGGTGCAGGCGGCCTGGTCGAGGGCGTGGTCGAGCACCAGGTCCTCGAGCCCGCTCTTGTCGTACACGATGGGCACCACGCCGTAGCGCATTCCGATCGCGCACAGGGCGTGCCCGGGGTGGTAGTGGAAGGGCAGGAGCAGGATGTCGGCGCCGCCCATCAGGATGTGGGCGGTGTTCGCGTGGTAGCCGTCCACCACCCGGCAGCGCCCCTGGAAGGTCGACTCCATGGTCTTGAAGCGCTCGTGGATGTCGGGGCGGCCGGCCCCCATCAGCACCACCTCGACGTTGCGCTCGAGGATGGGGGTCAGCTTCTCCGCCACCAGATCGGCGCCGCTGTCGGCGTCGAAGCGCCCCAGCATGAGCGCCACCGGAGAGCGCGGGGCGACGTCCAGCCCCAGGCTGTGCTGCAGCGCGGCCTTGCACTTGCGCTTGCCCGCGAGGTCGGTCGACTCGACCGAGTAGCGCTCGGGGAGCAGCGGGTCGGTGGCCGGATTCCAGGCCGCGTAGTCGATGCCGTTGGTGATCCCCACCAGCTCCTTCTTGCGCCGCAGGAAGGTCTCCTCCAGGCCATAGCCGCGGTCCTGCTCCTGGATGCGCCGGGCGTGGCCGGGGGAGTGGGTGCCGATGATCGTGCTGAACTCGGCGCCCGCCTTGAGGAAGTTGACGCGACCGCCGAGTTCCAGTCCCCCGATGTCGTGGAAGATCTTGTGGGGGACCTGGATCAGGGGGAGGATCTCGCGCTCGAAGCTGCCCTGCATCGCCAGGTTGTGGATGGCGAAGTAGGTGCCCGCCCGGGCGGCCGGGTGATCGCCGCGGCGGTCCTTGTACTCCAGCTTGCGGAACAGCGGAAGCAGGCCCGTGGTCCAGTCGACGCAGTGGAAGAGGTCGACCGGGAACGACAGGGTGGTGAGGCTCTCCAGGACCGCGCGGGAGAAGGCCGCGTAGCGCTTCCAGTTGTCGGCGTAGGGGCCGTCGTCGTCGCCGTAGGGATAGCGGTCCTCGAAGAAGCGGGCATTCTGGAAGAGGTACACCGGGACCTCCCCCAGGACGCCCCGCTGGATCTCGAAGACGTACCGGCCCTGGGCGTCGCGCGCGCGCACGGAGCCGACCGACTCGAGGCCCCGCAGGTGCTCCACCTGGAGCTCCCGTGAGCGGGGGAGGAACAGCCGGACGTCCGCCCCGGCCCGCTTCAGGGCCCGGGGCAGGGAGTCGGCCAGGTCGGCCAGGTTGGTGCGCCGTACGAGAGGGCTGGCTTCGGGTGTGACGAAGGCGATCTTCAAGGGGACCGGGTCGCCGTGGTTGGGCGGAGCCCGAACGCCCCCCACCAGGGCTGCCGGGGCCGGGAAGGGCGCTGGCACCGGGGGGGGATCGCGGCGAAACGACCCCCCTGTGGGGTGCGCGGGGCCCCATTGGAGTCCCCGCGGGCCGGGGCAGGGGGTCCAGCGTCGATCGACAAGCTACGGGATGGACTGGGGCCGCCCCCACACCTCAGGCGGAGGGAATGACCCAAGGTCTTGTCCCACAGGACCTTGGAGCCATTCTCGGATCCGGGCCTGCCGCCTCTCAGGACCCTCCGGAGGCCCTCCAGACCTCCATGGCCTCGGGTATCAGCTTCTCCATCTGGTCGATCCGGCTGCCGTGGGAGGGGTGGGTGGAGAGCCACTCCGGGGGTCCGCCGCCGGTGGCGTCCTCCATGCGCTGCCAGAAGGCCGCCGCCTCCCGGGGGTCGTAGCCCGCCCGCGCCATGTAGATGAGGCCGGTGTGGTCGGCGTCCATCTCGTCTCCCCGCCCGAAGGGCAGGGAGACCCCGTACTGCTTGACCGCCGACGCCAGCTTGGCCTTGTCCTCGCCGTACTCGCTGCCCAGCCAGTCCAGGACGACGCTGAAGCCGAGCTCCCGGGTCATGCGCGAGGTGCCGTGCTGGGCGATCACGTGCCCGATCTCGTGCCCCATGACCACGGCCAGCCCGGTCTCGGTGCCGGTGACCGGCAGGATTCCGGTGTAGACGGCCATCTTGCCGCCGGGGAGCGCGAAGGCGTTGACCGTCTCGGGGTTGTCGAGCAGCACCACCTCCCACTCGTACCCCGGATCGTCGGCCACCGCCACCAGGCGGGCCATCACCCGCCGGACCATCGCCAGCTCGGAGCCCGAGGTCACCAGGGGCCCCTCGGCCTTGACCTCGTCGAAGTAGGCGCTCCCCATCTGGATGTCCTCCTGAACGGAGAACACGTTGACGCTGGTCCGTCCGGTCACCGGGTTGGTGATGCAGCCGGAGAGGCCGGCCGGGCCCAGGGCACCCGCGGCGAGGGTGAGGGCCAGGATCGGCCCGGCGATCACCCCGGGGCGGCGGGGCCCCCGCTGGGTGGCATTCGGGCCGGTTCGGGGCGTGCGTCCGGCTCGTCGCGTCGGATAGGATGACCGGTCTTCCCCGCCCGCCTCGGAGCGCTTCCGGAGGCGGTCTCCCACGGCCTGGAACTCAGCGTGCATCGCCTGTGACTCCCGTATCGAGACTCCTGGATCCCATTTCGCGCGACCCCGCGGCCGCGGCCGCCAGTATGGCATTCCGCCCCTTCGCGGGCGACGGGCGCGCGGTCGATTCGGCCCCCCCGACCGCCCCCGGGGCGGGGGAGGTCGCCCCGTGAAGCGCCGCCCGCTGCTCCTGATGGTCCTGGACGGATTCGGCTGCCGCGAGGCGGTCGACCACAACGCCGTGAAGGCTCACTCCGCCTACTTCCACGGGCTGCTGGAGCGCTACCCGCACGCGCTGCTCTCGGCCTCGGGCAAGGAGGTCGGGCTGCCCCTGGGCCTCATGGGCAACAGCGAGGTGGGGCACCTCAACCTGGGGGCGGGCCGCATCGTGCACCAGGACATCAGCCGGATCGACAAGGCCATCCGGGACGGGAGCTTCGACGAGAACGGGGCGCTGGCCGGCCTGATGGACCGGATGAGGGAGCGGGGCAGCGCCCTGCACCTCCTGGGCCTGATCGGCACGGGGGGGGTGCACGCCAGCGAGGATCACCTGCGCCACCTCCTGAAGATGGCCGCCGCCCGCGGGCTGGCCCGGGACCGGGTGCTGGTCCACGCCATCACCGACGGTCGCGACACGCCGCCGCGCTCGGGGGCCGCCTTCCTGGAGGTGCTCGAGCGCGATCTGCGCGATGCCGGCGTGGGCCGGGTGGCCTCGGTGGTGGGCCGCTACCACTGCATGGACCGCGACAACCGCTGGGATCGCGTCCAGAGGGCCTACGAGCTCCTCCTCTCGGGCGTGGGCGAGCGGAGGGACGCGGTGCAGCAGGCCCTGGCCGACTCCTACGAGGCCGGGGTGGGGGACGAGTTCGTGGAGCCCTGCGTCATCGGCGATCCGGGCCAGGGGCGCCTGGCCGACGGGGATGGCCTGCTGTGCTTCAACTTCCGCGCCGACCGGATGCGGCAGATCTGCATGGCCCTGGCCTTCGACGACTTCGACCGCTTCGAGCGCCGCGCTCGCGCCCGGCTCGACCTGGTCACCATGACCCAGTACCGCGGGGACTTCCCCTTCCCGGTGGCCTTCCCGCCGCAGCGGCTCACCGGCCTGTTCTCCGAGGTGGTCAGCGCCGCCGGTCTGCGGCAGGAGCGCATCGCCGAGACCGAGAAGTACGCCCACGTGACCTACTTCTTCTCGGGGGGCAACGAGGCCGAGCTCCCCGGGGAGAGCCGGACCCTGATCCCCAGCCCCAAGGTGGCCACCTACGACCTGCAGCCGGAGATGAGCGCCGATCTCGTCTGCGACCGGGTGCTGGCCTCCCTCGAGCGGGGCGAGACGGACGTCTACGTGGTCAACCTGGCCAACGCGGACATGGTCGGGCACACCGGCGTTTGGGAGGCCGCCTGCGCGGCCATCGAGGCCGTGGACCGCTGCCTGGAGCGCATCGTTCCCGAGGTGGTCCGCCGCGGCGGCGTGGCGGCGATCACCGCCGACCACGGCAACGCCGAGATGCTCTGGGACGAGCGCAACGACATGCCCCACACGGCCCACACGACCAATCCGGTGCCCATCGTCCTGTGCTCGGACGCCCTGGTGGGCCAGAGCCTGCGAGCCGGTGGCATCCTGGCGGACGTGGCGCCCACCCTGATCGAGCTGGGCGGCCTGGAGAAGCCCGAGGAGATGGACGGGGCGTCGCTGCTGGCTCCCTCACCGGCCGAGAGGTGAGCCGCCGGGCGGGGGCCGTCACGCCCTGGCGACGAGGGGGCGGGCCCGCTCCACGTCCTCCTCGCGCACGTACACCGGGTAGCCCTGGGCGAGCCTGGAGCCCATCTCGTCCCACTGCTCGGACACGAAGGCCGGGATGCCCGACTCCTCGAGGTGGATCCGGGCGAGGTGGGCCTCGGCCAGGGTGGGGTAGGACTCGATGGCGACGAGGGCCTCGTTCATGTCGCTGCCTCGGCGGCGGCACCATCCTACCTCGGCGGTCCGATCCGTGCCTGGCCCGGAGGCGCGCTCGGCCGGGGGAGACGCCGGGGGGGCCGCTCCGCTCCCACCCTCCTCGACCGTCCACAACCCGCCATCCGCCCGGGGACTGCCCCGAACCCGCGTCGGTTTCACCCCGGCCGCCTCAATCCTCGCGCTCGTCGATCCAGGCCATCAGGATGGCCTCCAGGATCTTCTCGCTGGTGGCCCGGGGATCGTCGGCGAAGCCCTCCAGCTCGCAGACCCAGCCGTGCATCTGGGGGAAGCCGATGCTCAGGGGATCGACCTCGGGGTGCGCCTCGAAGAGGCGGTAGCCGATCTCCTCGACGTCGGTCCAGCGCAGCTCGTCGGGCTCCGGAGTCATCTCACACCTCGTCCAGGTTTCGGCCGCTCAGGGCGGAGCGGGCCACGCCGTCCATCAGGACCGCCGCCAGCGGCATGGTGGCTCGCTCGAGCCGATCGCGGAGGGCCTGGAGATCCTCGGCGGACGCGCCCTCCCTTACTCGGCCCGCCTCGGCGTCCGCGACGGCGGACTCGATGTCCTCCAGGGTCTCGGGATCCAGCTCCGGGCCCGCGTTCGAGAGGCCCCGGCGAGTGGCCGTCAGCATGGTGCCCAGCTCGACCTTCAGATCGGCCGCGCGCCGGGCCTCGAAGTCCTCGCGGGCCTTCTCGAAGGACTCCGCCAGCATTCGCTCGACCTCCTCGTCGGTGAGGCCGCTCATGGGCTGGATCTCGATCCGCGCGCTCTGGCCGGTGGACTCCTCCCGCGCGTTCGCCGTGAGCAGACCGCTGGCGTCGATGTGGAAGCGCACCGCCACCCGGGGCATGCCCGCCGGCATGGGGGGGATGCCGGAGAGCTCGAAGCGGCCCAGGCTGCGGCAGTCCGCCGCCAGCTCGCGCTCCCCCTGGACGACGTTGAAGGTGATGCCCGTCTGGTTGTCGGCGTAGGTGGTGAAGCCCTCGGTGGCCTGGCAGGGGATGGTCGAGTTGCGGTGGATGATGCGCGCCACCGCGCCGCCCATGGTCTCCGTGCCCAGGGACAGCGGGGTCACGTCCATCAGCAGGATGTCGCGCTTGCCGCCGGTCAGCACGTGGGCCTGGACCGCGGCCCCCAGCGCCACCACCTCCTCCGGGTTGAGCTCGGTGTGCGGCTCGCGCTCGAAGAAGCTCCCTACCGTCCGCCGGACCGCGGGGATCCGCGTGGAGCCACCCACCAGCACCACCTCGTCGATGTCGCCCACCGAGAGGCCCGCGTCCGACAGCGCCCGCCGGCAGCAGTCCAGGGTGCGGTCGATGTGGGGCTGGATGAGCGCCTCGAGCTCCTCGCGCGTGAACCGGCGGCGCCAGTTGACCCCCGACTCGGGCATCACCAGGTGCATCTCGGCCTCGGGATCGCGGGAGAGCGCGATCTTGCACTTCTCCGCCGCCAGGCGGCAGGCCTGCAGGAAGGCGCGGTCGCGCGCCTCCTCGGGACCGACCACCCGCGCCAGCTCGGCGGTGACCGCCTCGACCAGGGTCCGGTCGAGGTCGTCCCCGCCCAGGTGGGTGTCGCCGGCGGTGGCCAGCACCCGGAAGACGCCTTCCTCGATCCTCAGGATCGAGACGTCGAAGGTCCCCCCTCCCAGGTCGTAGACCGCCACGTTCCCCTCGGTCTTCTGATCGAGGCCGTAGGCCAGGCTGGCGGCGGTGGGCTCGTTGATGATCCGCAGGACCTCGATGCCCGCCAGCCGGGCGGCGTCCCGCGTGGCCTGCCGCTGGGCGTCGTCGAAGTAGGCCGGCACGGTGATCACCGCGCGGCCGGCCTCGCGGACGCCCATCGACTTGCAGGCCAGGTCGCTCACCCGCCCCAGGATCAGGGCCGACAGCTCCTGCGGGGTGCAGACCCGGTCGCGAAGGTGGAACTGGATGACCCCGTTCTCGCTCTCGGAGACCTCGCAGGGCACGTCGGCGAGGTCCGCCCCGACCTCCGAGAGGGATCGGCCCATGAAGCGCTTGATGCTGAACAGGGTGTGCCCGGGGTCGACCACCGCGCGCTCCCGCGCCTTGCGGCCCACCAGCACCCCGCCCTTCTCGGGGAAGTGGATGGCCGAGGGGACGTTGCCGGTCCCCTGCTCCGGCCGCAGGATGATGGGGCGCCCGTCCCGCCAGGCGGCGGCCAGGGAGTTGGTGGTCCCCAGGTCGATCCCCATGGCCGGGGCCGGGCTGGCGGCCCGCGCCTCCAGGACGTCGAGTTGGATGTAACCCATGGCGGCTCAGCCTCTCAGGGGGCGGCGCGATCCAGGCGCAGCGCCCTCAGCTCCGAAAGCGTCCGGTCGACGTAGCGTATGGCGTTGAGCTCGCGGCGAACCTCCACCAGGAGCGGAGAGCCGCGATCGGGGAGAGGGCTCAGCCGGGAGGCGACGGCCTCCAGGGCGGCCGCCCTCTCGGAGGACAGGGTCTCCTCCAGCCGGACCAGCGCGGACTCGTCGGCCGCGCCCGAGCGGGCCTCCTCCAGCGTCTCGTTCCACTCCATGACCTCCATCAGGAATGCCTGGGGCATGGAGCGCTCCTCGCCCTCGCCGGGGCCGTCCAGGTGGCGGAGCAGGCGGTCGGCGCGCCGGAAGTCGTCAGACAGGACGGCGAAGGCGCCGTTCAGCTCGGCGGCGCTGGTCTCGGCCACGGACTGCTGGCGGCCGCCCGCGTGGAAGTCGGGGTGGACCAGCCGGCCGAGCCGGAGCAGCCGCTTGCGCAGGGCCTCGGGGTCCAGGGACCACCGCGGCTCGAACCCCATCACCTCAAAGGGATCGGGGCCTCCCTCCACCGAGAAGAGGGTCCCGCAGGCCTCGCAGCCCAGCGGGCTCCCGATGATCTCGCCCAGGGACGGGTCGGCGCCACAAGATGGGCAGCGCGTCATGGGAGCGGGCCTAGTGTGCTGTCCCAGAGACTCGTGTACATAGATCGTGTTCCTGGTGGTTTCTGGCTAGGCGCAGCGACGACGCGTATTCGCACACAATACTCGGAGGAGCTGCAACGCCGCCAGGGGCCGCCAGGGACGCGAGATATGTGCACGAGTTTCTGGGACAGTACACTAAACGCTGAAGGACTCGCCGCAGCCGCAGCTCTTGACCGCGTTGGGGTTGTTGAACTTGAAGCCGCGGCCCATCAGGCTGTCCTCGAAGTCGACCGAGGTGCCGTTGAGGTACAGGAAGCTCTTGGGGTCGCAGACCACCTTGAAGCCCTCGACCTCGCTGACCTGGTCGGCCTCCTGGACGCGGTCGTCGAAGCCCAGGGTGTAGTTGAAGCCCGAGCAGCCGCCGCCCTGGATGCCCAGGCGCACGGCCGTGTCCTGGGGAAGGCTCTGCTCCTCCATGATGCGTCGCAGCTCCTGGGCCGCGCGTTCGGTGATGGAGATCATCGGTTCGTAGCTCCGCTCTTGCTGGGTTGCTTCTGCTTGAAGTCCTTGATGGCCGATCGGATGGCGTCCTCGGCCAGCACGCTGCAGTGGATCTTCACCGGCGGGAGGGACAGCTCCTCCACGATCTCGGTGTTCTTCAGCTGCAGGGCCTGGTCGAGGGTCTTGCCCTTGACCCACTCGGTCGCCAGCGAGGAGCTGGCGATGGCCGATCCACAGCCGAAGGTCTTGAACTTGGCGTCCACGATGCGGTCGCCCTCGACCTCGATCTGCAGCTTCATCACGTCGCCGCACTCGGGTGCTCCCACAACGCCGGTACCCACCTGGTCCGAGTGCTTGTCCAGGGAGCCGACGTTGCGGGGGTGGTTGTAGTGGTCGAGGACCTTGTCGCTGTAGGGCATGGCTGATATGGGTGGTGGTTCGATTCCTGCCGATACGGTCTCCGCGCGCCTCGAGGCCGCGCGATCAGTGCTCCTTCTCCCACTCGATGCTGGAGATGTCGATGCCCTCCTGGGCCATCTCGTACAGGGGCGACAGCTCCCGCAGGCGTCGCACCGCGCCGATGATCTGGTCGGCCGCGTAGTCGACCTCCTCCTCGGTGGTGGTGCGGCCCACCCCCAAGCGGATCGAGCTGTGCGCCAGGTCGTCGCCCACGCCCATGGCCCGCAGCACGTGGCTGGGCTCGAGGCTGGCCGAGGTGCAGGCCGAGCCGGAGGAGACCGCGATGTCGCTGATCCCCATCAGGAGCGACTCGCCCTCGACGTAGGCGAAGGAGAGGTTCAGACAGCCCGGCAGACGGTGCTCCGGATTGCCGTTCACGTGGACCTGATCCAGGCTCCCCAGGATCCGGCCTTCCAGGCGGTCCCGCAGCCCCGCGGTGCGCTCGGACTCCTCCTGCATCTGCTCGCGGCAGAGCTCGCAGGCCGCGCCCAGGCCGACGATTCCGGGCACGTTCAGGGTCCCCGAGCGCATCCCGCGCTCGTGGCCGCCGCCGTCCATCTGGGCCACCAGCCTCACGCGCGGCTTGCGGCGGCGGACGTACATCGCTCCGGTCCCCTTGGGCCCGTACATCTTGTGGGCCGACAGACACAGCATGTCCACGTTGTCGGCCTGGACGTCCACCGGGATCTTGCCCACCGCCTGGGTGGCGTCGGTGAAGAAGAGGACCCCGCGCTCGTGGCACAGCTCGCCGATCTCGCGGATCGGGTTCAGGGTGCCCACCTCGTTGTTGGCCCACATGAGGGACACCAGGATGGTGTCCTCCCGCAGGGCCTCGGCCACCTGCTCGGCGCTCACCCGCCCGGTCGAATCGGGCTGCAGCCAGCTCAGCTCGAAGCCCTGCTTCTCCAGGTGCTTGCTGACGTCGAGGACCGCCTTGTGCTCGGCCTGCTGGGTGATGATGTGCCGGCCCTTGGAGCCGTACATCTCGGCCACCCCCTTCATCGCCAGGTTGATCGACTCGGTCGATCCGGAGGTGAAGATGATCTCCTTGGGCGAGGCGCCGATGAGGGAGGCGATCTGGCCGCGGGCCTTCTCGACCAGCTTCTCCGCCGTCCAGCCGAACGCGTGGTTGCGGCTGGCGGCGTTTCCGTAGACCTCGGTGAAGCAAGGCATCATGGCCTCGAGGACCCGGGGATCGACGGGCGTGGTGGCCTGGAAGTCGAGGTAGATGGGGCGCTGCATGGCGTCAGGGCTCGCGGGTCAGGAGGGAGTCGCTCTCGGAGGGCAGGATGGCCTGGGGGAATTCGGTGATCGAGCGCAGGGTGGTGCGCTCCATCAGGTGCCACAGCCGCTCCCGGATGCGGTGGATGGGGGAGCGGATGGGGCAGGTGGCCTCGACCTCGCACTCCCCGCCGCGGGCCGGGCCCAGGGCCTCGCAGCTCGCCATGGTGGGGCGCCCCTCGAGGGCGGCGACCACCTGGCCGAGGGTGATCTCGTCGGCGCTCCGCGCCAGGCCGTAGCCGCCGGTGGCGCCCCGCTGGGAGATCAGGAGATCCGCCCGGGCGAGGTCCTTGAGGGCCTCGGCCACCAGCCTCCGGGGGAGGGGGAAGCGATCGCAGACCTCCCGGGCGCTGACGAGCTCGTCCCCCCGGTCCGCCAGGTGGACCAGGGCGATGAGCCCGTACTCGGTGCGCTTGGTGAGCTGGAGCATGAGAGGCGGGGGAGGGCGGATAGGGCACCTTTTTAGTGCCAATTGGGGGTCGAAGAAAGGCCGCTGGAGACCAGCGGCCGGATGCTCAGGCGAAGCAGAATAGGCGCGGAAGGGGCCTCTGTCCAGTTCGGAGCGCCAAAAACTCACGTTTGCGAGAGGTTCTGGCGACGAGCGAGCCCGCCTCCCCTGGATCCGGAGGAGGGTCGGGTCCGAGGGGAGGGGCATTCCGGGTCCTGGGGGTCCTCCGAGCCCCTCGGGGCCCGCGGCGGCCTCAAGGAGGCCCCTCTCCCTGGTCGATGAGGCAGGTCATGTCGGAATCCAAGGACACCATCTGCTTCTCCTGCGGCCAGGTAGTGGGGGATCCCCCCCGCCTGAACCGCCTGGAGAGCGGCGACGCCTGCCCCACCTGCCGCGAGCGCGTTCTGGACGCTCTGCCCCCCGTTCTGCCGCGGCTCGTCCTCCCGACGGCCGCCGAGGAGGCGGAGGTGGACCCGGTCCTGGGACAGCTCCCCGAGGGCGACGACCTCTATCTGGAGCGCTAGCAGGGCTCCGCCCCCGCCCGCCCAGGCATGCCGTAGATCCGCCTCGGCCCGGGGCCGGAGGAGCCAGGGGGGCCGGTCAGGCCCCGGGGGAGGAGAGGCGCTGCAGCAGGCGCTCGGGGAGGGCCGTGGGCCTCCGCTCGGGGTGCGAGAGGTCCACGCAGGCCAGCTCCGTGGAGCCGGTGGCGATCCTCAGGCCGTCCTCGGTCCGGGCGATCTCGTACTCGAAGGTCAGGGAGGCCCTGCCCAGGGCGGCGGTGCGGACGCGGACGGCGAGCTCCTCCTCGTAGCGGGTCGAGACCCGGTAGCGCAGGGCCACCCGGCGGACGACCAGGGCCCAGCCGGCCCGCTCGAGCTCGGAGTAGGGCAGGCCCCGGGCCCGCATGAAGGCCGTGCGCGCCTCCTCGAACCAGATCACGTAAGAGGAGTGGTGCGCGACCCCCATCTGGTCGGTCTCGGCGTAGCGGACTCGCAGCCGGTGTTCGAACTCGTACTCGGGCATGCCGGCCCGGCATGATGTCAGCGCGCCGGGTCGCGATCCAGGCTCGAGCCCGGCCCCTTTCGCGAATTCGGAGCGGCCCCCGCTTCGATCCCCGGGCGAGAATCTGATAGAACCCTGCGCTCCGCCATGAGCGAATCCGAATCCCAGCGTCCCGTCGGCGTGCCCCTGGTCGCGGTGCTCCTCACCTGGTTCCTGCCCGGCGCCGGCCACCTCTACCTGGGTCGCGTGGCCTGGGCTGCGGCCGTCTTCGTCGCGATCGAGGGCCTGTTCCTCCTGGGACTCCTGCTCTCCTCCGGGATGACCTTCGAGTACCTCGACGTCGAGCTGCGCTCGTCGCTCGCCCCGGTCCTCTCCCCCGAGATCGGCAACCTGGGCGGCTACCTGTGGCAGATGCACCACTTCGGCTTCGGCCTCGGCCACCCGCGGCCCTGGCCCGACACCATCCGCCTCGGCAGCGTGCTGGCGGGCCTGGCCGGCGTGCTGAACGCCTTCGCGATGGTGCACGCCCACCTCGCCTGCCGGCTGGGCGGGAGGGCGCAGCGGACGGGTCGCTCGCCCGTGCTGCTGGCCCTGGCCGGCTGGCTGATCCCCGGCCTGGGGCACCTGCTGCAGGGCCGGCGCGTGCGGGCCCTGATGATCTTCGTCCTGCTGGTGGGGCTCTTCGCCTGGGGCACCTGGCTGGCCGATGGCTCCAACCTCAGCCGCGAGCGCCACTTCTACTACTGGTCGGGCCAGTTCATGCTGGGTCTGCCGGCCGCCCTCGCCGAGCTCGCGGGCGGGGCCCTGCGCGTGCAGCACGAGATCCGCTACGCCGACGCGGGCCTGGTCTTCGGCTGCGTGGCCGGCCTGCTCAACATCCTGGCCGTGCTGGACGTCTACGGCCGCGAGGAGGACCGGCTGCTGCGGCCGCGCGCTGAGGAGGCCCCGGTGGAGCCGGCGGGTGGGGAAAGCGAGGCGGGCGCGTGAACGACCTGTGGACGCACCTCGCCCTCTTCGCCGCGATCTCCCTGGTGATCGTCGCGCTGGGCGCCTTCTACACGGAGTCCACCGACGCCGGGGCGCTGAAGAGCATCCCCCGCCGCTTCGGGGTCTTCCTGCTCGGCTGCGCGGTGCTGGCGGCGATCATGCTGCTCCTGGAGCACACGCTGGCGTCGGTGTCCTGAGTCGGCCGCTCAGGCCAGGCGGTGCAGCCCCCCCGGCCCGCGGACCGCGAGGCCGCGCAGCTCCAGGGCGACCAGGGATGCCAGGACAGCGGTGAGCTCGCGGCCGAGCTGGGCGGACAGCTCCTCGGCGGTGAGGGTCTCGCCCCGGAGGGCGTCGAGCAGGTCCCGCTCCAGCTCGTCGACGTGGGGGTGGGATCGGTTCCTCCCCGCCTTGGGGGCGGGCGGGGAGTCCAGCCCCAGGTCTGCCAGGATCTCCTCGGGATCCTCGACCAGGGCGGCGCCCTCGCGGATGAGGTGGTGGGCGCCGCGCGACATGGGGTGGTCGACCCGGCCCGGCAGGGCGAAGACGTCGCGCCCCTGGTCCGCGGCCCAGCGGGCCGTGATCAGGGAGCCGGAGGCCCGCGCGGCCTCGATCACCAGGACGGCGGCGGCCAGGCCCGAGATCAGGCGGTTGCGGCGGGGGAAGTGGTGCCTTCGCGGGGGGGCGCCTGGCTCGAGCTCGGAGAGGAGGAGACCGTCGACGGCGAGGCGCTCGGCCAGGGGGCCGGCCGGCCAGGGCCGGTCCACGCCGCAGCCCAGGACGGCCAGGGTGTCGCCCTCGACCTCGAAGGCCCCCTCGTGCGCCGCGTGGTCGATCCCCCGCGCCATGCCGCTGACGATCAGGAGGCCGGCGGAAGCCAGGGCGCGCGCGAAGCGACGGGCCTGGGCCTCGCCGTAGGGGGTGGGAGCGCGGCTGCCCACGATCGCGACGGCCGGTCGCGATCGAAGCAGCTCGAGTCGGCCCCGGGCCCAGAGCTCGGCGGGGGGGCCTTCGATTTGATTGAGGCGTTGCGGCCAGGAGGGACCGATCGGGGAGAGGTAGATGGGGGGATCGCGCAGGGTCACGCTGGGGGGACGGGGCGAGGGCGGAGTGGTTGCGGGATTCCCGGTCTCATTCGGGTCGGAGGTGGTGAGGGGGCGGACTCGTCACAGCCTGGCGGGAAGCCGACGGGATTCCTGCGCCTGATACCGATTCCTCCAACCGTGCGGCGTGGGCCCGAGCGAAGGCAGCCGTGAGCGGTCTCCTCGCGCGCCCGCGGAGCGGGCGCGAACTCGTCGACGCCTGGCGGGAAGCCCAGGGGATTCCTCACCTCCGATGCTCCTCCTTCCGGCGCTGCGGCGCTATGACCGCAACGCCAGCCTCGGACGGTTCGCCGATGGACACGCGGTTCCCGCGTGGGATGCCTCCGGCGGGAGGAAAACCAGTGGATGCCGCGCTCCGCGCGGCGTGCCTCCCGGCGGAGGAAGAACCACATGGTCACGCCACATACTCGGTGCGCGCAGCGCACCGAGTATGTGGCGAGACCATCGGTCGAACCGTCCAAGGCTCCAATTGCGTGGGCCTCGCCTCACCGCTGGAGGAATCGCTCGTGGGGGCAGGAATCCCGTGGGCGTCCCGGGAGGCTGTGACGAGGCCG
>CAZTTG010000097.1:0-23861 GCA_964615935.1 uncultured Planctomycetaceae bacterium | reverse complement strand
TTGCGCCGTTTTGCCACGGGAGGCGCGCCTCCGGCGCGCCGACTATGTGGCGAGACAATCGGTTGAGCCGTCCGAGGCTGCAATCCCGTGGACCGTGCCTCCCGGCTGCAGGAATCGCTCGTGGGGGCAGGAATCCCGCGGGCTTCCCGTGAGGTGTCATCGAGGCCGCGCCCGCGAAGCGGGCCGGCCGAGTAGACCGCGTCCGACTGCCTTGGCGTCGGTCGCGGCCTCAACGCCTCAGCAGTCGCCCGCAGGGGCAGGAATCCCGTCGGCCTCCCGTCAGGCTCTGACGAGGCCGTGCGCGCGGAGCGCGCACGCGCCGAGTACGCCCCCTACCTCAACCCCTCCAGGTTGCTCTCCAGCAGCGCCAGCTCCACCGCCAGCTCCTCGCGGCGGCCGCGCTCCTTCTCGATCAGATCGGGATCGGCGTTGTCCAGGAAGCCCCGGTTGGCGAGCTTCTTCTCGACGCCCTCGATGCCCCGGCGCACCTTGTCGACCCGCGACTCGAGCACCTCGCCCAGCCGCTCGAGGTCGACCTCGTCGCCCAGGAACACGATGGCCTCCATGCCGCCGGCCACCCCCACCGCCGTCCCCGGCGGCCGGGCGGCCTCCTCGGTGACCCGGTAGGACTCCAGGTAGGCCAGGGCCCGGATCGTCGCCTCGCGCTCGGTCAGCACCCGGCGCTCGTCCTCGCTGCGCGTCGCCACGATGGCCTCCAGCGGCCTGCGCTCCCCGACCTGGGTGAGCATGCGCACCTGGCGCAGGGCGTGCACCAGGCTCTGGATGGTCTCCATCTCGGCCTCGGCCCGCTCGTCGACCTCCAGCCCGGCCCCGTCGGGCCAGGTGGCGTTCATGAGCATCCCGCCGCCCTCGCGTCCGATGACCTGGCCGAGGGCCTTCCACAAGACCTCGGTGATGTAGGGCGTGAAGGGGTGCAGCATCGCCAGGGAATCGCCCAGCACGCGCTCCAGGGTCCCGCGCGCGGCCGGGCCGGAGGGATCCTGCGGATCGGCCAGCCGCGGCTTGACGATCTCCAGGTACCAGTCGCAGAGGTCGTTCCACAGGAAGCGGTACAGGCCCGTGGCGGCCTCGTTGAGGCGGTACTCCTCCAGGGCCTGGCTGGTCTCCCGCAGGGTCCGGGCCAGGCGGCTGAGGATCCAGCGGTCCTCCAGCCGCTCCGCGCCGGCCGCGGTCCCCGGACCGCGCTCGCCCTCCAGGCTCATCAGCACGAAGCGGGCCGCGTTCCAGATCTTGTTGCCGAAGCGCCAGCCCTGCTCGAACTTGTCGCGCGAGAGCTTGACGTCCTGCCCCTGCTTGGTGAGCAGCATCAGGCTGAAGCGCACCGCGTCGGCGCCGTACTTCTCGATCATCTCCAGCGGATCGATGCCGTTGCCGGCCGACTTGGACATGCGCTTGCCCGCGGCGTCGAGCACCGTGGGGTTGATGCTGCACACCGCGAAGGGACAGCGCCGCTCCTCGGGAAGGTGGTCGAGGAACTCGTAGCCGGCCATCACCATGCGGGCCACCCACAGGTAGATGATGTCGCGGCCGGTCACCAGGAACTGGGTGGGGTAGAAGCGCTCCAGGTCCTCGGTCCGTTCGGGCCAGCCCAGGGTGGCGAAGGGCCACAGCCAGGAGGAGGCCCAGGTGTCCATCACGTCCTCGTCCTGGCGCACGACGGGCTTGCCGGTCACCGGGTGGGGCGAGCCGATCTCCAGGTCCTCGCGCGAGGCGCAGGGCACGTCGTCCTCGTCGTACCACACCGGGATGCGGTGCCCCCACCAGAGCTGGCGCGAGATGCACCAGTCGCGCACGTTCTCCAGCCAGTCCAGATAGACCTTGGCCCAGCGCTCGGGGGAGAAGCGCAGCGCGCCCTCCTTCACCGCCCGGATGGCCGGCTGCGCCAGGGGCTCCATGCGCACGAACCACTGCTCGCTGATGAGGGGCTCGATGGGCGACTTGGAGCGGTCGCTCACGGAGATGTTGTGCTGGATGTCCTCGGTCTTCTCCAGGAGGCCCCGCTCCTCCAGGCCCTCCAGCACCCGCTTGCGAGCCGCCTCCCGGCTCATGCCGGCGAAGGGACCGCACACCGCCGCCAGCCGGCCATCGGGCTCGAGGATGTTCACGGTCTCGAGCTCGTGCCGCTGGCCGCGCTCCCAGTCCGCCGGGTCGTGCCCGGGGGTGACCTTGACCGCGCCCGAGCCGTAGGCCGGGTCGACCACGTCGTCGGCCACGATGGGGAGCTCGCGGTCCAGGAAGGGCAGCACCGCGGCGCTGCCCACCAGGTGGCGGTAGCGCTCGTCGTCGGGGTGCACCGCCACGCCGGTGTCCCCCAGCATGGTCTCGGGGCGCGTGGTGGCCACCACCAGGTGCTCGCCCGGCCGCCCCTTCAGGGGGTAGCGCATGTACCACAGCTTGCCCTTGCGGGTCTGGTACTCGATCTCGTCGTCGGAGACCGCCGTCTGCAGGGTGCAGTCCCAGTTGACCAGCCGCGCGCCGCGGTAGATGAGCCCCTTCTCGAAGAGGCGCACGAAGGCCTCACGCACCGCGCGGGAGAGCTCCGGGTCGAGGGTGAAGGCGGTGCGCGTCCAGTCGCACGAGCAGCCCAGCCGGCGGAGCTGGTCGAGGATGATCCCCCCGTGCTCCTCCTTCCACCTCCAGATCTCCTCCAGGAAGGCCTCGCGGCCCATCTCCTTGCGGGTCCGGCCTCCGTCGGCGTAGAGCTTCTTCTCCACCACCGCCTGGGTGGCGATGCCCGCGTGGTCGGTGCCCGGCAGCCACAGGGTCGGGTGGCCCAGCATGCGCCGGTGGCGGATGGCGATGTCCTGGGTGGTGTTGTTGAGGGCGTGACCCATGTGCAGGATGCCGGTCACGTTGGGCGGGGGGATGGCGACCATGTAGGTCTCCCGCTGCGAGCCCGCCGGCGCGGCGGGCTGGAAGCCGCCGCTCTCCTCCCAGGCCCGGTAGACGTCCTGCTCGTGAATCCCGGGGTCGTAGCGCGTAGGAAGTTCCATGGCTGGTCTCTGCGGGTGCGGGTCGCCATGCGCCCTCGCGGGCCGGGGGGCCCGCGCGGCCGGGCGGTCGCTCGAATCCGGCTTCTTCGTGCGCCGGGCCGGAAAACCTGAGGCCCGGGCAGATGGCGCGGGGCGGGGGCGGCCGGCTGCTGTCCTGTCCCTGAAGTCCGTGTGCGTAGATCGCGTCCCTGGTGGATCCTGGCTAGGCGCAGCGACGACGCGTATTCGCATGCAATACTCGGAGGAGCTGCAACGCCGCCAGAAGCCGCCAGGGGCGCGAGATACGTGCACGGACTTCAGGGACAGGACAGTAGTTCATCGCCGGAGCCGACTCCGGTCAAGCCGCCTTGCGTTACCATTCGGGGCGCGACCGCCTGCGCGCCGGCCGCCGAGGCCCGAATCCTCCACCATGCCGCCGCGAGCCCCGAAGCCCCGCTCCCTCCCGCCCGACGAAGGACCGCGAGCCCGGTCCCTCGTCGACCGCGCTCGCCCCGGCTCCCGGCTGCACCCCGACGCGCCCTACCGCCGGGCGCTGGTGATCGCCAACCCCATCGCCGGGCGCGGCCGCGGCGAGTCGGTGGGGCGAGAGACCCTCGAGGGGCTCTCGCGCCTGGGCGTGCCGGCCGAGCTGCACCTGACCCGGGGTCCGGGGGACGCCCGGGCGCGCCTGGCCTCGATCGCCCCCGACACCGACCTGGTGGTCTGCGTGGGAGGGGACGGCACCCTGGGAGAGGTCTTCAGCGGTCTGCCCTCTCCCGACCACCTGGTGGGCATGGTGCCGGTGGGCACCGCCAACGCCCTGGGACTGGACCTGGGGCTGCCGCGGGACGTGGACCGGGCCCTGGAGGTCTTCGTGCGCGGTCGCACCGCGAAGATCGACGTGGCCCGCGTCAACGGTCGGCTGTCCTTCCTGGTCTGCGGGGTGGGCATCGACGGGGTGGTGGCGCGCAAGGTGGACCGGCTGCGCCGGGGACCCATCACCAAGTGGACCTGGGTGCGGGCCTTCCTCCAGTCGGCGCCCTCCTACCGGGCCCCGCGCCTTTCGATCGAGGTCGACGGCGAGCTGCTCCCCGGCGAGTACGGCCTGGTGCTGATCAGCAACATGGTCCACTACGGCGGCGTCTTCCGCCTCTCGGCCGACTGCCGGCGCGACGACGGCCTCTACGAGGTCTACCTCTTCCGCGAGGGCCGCCTGACCCGCATGATCCCCTACCTGCTGCGACTCGCGACCGGCCGCCTTCCGGGCGGGAGCTGCGAGCTCCTGCGCGCACGGCGGGTCGTGGTGCGCTCCCCCCAACCGGTGCCCTACCAGATCGACGGCGACGTCGGCGGCGAGACCCCGGTCGAGATCGAGGTCTCCAGCCAACCCTACAATCTCCTGGTTCCCTAGCCCCCATCCCATGTCGGACCACAGCGCTCCCACCGTAGAGGTCGCCTCCCGCACCCTGGGCGGCGGTCAGCTCTTCCTGATCGCCGGCCCCTGCGTCCTGGAGGGTCCCGAGCTGGTCCTCTCCACCGCCGAGCGCCTGGCGGAGATCGCCGCCGAGCGCGAGGTGCCCCTGATCTTCAAGTCGAGCTTCGACAAGGCCAACCGCACCAGCGGCAACTCCTTCCGCGGGCCGGGCCTGGAGGAGGGCCTGCGGATCCTGGAGGAGGTACGGCGCCGGGTGGAGGTGCCGGTCCTGACCGACGTGCACCTGCCGGATCAGTGCGCCGCGACCGCCGAGGTGGCCGACGTGCTGCAGATCCCCGCCTTCCTGTGCCGGCAGACCGACCTCCTGATGGCCGCGGCCGAGACCGGCAAGCCGGTCAACATCAAGAAGGGCCAGTTCGTCAGCCCCTGGGACCTGCGCGGCGCCGCGCAGAAGTGCGAGGGCGCCGGGGCCGCGGGCCTCATGCTGACCGAGCGGGGCACCTGCTTCGGCTACGGCCGGCTGGTGGTCGACATGGCCGGCCTCCCCCACCTGGCGGCCATCGGCCACCCGGTGGTCTTCGACGCCACCCACTCGGTCCAGGAGCCCGGCGGCCTGGGCGGCCGCACCGGGGGCGACCGCCGGATGGCGCCGGTCCTGGCCCGCGCCGCGGTCGCCACCGGCGTCGTGGACGGCCTCTTCTGCGAGGTGCACCCCGACCCCGACAGCGCTCCCTCCGATGGACCCAACATGATCCGGCTGGACGACTTCGCCCTCGTGCTCGACGGCGTCCTGGCCGTGCACCGCGCCCAGGCGCGCTGCCCCACTCCCGACCTTGCCTGACACGAAGGTATTCCAGAGCGAGCTCACGGCCGAGGCGCTCGACCGCAAGCTCGAGCACTACGAGGTCCGCGCCCAGATCGGGCACGGGTCGATGGGGATCGTGTACGAGGCCATCCAGGCCGGCGTGGGGCGCCAGGTGGCGATCAAGGTGCTGCCGCCCAGCATGACCCTGCGCGAGCGAACGGTCCGGCGCTTCCTGCGCGAGGCCGAGGCCATGGGCCGCCTGTCGCACTCGAACATCGTCGACATCTACGAGGTCGGCTCGGCCGGCAGCCTGCACTTCTTCGCCATGCGCCACGTCGAGGGCCCGGCCCTGGATCGGGTGCTCAAGGCCGGGCCCATGGCCGTCAGCGACGTGCTCCAGATCGGGATCGACGTGGCCGGGGCCCTGGCCCACGCCCACTCGCGCGGGGTGCTGCACCGCGACGTGAAGCCCTCCAACCTGCTGCGCGACGGGGAGCGCGTGGTGCTGACCGACTTCGGCCTGGCCCGCCCCATCGACGCCCGCGAGGCGGGCAGCATGACCGAGTCGGGGGACCTGGTCGGCACCCCCCTGTACATGAGCCCGGAGCAGATCCAGGGCGAGGCCGCGGGCATCGACGGCCGCAGCGACATCTGGGGGCTGGGCGCCACCCTGTACGAGCTCCTGACCCAGCGGCCGCCCTTCACCGGCCCCAGCGCCCAGGCCATCCTGAACGCCATCCTGCACAAGCAGCCGGCCCTCCTGCGCAAGCAGCGCGACGACGTGCCCCGCGACCTGGAGGCGGTGCTCCTCAAGTGCCTGGCCAAGGACACCGACCGGCGCTATGCCACGGCGGCGGCGCTGGTGGCCGACCTCGAGGCGGCGCGGCTGGGCGAGGCGGTCAGCGCCTCCCGCCCGCGCTTCTACGACCCCGCGCTGCGGTGGACGCGCCGGCACCCGATCCAGAGCGGGGTGGCCGGGGTCCTGCTGGTGGTCATCGCCGCCCTGTGGGTGGCCTTCTCGGGCTCCAGCCAGCAGCTCCGGGAGACCCAGGACGACCTGGGCAAGGCCGAGCGGCTGCAGCGCGAGGCCGAGCTGCTCTACGAGAAGGCCGAGGCGACGAGGGAGGAGGCCGAGGCCCGGCTGCGCGTGGTCAACGCCCTGCAGGACCTGCTCGAGGCGAACGAGGAGTGGGCCTGGGCCCTGCGGCAGGAGCGGCGCCTGCTGCAGGAGTACCTGGATGGTCTCTCCGCATCCCAGAAGAGGACCCACCAGGGCAGGATCGACCGCCTGGCGACCCACGCGGACAAGATGCGCTACCTGCTCGGACCGCCGCGGCGCCTGACACCCGAGAAGGACGCCGAGCTCCGACGCCTGGAGGCCCAGAAGGCCCTGGCCGAGGACCGGGTGGACAACCTCTCGCAGGCCTTCCCCATCACCGAGCACCCCGAGCTGGCCCAGGACGTGATCCGCGTGTACGCGCAGCGCCTGAGCGAGGAGGGGCGCGAGGCGGTCCTGAGCAACTTCTTCGTGGCCATCATCCAGGGCATGTTCGCGGAGGACCCCGAGACCCAGCTCGCGTTCCAGGCGGTCACCGCGCACGGCACGGGCGATCCCGAGCTGGCCCTGGCGATCTACCGGCAGCGACTGGAGGAGTACCCGCCCACCGCCGAGGCCCTCCACGACGCGGGGAAGGTGTGCCGCGAGCTGGGGGAGCTCGATCTCCTGACCAGCGCCGACCGCTACTGCCTGGACGAGGCCCTCCGGTACCAGCGGCAGGCCTTCGTCATGGCGCTGGCCGCGGGCACGAAGAACTTCCTGGCCGCGCGGGCCTTGACCGAGCAGGCGCGCTGCCACCTCGCCCTGAAGGACTACGGCAAGGCGCTCCTCTGTCTGGACGACGCCCTGGGGCTCTACCCGGCCCTGACCCCGGCCGAGGCCCTGCGGCAGCTCGTCCTGCGCCGCGCGGCGAGGGAGGAGGGAGACCCTGCTCCGGAGGCCGCGGGCCTCGGCGTCCTGCCCTCGATCCGCACCGAGGAGGACCTGATCTCCCTCGCCCAGCAGGCCGAGAACCTGAGAGACCAGCTCGCGGCCGACGCCTTCCAGACCGTGGTGGGCGGCCTCAGGAGCCTGGTCGGGGGCGGCGAGGCGGACCAGGACGAGCCCCCGCCGGCTCCCGAGGAGCCCGGGGAGGCCGGGGGCGGCGACTCGACGCCCTGAGGCGCCCGCCGGTTCCGGCTACCGGCCCTCCTTCTTGTCGATCCCCAGCGCCTTGAGCCGGTTGTAGAAGGTCCGCCGCGGGATCCCCAGCATGCGGGCCGCGTCCCCCCGCCGCCCGCCGGTGGCCTCCAGGGTGGCCCGGATGAGGTCGGCCTCGACGTCCACCAGGCGCCGGCCCACCAGGCCCTTCATGCCGCCCCCGTCGAGGCGCGGCGCGTGGACCAGGTGCGAGACGAGCTCGGGGCCCAGCTCGTCCCCACCCAGGGCCACCATGCGGGTGATCTCGTTCTCGAGCTCGCGCACGTTGCCGGGCCAGTCGTGGGCCATGAGGCGCTCCAGGCCCTCGCGCGCAATCTGCGGGGGCTTGCGCTCGATCTTGGCGCACTCGCGCTCGAGGAAGTGCTCGATCAGGGTGGGGATGTCCTCGCGCCGCTCGCGCAGGGGGGGCACCTCGATCTGGACCACCTTGAGCCGGTAGTAGAGGTCCTCGCGGAAGCGCCCCGCGGACACCTCGCGGGCCAGGTCGCGGTTGGTGGCCGAGAGGACCCGCACGTCCACCGGGATCTCCTGGTGGCCGCCCACGCGCCGCACGGTCTTCTCCTGCAGGGTCCGCAGGAGCTTGGCCTGCAGCGCCAGGCTCATCTCGCCCACCTCGTCCAGGAAGAGCGCGCCGCCGGTGGCCGCCTCGACCAGCCCGGCGCGATCCCTGACGGCCCCGGTGTAGGCGCCCTGGATCACCCCGAAGAGCTCGCTCTCGAGCAGGCCCTCGGCGATCGCCCCGCAGTTGACGGCCACGAAGGGCCCCGCCCGCCGCGGGCCGTTCTGGTGGATCGCGCGGCCGACCAGCTCCTTGCCGGTGCCGCTCTCGCCCAGCAGCAGCACCGGGAAGTCCCCGTCGGTGATGCGGTCCACCACGGTCAGCATGGCGGTCATGGCGCGGCCCCGGCCGATCAGCTCGCCGTAGCCGTGCTTGAGCTCCACCACCGAGGGGGCCAGGCTCTCGGCCAGGTAGTCCATGGCCCGGGCCTGGTCTCGCAGCGCGCTCTTGAGCTGGGAGTTGGCGATCTCGAGGCTCTCCTGGGACTTCTTGTAGTCCTGCAGGAGCCGGACGCGCTCCAGGGCCAGGGCCGCCTGGTCGGCGAAGGCTTCCAGGATCTCCTGGAGGATGGGGTCGAACTGCCCCTGGGCGAAGCGGTTGTCGACGTAGAGGCAGCCGCTCACGTCCCCGCCCACGGTCATGGGGACGCACATCACGCTGCGCAGCTTGAGCTCGGCCACCGAGGCCGCCGGCGCGATGGACTCGTCGTTGACGGCGTCGTCGGAGCGGAAGGGGACCCCGGTCTGGAGGACCCCGGCGGTGATCGAGTGGGACAGCTTGCGCAGGGCCCGGCGCACGTTCTCGCGATCGAAGTTGCGGGCCGCCACCACCTCCCAGCGGGTCTCGCCCGGGCTCCCCTCCTCCGAGAGCGTCGCGGCGGGCCCCTCGCCCGACCGCACGATCAGGAATCCGCGCTCGGCCCCGACCAGCTCGATGGCCGCGTCGAGGATGCTGTCGGGGAGGATCTCCGGGCGCGGGGCCCGGGCCATCTCCTTGTTGAG
This sequence comes from uncultured Planctomycetaceae bacterium, assembly GCA_964615935.1. Lineage (GTDB taxonomy): Bacteria > Planctomycetota > UBA1135 > UBA1135 > CAZTTG01. The sequence continues at coordinate 14,811 of CAZTTG010000097.1, read as the reverse complement.
CTCGAGGATGCGCAGCAGGGCACGGCGGTTGGCATCCGCCGCTTCCTCGTCGTCGGGGCGCTTCAGGAATCGGAACACGACCGGGATCCTCGCTTTCGCCGGCCGGCCGCGCGCCGCAAGCGGCGTTCCCGGCGGCCCTCTCGTGGCCCGGAGCGAGGCGGCCTGCGCCTGCGCGTCCACCCCAATCATCCCGGGCCAGCTCGGATTCAGGGGCCGGCGAACCCCAGCCTACCAGACCCCACGACAACCGCAAAACGCTGTCCCGACGAGGGTTCGGTCCGCGGCGGCCCGACCCGGAAAAACTTGCCGGGCGGCTCTGCTTGCCCAAATGCGAATTCGAATGTACGTTTCCGCGCCTTTTTTGGGAGGGAGCAGCCGGGGGGACCCGCCTGGAGCGGGACGCGGGGCGGCCGAGCGCGGCCTCGCGTTTCGGAGGGGTCGCCCGGAGACAACAGCCATGTGCGATCGAAGCGGTGAGCGGATGGATGCGGAGGGCGGGAGGGTCACCTCTCCCCCGGGGGGCGACCGCTCCCCTCGCCCGCACCGTGGCGCCGCCGATCGACCGCCGTGCGGATCCCCGGCCACCGCCGGGGAGCCAGCGCGCAAAGCTCTCGGTAGGGGACACCGGGGGCTTGCCAGGGGAGGAGGAGGGAGGACCGCCGCTCTTCAGGGGACGGAAGCCGGCGGTCTCAGCCGGAGGAGATGTGCGCAGCCGGAGAAGATGGGGATCGCTCTCCGGCGCGCCCGCTCCGAGACACGGTGCTCTCGCGCCGTGACGGTCACGATGGGGAGCCCTCCGCTACCGAATCGGAGTGCTGTGACCTGACCCCCCTGCCAGGGGTGGGTCCCTCGGGGCCGCGAGGGCACGGAGCCGCGCTCCGTGCCCTCGCTTTTTTTTGGTGGCTCAATCGGGGTCGCCGGTCAGCACCCACGCGGCCCAGTCCCGCAGCGGGAATCCCTCCTCGCGCAGGGCCATCTTGGCCTGCCACAGCGCGTCGGCCTTGCCCAGGCCTTCGGCCCAGAGCTTGGTGTAGAAGAGCTCCATCAGGCGCCTCGTCGCCGCGTCGTCCACGCGCCACAGCGACGTGATCGCCGTGCGCACACCGGCGGCGTGCAGCGCCCCCTGCAGGGACTGGATCCCCTGACCCGCGCGTCGCCGGCCCACGTTCGTCTCGCAGGCCGACAGCACGGCCAGCTCGCAATTCGAGAGGTCCAGGGTCGCCAGCTCCTCCGCCGTCAGGATCCCGGGGATCTTACCGAGCGAGTCCTTCCCGTGGTTGGCGCCGGCCAGCGCCAGGCCGCACAGCGTCTCTGGAGCGAATCCGCGCACGGTCTTCTCGGCTCGAGACAGGAGCCCGTGGAGCTCATCCTGCTCCCCCACGCTGTCGAGCATCGACGCGAACGCCTCCGGCGCGAACCACCCGTGCGTCGCCACGTGCAGGTAGCGCGCCTTTGGCGCCAGCTCCACCAGCGCCGCCTTCGATGCCTCTGCGCCGGTCAGCACCACCGGCTCCCCGTCCGCGAGCTCCCCGTACAGCTCGCCCAGGGCCTCCACCTCGAAGCGGGTCTGGATCAGCGGCTCGAAGTGGTCGGGGGCGCTGCCACGCTCCAGGGATCGTCCCGTGGGTGGGGTCGCAAGGGCGATGCGGGAGCGGGGCGGCTCGATTCCCTCCGCGCCGAAGTCCACCCCACCCAGCGCCACCAGGGTGCCCCCGCTGGGCGCATCCCTCGGCGGCGCGACGAGGCGCTGGATCGAGACCTCCAGCCGGATCGGCAGCACCTCGCCCAGCCGCCGCCCGTCCCTCCACGGCAGCGCCTCCACTGGAACGAGGTGCAGGAAGTCGTCGAGGATGATGTGCAGGCTCGAGGGAAGCTCTGGCCCGAGGCAGGCGAGGCACGGATCCAGGAGCCTGACGCGGAGGTCTCGGCCAACCTCCACCTCGCCAGGACCCGCCGCCTCGAGGGGCTCGCCTCGCGGCACCGGCTGGCCCAGCCAGGCGCGCCGACGCGTCGCGAGCGCCTCGATCCCGGCGCTCGGTCCCAGCTCGACGCGCCGGACGGTCGCGTCCGGGGTGACGACGAAGGCGAGCAGGGAATCGACCGGGGACGGCGTCTCGCCCGTCTCGGAGTCCTCGTCGAATTGCCTCGGATACCGAAGGAAGCCGATGAGGGCGGAGCCCTCCGCCAGGACACCCCCCACCTCCTCACTCGTCGGCGTTTGAGTGAAGACGCCCTTCTCCGCGAGTCCCGAGCGCAGCTCGCGCTCGAGGCGGTCGCGACCGTCCGCGAGCTCCACCAGCTCCTTGCGCCATGGCTCCAGCGCGGAGAATGCCTCAGGAGGCGAGAGAGCCAGGTCGTTGAGCTGGCTGCGCGCGTTCCCCAGCCGATCGCGGAGTTCCTTCAGCTCGGGCGAGCGAGACACCGCGAATGCCAGCTCGGAGGAGCTGGTCGAGACCAGGCGCAGGTTCTCGAGGACCGAGAACAGCGAGCCGTCGAGACCACTGGTCCCCTCGGTATGAGCCGCTTCGCTGGAAAAAAGGGCCCTGGAGAGCCGATGGAGCTCGGCCAGAGCGCCGGCCCGAGCGGAACGAGCGGGCTCCCCTCGAAGCGCCGCTGCTCGGGCGAGCTGACCCGTGAGGAGCGACTGAATCAGCTCGCGGGATCCCGCGAGGTCGCCCCGCTTCCGGCGCGTCCCGGCCAGGTTTCCCTTGGCCGTGAGCAGGTGGGGGTGGTCCGCCGGCAGGAGCCGGTCCCAGGCCGCGTGCACGTGCTCGAAGAGCTCGTGCGCCCCCTCGAGATCGCCCAGCTCCGCGCGCGTCGCGGCCAGGTTCAGCTTGGCGCCGAGCAGGTCGTGGTGGTCCGCCGGCAGAAGCCGCTCCCGGGCCGCGTGCACGTGCTCCTCGAGCTCGAGCGCCCCATCGAGGTCGCCCAGCGCCTTGCGCGTCACGGCCAGGCTTCCCTTGGCCCGAAGCAGGTCGCGGTGGTCCGGCTCCAGGCAGGCCGAGAGTCGCTCGACTCTCTCCTCTCGGGCTCGCTGCTGGAGCTCGAGGGCGCTCAGAGGATTCGCGGCTCCATCCAGCGCCGTGAGGCCTGCGAGCACGACCGCCGCCTCCTGCTCGAGCAGCGCCGCGTACGCCTCCCCATCCATGTATGCTGCCAGCCTCCCTCGCGCCGCCTCCAGCTCACCTGCCTCCCGCAGCTCCTCCACCTCGGCCAGCGCCTCGAGAAGGTCGGCGGGCAGCTCGACCGTGTCCGAGGAGTCCTGCGCCTGGGCCCCGTATCGAGCCAGGGGCGTGGCGGCCACCGCAGCGGGTCGTCCGCCGGCGAGAAGAGCGCCCGCGATCGCGAACGCGAACGCGCAGACGGGCCTCGAGCTGGTCATGGATTCCCCCCTCCTCGCATGACGGCGCGGAGGGTTCGAGTCTACGGAGGGGGCGGAGATCGCGGCGGGCCTCCCCGAGGAAACCGCCAAGGCACCCTTGGCGCCTTGGCGGTTTCTTCGAGGAGACGGGAGCCAGAGGCCACGCGCCCCTGGATCGGCCCACACCCTGGGAACCGGAGTCAGTCCCCCTCTTCGCGCACGTTCACCCGGAACCGATCCTTCAACCGCTCGAGCAGCCGCGCGTGGATCTTGCACACCCGCGACTCGGAGAGCCCCGTGAGCTGCCCGATCTCCCGCATGGGCAGCTCCTCCCAGTACTTGAGGTAGACGATGCGGTACTCCTGGTCGGTCAGCTTCTGGGCCACCAGCCGCAGGAGCTCCTCACGGGTCAGGCGGTCGTCGGGCGAGCCCACCGTGAGGTCCGCGACCACCTCCAAGCTGTGGGCGTCGTCGTCCTCCTCGGGGTGCACCGAGCCGGCGGGCTGGCCGGGGAGGCCGATGCCGAAGAGCTGCTGATACTCCCCCGCCGCCAGGCGCATGGCCCGGGCCACCTCGCCGTCCGAGGGCTCCCGGCCGCACTCGGAGCGCAGGGCCTCCAGGACGCGCTTGTGGCGCTCGATGCGGTTCCGCCAGGGCCGCGGGAGCCAGTCCTGGGTGCGCAGCTCGTCGAGCAAGGCCCCCTTGATCCGCCGCTCGCAGTAGGACTCGAAGCGCACCCCGCGGGTGTGATCGAAGCTCTCGATGGCCGACATCAGACCGACGTTGGCCGCGGTCGACAGGTCTCCCCGGTCGACCGAGCGCGGCAGCCGCATGGCGAAGCGCCGCACGATCTCCCCGATCAGAGGCTGGTAGGCCTCCACCAGGTCGTTCCGGGCCCGGTCGTCGTGGCCCCGGCGGTACCTCAGCCAGAGTTCGTCGGCCTGCTCCGGCAACTCCACTCCCGCGCGTCGGGGCCCCTCATCGGGGGTAACCCTCGCGTTGGACGGCATCTCTCTCCTCCTGCGGCGCCCGCCCCCGATCGCAGATCGATCGATCGTTGCAGATCAATCGATCGCCATCGAGGCGAGTCCCAACAGCGGGAAGCTCGCGTCCCAATCCCTTCTTTCCACACTCCATGAACACCTGTCGTGGATTAATCGTTCACATCCACAGCGGTCGTAGTCGCCTACGAAGCCCGAGGGCTCGCGAGTCGTGCTCTCCCTGATCGAGCATCGATGAACGGAACGTCGAACGAGCCGGAGCCGCGTCCGAGGTGAACGCCGTCGAAAACCGAAGCTCTCATCGACGACGGCTTCCGCTTGAATACGGAAAACCACAAGCAGTTCAAGGGTCGTCGCAGCACGCCGCGTCGCGCGCAACGCGTCGTGCGAAGCGGAGCGCGGGAACGAATCGCGCGAGTTCGGCCTTCATCCGCCCAATGTTCGCCGAACTCGTCCGCGCCCCTCGAGCGCGACGGCGCTCCGGGCGCGTGAATAGTTTTTTCGGTTTTTCGGTGCAGTGGCGCCGGCCGACCTCGACGTTCGCTTCGAAACGGCGGAGCGAGGATCGATCAGACGTGGAGCTCGGGATCGGACGGATGACCCAGCTCGGCGAGGACGTGGGCCTCCGCCATCCGCATGCGGCTGCGATCCGGCTCCTCTCGGTCGTCGAAGCCGCACAGGTGCAGGGCGCCGTGCACCAGGTACAGCGTCAGCTCGCGCTCCACCGGGAGGCCGCGCTCGCTCGCCGCGCGCAGGGCGCAGTCGACGCTGGCGTAGATCTCCCCCGCGGGCCCCTCCCCCTCGCCGGAGAGGTCGAAGGCCAGCACGTCGGTGGGCGACGGGTCTCCGAGCCACTCGCCGTGCAGCTCGGCCAGGGTGGCGTCGTCGACCAGGGCCACGCACAGGTGGGCGCCCTCCCGGCCCCCGAAGGCCAGCGCCGCCTCCACGGCGCGCGCCACGGCCTCGTCGTCCATCGGCCGGCACTCGGCCTGCCAGACGACGTCCACGGTCACGAACCGCCCCCGGTGGCGGCGCGCGAGCCGGCGCCCCGGCCCTCGGAGCCCGACCCCTGGCGCTCGTGGGGGGGATGAGCGAGGTCCAGGGGGTGGGGACGGCCCTTGGGGTACTTGGGCCGGGTGTGGTAGATGCCCGAGAGCACCTGGGTGCAGGCCTCCTCGATGCGCGCCAGGTCCCGGAGGGTGATCCGGCAGTCGTCGAACTGGCGGTCCATCAGCCGCTTGATCACCACCTCGTGCACCATCTCCCTCAGGCGGGTGGTGGTCGGCTCCGGCATCTGCCGGCTGATGGCCTCCACCGAGTCGGCGATCATCACGATGGCGGTCTCGAGGCTCTGCGGGCGGGGACCGGGGTAGCGGAAGCTCTCCTCGGGGACGTTCTCGGCCCCGCGCAGCTCCTTGGCGCGGGTGAGGAAGTACTCCATGCAGGTGGTGCCGTGGTGCTCGGTCATGAAGTCCAGCACCGAATGGGGCAGCCCGTGGTAGGCGCCCAGCTCCACCCCGTCCCGGGTATGGGAGGAGATGATCAGGTTGCTCATCTCGGGCGTCAGCGAGCGGTGCCGCTCGGGGGCCTCGGGGGCGTTCTCCGCGAAGTAGTCCGGCTTGTTCAGCTTGCCGATGTCGTGGTAGAGCGATCCAACCCGCGCCAGGAGCGGGTTGGCGCCCACCGCCTCGGCCGCCGCCTCGGAGATGAGCCCCACGATGTAGGAGTGGTGGAAGGTCCCGGTGGCCTCCAGCAGGAGCTTGCGCAGCAGCGGCTGCTCCTGGGTGCTGCCCAGCTCGAGCAGGCTGACGTCGGTGGTCACCTGGAAGAGGCGCTCGATGGCCGGCAGGAAGCCCGAGACCACCAGCCCCACCGCCACCCCCGACAGGGCCAGGAGCACCAGATCGCCCGCGCCCCACACGCGCGCCAGCGGATCGGTCTCGAGCATCAGGAAGCCGCCGGCCACCAGCACCTGCACGAAGCCGGTCAGGAAGCCGATGCGCACCAGGGCCGAGCGCCGGCGCAGCCGGCCGGCCGCCAGGGCGGCGGACAGCCCCCCCGACAGGCACACGGCCAGGCCCTGCAAGCCCACCAGCTCGCTGCCCCCGGCGGGCAGCAGGATGAACAGCGCGAAGAGCGCCCCCAGGAGCAGCGTGCAGGCGACGGCCAGGGCGCGGTTGAAGGTGAGGGCCAGCACCAGGCCGGTGAAGCTGAGGGGAAGGTAGGCCAGCTCGTCCAGCCCGAAGGTCGCTTCCAGGGCCCGCAGGGCGGCCAGGTTCAGGAGCAGGAAGCAGGCCAGCACGATCAGGCGCGGCAGAGCCTTGAGCTCGGAGCGGCCGAAGGTCAGGAGGCTGCCCACGAAGAAGGCCAGGACGAAGAGCGTCAGCACCAGGAGGCCCACCCAGCCCGTGGCCGCGAGGACCTGGCCGGTGCCCAGGAGCAGGACCGCGAAGGCCCCCGAGGCCAGGGCCAGGAGCAGCTTCTCCCCGGCCTGCGGCGTGATCTCGCGCCGCCCACCCTTGGGCGCCAGCCGCGCCCGCTCCGGCGACACGCGCCGGAGCCGCCGGCGGCCACCCAGGAAACTCAGCCAGGATCTGCCGTTCACGTCACTTCGACCGCCGCCTGCCGGCGGGGGCCTCGTAGGCCTTGAGGATCTGCTCCACCAGGGGATGCCTCACGATGTCCCGGGTCGAGAACTCGACCACCTCGATGTCCTCGAAGCCCCGCAGACGGCGAACGGCATCGTTCAGGCCGGTGCCCTGGCCGTCGTCCAGATCGCTCTGGGTGGGGTCGCCGGTCACCACCATGCGGGCGTTCTCGCCCAGGCGGGTCAGGAACATCTTCATCTGCGCCCGGCTCGTGTTCTGGGCCTCGTCCAGGATCACGAAGGCCTCGTCCAGGGTGCGGCCGCGCATGTAGGCCAGGGGCGCCACCTCGATCGCGCCGACCTCCTCCAGCCGCGCCACGTCGTCGTAGTCGAGCATGGCGTTCAGGGCGTCGTAGACCGGCCGCAGGTAGGGGTTCAGCTTGGCCTGCAGGTCGCCCGGGAGGAAGCCGAGGTGCTCCCCGGCCTCGACCACCGGCCGGGTGATGATCATCCGCCGAACCTCGCCGTTGCGCAGGGCGCGCACCCCGGCGGCGACCGCCAGGAAGGTCTTCCCGGTGCCGGCCACGCCGATCCCGAAGACCAGCGAGCGGCTGGCGATGGCGTCGAGGTAGCGGCGCTGGTTCTCCGAGCGCGGCTGGAAGGGCCGCGAGCGGATGGGCGCGGCCCGGCTCGCGTCGCGGCGCACGCCGGCCTGGTCGCTGACGGTGCTGATCCCCAGCCGGTCGGCGCGCTCCGCGGGCCCGACGGGCGGCCCCAGCAGGATCTCCTCGATCTCGGCCGGGTCGAGCTCGCGCCCCTTGCGCAGCTTCCCCAGCACGTGCTCCAGCCGGCCGCGCGCCTCGGAGACGTCCGGCTCGCTGCCCTTCAGGCGCAGGTTGCCGTCCCGGGTGAGGATCTCGATGTCGAGGGCCTGACGCAGGAGTCGGGCGTAGCGGTCGTAGGGCCCCAGGACCTGGACCGCTTCCTCGTGGGAGCGCAGCGGGATGGTGACTTCGGCCAAGGCGGTGGTGTCCCCGATGGCTTGGGTGGCTCGGGGGCCCGGGGGCCCCGGCGGAGCGCCGGGAGTCTAACCCGCCCCTGCCGGGAACAAGAAGGGCCAGGAAACGAGGGCGGTGGGAACGGCCAGCAGCAGGCTGTCGACCACGTCCAGGACCCCTCCGGAGCGCCCCAGCCAGGTCGAGGCATCGTCGGCCCGGGCGCAGCGCTTGACCAGGCTCTCCAGGAGGTCCCCGGCCTGGGACGCCACGTTCAGGCTCAGGCCGGCCGCCAGCCCCCCCAGCCAGCCGTGGGGTCCCTCGGGCAGGACGCCCACCAGGGCCAGGGCGATCCCGGCGGCCGCGCCGGCCGCGAGGGAGCCCACGAAGCCGGCGGTGGTCTTGCCCGGGCTGAGCCAGGGCAGGGGGTGGGTCTTGCCCAGCCAGCTCCCCACGAAGTAGGCGGCGACGTCCCCCACCTTGGCGAGGATCAGGAGGGAGGCCACGCCCCGAGCGCCGTATTCGGTCCAGATCCGGGCCAGGGCCGGCAGCGGGACCACCAGCCACAGCCCCAGGCCCACGGCCAGGGCCAGCCGCGCCAGGCCTCCGGGACGGGTCAGGCAGAGGATCAGCGCCAGGACGGCGCCCCCTCCCAGGAAGGGAGCGGCCCGCTCCACCAGCAGGCCGGCCTGCTCGGGCCGGGCCAGGAGCAGGGAGAAGAGCCCCGCGCAGGCCACCGCCACCAGTCCCTCGGCGATCCGCCCCCTGAGGCCCAGGCGGACGGCCCCCTCGCGCAGGAGGAAGAGGGTCGCGACCAGGAGCGCCACGGCCGCGTACTCGGTCAGCACGCCTCCGCGGTACAGGCCGCGGGCGGCGGCCTCGGGATCGAGGGCGCGCTCGACCGCCTCCGGCCCGACCACGGCCGCCCAGCCCAGGGCCAGCACCCCCATGGCGGGCAGGCCCACAAGGAACTCGAGCCTCCGGCCCGCCAGCTCGCCCATGCGGTCGAGCTCCACCACGCTGGCGATCAGGACCAGCCCGGTGCAGACGAGCACCGGGCGCGCGTCCCCGATGCTCCAGCTCACCAGGAACATCGCCAGCACCACCACCGTCAGGGATGCGCCGGTGATGGTGCGCTTGGCCATCTTCCTGAGCTTGGACTCTCCTTGCATGGGTCCTGGGCGGCGAGCTCCCGCCGACCGCCCGGTCCGGCTCACCGGGCCTTGTCCTCGGAGCGGCCCCGCGCCGCGACCGGCGGGGCCGGGCCCTCGGAGATCAGGCCGCCGTACTTGCGCACTCGGCCGGCGTAGCTGCGCAGGGCCTCGTGGAGCTGGGGGACCCGGAACTCGGGCCAGCAGGCCTCGGTGACGTAGATCTCGGAGTAGGAGATCTGCCACAGGAGGAAGTTGCTGATGCGCATCTCCCCCGAGGTCCGCACCAGCAGATCGGGGTCGGGCGTGGCCGGATCGTAGAGGTAGGAGCGCATGGTCTCCTCGTCGATCTCCGCCGGATCGAGCCGTCCCGCGCGCGCGTCCTCGGCCATCCGGCGCAGGCCGTCGGCCACCTCGGTGCGCCCCCCGTAGGAGAGCGCCAGGCGGAGCAGCATGCCCCGGTTGCCGCGGGTGATCTCCTCGGTCTCGCGCAGGCTCTCGCGGGCGTCCCGGGGCAGGTCGTCGATGCGCCCCAGCCCCCGGAGGCGGATGTCGTTCTCCATCAGGGTCCTGCGCTCGCGCACCATGTAGTGCTTGAGCATGCGCATGAGGAAGCGCACCTCCATGCCGGGCCGCTTCCAGTTCTCCACCGAGAAGGCGTAGAGCGTCAGGCTCTTCATGCCCAGCCGGGCGCACTCGGTGGTGATCTCGCGCACCGAGTTCACGCCCTCGCGGTGGCCGCGGATGCGCTGCATCCCCCGGGCCTGAGCCCAGCGCCCGTTGCCGTCCATGATGATGGCCAGGTGCTCGGGGAAGGGCCCGCCGAAGTCGGGGCGCGCGATCTTCGCTGCGGCCATCTCAGGCGCGCGGGCTCCCCGGGCCCGCCCCGGCCGACCCGGCGCCGCTCGGGGCGCCGAGCGGCTCGAAGAAGTCGTCCCGCTGGATCACCTGGTCCCGCTCGGGGCCGACCGACAGCATGACCACCGGCACGCCCACCGCCGACTCGATCCAGTGCACGTACTCGCGAGCCCCGGCGGGGAGCCCCCCCCACTCGCGGACCGAGCCCAGGTCTCCCGTCCATCCCGGCCGCACGGCGTACTCGACCTCCATCCCCTCGAGGTCGGGGACCTCAGCGGGCCAGCGGGTCCACCGCTGCTCGCCCCGCCGGTAGGCGACCCCCACCCGGACCTCGGGGAAGCCGCTGAGGACGTCCAGCTTGGTCAGGATGATCCCGTCCGCGCCGCTGACCTCCGCCGCGTAGCGCACCGCCACCGCGTCGAACCAGCCGCAGCGGCGGCGGCGCCCGGTGGTGGCGCCGAACTCGTCCCCCCGGCTCTGCAGGAGGTCGCCCTCCTCGCCCTCGATCTCCGTGGGGAAGGGCCCCGCCCCCACGCGGGTGGTGTAGGCCTTGCAGATCCCCAGCGCGCGATCGATCCGGTTCGGCGGGAAGGAGGCTCCCGCGGCCAGCCCGCTCGGGCCCGTGTTGGAGGAGGTCACGAACGGGTAGGTGCCGGCGTCGATGTCGAGCAGGACGCCCTGGGCCCCCTCGAAGAGGATCCGGCGGCCGTCGGCGTGGGCCTGGCGCACGAAGGCGCCCGCGTCGGTCACGAAGGGCCTCAGCGTCTCGGCCACGCTGGCGGCCCGCTCGAGCTCGCTCTCCAGGTCCAGGGGCTCCTCGCCGTACACCTTCTCCAGCACCGCGTTCTTCTCGGCCAGGACCGCCAGCAGCCGCTCCCGGCGGCGCTCGGGCTCGAGCAGGTCGGAGAGGCGCAGGCCAGTGCGCGCCGCCTTGTCGGCGTAGCAGGGACCGATGCCGCGCCCGGTGGTGCCGATGCGCCCCTCGCCCCGCCAGCGCTCCTTGGCGGCGTCGATGCGCCGGTGGTGCTCGAAGATCAGGTGGGCCCGCGCGGACAGGCGCAGGCACTCCGGGTCGACCGCCACCCCGCGCTGGCGCAGGCCGTCGATCTCCTCCAGGAGTCGAAAGGGATCGACCGCCATCCCGTCCCCGATCACGTTGACCCGCCCGGGCCGCAGGATGCCCGAGGGGATGAGGTGCAGGATGAAGGTCTCGCTCCCGATCACCACCGTGTGGCCGGCGTTGGGTCCGCCCTGGTAGCGGACCACCAGGTCGGCCTGATCCGAGAGGTGATCGATGATCTTCCCCTTCCCCTCGTCGCCCCACTGGGCTCCGAAAACGCACAGAGAAGGCATGGGAGGATGATCGCTCGGCGTTCGGGGATGGGCAAATGGAAGCACCCCGGCCTCGGATTCCGGGGTGGCGCGGGGGGCGATTCTCGCCGTCCGTTCGGGGTTGGACAAGGGCTTTCTGGGGGGGCCTAGCGGGCCCGGCCGTAGCCCCCGCCGCCGGGGGTGCGCAGCTCCAGCTCGACCCCGGGCTCCACCTCGAGGACGCTGTTGCCGGCGAGAGGCTCCTCCCGCGAGGCCCGGGGGCGCCGGAGGCGGGCGGCTCCGGTCTCGCCGGCCCCGCCCCCCAGCAGGCCCCAGGGGCCGGTCGCCTGGCGCTCGGCCACCCAGGAGATGCGCGCCCTCTCGAGGAAGCGCAGGCGCTTCACCAGGCCGTCCCCGCCCCGATGCCGGCCGGCCCCGCCCGAGCCGCGGCGCACGGTGCAGGCGAGGACCCGGACCGGGAAGAGGTTCTCGAGCGCCTCCACGGGCGTGTTCCGGGTGTTCGTCATGTGGGTGTGCAGGGCGTGGGCCCCGGGCCCGGCGGCCGAGGCGCCGGCCCCGCCGGCCATGGTCTCGTAGTAGGACCAGGCCTGGCCCGCCTCGTCCACCCCGCCGAAGGTCAGGTTGCTCATGGTCCCCGAGCTGGCGGCCGGGATGCGGTCGGGCAGGACGGCGGACAGGGCCCCCAGGAGCACGTCGACCAGCCGCTGGCTGGTCTCGACGTTGCCGGCCGAGACGGCCGCCGGGTAGCGGGCGTCCACCAGGCTCCCGGGGCGGGTCAGGACCCGCACCGGCCTCAGGACGCCGTCGTTGGTGGGCGTGTCGGGGGGGAGCAAGAGCCGCAGGGCGTAGAAGACCGCCGACACGGCCACCGCCCGCGGCGCGTTGATCGAGGCCTCCACCTGGTCGTCGGTCTCCCGCCAGTCGCAGGTGACCTCGTCCCCCCGGATCTCGAGCGAGAGCCGGATCCTCGCCGGCTCGGCCCCGGCCGAGCCCTCGAGCTGGTCCTCGAAGTCGCTGTGGCCGTCGGGCAGGTCGGAGAGGGTCTCCCGCATCAGGCCCTCGGTCCAGTCCATGAGCTGGGCGCCGCGGCGGCGCAGCTCGGCCGCGCCGTGCTCGCGGGCCAGCTCGTCCAGCCGCCGCTGGCCGATGCGGTTGGCCGACCACTGGGCCAGGAGGTCGCCCTCGCGCTCGCGCGGCACGCGCATGTTGGCCAGCAGCACCCGCAGGAGGTCGCGATCCACCTCGCCGGCGCGCACCAGGGCGGTGGGCGGGATGCGCAGGCCCTCCCCGTGCACGTCCGCGGCCGGGGCCATCGAGCCCGGGGTGGGCCCGCCCACGTCGGCGTGGTGGGCGCGGTTGGCGCAGTAGAAGTCCGGCTCGAGCGAGCCCGGCAGGTGCACCGGGGAGACCAGGGTGACGTCGGGCAGGTGGGTGCCCCCCTCGAAGGGGTCGTTCAGGATCACCGCGTCGCCCGGCCCCATGGGAACCGCGCGGATGGCCGCCTCCACGCACAGGGGCGCGGAGCCCAGGTGGATGGGGATGTGGGCCGCCTGGCTGATCATCCGCCCGCGGGAGTCGAAGAGCGCGCAGGAGAAGTCGCGGCGCTCCTTGATGTTGGGCGAGAAGGAGGAGCGCATGAGGCTGGCGCCCATCTCCTCGGCGGTGGCCGCGAAGAGGTGGTGGAAGACCTCCAGGCGCAGCCCCGGCCCCCTGCCGCCGCGCGATGCGCGGCTCCCTCCCCCCTCGCTCCTTCCCATCGAGCCCCGCCCCCGGACCGCCTCCTAGCGGTCCTCCTCGGGGTAGTCCAGGACCTCGAAGGGTACGTGGTCCAGGACCTCCCAGCGGATCAGGGGGACGATCTCCCAGCCGTCCTGGCCCTCGCGCCGCCAGACCACCGAGCGCACCGTTCGCACCAGGGTGTCGCCGCGGTCTTCGGCCTCGCGGGCCTGCTCGGGGGAGTCCAGCCAGGCGCCGCCCGTGTCGCGGTTGCTGGTCGAGCGGCGGGCGGTGATGAAGATGGAGAACACGTGGCTCTCCACCGTCAGGAGGCCCTCGATCTCGGTGCGCGTGATGGGCTCCAGGTCCTCCCAGTCGGGCACCTCGGCGAGCTCTTCGAGGTTGTCGAAGATCTGGAGGGGGACGACCTCCTCGCCGTACTCGTCCAGGATCGGATCCAGCTCCTCCTCCTCTCCGTCCTCGCTCTCCTCCTCCAGGTTGCGGTACTCGATCACCTCGTCCCACCACCGGTAGCGCACGTCGCGCTCGTCCATCAGCGCCTTCAGCACCACCGGCGGCGCGGTGTTCACGTTGACCCGGCCGCCACCGGCGGCGGCCGGCTCGTCTCCGGACGAGCTGGTGGGGGTCCCGCTCTCGTCGCCCGCGGGGGGCTCGGCGGGGTCCTCCTCCCCGCCCTCGGCGGGCTCCTCGTCGGCGCCGGCGGCCTCGTTGCGGGCGTTGATCATCTCCTGGAAGGTGCCCACGGAGGACCACACCGTGAGGAAGGAGCCCAGCGAGTGGATGATGGTCCCGTCCTCGTCGCGGAAGTCGCGGAAGAGCTCCTCGTAGAAGGGCTCGATGGCCATCAGCTCCCGCAGGCTGATGGGCAGCCCCCGGTCGCGCTCCTCCTCGTCGTCGGTCAGGAGCGCCCCCTTGGGCAGATCCTGGTCGACGCGCTGCGTCATGAACTCCCGGATGGCGTTGGCCAGGCGGTCGGCCTCGCCCCCGTCGACGTCCTCGGCGGTGTCCTCGCGGAAGAGATCGAGCACCCGCCGCACCCGCTCGTAGACCTTGTCGGCCTCCTCCTCGTCCTCGGTGAGCATGCCCAGCAGGTTGATCTTGCTGTCCTCGTCCTGGATGAAGATGCGCAGCTCGACCTCGTTGATGGTGGTGCGGTCCACGCCGGCCCACTCGTCCTCGCGGGAGTCCGTGGCCCCGGCCTCCTCCTCGCCGCCGGCCGCGGGATCGGCCCCCGGGAGCTCGCCCCCCAGATCCTCGCCCGGCGTCCCCGGCGCGCCGCTCCCGCCCTCGGCCATGCCGGCCGACTCGGCGTCGGTCTTGAGGGTCTCGTAGACCCGCAGCAGGGCCGACTCGATGGCCAGGTCCATCGCCGTCATGGCCACGTCGTTGCGGGCCACCTTGCCCCCGGCCGAGGTGGTGGTGCTGAGCTGGTGGACGATGGCCAGGAGCACCATCAGGATCAGGAAGCTGACCAGCAGGGCGGAGCCCCGGCGCCGGGGGGAGGGGGTCGCGGGGTGGAGCAGCTTCATCGCCTGGGGTGGGACGCGCGGGGTGGGTGGGTCTTCCCGGTGGGTGGGGTCAATGTAGCGTCGCGGAGGGGGACGGGAGAGGGCATTTGGTCTGACTCCTCGCCGCGCCTGCTTCGCGGGCGCGGCCAGCAGGCCGCGCGGGGCCTGCTGGCCCCCACCATGGACGAGCCCACGCTCTGGGCCGGGGACCTCCCCGCGCGGCAAGCTTGCCGCGCCGGCGCCGAGTGGCGCCGTAACGCCACGCGAGGTGCGCGAAGCGC
>CAZTTG010000096.1:0-24436 GCA_964615935.1 uncultured Planctomycetaceae bacterium | reverse complement strand
GACCCAGGACCCCACCACCCCCTCCCACTTAGATCACGACCGGCGCTCCTCCACGAGGAAGACCGGCTCCGCCAGCGGGAGGAAGGCCGGCTCCGCCCGCAAGAAGAAGGCCAGCACCGCCCGCACCCGCCCCGCCGGGCGGCAGCGGACGCGGCGCTCCGCCGACGAGATGGCCGCGCTCCAGCGCGAGATCTCGGTCTCGGAGTTCTTCACCAAGAACCGCCACCTGCTGGGCTTCGACTCGCCCCTCAAGAGCCTGCTCACGGCCGTCAAGGAGGCCGTCGACAACTCCCTCGATGCCTGCGAGGAGGGCGGTCTGCTGCCCGAGATCCGGGTCGAGATCGACCAGACCGGCGAGGGCCGGTTCCGCGTCGCGGTCGAGGACAACGGGCCCGGGATCGTGGACACCCAGATCGGCAAGATCTTCGGCAAGCTGCTGTACGGCTCCAAGTTCCACAAGCTCAGCCAATCCCGCGGCCAGCAGGGGATCGGGATCTCGGCCGCCGGCATGTACGGGCAGCTCACCACCGGCAAGCCCGTGCGGATCCTCTCCCGCACGGGCCCCCGGCGCAACGCCCACGAGTTCCTGCTCTCGATCGACACCGCCCGGAACAAGCCCGAGATCCACCAGAGCGACGTGGTCGACTGGGACGGCAAGAAGCACGGCACTCGGGTCGAGATCGAGATGGAGGCCCGCTACCAGAAGGGCCAGCGCTCGGTCGACATGTACCTGAAGCAGACCGCCATCGCCAATCCCCACCTGACGCTGAGCTATCGGGATCCGAACGGTGAGGAGATCACCTACGAGCGCGACACCCGCGAGCTCCCCGACCAGCCGGTGGAGATCAAGCCGCACCCCCACGGGGTCGAGCTGGGGCGCCTGATCGCGATGCTCAAGGAGACCCGCTGCCGCACCCTCTCCGGCTTCCTGCAGGAGGAGTTCAGCCGAGTCGGCGCCAAGGTCGCCAAGACCATCATCAAGAAGGCCGACGGGGCCCTGACCGAGCGTTCCTACCCCACCCGCTGCGCGCGCGCCGAGGCGGGCGCCCTGCACCAGGCCATCAACCAGACGCGCATCAGCTCGCCCAGCACCGATTGCATCGCGCCCATCGGCGAGGAGCTGATCCTCAAGGGGCTCAAGAAGGAGCTGGAGGCCGACTACTACGCGGCCGCCACCCGGCCGGCGGCGGTCTACCGCGGCAACCCCTTCCAGATCGAGGTGGGCATCGCCTACGGAAGGCCCGGTGGCGTCGGGTTGGAGGTGACCGAGACCGGCCGCATCCGCAAGCGCGCCAGCGCAGCGCAGGCCACCGAGGAGCTGGTCGCCGGCGCCGGCGAGCCGGCTCGCGTGCTGCGCTTCGCCAACCGGGTGCCGCTGCTGCACCTGCAGTCCGCCTGCGCCATCACCAAGGCGGTCATCGGGACCAACTGGCGCTCCTACGGCCTGCAGCAGCCGCGCGGCGCACTGCCCGTCGCGCCCATGGCGGTGCTGATCCACATCGCCTCGGTGTGGGTCCCCTTCACCTCGGAGTCCAAGGAGGCCATCGCCTCCTACCCCGAGATCGTCAAGGAGATCAAGCTGGGCCTGCAGGTGTGCGGGCGCAAGCTGGGCACCTACATCCGCAAGGGGCGGCGCCTGAAGCGGGAGTACGAGAAGCGCTCCCACATCGAGCAGTACATCCCCCACATCGGGATCGCCCTGCAGGAGATCCTGGATCTGACCGACCGCGAGCGGGATCAGACGGTCGACACCCTGGAAGACGTGCTGCACAACAGCCGCAAGTTCTGAGAGCCCCCGCCCCATGGCGAAGAAGAAGAAAGCCAGGAAGAAGGCCGGGAAGGCCGCCCGCAAGGCCCCCGCCAAGGCCTCCACGGTCGAGGTCCGCCGGGCCGCCGCGAAGCTCAGCGCCCTGGACCGCAAGACCCTGAAGCTGATCGAGACCACCGCCGGCCGGGTCCGCAGCAGCATTAACAAGCGCGTCCTGCCCGAGCTCAAGTTCCCCATCCGCAGCCTCTCCAACGTCAGCTACCGGCCCGAGACCGGGTACTTCGAGCTGGGTCGCGGGCGCAAGGCCCGGGCGCTCTCCGTCAACACCGTGCGCTCCTTCGCCCAGACCCTGCGCCTCATGTCCATCTCCAAGGACATGGTCGAGAACAACGACTTCGCCACCAAGCGGGAGGCCTACTACGTCAGCAAGAACTGGGGCGAGTGCAAGTTCCGCGAGCAGACCGAGTCCGACGCGGTGATGGATGACATCGAGGCCCTGGCCTCGCTGGACGGGCTCTCGCGCGAGCAACTGCGCTATTTCCCGGAGGAGCACGGCGGCTCGGTGGCCGGCCAGCTCACGGTGATCGACATCGACACCGAGACCGGCCGCCCGATCGAGATCGACTGCACCGCCTTCGGCTCGGGCTCCTACTCCATCCCCCACTCGGTCGAGCACCTGAAGTTCGACACCAAGGCCAAGTTCATCCTGGCCATCGAGACCGGGGGCATGTTCCAGCGCCTGAACAACCACAAGTTCTGGAAGAGCGCCTCGTGCATCCTGGTGGAGATGGCCGGCGTGCCCACCCGCTCCACCCGCCGCTTCATCCGCCGCCTGGCCGACGCCAACAAGCTCCCGGTCTACTGCTTCGTCGACTGCGACCCCTACGGCATCGCCAACATCTACCGGACCCTCAAGGTGGGCTCGGGCAATGCCGCCCACATCAACCGCTTCTTCTGCGTTCCCCAGGCCCGCTACCTGGGCGTCACCCCCCAGGACATCATCGACTTCGAGCTCCAGGACGCCACCCACCCCCTGCAGCCGGTGGACGTCAAGCGCGCCAAGGACGCCCTGAAGAACGACCCCTTCTTCGCCGCCCACCGGCCCTGGGCCAAGGCCTTCGCCCAGCTCCTCAAGATGGGCGTGCGCGCCGAGCAGCAGGCCCTGGCCAAGTGGGGCCTCAACTTCGTGATCGAGGAGTACCTGCCCCGCAAGCTGGCCAACAAGCGGGGGTTCCTGCCCTGAGGGTGGGCTGCAACGAGGCTCCCTAGCGATCGACCGGCGGCGCGCCGTCGCGCCAGATCCGCAGCACCTTCTCGCCATCGAAGCGGACCCACACGGCCCCCTCCCGACCGGTGGTCCGCCGGCTCGAGAGCAGGAGGAAGACGGTGCCGCTGCTGCTGGTCTCCTGGCGGTACTCCCACTTCCAGAGCTCGTCCGTCTCGTCCACGTCCACTCGCCGGGTGGGCTCGCCCAGGACGGCCAGGACGAACTGCTTCGACGCTCCGGGCTGGATCTCGCCCAGGGTCTCCTCGCTGACGTACTGCCCCTAGTACTCGGTCTCGGAGTCCGAGTCGATCAGGCAGCCGGAGGCGAGCAGGCACAGGCCGAGGACCGCCGGCAGGGCCAGACGATGCGGGAGGGAAACGCGGCAGCTCATCGGAATCCTCCGGGTCGGGGACGGAGCGCGGATGGAGAGGACGCGTGACGTGACAAGGTCCCCTGCTCGCCGTCGGCCGTCAAGCCCCGGCCGGCGATTGCGGTAGAACGCCCCCGGGATGCGACTAGAATGGCCGAATCGGTGAGAGCTTGCAGGAAGCCGAAGAACCGCTACCCGACCTGATCGAGGTCGCCGAGGCTCGCCGCCGCCTGACCGTGCGCGTGGCGCTGGTGGCCCTGGCGGTGGTCTTCTTCCTGCTGGGCATCCTGGGCTGGCTGGTGCCCATCGTGACGGGTGTGCCCTTCTACGCCCTGGGGCTGATCGCGCTGGGGATGGCCAGCCGGCGCGTGGGGCGCTGGATCAACGCCTGGGAGCGGAAGCTGCCCTACAAGCTGCGCCGAGCGCTGCGGCGCATGAAGCCCGAGCGCCCGAAGCCGTAGAGGATCACCCGCCTACTGCCAGACGCCGGGGATCTTGCGCGGGCACTCGGGGCAGCGGCCCTTGGGGCGCAGGCCGTTGCGCAGCAGCTTGAAGCCCAGCCGTTCGATCGCGGGGGCGCCGCAGCGCGCGCAGTAGGTGTGGTTGCCCTCGTGGGGGGCCACGTTCGAGAGGTACACGTAGCGCAGCCCGGCGTCCCGGCCCCGCTCGCGGATGGCCTCCAGGGACTCGATCGTGGTGCGCGGCACCTTGGACAGTCGGTACTTGGGGACGAAGCGGGCGACGTGCCAGGGAGTGTCGGGACCCAGGTGCTTCTCGATCCAGCGCGCCAGGTCCTCGAGCTCCTGGGGATCGTCGTTGTAGCCCGGAACGACCAGGGTGGTGATCTCCAGGTGAACGTCCTCGGCGGCCAGGACCTCGGCCGCCTCCAGCACCGGCGCGAGCTGCGAGCCACACACGCGGTCGTAGAAGGTCTGGTTGAAGCCCTTGATGGCCACGCAGGCGGCGTCCAGGTGGCGCCCCAGGTGGCGGGCCGCCTTGGGGGTGGCGAACAGCGCCGTGGCCGCCACGCAGCGGACCTTCTTCGAGCGCGCGTGGGCGGCCACCTCGCACAGGTACTCCAGGAAGGCGATCGGCTCGGTGTAGGTGAAGGCGATGGTCCGCGTCCGGCTGCCCTCCAGCGAATCCGCGACCCGCTCCACCGGGAGCTCGTGGTTCTCGAGCTCCCCGGGCTTCTTCTGGGACTGCTCCCAGTTCTGACAGTAGAGGCAGCGCAGGTTGCAGCCCCCGGTGCCCAGCGCCAGGGTGCTGGCGCCCGGGGTGAAGTGGTTGAGCGGGACCTTCTCGACGGGATCGACGGCCAGCACGCAGGGGTTCTCCCAGGCCATGGCCATCAGCCGCCCGCCGAAGTTGGTGCGGGTGCGGCAGAAGCAGGTCTCCCCGTCCTCGAGCAGGCAGTCCAGCGGACACACGTGGCAGCGCGTGCGGCGGCCGGGCAGCGACTCCCAGTAGCCCTCCAGCACCTCGCGCTCCCCGCCCGCGTCGACCAGATCGCGCAGCACCCGCCCGGCGGGGCTGCTCCACACGAGGGGCAGGGCGGCCAGCCCCCCCATCGAGGTCAGGAACTGCCGCCGCTGCAGGCGGGCGACCGGACCCTGCCCGTCGGCGCGCGCCATTCCTCAGTCCACGGCGCAGGTGCCGTCGCCCGAGCAGGAGGGCGCCGCAGCGATGGTGTCCAGGTCGATCGGATCGGGGACGCCCCGCGCATCGCGCCGCACGGCGACCTCGCGCGCCAGGGGGGGGAAGCGCGCCGTGAGCAGCCAGCGCTCCGCGCGCCGCTCCAGCTCGCGCCGCTCGTTCCCGCTGCGCGCGGGCCGGATCGGATGGGTGAGGCTGCGCAGGCGCGCCGCCAGCTCCGGTCCCTGGACCGCGAAGGCGGCGTCGTCCAGCCCGCGCATCTCGTCGATCAGGCACGCGAGCTCCTCGAGCACGTCCTCGCGCTCGCCGGGCGGGAAGCGGCCCTCGTGCGACTCGATCCGGGAGAGGATGCCCTCGGCCAGGTGCTCGCGCCGCTGGACGTAGCGGCCGGGCTGGACCTCCCGGGCCTTCTTCAGGGCGGCCAGCTCCTGGTCGTCGCTGCCGGCCTGTCCCACGCGAACCGGGTCCTTGAGGTTCCGGGGAGGGATCAGGCAGGCCGAGAACTCGAGCAGCACCCGCTGCTGGGCCGGGCTCAGGATCGCGAGGGCCGCCGGACCGCGGGGGACCGGCGGGGCCGGGTGGCGAATCCCGGCGGGCATGCCCCGGACGCGGGTCAGCTTCTCGTCCTTCCACTTGCCGCGCCCGGCCTTCGGCAGCTGCCCGCGCTCGAGCGCCAGGCAAGCCCCCTCGAGGGCCTGCCGGAGCTTGCGCCGATCGCGCGCGCTCTCGGGGGGGTGCTGGGCGAACTGCGAGGGATACCCCAGGGCCTCGAGCACGGCCGGGAGCGCCGATCCGGTGACCCGAGGCGCGGCCTCGGAGGCGATCTCATCCCCCAGCGCGGCCAGGGCCTTGAGCTGCGGCCGGCTGAGGTGCAGTCCGTTGAGCAGGTTGAGCAGGTTGATGTCGCCGCGCAAGGCGGCCACCTCCTCCTCGAGGCAGCGCACCTCCTGCTCGATCGGCGGCAGCGGAGCGTCCACCTCACCGCGCAGGAGATCCGAGGCCCCCGGGGCGACCAGCAGCCGGCCGAAGGTGCTCAGCCCCCCGCGGTCCTTCCTGCGGGACTCGTCGAGCCCCTCCTTCACGTAGCGATCCCGCGTACGGGGAAGCAGCTCCTGCGCCAGCTCGCCCCGGCAGCGAGCGGCGGCCGCGTCCGGCAGCGAGGCCGCGCGCTCGAGCAGGCCCGCGATGCGATCGAGCTCGGCCGGGCGGTCCCAGGGGCGGATCCTCTCGCGCGCCGCCACGTCCAGGATCTGCTGCGCTCCCGCGAGCGCGCAGCGCTTCACGGTGCTCGGGCGGGTGCGCTCCATGTCGTGCAGCGCCGACCAGGCCGTCCGGATCAGGGGCTGACCCGGCGCGCGATCCGGCGGTCCCAGCGCGCAGCGCACGAAGTCCTCGGGACCGAGCACGTCCAGGAGCAGGGTCTGACCGGGGGTCAGGACCTCGCGGCCGAGATCCGCGACACCGGAGACGTCGTCCCCCACGTCGCAGCGCAGCTCCTTCTCCAGCCGGTTCGCCTTGGCGGTCACCTGCTCGGTGCCGGGCTCGAACTCGCCCCCGTCGAGGTCCTGCTCGCGGAAGGCGGTGAAGGCGACCTTCTGGAGCTTGAGGACCGACAGCCAGGACCCCATGTAGTCGCGGCGCTCGGCGCCCACGCGATCGGCGATCCGGGCCAGGGCCTCGCGCTGGGCGGCGTCGGGCTCGAGAAGCACGCGGGCGGAGCCGAGCTGGATCCGGGTCGCCAGAGCCTCGAGGTCGCGCCGGGCCTCCTCGGCCTCGGTTCCGCCGTCCGGGGTGCCGACGAAGAGCAGGGGAATGAGCAGCAGGGATTTCATGACCGACCTCCTGGCCTGGGGGCCCCACTATTCTGCCGCAGCGCCCCACCACTCGTAACCCCTGTCGGGAGCCCCGGTCACGAGCCTGAGCGACATTCATACGGAAGACCCGCCGTCGGCGGCCCCGGCCCGGGATCGGGCCGAGGCCAGGCGCAGGAACAGGGGGGCGGTCTTGAGGCCGCCCAGGACGGCCAGGCAGCCGAGCCAGCCGGCTTGCGGCAGGAGCGCCACGGAGGCCAGCCAGGCGCCCGGAGCCGCCCCGAGGAGGTCCAGTCCCCAGGCCCAGGCCGGGCGACCGGCCGAGGCGGCCCCCCCCACGGGTGCCCCCACCCCGAGCCCCAGCAGCAGGGCGCAGATCCCCGCGCCCGCCGCCGAGGGATCGGATCCGGCCGCCCAGGCCAGGAGCGCCCCCAGGGCGAGGCCCATGAGGACGTCCGCCCTCCACCCGCGCGCCAGGCGGTGGGCCCGGCTGCCCGTGGCGAAGCCGAGGAGGAAGGCGCCGCTGAGCCACCCGAGGTCGGCGAAGAGGGCCCCCGTGTGGGCCTGGTACCGCTCGAAGAGCAGGACCAGGGCGGCCGAGCCCGCGAGGCTGCTGCTCGCGAGGCTCAGGGCGGTGGTCATCGCGCCCCGAGGCCCCCGGAGCGAGGTCACCCGGGCCAGGCCGAGGAGCCCGGCGAGGCACAGGGCGAAGAGGCCCCCTCCCCCGGCTCGCCCGAGTCCCTCCAGCAGGTCCGGGCGGCCTCCGCGGGCGTGGCTCTCGAGGATCCGCGCGCTGAGCGTCCTCGCCCGGGGCCTCCGATCGGTGTGCCGCTCCCCGGCCGAGAAGGGCGGCCAGGTGCCGGGCCGCAGCGGGCGCTCGCTCAGGAGAACGGCCAACGGGTCCTCGTCTTCGAGCTCCGGGCGCAGGGCCCGGTTCAATGCCTCGACGCTCGCCGGGGCGAGGAGCGTGCTCCAGGCCGCGGCGAGGGAGCGGACCCCGGCCAGTCCTCGGAGCTCGGCGTCTCGCCTCAGCTCGTCGGGATCCAGGCGCCACCGCCCGGGAGAGGCGACCGCCAGGAGGGTCCCGTCGGGCAGCGCCGCGGGCTCCAGGCCAGCATCGGCGCAGCCCGCGGCGAGGAGGGCGGCTCGCTGCATCCCGAGGGATCCGCGGACGCCGTCCACCGCGCCGAGACGCAGACCCAGCGCTCCCTCGTCGGCGAGGTGCTCGCGCAGGGCCCGCATCCCCTCGACGCTGACCCTGCGGGCCGCATCCCCCCGATCCGGATCGCCTCCCCCGAGCCAGATCGCCCCGTAGCGGGGCTCGGGCCCTCGCAGCCAGGCCCGCAGGTCGCCCGCGCAGAGGCGCACCCTGGGGTCGTCGAGGGCGGCCGCCAGATCGGGCCCGGCCCGCTCGCGCAGCCAGGGTCCGAGGGCCGCGTCCGGCAGGAGCAGGTCGATCCGTCGCGGGCCGCAGGTCAGGGCGAGCGGAAGGAGGTCGGGGTCGCCGGCGAGCAGCACCGTGGAGGCGGTGGGCGGCTGGAGGAGGAGGACGGCCAGGGGGACGCGGCACTCGCGGGTGCCCCCCGCGAGGATCCAGGCGTCCCGCCCGTTCCATCGCAGCCAGCGCTCGGCCCCGCGCTCGACCACCTCGTAGCGGCCGTGCCGGGTGTCGAGGTTCCCGGCCGTCGACGCGATGCGCAGGACCGGCTCCAGCGCCAGGAGGAGCCCCGCCACGGCCGCGCCGACCGCCTCCCAGGCCAGGAGCGAGGGCGCTCGCCGGCCGCCGGCCTCGGCCAGCCGGCCGAGCAGCCAGGCGGCCGCTGCGGCGGCCGGGCCGTTCCAGACCAGGGCCTGCAGCCCGAGGACGGCGATCCCCAGGCGCTCCCCGGGCAGGGCACCGCCCAGCGCGGGTCCCGCCCTCCAGGCGACCATCCCCCCCACCAAGGCGGCCCCGAGCACCGCGAGGCCGGCGAGGACGAGCCAGGGCGCGCGCCTCCGCGGCCACCGGCTCAGAAAGGCCCCGGCAGCCCCGGCGGCGAGCCAGGTCGCGAGCAGCGTGCCCAGGGCCAGCTCGTCGCCCCCCGCCCGGACCAGGGCCTCCCGGAAGAGCAGCACCTGGGCGGCCAGGCCGGCCAGCCCGAGGGCGAAGGCGGCGGTGGTGCGCGCGGAGCTCATCCGGACTCCCTCTCGCGAATCGACCCGCAACCGAGCGGAATCCCGACCGTCCCCTGGGTGGGCGGCGGGCTGTGGACGGTCGGCAGGGCAGACGGTAGAAAGGCGAGGGCACGAGGGCCGTCCGTCGTTGGAGCCCCGATAGCATGGGCGGACGCGAGGAATGTCAAGCGCGGGCAGCGGGCGGACCCCCTCCGGAGGCCGCCGGCGCCCGCCTGAGAGAGAGGTTGGATCAGATGACCGATGGCGGAGCGGACGGATCGGGAGGGCGTGGACCGGGGGAGCTTCTCACCCTGCAGATGATCGTGGGCGCGCTGGCGATGGGGGTCGCCCTCTTCGCCGCGGTCGCCCTGGTGATCGACGTCGCGGGCCCCGAGGCCGATCCGGAGCTGGCGAACGTGCTCCTGGCGGTGCTGGCCTTCATGGCCGTGGGCCTGATCCCGGTCTACTTCCTGGTGCGGCGCAGCTTCCTGTCCGCGGCCCGCGAGCAGCTCGCTCAGCGAGAGGACCGGGGCCGCCCCGGCCGGGGCGCCGAGCTCACCATCCCCGAGCCGATCCGCATCCTCACGATCGTCGGAGCGGCCCTGGCCGAGAGCGTGGGGCTCTTCGGAACCGTGATCTACATGGTCACCAAGGCGCAGCTCGCCCTGATCGCGCCCGCCGTGGCCCTCGTGGCCATCCTCGCCGGCATGCCGACCCGCGGCCGGCTCGAGGCCCTGCTCGAATCGCTCACGAAGGAGTCGTACTGAGATCGGGTCCGGCTCCTGCCGCGGCCTCCATCTCCTCCAGGAGCCGCCAGCAGACGAGCTGCATGCGCGGCAGGTGATAGGGGCCCTTCCACAGGTTGCCCTTGACCCGCGTCGACAGCCCGCCGTCGCGGTGCAGGTAGCCGAACCACTCGCCGTGCTCCGGATCGGGGAAGTGGGCGAAGGCCCAGTCGTGGACCTCCCGGTGCCACTCCTCGTACCTCGCCTCGCCGGTCAGGAGGTGCGCCAGCAGGGTGGCGATGATGGCCTCGTTGTGGGGCCACCAGAACTTCATGTCGTGCCAGTACTCGGTGCACGGCAGCCCCCGCGCGTCGCGGAAGTAGAGGAGACCCCCGTGCTCGCGGTCCCAGCCGATCTGCCAGGCGCCCTCGACGATGCGCAGGCCGAGCTCCAGGAGCCGCCGATCCGCGCCGCGCTGGCGCGCCTCCTCCAGGATGAACCAGCCGGCCTCGATCGAGTGGCCCGGGTTGATGGTCCGCCCCTCGAAGGTGTCGATGCGCTCGCCCCGCGGTCCGACGCTCTCGAGCAGGACGCCCGAGGCCGGATCCAGGTGATCGCGCTCGATCTCCTCGATGCACCGGTCGGCGACGCGGCTCCACTCCCCCTCCCCCGCGCAGCGCCGCAGGATCTGCGCCACGTGGATCAGGACCATCGGCATGCCCAGGCCCTTCGAAGGCCGCCCCCCCGGATCGACCTTGGGCTCCAGCATCCCCGGGGTGGTGTGGAGTCGCAGGATCCGCTCGTACAGCGCGAGGGCCTCCTCCAGGGCCCGCGCCTCGCCCGACGCCTTCCCCCAGGCCGCCAGGGCCATGACCGCGAAGCACTCGGTGAACAGGTAGCGGCGCTTGCGCAGCGGCCTCCCCTCGCGGGTGACCGAGAAGAACATGCGGCCGTCCTGATCGAAGCCGTGGGCGCGGATGAACTCGATTCCGTGCCGCGCGAGCTCCAGCCACTCCGCCCGCGGCTCGACGCTCTCGTACAGGGTCGCCAGCAACCAGGTGAAGCGCGCCTGGCCCCACAGGCCCTTGTCCGGACACAGGACCGAGCCGTCCCGATCCAGGCTGAGGCGGAATCCGCCGTGCTCGCGGTCGACGGAGTGCTCGATCCAGAACGGGAGGGTGTCCTCGAGGAGCCCCCGGCGGTAGACCTCGCGGAGCTCGCGGATGCGCTTCGGATTCATGGCGCGCCGGGAGCGCTCAGCGCAGCTCGCGGCTGGGCACCGCCCCCCGACCGCTCACCTCCAGGTGATCGGCGTGGACCTCCACCACCGCCCAGGCCTCGCGCTCCTCGCTGCTCTCGACCATCCCGGCCACGGTGAGGTGGTGGATCCCGTCCCGCTCCGCGTAGCCGCCGGCGTGGTCGTGGCCGTTGAACCAGGCGAAGACGCTCTCGTGGCGTCCCAGGACCTCGAGCACCTCCTCGCGGTTCCAGAGCAGGTGGTGAGGGGTGCTGGCCTCGGCGACGATGGGGAGGTGCGAGAAGAGGACCACCCTCTCCCCCGCGCGATCGGCCGCCTCGAGCTCGCCCTCCAGCCACTCGATCTGGGCCTCCCCCAGCCCTCCGTTCCAGATCTGGGCGTTGGGGTGCTCCGAGAGGGGGTGCTCCGCGAGCCATGCCCGGGCCGCTCGGTACGAGGGGCTGTCCTCGGCCACCCCGCACAGGCTGACGTCCAGCGCGTCGAGCACCGCGAAACGCCATCCCTCGCGGCGGAAGGAGGTCCAGCCGCGCTTCCGGCCGAGCCGGGGCAGGAGGCGCTCGCGGGGAACGTCGAGGCAGTGGTTGCCGATCGCGCAGTGCACCTCGCACCCGATGCCGCCCAGGAGCTCCAGGACCCGGTCCAGGTCCTCGACGGATTGCTCCTCGGTCTCCCGTCCGTCGATGAGGTCGCCGAGGTGCACGGCGAAGGCCAGGGACCTCGGGCGCAGATCCGCGGCGCACGCGGCCAGCCGGTCGAGGGTCGCCCGGTAGCGGCGAGCTCCAGCGTCCTCCTTGTCGGCGTACTGGACGTCCGCCAGCAGTCCGAAGCGGAAGAGCGGCTCCCCGCGCTCGTCCTCGCCCGCCTCCTGCCCTCCGAGCAGGGTCTGGAGCAGGACCAGCGCCAGGGCCAGGGCGCCCGCGAGCGCCGAGGTCCGCAAGAGAGCGCGCGGCCGCAGCATGGGATCAGGGTAGCCCCGAGCCCGGCTTCCAACCAGGGCGCAGCGGCGCTACCCTCGCCTCGCCATGTCGGACTCCATGATCCGCGGGGCGTGCCTGTGCGGCCGCGTCCGCTTCGAAGCCGAGCCGCCGGCGAAGTTCGTCGCCCACTGCCACTGCCACAACTGCCGCCGCGCCCACGGCGCCGCCTTCGTGACCTGGATCGGCTTCCCGGCGGAGCGCTTCCGCATCACCGCCGGCCAGGAGGACCTGGTCCGCTACCGGACCGACACGGAGGCCACGCGCTCCTTCTGCGGCTCGTGCGGGAGCACCCTGCTCTACGAGTCCCCGCGCTGGGAGGACGAGGTGCACGCGGTCGTGGCCAACCTCCTGGAGTCCCCCGAGCAGCCGCCCAGCGGGCACGTCTACGCCGACCGCGCCCCCGAGTGGTGCCCCATCCTGGACGACCTGCCGCGCTACGGCGGCGAGACCGGGGTGGAGCCGATCGACGGATAGGACCGCTCGCCCGCCCCGGCGAGGCTGGAGCGAGCGATGAGCGGACACGACACCGGGCGGCGCGAGCTGCGCGCCGGGATCTACTGTCCCCCGGAGAGCTCCTCGGTCAGCTTCTCCAGCTCCTCGTCGGCGTTCTCCTCGGTGATCCCCTCGACGGCCTCGTCGACGGCCTTCTGGAGGTCCTCGGCGTCCTTCGTGGCGTCCGCCTCGGTGTACTCACCCGCCTCCGCGGCGGGATCGGCACCCTCGGCCGGAGCGTCCGTCTCGGGCCCCTTGTCGTAGCCGCCGCAGCCGGCGAAGAGGAGGGCGGTGGCCAGGAGCGACAGGCGTGCGAATCCGTGTTTCTTCATGTGCTGGGTCTCCCTCGTCAACCGTCATCCCGATCCGACCGGGATCCCGCTCGGCGGATCGGCTGTCCCTCGGCGTTCCGCGCGGCTCCGCCCTCGGGAGCGGTGTCGCCCGAGCTCGCCCGATCGTTCCGGGCGCCCCCGCCGCCGCCCTTCTCGCTGGCGTCCGTTCCGACGCGGTCGCGGATCATCTTGAAGGTCTTCTCTCCCAGCCCCCGCTGATAGGTCTGCATGGCCGCCTCGTAGCGGTTGACCTCGCGGGTGGAGAGCTGCTCGACGGAGGCGAGCTTGCGGGCGCTGCCCTGGCGCTTGTAGATGTCGGCCAGGCGGTCGAGCCGGGCCATCCGCAGGCGGTGGGTCTTCACGTCGGCCACCATCTTGTTGGCGAGCGCCCGACGCGAGGGGGGCTTGATGGCACCGCTCGCCTCGCGCATCCGGCGCGGGTCCGGCTTGGCCGTCTCGGAGGCCGCACCTTGCTCCTGGGCGCCCTGGCGCCGCGCGGTGTTCTGAACCCGGGCGCCGGGCGTCGGCGTCGTCGCGGCCCGGTCACCGGCCCGCGGTGCGGGCGCCTCGCCCTCGGTCGAGGGCTGGTTCTCGGCGCCCTCCTGGTTCCTTCCGCGCACCAGCCCGGGCCCGGCCTCCCGCTTGGTCTGCACGCCCTTCTGGTTCTTGAGTCGCAGCCCGCCCCTGGCCTTCCCGGTCTCCTGGGCGGCCTCCTCCTCGCTCTTCTGCGGCTCCTCGGTGGGCTGCGGCTCCTGGGGGGCCGCGCTCGCCAGGGCTCCCGCCCACAGGCAGGCTCCGAGCAGAGCGGTCTTGGTGATTCCGTGGATCATGGCTTCGGCCTCCTTCGACTTGGACTCTCTCGCCGTTCGATCTTGCCAGCGGGGAGATGATCGCCGCGGCGCTGCGCGGATCCAAGGGGAAAGGCGGGTGGGCGGGCCGCTGGCCGCTCCGACGGCCTCAGGCGCCCGCTCGGGAAGCCTCCCCCCCCTCCGTGGGGACCGGCGCGCCCGCTTCCCCCACGGGCGGATCCTGCGGATCCCCGCCCGAGCCCTCGGGCTCGCCCACCGGGGGATCGCCATCGCCGGGCACCGGCGTCTCCTCGTCCGGCGTCTCCTCCGCCCGAGCCGCCTCCTCCTCGAGCTGCTCGATGCGAAGCCCGGCCCGTCGCAGGCGCTCGTCGAAGGCGCGGATCTCGCCCAGCAGGGACTCCTCGCGGGCCAGCAGCGATCCCTGCTTCGCCAGGGCCGCCTCGAGAGCGCCGCTCAGCTCGAGCAGCCGCTGCTCGTGGGCACGGCGCTGCTCGTCGATCTCGATCCGCAGCCGGTCCGCATCGCCCTGGGAGCTGCGCTCGGACTCGCGGACGGCCAGGAGCTCCTCGCGGGTCTCGCCCTGGCGCCCCTCGAAATCCTCGAGGGCGGTCTCGAGGGTCCTCTCCACGCTCTCCAGTGCGGAGCGGCTGTACGCGTGCTGGGACTCGAGGGCGCCCTGCATCTCGGAGCGGTGGTCGATGGCGAGCTGGGCCATGGCCTGGCGGAGCCCGCTGGCCGTGCGGTGCGAGTCACTGAGGTCCTCCTGCACCCGGGTCAGCTCCCCACGGATGCGGAGCAGGTCGGTCTTCAAGGACTCCTCGCGACCGGCGTACCACTCGCCCTCGCTGGCCCTCAGCTCGCTCGCCTTCCACCATCCGAACCCGCCCACGGCGCCGGCGATCACCACCCCCGCCAGGGTCGTCTGCCAGCGCGGTCGCCGCAGGCTCCCGACGCCCTCGACCCGGTGGCTCAGGTTGCGGACCTGCTCCTGGACGACGGTGAGCGCCTCGGAGGCCACCAGGCCCCCTTCGGTGAGCTGAGCTCGCCGACCCTCCTCGACTCCGCTCAGCTTGGCCATGGCCATGGCCTCGCCGACGGCCACCAGCTCTCCCTCCTTGCGGGCGACCTCCTCCCGGGCGCGCGCGCTCTCCCCGCGCAGGCCCTCGAGCTCCTCGGCGAGGTCGGCAGCCACCTTGCGCTCGCGGGCGTTCTCGCGCTCGAGGGACTCCATGCGCGCCTCCATGCGGGCGATGCGCAGCACTCCCGCCTGGAGCTCCTCCTCGAGCCGGGACCGCTGGTGCTCCACCTCCTGGGCCTCGCGCAGGAGCTCCTCGAAATCAGCGCGCGAGACCACTCCGTGGGCCGGCTCGGAGGGCCGACCCTCCGGCGGATCCGGGGCCTTGGCCATGGGCCCATTCTGCCTGCCGGGAGGGGTCGTTCCAATCGCGGCCTCGTGCGGAGGGTCGGGGCCGCGGTCGGCGGGATCGGGGGATGCGGAGGGCGGGGCGGCAGGCGCCGGGCGGCGCCGGGCGGCCTCGTTTCGAGACCCGCCCCGAAACCGGCGGGGGGGCCATCCGTCCCCTGGGCGGGTGGAGGGTTGCGGATGGGCGCGGGCGAGCGCCTCCCGGCTCCCGCCCTCCCCACCCACCGACCCGCCCTCCCGGCCCGCGGGCTGGCCGCCGCGGCCGGCCGGGGTAGACTTGCGGGGCCGGCCCGCGCCGGCGCCCTGCCATGGAGCTTCCCCCCAACACCGCCGTCCTGGCCGTCGGGGACCTCCGCCGCCTGACCGAGATGCGGTCGGCCCTGCAGACCGGGGGCCTGGCGGCCGAGATCCTCAAGCCCCCGGGCGCCAACGCCAACGCCTGAGGCACCCGCTTCCTGCTCGCGGTCGCGAGCGAGAGCGCACCCCGCGCCCTGGAGATCCTGGACGCGGAGTGGCTGGGGAGCCTGGCCGAGGACGAGCGCCAGGCGGCGGCCGCCTGCTCGGCCGTGGATCTGGACGCCGACGAGCACACCTGCCCCGCCTGCGGCGAGACCTGGCCCGCCGGCCCGGGACGCTGCCCGGGCTGCGGGCTGAACCTGGGCTTCTGAGCCGGATCCGGCCGCCCGGCCCCCCCTGGCCCGGGGCGACTGCGCCGGCGCGTGCCGCGATCGAGACGCCGCCCGGAGGGCGCTCACGGCCCGCTCCAACGTTCCCCATCCCGGGCCGTAGCGCGCCCCTGGCGGGGAGGACTTGCCCCCACTTCGCCAGAACGATATTAACTGCGCCCCCTGTACCCGTCCCCGGGCACGGTCTCCCGGGGGGCTCGCGGACCTCGCCGACGAGCCGATCGCGGGCTCGCACGCGAGGGGAGCACTCGACCGATCGGGGCCGGCGACACCCCCCCCGAGGTCGGCAACCAGCGGATCCCTGACATGGCGACGACAATCGAGATCCAGAACCTGACCAAGCGCTTCGGCCCCTTCACGGCGGTCGAGAGCGTCTCGTTCTCCGTCGAGCGCGGCGAGGTCCTCGGCTTCCTGGGGCCGAACGGCGCCGGCAAGTCGACCACCATGAAGATGGTGACGGGCTTCCTGCCCCCCACCAGCGGCACCGCGATCGTCTGCGGGCACGACGTGCTCGAGCGCCCCCTCGAGGTCAAGCGCAACCTGGGATACCTGCCCGAGGGCGCGCCCCTCTACCCCGACATGACCCCCGCCAGCTTCCTCGACTTCATCGCCGAGGTGCGGGGCTTCTCCGGCGCCGAGAAGAAGAGCCGGGTCGAGCAGGTGGCCGCCAAGGTCCACCTGCTGGACGTGATGCGCCAGCCGATCGACACCCTCTCCAAGGGTTTCAAGCGGCGCCTGGGCCTGGCCCAGGCGATCCTCCACGACCCACCGGTCCTGGTGATGGACGAGCCCACCGACGGGCTGGATCCCAACCAGAAGCACGAGGTGCGCAGCCTGATCCGGGACATGGCCCAGGAGAAGTGCATCGTGCTCTCCACCCACATCCTGGAGGAGGTCGAGGCGGTCTGCAGCCGGGCCATCATCATCGCCCAGGGGAAGGTGGTGGTGGACTGCACCCCCGCCGAGCTGGAGGCCCGCTCGCGCTACCACAACGCCGTCTCGCTCAGCATCCGGGGTGAGGCCGCGGACGGGGCGGCCGGCGCCCTGGGCGGGATCGAGGGCGTGGCCCAGGTCGAGGAGCAGGAGGCCGCCGTGGGGCTTTCCAGCTTCCTGGTCTTCCCCGCCGACGGCCGCTCGATCGTCGACCAGGTCGGCCAGCACGCCCGGAACGCGGGCTGGGAAATCGACCGGCTGTACGTCGAGCACGGGAGACTGGACGAGGTCTTCCGCGAGCTCACCCTCACCGACACCCGCTCCCGCTCCTGAGGAGGCATGCCATGAAGCAGACCCTGGTTCTCTTCAAGCGCGAGCTGCGCGCCTACTTCGTCACCCCGGTGGCGTACGTGTTCATCTGCATCTTCCTGATGCTGACCGGCGTCTTCACCTTCTTCCTGGGCAACTTCTTCGAGCGCGGCCAGGCCGACCTGGATCCCTTCTTCGGCTTCCACCCCTGGCTGTACCTGTTCCTGATCCCGGCGATCTCCATGCGGCTGTGGGCCGAGGAGCGCAAGACCGGCACGATCGAGCTGCTGATGACCCTGCCGGTCACCATGACCCAGGCGGTGGCGGCCAAGTTCCTGGCGGCCTGGGCCTTCACCGGCATCGCCCTGGCCCTGACCTTCCCCATGTGGCTCACGGTGGGCCACCTGGGCGAGCCGGACCACGGCGTCATCGTGGCCAGCTACCTGGGCAGCTTCCTGATGGCCGGCGGCTACCTGGCGATCGGCGCCTGTCTCTCGGCCGTGACCAAGAACCAGGTGATCGCCTTCGTCCTGGCGGCGGTGGCCTGCCTGGGCTTCGTGCTGGCGGGCTTCCCGGCGGTGCTGTCCTGGTTCGAGGGCTGGCTGCCAGGGGCGGTGCTCGACGGGATCAGCTCCTTCAGCTTCCTGACGCGCTTCGAGGCCGTCAGCCGGGGCGTGATCGAGGCCCGCGACCTGATCTTCTTCGCCTCCCTGATCGTTTGCTTCCTGATGGCCAACGCCATCGTCATCGAGATCAAGAAAGCGGACTGATCGGCCATGAAAAACAAGAACATCGTGTCGGCCGCCGGACTGGTGGTGATCCTGGTCCTGCTCCTGGGCGTCAACATCCTGTCCGCCGGCGCGCTCAAGTCGGTGCGCCTGGACCTGACCGCGACCAGCCTCTACACCCTCTCGGACGGGGCCAAGAGCATCCTCGGCAAGCTGGAGGAGCCCATCTCGCTGCGCTTCTACTTCTCCAAGAGCGTGGCTCGCGACTACCCCGGCCTGGTCAGCTACGCGCGCCAGGTGGAGGAGCTCCTGGGCGAGTTCGAGCGCCACGCCGGGGGACAGCTCCAGGTCGAGGTGATCGACCCCGAGCCCTTCACCGAGGCCGAGGACCGGGCGGTGCAGTACGGCCTGCAGGGCGTGAATGTGCGCGGCTCGGCCGATCCCCTGTACTTCGGGCTGGCGGGCGCCAACTCGGTGGACGACGAGGAGATCATCCCCTTC
Source organism: uncultured Planctomycetaceae bacterium (assembly GCA_964615935.1). Classification (GTDB taxonomy): domain Bacteria; phylum Planctomycetota; class UBA1135; order UBA1135; genus CAZTTG01. The sequence goes on along the minus strand of CAZTTG010000096.1, from coordinate 6,237 downwards.
TTCCTCCAGGACCGGGAGCGCTTCCTGGAGTACGACCTGACCGAGCTGGTCTGGAGGCTGTCGAACCCGGTGCGGCCCGTGCTGGGGGTGCTCTCGAGCCTGCCCCTCGAGGGTCAGATGATGAACCCCATGAACCCGCAGCCGCCCGAGCCCTGGCCGGTCATGGACAGCATCCGGCGGAGCTTCGAGACGCGGCGGGTCATGGCGGGCGCCACCGAGATCAACGAGGAGATCGACATCCTGCTCGTCGTCCACCCCAAGGAGCTCTCCCCGCAGACGCTCTACGCCATCGACCAGTTCGTGCTGGGCGGCGGCCGCGCGGTGGTGCTGGTCGATCCCCACGCCGAGTTCGAGGAGGTCCCCCGCGACCCCAACAACCCCATGGCCTCCATGTTCGTCGAGAAGAGCTCCGATCTGCCGGAGCTCTTCGAAGCCTGGGGCATCGACCTGGTCGACGGCAAGCTGGTGGGCGACCTGGCCAACGCGCCCTTCGCCCAGCAGGTCCGCGACCCCGAGACGGGTCGGGCGCGGGAGGTCCGCAACCCGCTCACCCTGCGCATGCTGGGCGAGTGCTTCAACCAGGACGAGACCGTCACCAGCCGGCTCAACACCGGCGTCAACCTCACCACCGTCGGCTGCCTGGTCCCCCAGCAGGGGTCCACCACGACGGTCACGCCGCTCTTCGAGAGCAGCGAGGAGTCGATGCTGGTCGATGAGAGCCAGGTCCGCTTCCAGCCCGACCTCTCGGCCATCAACCGCGATTTCGTGCCCACCCGGCAGCGCTACGCCATGGCCTGCCGGATCGAGGGCCCGGCCCAGAGCGCCTTCCCCGACGGCCCCCCCGCGCCGGAGGGCGGTGAGGAGGGACCCGCCGCGGCCGAGGGCCACCTGGCCGCCTCGGAGGGCCCCATCAACGCCATCGTGGTCGCCGACGTGGACTTCCTGCACCACGCCCTGTGGGCCCAGCCCATCAACATGCCCGGCCAGCGCCAGCCCATGTACCTGTCGCTGGCCGACAACGCCAACTTCCTGATCAACGCCCTGGACTACCTCGCCGGCAGCTCCGACATGATCAGCCTGCGCGGCCGCGGCGGCTTCACCCGGCCCTTCACCCGCGTCGAGGAGATCCGCCTCGAGGCCCAGAAGGAGTACCGCGACAGGGAGCAGCTCCTCACCGCCCGCCTGGAGGAGACCGAGCGCCAGCTCGGCGAGCTCCAGCGCGGCAAGGCCGAGGGCCAGGAGTACATCCTGAGCCCCGAGCAGGAGGCGCAGATCGAGCAGTTCCGCGCCGACCAGGTGGAGACCCGCAAGCGCCTGCGGGACGTCCAGCACGAGATGCGCAAGGACATCGACAGCCTCCACCGCTGGCTGCGCAACCTCAACATCTTCGGCGTCCCGATCCTGATCGTCGTGAGCGCCGTCGGCCTGTGGTCCTTCCGGCGCACCCGCCGTAGCTGATCCCCGCCCGAACCCGACCCCCCACCCGGCACACTGCCATGAACCAGAAGTCGCTCGCCATCCTCGGGATCGCAACGCTCATCATCGTTGTCCTGGCGACGGTGGTCTCCAACGGCTCGAAGAGGACCAGCGTCGCCTCCACCGGGAAGCAGCCGCTCTTCCCCGAGCTGGACGTCAACGCCGTGGCCGGCCTCACCGTCGCCAGCCAGGACGGCGAGCTCACCCTGGAGAAGAAGGACGGCGTGTGGGGCATGCCCGCCAAGGGCGGCTACCCGGCCAAGTTCGACAAGGTCAAGGAGACGGCCCTGGCGGTGGCCGGCTTCGAGACGCTGGAGGCCAAGACCTCCAACCCCGCGCTGTACCCGGACATCGGGGTGCAGGATCCCGGCGAGGCCGACTCGACCTCGAAGCGGGTGACCCTGCGGGACGCCGCCGGCGAGACCCTGGCGGACGTGATCATCGGGAACACCCGCCCGCGGCGCTCGGGGGCGGGCGAGCCCAGCCTGTACGTGCGCAAGCCCGGCGAGGCCAAGAGCTGGGAGGTGACCGGCAGCCTGTGGCTCGACACCAGCGTGAGCAACTGGCTCGACAACCTGATCCTCGAGATCGAGCGCGAGCGCGTCTCCGCGGCGCGGGTGTGGCACCCCGACGGCGAGGAGCTGGTGGTGTACAAGGCCAACCCCGAGGACAACAACTTCACGGTGGACGACGTCCCCGAGGGCCGCGAGCTCTCCTGGGACGGGGTGGCCAACGCGGTGGCCACCTCGATCAGCCGCCTGACCCTGGACGACGTCGTCCCCGCGGCCGAGATCGACTTCTCCGAGGGCGAGGTGGTGAAGAGCGAGTTCTGGACCTTCGACGGCCTGGTTCTCGTCGCCCGCCTGAAGGAGCAGGACGAGAAGAGCTGGCTCGAGCTCCGCGCGCGCTACGAGGAGAGCCTGCGCGCCGACTCCCAGCTCGGCCCCCCGCCCGCGCCTCCCGGTGCGGAGCCGGTCGGCGGGGAGGAGGAGCCGGTCGAGCCGGTCGAGCCCGAAGCGGGGGGCGAGCCGGAGGAGCCCGTCGCGCCGGTCGAGCCCGAGGAGGAGCCCATCGGCAGGACCCCCGAGGAGGTCCAGGCCGAGGTCGACGAGCTGAACGCCAAGCACGGCCCCTGGGTCTACTCGATCCCGGGCTACACCGCGTCCAACTTCAAGAAGCGCATGGACGAGCTGCTCAAGGCGCTGCCCGAGCCCGAGGAGCCCTCCGAGGGGGTGCCCACCCTGGATCCCTCCGAGCTGGAGGGCCTGCTGAACCCGGACGAACCCCTGCCGCTCGAGGATCCGGTCCTCGAAGACCCGGTGATCGAGGAGGACCCGCCCCTCGAGGATCCCGCGATCGACGACCCCCCGGTCGAGGATCCGCCCGTCGAGGACCCGCCCGTCGAGGACCCGCCGGTCGAGGACCCGCCGGGCTCGGGCGGAGGCTCCTGAGCCGGACCGCCCGCCTCCTCAGCGGCCAGCCTCCTTCTTGAAGATCAGGAGGTGGTTGAAGCCGCGCAGGAAGAAGTTGCCCTCGGCCGCGGCGCGGTGGTGGTGGGGCTGCTCCAGCTTGCGGCTGCCGCGCACCACCGCGACGTGATCGATGGGCCGGAAGAGCTCGCACAGCATGGCGTGGAAGCGGGCGCCGATCCCGACGAAGCCCTTGCCCTTCCTGAAGCTGTCGCAGGCGAAGACCGCCAGGTAGCGGCGGTCGCGCAGGACGCGGTCCGCCTCGCGGAAGACCTCGGCCATGGCCTCGAAGTAGGCCGGCTCCATGGCGTCCAGGCGACCGATGCAGGCGCGCTCGTCCGAGTAGCGCACGTGGGTCGAGTAGGGCGGGTCCATGAAGACGAAGTCCGCCTTGGCGGCCTCCAGGGGCAGGGAGCGGGCGTCGGCGCGGAACACGTCCGCGCGCGCGGGCGCGATGTCGTAGCCCAGGGCGCGCCGATCCAGCTGCCGGGCCACGTCGAGGGTCGTGCCGCCCCCGCAGAAGGGATCCACCACCAGGTCCTTCTCGCGCGTGTAGCGCTCGAGCAGGTTCCACACCACGTACGAGGGCGTGCGGCCGGCGTGGCGCGGATCGCCCTGGACCTCGCCCCCGTACTGCTGGGAGGGGTAGTACCACAGGGTGGAGGTCTGCAGCGTGAGCGGCGGCTTGGGTCTCATCGCCTAGAGGGTAACCTCTGGCGGTGACCACGACCGAGCTCTCCATCCCCGTCGACGCCCCCGGGATCGCCGCGGCGAGCGCGATCCTGGACGAGCCCGCGCCCGGCGCCGAGCGCGGCGCGGTGCTCCTGGCCCACGGGGCCAGCGCGCCCATGAGCTCTCCGCTGCTCACCGCCGTGGCCGAGGGCCTGTGCCGCCGCGGCCTGACGGCCCTGCGCTTCCACTACCCGTACATGGAGCTGCGCGAGCGCGGGGGCCTTGCGCCGCGGCCCGACCCGCGATCCCTGCTGCTCGCCACCCACGCGCGGGCGCTCGAAGCCCTTCGTGAGCGGGCGCCCGGCAGGCGGCTCCTGCTCTGCGGCAAGTCCCTGGGGGCGCGGATGGGCAGCCTGCTGGCGGCGGAGGGATGCCCACACGACGGCCTGGTGCACCTCGGCTTCCCGCTGCACCCGCCCGGAAGGCCCGAGAAGCTGCGCAGCGAGCACTTCGGGCGGATCCAGAGGCCCTCGCTCTTCCTGCAGGGCACCCGCGACCCCTTCTGCGACCTCGACCTCCTGCGGCGAGAGATCGAGCGCCTGGGAGGCCCGGTCCGGCTGGAGATCCTCGAGGGGGCCGACCACGGCTTCGAGGTGGAGGCCGCGAGCGGGCGCAGCGCGCGGGAGGTGCGGGAGAACCTGTGCGAGCTCGTCGACGCGTGGGAGGCGCGCACCTGGCCCCGCTGACCCGCCGGGTCCGCGGGCTCAGGCGCCCTCTACGGCGTCCTCGCCGAGCTCGAGCCCCGGGGGGAGCTCCACGGGCTCCAGGGGGCAGGGCTCCCCCGCCTCGACCTCCTCCTCGATCCACTCATCGGGCTCGGGCGGGAAGAGGGAGTCCTCGGCGCCGACCTCGATGGACACCCCCACGCTGCCGCGGTCCCGGGGCCGGAAGGAGGTGCGCTCGATCGGGGCGGCCTCGCGGACGGGAGGGGCCTCGGGGGCCCGGCTGGAGCGGTCCGCCTGGACCCGGCGGCGCGCCGTGCGGACGGGGGCCGGCTTCTCCGCCGGCTCCGGTTCGGGGACGACGGGGGGAGCGGCCCAGACGCTCCCGAAGGAGGGGGCCGGAGCGGGCTCGGCGGCGGCCTGGAGGTACCACCTCAGGGCCAGGAAGGTCCCGGCCACCACGAGCAGCACGATCGCTGAAAGCCGGACAATGGGCATGGGAATCGCCAGGGAACGCTCTGCGACTACGCAGGTTAGTGGGAAGGGATTCCGCGGCTACCGGTAAAAATGCGGGTCTCTGCCTTTCCCTCCCCCTTCTGGATCCCCGAGGGCCCCGGATCCGGCACGGGAATCCCGGGATCTTTGCTATACCAATCGGTACAGCTCGGCTCCGGGTCGGCTCAGAGGCGGGGCCCGACGTAGTCGAGCAGCGCGCGGAACTGCGCGTGGAAGTCCTGGGTGCCCCCCGCCAGGGGGGACTTGAAGAAGCAGGCGGTGTGCGCCATCTCGCCCGCCTCGCCCCGCTCGGCCGCCAGGTCGGTCAGCCGCACCAGGTCCAGCACCAGGGGAGCCGCCAGGGCCGAGTCGCTGCCCGACCAGGTGAACTGCAGGCTCATGCGCACGCCCAGGAAGCCCTCGAAGTGGATGAAGTCCCAGGCGGTCTTCCAGTCCTCCAGCGAGGGGACGTAGTCGATGCCGACGTGCGTGTGCGGGCTCGGCTCGCCCAGGATGTCGTGCAGCACCCGGTCCTTGTTGCGCAGCTTGGCCTCGCAGTGCAGCGGGTCGGCGAGCACCTCGCCGTCGCGGTTCCCCAGCATGTTGTAGCCCTGCCAGGAGAGCACCCGCAGCGCCCGCGCGGTGAACATCGGCGCCAGGGCGGTCTTCATCAGGGTCTCGCCGGTCTTGCCGTCGCTGCCGCAGTGGGGCAGGCCCTGGCGTCTCGCCAGCTCGCGCAGGGCCGGGATGGAGGAGCCCGGGCTGGGCGTGAAGTTCACGAAGGGGCAGCCGGAGGAGAGGGCGGCGTGGGCGTACAGGACCGAGGCCGGCTGGGGCTCGCCCCGATCGAGGGATTCCTCCAGGCGGTCGAGCGCCTCCCACTCGGGCTGCGCGCCGCGCCAGGCCTCGGTGCTCGCCAGGCTCACGACGATCACCCGCTGGAGCTCCTGCTCCTCGCGGAAGGCGCGCAGGTCGTCGGCGATGCGCTCGATCCGTTCGCGGGGCGAGACCGATCCCAGCCGGACGGACTCGGGGTCCACGTCGGCCAGGCCCACGTCGGCGTCGTCGAGGATGCCCGGCCGGAGGCGGGACTCGAAGGCGGCCGCCTCGGAGCTGGTGGCCGCCACCAGCTCGGGGCTGAGGATGCCGGTGCGCACCAGCTCGCCGGCCGACTGCGTCAACCCGCGCCGGCACACGTCGTGTCCGCCCAGCACGAGGGCGTCGAGGGGGATCAGGGGGAGGGCGTCGAAGGGGGGGCGCTCGGTGCACAGGCCGACGGCTTCGATCAGCCCGCTGCGCAGGCCGATCAACCCGTAGCTCGCGCAGGTGGCCACCGATCCACGGGCGCCGATGAGCCACAGGCCCACGCGCCGGTCGTTCGGATTCTCGGTCACGGTCGAGGG
>CAZTTG010000095.1:0-24466 GCA_964615935.1 uncultured Planctomycetaceae bacterium | reverse complement strand
TGATCGCACAGGGCCCCGACGCGCAGGGAGGAGCTCGGGATGCCCTCGTCGAGGAGCAAGGAGCCGACGATGCCTTGAACCGTGTCCCGACCCAGCCGGATGAGGAGGTCGCGACTGCCGGGAAGGAAGGGAAGCGGCTCCGCCCTGCGGAATCCGCTGGGGGACGCCCGGAGGGCATACTCACCCTCCTCGAGCTCGCCGCGGATCTCGAAGGCTCCACTCTCGTCGGTGGTGTCGTTGTGGAACCAGCCGAGGAGGTCCCAGTAGAAGTCCTCGCCGGTCTCGTCCTCGTACTCCCTGCGCATCAGGCATACGCCCACGGAGGTGAGACCTTCGCCCCGCTCGTCGACGACCCGGCCCGCGGCGATCAGCGGCGAGGGCTGCAGGATCAGGTCGCCGAGATCGCGCTCGCCGGGGCCCAGCACCGAGGGAAGCTCGCAGGCGCACTCGAGCTGTAGACCATCGTCCTGCTCATCCCGGATGAACAGGGCGATCGCGTCGCCATCGGAGGATTCCGCGGTCAGGAAGGTGTGGAAGCGGCCGAGCTCATCCGTCACCAGCTCCTTCTCGTCGTACTCGCTCGGCTCGTCCAGCCGGCCGCTGGACGGCGTGACGCGCCAGAGGGACTCCAGCTCGCGACACGCCGCCGGAGAGCCGTCGGGCCGGAGCACGCGTCCGGTCAGGCCGGGACGGATCTCGGCAAAGCACAAGTCGACCTCGAGCCGCTCGCCCGGCAGTGTCGGCCCGGGTGCGCGCAGCGAGACCGACTCGCAGTCCGGGGGCCCCCAGCATTCGATCTCCAGATCGAGGCCCAGACCCACGTGTGAGAAGAAGGCCACGCCCTGCTGGCTGGACTCCTTCTGGCGATTCGTGCCCAGCTGGAGGAGGCTCGAGGGATGCGGCGAGCGGGGTGCCCTCCGCAGGCGGACCTGAACCTCCTCGTGCAGCGGGCGGCCATCGCCCCGGCTGACGTGAACGGCCAGGCTCCCGGTCGGTGGCAGGACCAGGCGGATCGGCTCCGCGGGAGGATCGTGGCGGTCCACCGCCACCCGCGGGCGATCATCCAGCAGGAAGCCGAAGGTGGCGTAGAGCTCCCCCTCCGTCGACCCCCTCCCGGCGACGTCCGCCAGCGGCCCGGTCAGCGCCTCTCCGCGGGGCCCTTCGGTTCTCGCCGTCCAGGCGCGCACGGTGTAGTCGGGACGGCGCCATTCCAGCGCGACCAGAACGCCCTGGACCGGCGCTCCGCCCTCGTCGATCACCTGGATCGCCAGGGACCGGTCCGGCGCGGGGGCCTCCATGTCGGCACCCGGCTCCAGCGTCGGCGTCGAGCGGCCGGCGGCCTCGGGCTCCGAGGAACGAGGAGCGCCGGCGAGATCCGCCGGCAGGGAGCCCGCGATCCCCTCTCCGACGGCGAGCTCCGGGCTCGGCTCGCCGGAATCCCACGGCTCCGCCTGCCAGAGCAGGGCCACAGCCAGGAGCGCCACGACCAGCAGTTGAAGCGTGCGGCGGGTGATCACGGGCAGCCTCCGGCTGCCGGTAGTCCGGGTCCTTGGAGGCTCCTACACCGGGGCACTCCGTTTTCCGCCCGTCAGGGCCCCACGCTGAACTCGATCGCGTCCGAGAGGCCCACCCCGGTGGGATCCAACGGATCGGTGTACCAGAACTGGCCGAAGACCTGCGTGCCCACCGGCAGCAGGTTGGCGCCGTGGCCCTTCTGCATCCACTGGTTGAAGTCGATGGCCGCCGTCCCCGAGCAGTCGGCCGGAGGCGGATTCCCGCCGGTGGACTGCATCATCGTCCGCTTCAGGGGCGGCAGGACGCACAGCAGGCCCCCCTGGAAGGCGAGGTTGTGCCGACCGCTAAGGCCGTAGAAGAACATCGCGGTCTTGTTGTTGATGAGGTCCGACGCGCGGATATCGAAGGGCCCCGGGTTGGAGACGCTGGGAGCTCCGCCGTAGGTGATCGCCGGGGTGCACCCCTGTGTGTTCAGCTTGCCGGTGCAGTAGGCCAGCGAGAGGTCGGAGCCGATCACCTCCACCTCGGCCAGCGAGAGCGCCGCGTTCCCCGTGCCGTTGAAGCCCAGGAACTGGACCCGGACGCGCTCGCCCATCAGGCCGGGGGCCATGGGGACCGGGAAGGCCGCGCCCTGGCCGACGCTGCCGGAGGCGGTGAAGTAGTCCTGGCCGAAGACCTCGGTGGCGCCGTCGAAGATCGACAGGCGGAAGTTGCTCAGGCGATCCCAGCAGCAGTCGTTGCGGTTGTGGAGCACGACCTCGTCGATCAGGGAGCGGTCCGCCAGGATCACCTCCCACCAGTTGTCCGGGCTGGTCTGGTCGGTGTGGGTCACCGAGCCGTTCAGCCAGTCCCCGTCGGTGTTCCCGTCGATGGCGTGGTTGGCGAAGCCGAAGGAGTGCGTCGTCGACTGGGCCGCCGCCCCGACGCGCGCCAGGTTCCGGGTGCCCTGCACGGGATCGCCCATGACCTCGACCTCGGCCAACGAGAGGTGGCCGGTGCCGGAGAGGTTGAGGCCCAGGATCTTCACGCGCACCCGCTCGCCCAGCGTCCCGGCGGGCAGGGGCACCGAGAGGGACGCGCCCTGACCCACGCTGCCGGAGGCGGTGAAGAAGTCCTGGCCGAAGACCTCGCCCACGCCGTCATGCACCGAGACGCGGAAGTTGCTCAGTCGGTCCCAGCAGCAGTCCGCGCGGTTGTGGAGCACGATCTCCTCCAGGACCCGGGGCCCGCCGAGATCCACCTCCCACCAGCTGTCCGGCAGGGTGTCGGTGTGGGTCACCGAGTTGTTGGTCCACGTCCCGTCACGGTTGCCGTCGATGGCCCGCGCGGCGAAGCCGTTGTGGGCCGTGCTCGACTGCGAGGCCAGGCCGTAGCGCGCGACGTTGGCGGGCCCCTGGGCGAGGGCGGCGGAGACGGGGAGGAGGAAGGCCAGGGCGAGCCCGGCCGCGGCGCGGCTCAATGAGATCGGCGACTGGTTTCGGCCGTTCATGGCGGAGGCCTCCAGCGGGTCGGGGTTCTCGGCTCCGGGGCCCAGTGTAGCACGACTCGCGGAGCCGGCCCAGGTACAGGGGCGGTTCGCCCGCTGGCGAAGGATTCAATTCGTCGAAGAACGCGGGGGCCAATTGCATCTGGAGAGCGAGGGCGATGGGGCTGCCCCACGCGGCCGGTGTGTCGATGAGGGACGTCCGCGCGCGCGATTGGCGCGGGGTACAGGGGACGTGCAGGAGGGGGCGAAAGCCCTTTTCGTTGGAAAGCAGGCGCACGCGAAAACGGTCGAAAACAGGCGCTATTCGGTGAATGGCGCCCAAACAAAAAAAGCGGACTTCTCCGGCATCCAGCTCCCCCGAACCGGGTTTCACGCGCTAGTCTGAAGACACACCCCCACCGGCGACGCGGTCCCACGCGGCCAGCGTTGTGTGCTCAGCGGGGCGTTGCCCGATGGATCGGCAGCGATCGTTCCCTCCCGATGCTGCGCGCCGGAGAACACCTGGATCGAAGCAACCGAGTACGGAGAAGCACCCATGCGAAGCATGCTACTCACCGGTCTCCTGCTGGCCTCGATGGCGGCGCCAGCCCTCCCGGCCGAGCTCGAAGGGGGGTCCAGCTCCCAGATACAGGGCTGGAACCCCAACCGCAACGCGAGCACCCTCCCCCTCGCCGGCAACTCCTACGTCTACCTGCACACCGGCGAGCTCTGCGTCACCAAGACGGACCTCACCCTCCCCGGCCGCAACGGACACGACTTCCGGCTGGAGCGGACCTACCGGAGCCAGTACGACTATCCAGGCCGGCTGGGGGCCTGCTGGGACCACAACTGGAGCGAGTTCGTGGCGCTCGTCGGCGGGGACCCCGAGTTCCTCTACGTCTACCGGGGGGAGCAGCGGCGCTCCACCTTCTTCAAGCGCCACCCCTCCCGGCAGGACCTCTACCTGCCCTACGACGGCGACGGGCTGGATCCGGCGGTCCCCCCCGAGGGGGGCTGCTACGAGAAGATCCTGCTCATGCCCGGCGGCGCGCTGGTGCGCCGCGACCGCTCCGGCGACATGAGCTTCTACCACTCGCTGGGGGCCCAGGAGAACCCCGGCAAGCTCCACTCGCGGCGGGACCGCTTCGGCAACGCCATGGAGGTGGTCTACGACGCCCAGGGCCGCATCGACAAGGTGCTGGACACCTACGACCGCGAGATCCTCTTCAACTACGACAGCCAGGACCGCCTCTCGGCCGTCCAGGACTTCACCGGACGTACGATCTCCTATCGCTACGACGGTGAGGGCAACCTCTCCAAGGTGACCTGGCCGAAGATCACCGGGACGCCCAGCGGCAACGACTTCCCCGATGGGACCAGCGTCCTCTACCGCTACTCCGTCCAGAGCTCGGTGGACAAGCACAACCTGAAGAAGATCTACCTGCCCACCGACGTCGGCAGCGCCCAGAGCCGCGGCGGAAGCGGTTCCGGCGGCGGGTCCTCCTCCACCGGAGTGCAACTCAAGCCCCATGACGTCCTGGGACTCCCCGCCGTGAGCGTGGAGTACGACGAGGCCAACGACCGGATCGAGACCATCCTGGAGGGCACCCCCAACGGCCAGCGGAAGGCCGGCGGGACGCACGCCTTCGCCTACGAGGACCTCGGCGGGCCCGGGGTCGTCAGCCGGACCAGCTGGACCGACCGGCGCGGCAAGGCCACGGTGTACTCCTTCGACGAGCACGGTCACCCCCTGTCGATCCAGGATCCCCTGGGCCACACCACGCGCTTCGACTACAACGAGCACGGTGAGCTGACCTACCTCGAGAACCCCAAGGGCGACCACGACGAGTACGAGTACTACTGGGGCCCGGACGTCTTCGCGCAGGGCAACCTCGTCCGCCGGGACGAGTCCCCCTGGCCGGGATCGTCCGCTTCCTGCATCTACTACGAGGAGTACGACTACGAGCCCTTCTTCAACCAGGGCGGCGGGAAGAAGGCCTTCTTCACCTACGACTACCAGGAGATCCCCTGGGATTCGAACCACCCCCTGTACGCCCTGTGGGAGGCCTTCGAGATCGACTACGACCCCGCCGACTGGCCCATGGGCCTGGGCGAGGTCAACGGCGACGGGATCCAGCAGGCCTTCGGGAACCTGATCTGGGAGCGCGAGCCCCCGGTGACCCTGGCGAGCGGGGACACCCAGGACATCCTCCGCGTCTACACCTACAACGCCTTCGGGCAGGATCTGTCCGAGACCTCCGGCGAGGGCGCGCTCACGGTGTACAGGTACTACGGCTCCCGCGATCCCGACGGGGATGGCGATCCGGTTCCGGGCTCTGCGCAGGACCCGCTGACCGGCGGCTGGCTGCGCGAGGTCATCCGCGACGTCGATCCCGCCAGCCCGGAGGCCGAGCCCAACGCGGGCACCCAGTACTGGACCAAGACGGCGCACCACGCCGCGATCTCCACCTCGCTGGAGTACGACCCCGTGGGCAACCAGACGGCGATCGTCGATGGCCGGGGCACGAAGGACCTGTACGTCTACAACCAGCAGAACCGGCTGGTGGAGCTGACGCGGGCGGCGGAGGTCGGGTCCTCTCCCGGGGCCTCCGCCCTGGGATACCGCATGCGCTACGCCTACGACGCCAACGGCCGCATCGAGTCCATCGAGAGGGAGAACCGGCACTCCAGCATACCCGACACGAACGAGTGGATCGTCACCGTCTACGTCCGCGACATCCTGGGGAACATCATCCTGCTCCGCGAGGAGGTCGATGACGGCAAGACCCTCACCACCGGCTTCGCCTACGACGAGGAGGGGAACCTGATCCAGGTCACCGAGCCTTTGGGCAACTACCACACCATCGAGTACACCGACCGCAACGAGAAGTGGAAGGTCACTCAGGGAGCCTCGGGAGCCGATCCCTCCACGCTGGAGAGTACCTGGGACGAGAACGGGAACCTGATCGCCAAGACCACGCCGGAGGGCGACAGCATGAGCCTCGTCTACGCCGGCCGGAACGGGCGGATCGCCACCAGCACCGATCTGGCGGGCACGGTCACCGCCTTCGAGTACAACCATCCGGAGTACAACCACCCCACCGGCGTCGTCGTCACCGGCTCGCCGGGAAGCGGCAGCGGCAGCGTGGTGCTGGCCTCGGCGGTCTACTCCTACGACGAGATGGGCCGCGCCTGGCAGATCGAGGAGGAGTGGCGGATCATCGATCACCACGGCGGGCACCAGCTGGCACCCGCGCCTCCCAGCTCGACGCGATCGACGCAGTACGTGTACGACCGCGACAGCCAGCTGGTGAAGATGGTCAATCCCAACGGGCACGAGGTCGCCCTCGAGCACGACGGGCTGGATCGCTGCGTGAAGCAGGTCCTGGGCGCCGAGGGTCCCGATCCCAACTACGTGGAGTACGAATACGATGCCAATAACAACCTCGTTCGGCTCGCGCGCCACGAGATGCATCCCATCACGGGGTCTTCGGACAAGGAGGTCTTCGTCGATCTCCGGATCTACGACGCCCTCGACCGCCTCACGCGCGAGACGAACTCGATGGGGCACACCACCTACTACGGCTATGACAGCCACGACAACCTGACCTGGCTGGGAGACGCCAACAGCAGCCTCATCGCCGACGACCCGTTGGGGCTCTTCCCCGACCCCGAGTGCAGCTGGAGGGACGTGTACACCCAGATCAACGGTACGGGGAACACGACGCGCTTCTTCAGCGATGGGGTCGGGCGTCAGACCGCGATCTTGCGCGACCACCGAGCCGGCGGCCTGGGCAACGGATTCCCCTACTTCTTCGCCAGCCCCGTCCGTCCCGACGAGACCACCGGCATCAACTACAGCCCCGAAGGCGCACTGGCCACGATCCTCGAGTACGACGACAACAGCCGCCCGTTGCGCTACGTCGACGCCGGTGGCCAGGAGGTCAGCTTCGACCGGTACGACGACCAGAACCGCCTGAACCGCAAGACCTTCCCCGGCAACGGAACCGGGGTCGACTACACGCACGACCTCAACGGCAATCTGAAGACCAGCACCGACGCCAACGGCTCGCTCTTCGGCATGACCTACGACGCTGCGAACCGACTGATGCAGGTCGACGTCACGCCGGCTCCCGGGATCCTGGGCACCACCCGGCAGACCTTCACCTGGGACGGCCTGAGCCGGCTGGTGAAGATGACCGACGACAACGGAAACGGAACCTCCGACGACTCGCTGGTGCACCTCTTCTACGACTCGCTGGGCGGCCTCGTGGAGGAGCAGCAGGATGGAGTAGCCGTCGCGAGCGCCTTCGATGCCATGCTCAACCGTACGCGGCTCTTCTATCCCGGCGGCCAGCGCGTGCTCGACTACGACTACGACGGCCTGGAACGGATGACTGCCATCCGCGAGGGCGCCAAGGACGTCGCCACCCTGCTGTACTTCGGACCGGGGACTGCGCGTCCCGCCGAGCAGGTGTACGGCAACGGCACCGGCTTCACCATGCTGGGAGATCAGAACGAAGACGTCGGCTATGACGCCGCGGGGCGGGTGATCTGCAAGGAGCACGTCGACGCGGCCCTCCAGATTCTCGAGCGCTTCCAGTACCTCTTCGACCGGACGTTCAACCGGAAGATCCGGGAGCAGCTCCGCAGCATTCAGGCGACCCAGGAGGTCAAGTACGACGTGATGGCCTACGACAGCTCCTACCGGCTGCGAGATTTCACTCTCCTGGCCGACGACTGGCAGGGCAACAACCCCGCGCGCCTGCAGACCTACACCCTGGGAGACGACGGGAGCTGGCAGCAGCTCTCCATCACGGCGCCACCGGGAAACACCAACGACTACTTGATGACACCCGGCGTCATGGGCCAGTACGAGCAGTTCGCTGGCCTGTCCCTGGCCCATGACGCGGCCGGCAACCTGACGGACGACGGCTCCTTCCTCTTCGCCTACGACGGCCTGAACCGCCTGGTCCGGATCGAGGACAAGGGGGCGCAGTCAGTCTTCGCCACCTACGCCTACGACGCCGCCGGCCGACGCACTCGGAAGGAGGTGAATGGGAACACCACGCTCTTCCTCTATGACGGCGAGCACGTCATCGAGGAGCGCAACGGCTCCAGCCAGATGCAGAAGCAGTACGTCTACGGCGAAGCCCTGGACGACGTCCTCCAGATGACGCGGCAGGACGGAAGCGTCTTCTACCTACACAAGGACGGTCTGGGATCGGTGTGCGTCCTCACCGACTCGGCAGGGGACTCGGTCGAGTGGGTCGCCTACGACGCCTACGGATCGCCGATCTTCTGCGACGCCGACGGGAACCTCCTGGAGGGCACCCTCGAGAGCCCGGCCGGCAACCCGTACCTGTTCAACGCGCGGCGCTACGACCCGGAGACCGCCATGGGAGACGGCTTCCCGTTCTTCCTGGAGTTCGGGGATCGAGCGGGCCTGTACTACTACCGCGCCCGGTACATGCACCCCACCCTGGGGCGGTTCATGCAGCGCGACCCGCTGAGCCCGGCCGAGGCCAGCGGCGCCGGAGAGGCGCTCCTGTTCTCCAGGATCATCGCCGAGGAGGGCCGTGTTGGGCAGACGCCCTACGCCTACGTGAACGGCAACCCGTCGAACCGCGTGGATCCGTATGGACTGAGCGACGAGAACCGGGTCGATCCCATGGCCGGCGCCAAGTGGGGCTCCTTCACCAGCGCGGTGGGGGCAGGAGTCATCCGAAAGGTGACCGACAAGGGCTCCGACCTCGTGCTCAAGCACACCGGCAAGGTGCTCCGGGGGGTCGGCGGCAGCGTCGCCGGAAAGGCCGCCGGACGCCTGATCCCCGGCTTCGGAACGGCCTGGCTGTCCATCGACTTCATGAAGTCCTTCGTGGCCCTGGGCCTCAACTTCGGCATGGATTCGTGCGCCGCGGCCGTCGTGCATGGAAGCGATGCCTGTGTCATGGAAGCCCCCGAAGAAACGCCGCTACCCCCGGCCAAGGAGCCCACGGTGTCCTACTGTCAGGACTTCTACGATCGGGGCGGGAATACCGGCGCAGCGGGCGCCCACTGCACCTCCAAGTGGGTCCGCGTGGGCGGTCGGAAGAAGAAGGTCTGTCCCAAGTGGACCCTGGTCACCGGCACCTACACCGAAGGCCCGTCAGGGCCGAGCGACGCGGGCCCGAGGGGGCCGGCCGAGCCGGGCGTTCCGGCCGGGGCCGGAACCGGCGGGAAGGCGAAGACCACGAAGGTGGCCGGTTCCCCGCCCTGCCCCGATGTGAGGGGAGCGAGGACTGGCGGCGACGGCGGAGAGGGCAGCGGCGGCGGAGACGGCGGCGAGGGCGGCCCCGAGGCGGGCGGCTCCAGGTCGGGCCCGCGCACCGGCAGCTCCACCGGGGGCTTCCTCGTGGGCCGCGGCCGCCGCGACACCTGCAAGGGCAATGTCGGCGAGGAGTGCAAGCCGCAGGTCGAGAAGGGGAAGATCCAGCGGGTCTCGGTGCACGAGATCGAGCCCGACCAGATCCGGGGCTTCCACCTCCGACGCCTGGCCGAGGGCGCCGGCGTCTGCCTGCTGTTCAGCTCCGAGGGGCTCGAAGGCGGCGAGTGGCGCTTCGAGCGGAACCTGGGTGAGGGCTGGGAGCTCGTCGCTCAGGGCGAATGCCGCGACCGCGCCATGGTCCGGCATGTCGACGGGGACGTCGGCGGCAAGGCGGCCTCCTACCGGGTGGCCGTGACCAACGTTTACGGCCGAAGCCGCGTCAGCGAGCCCGTGGCGGTGGGGGCACCCGAGGCCCTTCCGTCCTTCTTCGCGAGTCCGGGGGCACCCGCGTCCGCCGATGACCCGCGGGTCGCTGCCGGCGACGAACGCGGTTTCCTGGGCTGGCTGGTGGGCCTCCTGGCCCGCATGCCCCTGACGGGCCTCGTCGGCCCGGGCCCCGAGCCCGCCCGCCGCGAGCGCTGAGCGAGTCCCCGGACGATTCGTCTTCCCCTCCGGGCCGTCGAGCCCGGGGGGGAGGCCCTCCCCCGATCCACGAGAGGCGCCCCATGGAAGCACGACGAGCTCATCCCGGAATCCGATGGTCCACCGTCTGCATCGGACTGCTCCTGCTCGAGGCGGCGGCCCGCAACCTGGGGACCCTGCGCCCCGAGGTCGCGCGCGCCGGCCTGGTGTTGGGGCTGATCCTCCTGCTCCTCCTGGGAGGCACGTGGAGGAGGCTGATGCCCACGCGGGGCTCGCTCGTGGCCCTGCCGCTCCTGCTCGCGGGCGCCCTCTCGATCCCCCTGCTCTCCGGACCGGTGCCCCACCTCGCCTGCCTCGCGCTGGCGTTCCTGGGCCTCGCCCTGGGCTTCTCGATGCGGAGCGAGGAGGACCCCGGCTTCGGCGCCCTGGCCTGGACCACCTCGCTGTACCTGGTCCTTGTGATCCTCTACCTGAGCTCGCCCGTCGCCTACCACGCCCTCGAGGCGGCCTCCCGCGGCTGGTCGCGTCTGGCGACCGGGCTCGTGGGGGATCCGCCTCTGGCCCTGGGTGCCTCGGTCTCCGGATTCTGGTCGATGCTCGGGCTGGCCGCCTTCGTCCTCGTGCGGACCGCGCTGCTCGCCCGGCGTCTCACGAGCTTCCTGCTGCTCGAGGCTGCCCTGCTGCTCCTGCACACCGGGTATCTGCTGGCGCTCGCGCTGTCGAGCTCGCCGCTCCTCACCCAGGAGAGGATGCTGTGGCTCGGGGAGCTCCCCTTCATCGCCGGCCTGGCGCTCATCGTGCTGGCGGGATCAGGCGATCGCGCCCCGCGAGAGCCCGATCCTGCGGCCTCTCCGCGCCAGGCCTGGAAGGCCGCCGTCGCGGGCCTGGCCGGCGCCGCCTGCGTCCTGGGACTCATCGCGCTCCCGATCGAGCGCCCGGTGCGCGAGCCGCGGGTCCTCCTCTACTCGGTCAACGAGGGCGAGCTGCTGGACTGGCGGGCCCCCGGCTTCGACTACTTCGGCGCGTACAGCGTGGGCATGTTCGGCATGCTCCCCCGCTACCTCGAGGCCGACGGCTTCGAGGTGGACTTCCAGCGCGAGTCCCTCACCCGCGAGGCGCTCTCCGGGGTCGACGCGCTGGTGCTCATCAACACGACCGTCGAGTGGCGGGAGGAGGAGCTGCGGGCCATCTGGGAGTACGTCCTGGAGGGCGGCAACCTCCTGGTGATGGGCGATCACACCGGCGTGGGCGGCCTGCAGGAGTGCGAGAACCGTCTGCTGGCCCCCTACCGGGACCTGAAGAGCGGCATCGCCCTCGAGTTCGACTCCACCTATCCGGTCGGGCAGACCTGGAAGCCTAGCTGGCTCTTCCCCGGCACGGTCTCGACGGCTTCCAGGGATGCGGACGACCACGGAATCTCGGTAGGGGCGTCGCTGCGACTCGATTCGGCGGCCTGCGTCCCCCTCCTGGTGGGCCGCCACGGCCTCGGCGACGTGGGGAACATGCTCGACGAGGGGGGCGCCTTCCTGGGGGACTACCAGTACCAGAAGGGCGAGGTGTACGGCGACCTGGTGCTGGCGGCCGCCCGCTACATGGGCCGGGGCAAGGTCCTGGTGTTCGGCGACACCTCCTCCTTCCAGAACGCCGGCCTGCCCTTCGTCTACCTCCCCTTCGTCCGCGAGGTGATGCTGTGGCTCACGGCGAGCCGCGGGTGGTGGAGCGACTGGCTCCCGGCAGGGCTCACCGCAGTCCTTCTGGCCGCTCTGGTCGCCGCGACTTGGACCGGGCGGGCGCGTCCGCTGAGCTTCCACGTCGCCGTCGGCCTCCTGGTCCTCGCCTACTTCGGCGCGCAGGCCTGGCACGGCTTCAGCCGCCCGTTCCGATCCGAGACGGATCGTCTGGCGCTGATCGACGACTCGCACCTCGAGCGCGTCGACGGGGGCATGAACTCGAAGAACCCGGTCGGATCGCTCTACGGGAACTTCTATCGCAACGACTTCCTCCCGATCCTGACGCGCCGCTTCGACACCGACTTGCTGGGTCAGTCGCGGGTCTTCGTCACCATCGCTCCGGCCCGACCCTACGGCGAGCGCGAGCTCGCCGAGCTGGAGGCCTTCGCCCGGTCCGGGGGGCTGATCATCCACGCCGCCGGCTGGGAGGAGCGCGGTGGCTCGGCCTCGCTCCTGGACCACTTCGGCTTCTCCATAGAGGACCAGCCCGTCGGCCCGGTCCCCATCTACGCCGACGACAGCAACCCCTCCATCCTGCGGTTCGCCTCCGCCTGGCCGCTGAGCTGGGACGGGGAGCTCGCGGGCGAGGTGACGGTCCTGGCCCGTTGCGAGGGCCAGCCGCTGGCCGCCCTGCGCCGTATCGGCGGGGGAGGCTACTTCCTGGTGGGGGACTCGCTCTTCTTCTGCGACCACATCGTGGAGAACACCAGGAGCTTCTCCCTGGCGAACATCTACTTCCTGAAGAAGCTGCTGGCCCTGACGCCCGAGGGCGAAGGAGTCGCGCAATGAACCTCTACTGGCTCGGCTCCGGACTGATCTCCCTCTCCTGGATCGGCATCACCGGCATCTTCGGCGAGGCTCCTCTCCCCTTGGGAGCGCTGCTCCTCGCGGCGGGGATCGCCCTGGTCCTCCTGGCGGCGATGCGCGACGACTCCGCCGCGGGGGCGCCCTGGCGGCCGCGGTCCCGCCTGGGCTTCGCGCTCCTCGTCGTCTCCTGCCAGGCGCTGCTCCAGCTCCTGATGATCCCGCTCCTGATCCTGATCTCCTCGCGGGTCCACCGGGTCGACTGGGTGGCCCCGATCCTGTGGGCGGCGCTGCGGGCGCTCGGGATTCCCGCTGGCCTCTCTGAGGGTACGGTGTTCTACGAGGAGGGGGGCCACGTCCTGCCCTTCACCTGCACCCTGGAGAAGCTCGGCTTCTTCGTCGTGGCCCTGCTCGTCTCGGGATACGCCTCCCTGTGCATCCTGCGATCGCGCTCGCCGCGCCTGGGGGTTCTCTCCCGGACCGCTGCCCTGCTCGCGGGCTACGCCTTCCTGCGCTACCTGGCGCTCATCCTGATCTTCGTCCACTCCCAGGATCCGCGCCTGGAGAACGTCTATCTGGCGGCCCCCACCCGCATTCTCCACGATCCCCTCATCGTCGTCCTGTCGTGGATCCCGTGCCTCCTACTACTGGCATGGTGGCGGCGGGGGGAGGCTTCGCGGCTCGAGCGGCCGCCCGGTGAGCGCCCGCTCGCGCCGAGGCCGCTCCTCCTCGGCGCGGGTCTCTTCCTGCTCTTCGGCGCCGGCACCCTGGGCTTCTTCCAGTTCCAGGACCCGGGGGAGCCGAAGGACGGGCGGATTCTCCTGGACGAGGCTCACTCGCCCTTCTGGGAGCGTACCGACGTTGCGCTGGACCGCGAGACCTACGGACGCAACACCCTGTACACCTACCGCTCGATGCTGGACCTCCTGCAGAAGCACCACGCGGTCGAGGTGAACCATGATCGCGCGTACACGTCGGAGCTCCTGGCCGACTGCGACGTCCTGATCCTGAAGACCGCCACCCTGCCCTTCGGGGAGTCCGAGGTCGAGGCCATCGTCGACTTCGTCGAGGGCGGAGGAGGCCTCTTCCTCATCGGGGATCACACCGATCTCCTGGGCATCAACTCCCACCTGAATCAGGTCGCGACGCGCTTCGGCATCCGCTTCGAGAAGGACTCCTGCAACCGCCTGGACACCGGCCAGCTCCACTCCTTCGCGCCCCATCCCCTGCTGCGGCACCCCGCCATGGCGGGGGTCGCGAGCTTCGGGTTCATGACCTCCTGCTCCCTGGCGGCGCCGTGGTGGGCCGAGAACGCGATGGTCTGCCTGAACACCTTCTCCGACGGGGTGGACTACTCCGACCCGAACCTCTTCGGGAACGTCCGGGTGGACACCGAGGAGAGCTTCGGCGCCTTCCTGATGGCCGCGGCGGTCAAGCAGGGCGCCGGCCGGGTGCTGGCCTTCTCGGACAGCACCGTGCTCTCCAGCTTCTCCCTGGGCTACGGCGGCCGCCGGGAGTTCCTCCTGAGCGCCGTGGACTACCTCAACCGCCGCAACGTCTGGGGTTACCTGCCCAACCGGGCCCTGGGCCTCCTGGCCGGCCTGGCGCTGGTGGTGGGCGTCCCGCTGATGTCCCGCCGCGGCCGCTGCGGCTACGCCCTGGCGATCGGCTCCACCGCGCTCGGGGCCCTGGCGATGAGCGGCCTCCTGGCCCTCGCCAGCCCCGCGGGCGAGCCGCCCCAGGGCGAGGGCTTCCGCTACGTGACCTTCCTCGAGGGCCACGGCGACTTCGTCCTGCCGCCGCCCCTGGGCTACTCGAGGGTTCCCGACGAGAAGGCCTTCGACGGCTTCCTGGTCTGGACCCAGCGGATGGGGCGCTTCCCGCGGGTCTCCGACTCGATCGACGAGGCGCTGGAGGGCTCGGAGGCGCTGGTCCTGATCAACCCCACCCGCGAGCTCTCACCCGCATCGCAGAGGAGGATCATCCGCTGGGTGGCCGGCGGCGGGCGCCTGCTGGTCATGGACAGCCTGTTGAACCGGCGCAGCAGCGCGAACCAGCTCCTGCGGGCCTTCGGCCTCGAGCTCGTGTGCGACGTCTTCCCCTGCCCGGGGGGGCCCTCGGAGGGACCCCCGGCATCGGGCCATCCGGAGCTGAGCACGCGGGTCTCTCCCGAGGCGATGGTGCTTCGCCTCTCGGTCTCGGGGGGCGATCCCCTCTACGCCGCCGCCGATGGCCAGGTGCTCATCGGCGAGACCCGGATCGGCGAGGGGCGCGTCATCGCCGTGGCCGAGTCCAGCACCTTCAGTCGGGCCTGCATGGGGACCCAGACCGAGGAGCCCGAGAAGGACTCTCCGCTGAGGCGCGTCTACGAGCTGGAGTACCAGCTCTTCGACTGGCTCTTCGCGGAGCAGCCGTAGCGAGGCGGCCGGGTCGCCGCCGAATCCCTGGTGATCGTCGTGACGCCTGCTGGACTGATATGGAGGCCCATATGTCAAGTGGGCAGGAGAGGCCCTGGACCGCTCGTCCTGGGGCCAGGTCGCCTTCGCCGATCCCGAGGTCTCCTGGCGCGACGGCGACGGCCCCAACGAGATCATGGCCTACAAGGGGGGCGCCATGCTGGCCTTCGCGCTGGACGTCGCGCTGCGGGAGCGCGGGGGGCTGGGCGCGCTGATGCTCGTCCGGGACCTGCTCGAGGGGGAGGTCGAGGAGGTCTCGCTCCCGGCGCTGCGGGGATGGCTCGAGGAGCACGAGCTCGAGGGATTCTGGGAGGACTTCGTCGAGGAGGCGGCCAGCTTCGAGGCCCTCGAGTACCTGGAGCGGATCGGCTACGAGGCGGTGCAGGGGGAGGGCGGGCTGCGCCTCGCCGAGCCCGGGGACGGGCTGGACGGGTTCTTCACCTCTCCCGTGGGGGACGGGTAGAGCTCGGGCGCTTTCGATCGCGACGCCTCGGGCATCGTGTATGCTGCCTGCGGCCCTGCGCTGGCCGATTCTCGACCAGCGCGCCCGGATTCCGGCAGGAGACCGCCTTGACCGCATACCGCACCCACCGTATCTCCTCGCTCCTCGCCTCCCTCGCCCTGCTGGCAGCGACGGGCGCCCCGGTCTCGGCCCAGGTGAGGATCCACGTCTTCCACGGCGACGACCCCTACGACGAGCTGGGCAAGGTGGTGGCTGCGGCCGGCGACGTGAACGCGGACGGCTTCCCGGACGTGATCGCCGGAGCGCCCCGAGACAGCACGAACGGGAGCGGCTCGGGCCTGGCGCGCGTCTGGTCGGGGAAGGACGGGGCCGTTCTCCACACCTTCCTCGGAGCCGCCGCCAGCGACGTCTTCGGCACGACGGTCGCCGGCGCCGGCGACGCGAACGGCGACGGCTTCGACGACCTGATCGTGGGAGCGCGTTTCAGCCCCGGCAGCGGGCCGGGAGCGGGGAACGCCTACGTGTTCTCGGGACTCGACGGCAGCCTGCTCCACACCGCCGTCGGCGCCCCGCAGTCCGACTGGGTCATCGGCGGCGTGGCGGGCGTGGGGGACTTGAACGGCGACTCCCACGACGACTTCCTGGTCGGCGAGCCCTACGAGGACACCGGCGGCTACAACGCGGGCCGCGCGCGCGCGTACTCCGGGGCCGACGGCAGCGTCCTGCACGAGATCATCGGCCCCGCGGCCGGGCTGCACCTGGGCTGGTCGGTGGACGGCGCGGGCGACGTGAACGGCGACGGCACGCCCGACTTCGTCCTGGGGGGAACCAGCAACGCCGGGCTCGGCACGGTCGGCCTGGCGCTGGTGTGCTCGGGCCTGGACGGGGGCCTGCTCCACTCCCTCTCGGGCGCCACCAGCACCGACCGCTTCGGCCGCTCGGTCAGCGGCGCGGGCGACGTGAACGGCGATGGCTTCGACGACGTCTTGGTCGGCGCCTCGGCGGACTCGACCTCCTTCTCGGCCGGGGGCCTGGCGCGCGTCTACTCGGGCGCTACCGGTCAGCTCCTGTACGCCTTCTCGGGTACGGGGCACAGCGAGGAGCTGGGCATCTTCGTCAGCGAGGGCGGAGACTACGACCGCGACGGCTTCGATGACGTCCTCGTCGGCGCGAAGGGCGGTCCCCACACCTTCCAGGGGACGGGCGCGGCCCACCTCCTCTCCGGCGCCGACGGCAGTCTGCTCCGCCGGATCCGCAGCTTCGTGCCCAACGACAGCTTCGGCTGGACCGGTGGCGCCATCGGCGACCTCGACGCGGACCGCAGACCGGACTACGTCCTCGGCGGCTACTCCGGAGACGTGAACGGGCCCAGCTCGGGGAGCGTGTACGTCCTCTCGATCGCGCCGCCCTTCACCTACTACTGCTCGACGAATCCCAACTCGACGGGCTCCGCCTCGATGATCAGCGCCTCCGGACACGGGAGCAACCTGGACAACGACCTGGTCCTCACGGCCGACCACCTCCCGGTCGGCGGGATGGGCATCTTCTACTGCGGCCAGGGCGAGGCCGAGGTGCCCTTCGGCGACGGCTTCCGCTGCATCGCCAATCCCTACGCCCGCATGAGCCCGGGCATCATCGCGCTCCCCCCGGGGGTGGCCTGGCGCCACGTCGACCTCAACCAGGGTCTGGGCAACCTCTTCGATCCCGGCACGACCTGGGAGTTCCAGTACTGGTATCGAGATCCCGCCGCCGGCGGGTCGGGCTTCAACCTGTCGAACGCGGTCTCGATCGACTTCCTGCCTTAGCGCAACGCGTGGAGCAAGGCCCGCTGGATCCCCGAAGTGCTACTTGGTAGAAGGGCGGGGTCCCGTCGGTCCAGACCAGGACCGCACCGCGCCCCCGCGCCGTGAGGAAGGACGCCGCCTTGGACACGAAGCAGCCGCCGAAGTCGAGCGCCGAGCCGGGAGAGGGCTCGGCGGGCGTGGTAGAGGACGAGGGACGGCCCCGGCTCTCGGACCTCTGGAAGAAGGAGGACTGGTGGGCGATCTGGCTCGGCTTCGCCCTGGTCGCCGCTGGAGCGCTGATCTTCCTCCCCCGGCCTCCGGAGGGGATGGAGCGCAAGATCGAGGAGAGCTCGGCCGTCCTGGAGAGCGAGTCCGATACGGCTCCCTTCAGGACGATCCCCTGGTACCGGGCGAACGACGTGCAGGCCGGGCTCAAGGCGACCAGTCAGGGTTTCGCCAAGACCATCGCGCGCTGGACCGGCAAGCCCCACGGATGGAAGGAGAATCCGCTCGAGTCCTTCGCGCTCTCACGGGAGGAGGCGGCCGTCCGCGAGGCCGCGGCTGGCGAGAAGTACGAGGCCGCCAGGGCGCAGACGGTGGACCGGCTGGCGGCGGCCCAGGTCGCCGAGGACGCGGCGAGGGCGGCGGACTTCGGGGACGATGAGCTCAATCAGGCCGCCCGGGCGAGCATCACGGAGTGGCGCGCCGCCCGTGGCGCCGAGTCGAATGCCAGGAAGAAGGCCGGCGTCGATGCCTACAACCAGGTCCCCTACCTGGTCGCCCTGGGCGCGATGTTGGCGGTCTTCTTCGGGATCGGCATGCGCGTGATGGGGCACTCGTTCTGGCGCTTCACCGGCGGCTTCGCCTTCGTATTCGCCCTGGCGGTGATCTCCTACGCGATCGCGGCGCAGTCGACCATGAATGCCTACGGCATAGGCTACGCGGCCTGGGCGATCATCCTGGGCCTCCTGATCAGCAACACGGTCGGAACCCCGAAGTGGGTCAAGCCGGCGGTGCAGACGGAGTTCTACATCAAGACCGGCCTGGTGCTGCTGGGAGTCGAGATCCTCTTCGGGAAGATCCTCACCATCGGCATCCCGGGCATCTTCGTGGCCTGGGTGGTGACGCCCATCGTGCTGGTCTCGACCTACCTCTTCGGCCAGAAGATCCTGCGCATCCCCTCGAAGACGCTGAACGTCACGATCTCCGCCGACATGTCGGTCTGCGGGGTCTCGGCGGCCATCGCCACGGCGGCGGCCTGCAAGGCCAAGAAGGAGGAGCTCACCCTGGCGGTCGGGATGTCGCTGGTCTTCACCTCGATCATGATGATCGTGATGCCCAACATCATCCGCGCGACGGGGATGCCCCACGTGCTGGGCGGGGCCTGGATGGGGGGCACGATCGACGCCACCGGCGCGGTGGCGGCGGCGGGCGCCTTCCTCTCCGACAAGGCGCTCCACGTGGCGGCCACGATCAAGATGATCCAGAACGTGCTGATCGGCGTGATCGCCTTCTGCGTGGCGGTCTACTGGGCCGCCCGGATCGAGCGCCAGAACGCTCCGCCCGACGCGGAGAAGCGAGGGCTCGTCGGCGAGGTCTGGTACCGGTTCCCGAAGTTCGTTCTGGGCTTCATCCTCGCCTCGATCCTGGCCTCGCTGGTCTACGAGTCCATGGGCTCCGACGTCGGCTACACCATGATCGACAACGGCGTGATCCGCGGCTTCACCAAGACCTTCCGGGGCTGGTTCTTCTGCCTGGCCTTCGTCAGCATCGGCCTGGCGACCGACTTCCGCGCCCTGAGAAAGTACTTCAAGGGCGGCAAGCCGCTGATCCTCTACGTCTGCGGGCAGTCGTTCAACCTCCTGCTGACCTTGACCATGGCGTACATCATGTTCTTCCTGGTCTTCCCCGAGATCACCGCGAAGATTTGAGCCAGTCGACGAGAGCCTCCGACCGACTCCGCCGCTGGGGCCTGCTGTTGCTGGGCCTGACGGGCCTGTGGGCCTTCGTCTTCCTCCTCGCGCCCTGGATCGAGGGCTGGGAACCGGTGGGCGAGGTCTGCGCTGCGGTGCGCGAGAGCGGCATCGACGCGACGGCGCTCTTCTATACCGAGGTCGAGGAGGTCGCCGAGGCCGAGCGCACGCTGCGCAACTCGATCGGGCAGTAGAGCCGGGTGAAGCGGGCTCCGGCGCAGCATCAGGGGACCGGGTACAGAGGTCCTACTGGCTCCCGAAAGCGGGTCTCCCGCGCGGCTGGAGCGCCGTTGCCGGTGGATGGAACGAGGGGACGCCGCGCAGGCGGCGTCCCCAGTCGTCTCGGGAGGATGCGGTGGCCTCAGCGCCCGGTGCCGAGCGGCGCGAGGCCGACCCCGGGCTACTTGATCTCCGCCTTGACCTCGTGCAGGCGGGCGTTGATCTGACCGTGGGAGGTGCCTCCGAGCTTGCCGCTGGAGTAGTTGCAGATGCCGACCATGAAGGAGATCTCGTCACCGGCCTGAACGGCCACACCGCTGTCCGAGACGGTGCTCAGCGGTACGGCCGCGACGAAGGGCAGCGGCGCTCGGCCGATCTCGTTGGGCTCCCACAGGTCCTCGCCCGTGCGCTCGTTGCGCGCGCCGACCCAGATGTAGCCGACGTCCACGCAGTACTTCGAGTTGGTGCCCTGGCTGATCGGGTCCCAGACGAAGCCCGAGGTGATGATGTCCATGAAGGTGGCCTTGACGTGCAGGTCACCGGTCTGGGTGGCGTTCCAGCTCCATCCGCACCAGACGATCATCTCGCCCCGCGTCTTGGAGTCGGTGAAGCCCTGTCCCTCGCACATGGCGACCATGTTCCCGGAGAAGCGGTCGGCGAAGCCCGAGGCGATCCAGGTGCCGTGCATGCTGGAGTCGGCTCCCTGACCGTCGTAGGGCGCGTTCCAGGTGCGGTTTCCCGGAACGGCGGGAGAGCTGTCCACGACCAGGGTCAGCTCGTCGGAGGGCCCCATCATGACCTCGCGCAGCACGCTCTTGAACTGCTTGCGGGCGTCATCGACCTTGGCCGGCAGCTGCTGGTGGCCGCCGCCGCCCCCGGGGCCCGGCCCGCGTTGGCGGGACCCGGCGGGGGATCGGGCGTGGCCTCATCCGCCTTCTGCTCCATCTCTTCGAACTTCTGGTTCATCAGGGCGAAGAGCGACTTGTGGATGGCCTTGCGCTCGCCGCTCTTCTTGGGCATGGCCAGCAGCATCTGGTAGGGGTCCACGGGCGCCGGCGCCTCGCAGACCAGGACATCCTTCTCGCGCGCGATGGTCAGGCGGTAGCCCTTGGAGGCCTTCTCGACCTTCAGCTTCGCGTCCTTGGCGGCGGGGGGCACGGAGGCGGGATCGACCAGGATCCCGCTCTTCTTGACGACGATGTCCTTCTCGGGCGTGTATCCGATGAAGCCGGTGGTGGCCTCCACGCAGAGCATCTGCTTGTCCTGGCGGATGAAGTAGAGGATCAGGTCACCGTTCATGCCGGAGTAGACCGGCAGCTCGATGGGCTTGTCATTGCAGGGCTCCTGACACATGCGCCCCGATTCATGCAACCATCCGCTCATGGCTCAGCAGGGAAACGGCGTGTCGGGCTCGCTCCCTGGTCGGTGTCGATCGCGGCCCCCGTCAAAGCGTTGC
The DNA here is from genome assembly GCA_964615935.1 of uncultured Planctomycetaceae bacterium. Classification (GTDB taxonomy): domain Bacteria; phylum Planctomycetota; class UBA1135; order UBA1135; genus CAZTTG01. The sequence continues at coordinate 3,652 of CAZTTG010000095.1, read as the reverse complement.
ATACCTTATGACGCACCCCCTCATCGTGAATGAACGGCATTCGGCCAATGCCGCCACTCCACGCACCTATGTCAGGAGCCCTGCATTGAGGGTGGCCTTGTGCTTGCACGCGGGCATGGCCAGCCAGTCGCCGACGTCGGCTGCTTTCGCGCTCGGCAGCGCCAGCAGCATGGCCGCCGCGAGGGGGATGACCCCCCGGATAGTCTTCTGCATGATTGCGATACTCCTTCAGGTGTGCGGAGCGGGTGGACCCTCGAACGCGGAGGATCGGCCACGGCGAAAGCCCCGCCGTGATGTCGCCGCGATCGGCTGCCCCACTCTTTGTCCGGAGGAGGAGGATACCCGCGGTGGCGAACGGTCGCCAACGGGCCGAGACCGCGGCGGCGGATAGCCGAAGCTCACGCGAGAAGATGGGGGGCACAACGTCAGCAGCTCGGCTGACGAAGACCGGCAGATACGGGCGGCGCCACCCTTCGCGCCGGACCGTCCAGCTCCTCGCGGACCGCCCGCGCCAGGATCTCGAGCGTCAAGGGCTTTCTCACGAACGCGCCGGCCCCGAGCTGCTGGGCCTTCAGGACCTGCGCCGTCTCGGAGTACCCGGAGACGATGATCGCCCGCTGGTCGCTGCGGAGCTCGAGGACGCGGCGATAGGTCTCGGCGCCGTCGATCCCCGGGGGCATGACCATGTCGAGGATCAGGAGGTCGCGGGGGTCATCGCGCAGGACCTCCAGCGCCTCCTCCCCGCTCCCGGCGACCCGGACGTCGTATCCCAGCTTCTCCAGCATGCTCCTCGACACTCGCCGCTGCACATCGTCGTCGTCGATCACCAGGATGGACTCCGCGCCGCCGGTCGTCTCCTCGGCGGCCTCCTCGGTCATGGTCTCGCGGGTGATCGGGAAGAGGATCCGGAAGGTCGTTCCCTCGCCGATCCTCGTATGCAGGTCGACGTGGCCGTCGTGGTCCTTGACCACGCCGTCCACGACGCTGAGACCGAGGCCGGAGCCGTGGCGCTGGCCGCCCGACCGGGAGGTGTAGAACGGCTCGAAGATCCGATCCAGGGCGTCGTCGGGGATGCCGCAGCCCGTGTCGGCGATGGTCAGCTCGACGTACTCGCCGGCGGGGATGCTCACGTAGCCGGTCGTGCGCTCGTCCACGTAGCGGTTCTCCGTCCGGATGGAGAGCGCGCCGACCTCCTGCATCGCCTCGACCGCGTTGCGCAGGAGATTCACGACTACCCGGCAGAGCTGCGCGTGCCCACCGGTGATGCTCATCAGGTCCTCGGCGAGGTCGAGCCGCAGCGCCACCGTCCCGGGGAGGGGCTGCATCTTCCCGATCACGTCCCGGACCACGCGGTTCAGGTCCAGGCACTCGTGGTTGTAGTGCCCCCGCCTTCCCAGGGTGAGCAGCTGCTGGTTGATCTCCGCTATCTGGAGGGATGAGCGCTCCATCTCCTCGATGAGGGCCAGGGCCGGGTGGTCCGCCGGGAGCAGGTCCCGGATCAGGTCGGGGTAGCCGACCAGAGGCCCCAGCAGGTTGTTGAAGTCGTGCGCCACCTGACCCGCGATCCGACCGGCCGCCTCGAGCCGGGAGGCCCTCGACTCCAGCTCGCGGAGGCGCTTCGTCTCGGTGACGTCCACGGCGGTCATGGTGACCGCGACGACCTCCTCGCCGCGGCGCTGCGGGCCGGCGTGGCACACGTACCAGATCGTCTCGCCGTCGGCACCGGACCCGGCCAGCTCGGCACGGAAGGTCAGGCCGAGGCGGTAGACCCCGGCCAGGTTCCTCTCGAGGGGGTCGCGATCCGCAGGCGGGAAGTACTCGGCGATGGCGGTGCCCAGGACGTCCGACGCGGGGTGCCCGCAGAAGGGCCGGTTCACGAACTGGATCGTCCCGTTGCGGTCGAGGATCAGGATCAGGTTCGGGGCGTTCTCCACGACCGAGCGCCACTTCTCCTTCGACTCCCGCAGCGCCTCCTCGGCGCGCTTGAGCACGGTGACGTCGCTCAGGGAGGTCACCCGGATCCTCCGGCCGCGGTAGTTGATCATGCGCGCCTGGATCTGCGCGGGGAAGGTGCTCCCGTCCTTGCGCTGCGCCAGCGCCTCGTAGGGCTCCTCCCGGCCGGCCAGCATGTTGTCCATCACCAGCTCGCGATCCTGGGGGGCGATCCAATCGGTGCCGGGGTTGCCGACCGCCTCCTCCCGGGTGTACCCGAACATCCTCTCGGCGGTCTGGTTCTGATCCAGGCAGATGCCCCGATCGGAGAAGAAGATCGACTCGAAGGAGGCGTCGGCGAGCGCCCGCGCCCGCTGCTCGGAGTCCTGCCGGGCGGCCTCGGCCACGGCCCTCCCGGCGGCCAGCCGGAGCTTGGCGACGGTGGCGGCGGCCAGGTCGGAGAAGAACTCCAGGTACTGGAAGGTCTGCTCGTCGGGCCGCTGGCCGTCCACGGGATCATCCATCGCGAACGATCCGATCACCTCGCCGTCGGGCCCGTACATGGGCACGTACGCGACGTCACGGGGATCCCAGGTCTCGCCCCGCGCCCTCTCCCGACGGGACCTCCGGGGAGGGTCTCCCAGTCCGAGCGACGCGCGCACCTCCGCGGGGACCAGGTAGGACCGGCTCACCTTGAACCGCTCGCGATCCGGTCCGAAGCGGGCAGCGCGCTCCGCCGGTCCGGGGCGATTCGCCTCGAGGACGGCGATCTCGTCCTCCGTGAGGCCGACGTAGACCGTGTCGACGGCCTCCCAGGCCTCGTAGACCTGAGCCGAAACCGTCTCCCAGCCGGTGTCGCGGACGGCGGTGGCGACCACTTCGATCACCTCTCGCTCGGTCCGCGCTTCCTGAATCCTGAGGGCGGCCTGCAGCAAGCGGGCGAGGCGAAGCTGAATCCGCTCGGCGGGCGCGACGGCCTGCGTGTCATCAGCCACTGGATTGCACTCCGTTCGAGTGGGGGAGGCGTTCGTCTCCCTCAGGACTCCATCCGGCGCCAGGATACCAGCGCTCGCGTTCCGGCCACAAGGCGATGCCGGGCAATGACCCGGCCGGAGCGCTGGCCGACGCAGCGACGGGGGAGCCGTCGGGCCCCTCTCGCCCGGCGGGTCCGCATTGGACAGCTCGCCCGGATTGCGGGAGAATCCGCGTCCCCGCTTCATCGAAGGAGGTGCGCGCCGTGATCCTCACTTCTCGAGTCTTCCGTGCTGCCGCCGTCGCCGCGACGCTGGCCGCGCTGGTGAATCCCGCGGCCGGCCAGGCCGCGGAGCAGCCCAACTTCGTCTACGTCATGGCCGACGAGCTGGGCTACTACGAGCTCTCCTGCATGGGGCACCCCCACATCCGCACCCCGCGCATCGATCGCATGGCGAGCGAGGGGGTCCGCTTCACCCAGGCCCTGGCGGGCTCCTCCCTGTGCGCGCCCACGCGCTGCTGCCTGATGACCGGGCGACACAGCGGCCACAGCTCGGTGCGCACCAACGGGGGCGGGACCCCGCTGAGGGCCGACGAGGAGACCGTCGCCTCGGTCCTGAAGCGGGCCGGCTACGCCACCGGCGGCTTCGGCAAGTGGGGTTGCGGCGGGCGCGGATCGACCGGGGTGCCCGAGGAGCACGGCTTCGACACCTTCGTCGGCTACTACGACCAGGTGCACGCCCACAGC
>CAZTTG010000094.1:0-24480 GCA_964615935.1 uncultured Planctomycetaceae bacterium | reverse complement strand
GTCTGCCGGGCGCTGATGGACGCCGGCATGGAGGTCATCTACACCGGCCTGCGCCAGTCGCCCGAGCGGATCGCCCGCGCGGTGGTCGACGAGAACGCGGACGTGCTGGGCCTCTCGGTCCTCTCCGGGGCCCACCTGCCCCTCGCCCGCAAGGTGCGCGAGGCCCTGGCAGCCGCCGGGGCGCGCGAGGACCTCCTGTGGATCGCCGGCGGCAACATCCCCCGGCGCGACCACCTGGCCCTCTCCGAGCTGGGCGTGGCCGGGGTTTTCCCCACCGGCACGCCCCTGGACGAGATCGCGGGCTTCATCGCCGAAAGGACGCGCGCGTGAGCGAAGCGAAGAAAGCCGGCGCGGGCGAGGACCCCGCTCCGCTCTTGTGGGAGTCGGGGCTGGAGATCCAGCCGGTCTACTCGGCCGAGGACGTGGAGGCCAGCGGCGGCACCGCCGGCGTGGGCGCGCCCGGCGAGCACCCCTACACCCGCGGCATCCACCCGCTGATGTACCGCAAACGCCCCTGGACCATGCGCCAGTACTCGGGCTTCGGCACCGCCACCGAGACCCGCGAGCGCTTCGCCTGGCTCATCCGCCAGGGCCAGACCGGCCTCAACGTGGCCTTCGACCTGCCCACCCAGTGCGGGCTGGACTCGGACGACCCCATGGCCGAGGGCGAGGTGGGCCGGGTGGGCATGGCGGTGGACACGCTGGCCGACATGGAGGAGGCCTTCGCCGACATCGACCTGAACCGGATCACGGTGTCCCTGACCATCAACGGCGCGGCCGCGCCCATCATGGCCATGTACTTCGCCATGGCCCGCAAGCGCGGCTACGACCTGGCCGAGCTGCGCGGCACCGCCCAGAACGACATCCTCAAGGAGTTCATCGGCCGCGGCACCTGGATCTTCCCGGTGGAGGCCTCGGTCAGGCTCGTGGGCGACACCATGGAGTACTGCGCGCAGAACGCGCCGCGCTACTTCCCGGTGAGCGTCTGCGGCTACCACATCCGCGAGTCGGGGGCCACCCCGGCCCAGGAGATGGCCTACGGGCTGGCCATCGCCCGCGCCTACCTGGACCACGTGCTGGAGCGCGGCCTGGAGGTGGACCGGCTGGCCAGCGGGCTCAGCTTCAACTTCGACGTCTTCGGCAACCTGTGGGAGCAGGTGGCCAAGTTCCGCGCCGGCCGGCGCCTGTGGGCGCGCATCCTGAAGGAGGAGTACGGCGCGACGAATCCCCGCGGCATGCAGCTCAAGATGATCGCCGGCGGCGGCGGGGGCGGCCTGACCGTGCAGCAGCCCGAGAACAACATCGCCCGGGGCGCCTACTACGCCCTGGTGAGCGCCCTCTCGGGCACCCAGACCATGGCCCTGTGCAGCTTCGACGAGGCCTACACCATCCCCAGCGAGCACGCGGCGAAGATCTCGCTCCGCACCATGCAGATCCTGATGCACGAGGTCGGGCTGTGCGACACGGTGGACCCCCTGGGCGGCTCCTGGTTCGTCGAGACCACCACCAACGAGATGGAGCGCGAGATCCGCGCCATCATGGAGCGCCTGGCGGCCGAGGGCGGCATCATCCAGGGCGTGGCCGAGGGCCGGGTGCAGGCCGAGGTGAGCCGGCAGGCCTACGCCCACGAGCTGCGCCTCGCCTCGGGCGAGGTCAGGAAGGTGGGCGTGAACTGCTTCGAGGAGGAGGAGGAGGAGCGCGAGGTCGAGTTCCACCCCTACCGCGAGGAGGAGGCCCGCCGTCAGGTCGAGCGCCTCGAGCGCGTGCGGCGCGAGCGCGACCCGGCCGCCGCAGCGGCGGCCCTCGAGCGCGTGGAGGAGGCCGCGGCCGCGGGCAGCAACGTCATGCCCTCGGTCATGGACGCGGTGGAGGCCTACGCCACGGTGGGCGAGGTGTGCGCCGCGCTGAGGCGGGTCCTGGGCGACTACCGCGAGCAGATCGTCTTCTAGCAGCCCATTGAAGAAGTCATCCGGCGCCATGACGACGTCCTCCACTCCGGCTCGGCACCTGAAAGCCTCGCCGAATTCGCCAATTCGCCTGCGTTTCCAGGCACCGACCCGCAGCGGATGCCGCCGCCCTGGCATCCGGAGCACTTCCTCAACGGGCTGCTAGGGGCGGCGGGGCGCGGCATGATCCTCTCGGCCAGTCGGCGGACCGACCTCCCGGCCCTCTACGCGTCCTGGTTCGAGCGCCGCCTGCGCGAGGGGTTCTGCACCGTGCCCAACCCCTTCAACCCGACCCAGGTGAGGCGGATCTCGCTGCGGCCCGAGGACGTCGACGCCATCGTCTTCTGGACCCGCCACGCGCGGCCGCTCCTCGACACCCTACCGCTGCTGGACCGGCTGGGCGTCCGCTACTACTTCCACTACACGATGACCGGCTACGGCCCGCCGGCCGAGCCGCGCGTGCCGCCCCTCGCGGTCGCCCTGCGGACCTTCCGCGAGCTGGCCGGGCGCCTGCCGCCGGGCGCGGTCGTCTGGCGCTACGACCCCATCCCCGTGGGGGAGGCCTTCCCCCTCGCCGGGCACCTGGAGCGCTTCGCGCGGATCGCGGGCGGGCTCGAGGGCCGGGCCGAGCGCGTGGTCATCAGCCTGCTCGACGCCTACCGCAAGACCGAGCGCCGGATGGCCCGGCACTTCGAGTGGGGCACCGAGCTCGTCCGCGATCCCGCGAGCTGGCCCGAGCTGCCCGCCCTCCTCGAGGGCCTGGTGCGCATCGCCCGCGAGCACGGCCTCGCGGTGGAGGCCTGCGCCCCGGCCCAGGACTGGACCGCCCTCGGCATCGGCCCCACCCGCTGCATCGACGACCGGCTGCTGGGGCGGCTCTTCGGCGGCACCTGGCCCGCCGAGAAGGACCCCGGCCAGCGGCCGCACTGCCGCTGCGTCCCCAGCCGCGACATCGGCATCCCCGACACCTGCACCCTGGGCTGCCTCTACTGCTACACCACCCGCTCGGACGAGCTGGCCCGCCGGCGCCGCTCAGAGAGCGATCCCGACTCGCCCTCGCTGTGGGGGCGCTATGATGCCGCCACGCCATCCCATGCCTGACCCCTCGAAAGTCCCCGTGGTGCTCAGCGTCGAGCAGGCCCTGAGCATGTCCTACGCCACCCTGCGCTTCGTCCACCTCGGCTGGCGCGTGATCCGCGTGGAGCCCGCGCCCATCGCCGGGCGCCCCACCCCCGGGGATCCCAACCGGTACATCGGGCGGCCGGTGGCCGGCGGGGACCGGGCCAGCTACTTCGTCGCTCCCAACGCCGGCAAGCAGGCCATCGCCCTGGACCTCAAGAGCGAGGCCGGCCGCGAGCTCCTGCGGAAGCTGGTGCGCGAGCTGCCGGTGGACGTCTTCTGCACCAACACCCTGCCCGTGCGCCACGGGGCCCTGGGCCTGGACTGCGAGTCGCTGCGGGCCGAGCGCGAGGACCTCGTCTGGTGCGGCATCTCGGCCATGGGGACCGCGCACCCCGAGGTGCCCGGCTACGACCCCATGCTGCAGGCCCTGTGCGGCTACATGGACATCACCGGAGCGCCCGACGGCCCGCCCCTGCAGTGCGGCCCGCCGCTGATCGACCTCAAGGCAGGCGACGAGGCCTTCGCCCAGGTGCTGCTGGCCCTGTGGGAGCGCGACCGGACCGGGAAGGGCCGCGCCATCGACGTCTCCATGGCCCGCCTGGCGGTCTCCTGGCTGCACACCTTCCTGCCCATGCTCGACATGGGCAGCCCGCCCGAGGAGCTCAAGCGCTCGGGCAACGAGCACCGCCAGTTCATCCCGGTGAACGCCTACCCCTCGGCCGACGGATTCGTCTACGTGGCCATCGGCAGCGACTCGCAGTGGAAGCGCGCCGTGGCCCACCCGATGCTCGCCGGTCTGGACCGGCAGGAGTGGGCCACCAACGAGGGCCGCCGCGCCCGCCGCGCCGAGCTGCACTCGGCCATCGAGGCCATCACCTCCCGCCACAGCTCGGCCGAGGTCTCGGCGGCCCTTTTCGAGGCGGGCGTCCCGCACTCGCCCATCACGCCCATCGAGGAGGTCATGGACCTCGACTTCGTGCGCGAGACCGCCCTCTCGACCGAGACCCCCGACGGGAAGAGCGTGCGCCTGCCACCGGCGGCGGTGAGCACGCCTCACCTCGATGAGCGGGGGGGGCGACTCTCCTTCGCGCCCGCCTACGGCGAGCACACCGAGGCGGTGCTGCGCGAGGTCGGGGTGGAGCCCGCGCGGATCGCCGAGCTCTTCGAGCAGGGCGTCATCGCCGGAGCGGGAAGGGACGCATGAGGCGCATCGACTACCACCGACCCCGGAGCCTCGCCGAGGCCCTCGAGCTGCGGGGCGGGATCGAGGGAGCCCGCTGGGTGGCTGGGGGCACGGACCTCCTGGTGCAGATCAAGGGGGGCGCGCCGGCGCCCGCGGCCCTGATCTCCCTGCGATCGGTTCCCGAGCTCGCCGGGATCGAGCTCGCGGAGGGCGGCAGGATCGGCGCCGGGACCACCCTGGCCGAGATCCTCGAGCACGAGGGCCTGCGCGCGCGCTACCCCGTGCTCGTCCAGGCGGTCGAGCGCATGGCCTGCGCCCAGATCCGCAACACCGCCACCATCGGCGGCAACCTGTGCAACGCCTCGCCCTGCGCCGACACCGCGCCGCCGCTGCTGGTGCTGGGCGCGCGGGTGCGGATCCTGGGGCCCAGTGGCGAGCGCGAGCTCCACATCCGGGAGCGCGAGCTGCCGATCGAGGAGCTCTTCACCGGGCCGGGCGAGACCGCCCTGGCGGCCGAGGAGATCCTGGCGGAGATCCTGCTGCCACCGCCCGCCGAGGGCTCGCGGGCCGTCTACCGCTGTCGCGGCCGGGTGGGGGTGGACCTCTCCATCGCCAGCGTGGCGGTGCTGCTCGAGCTGGAGGGCGAGACCTGCCGGCGCGCGCGCATCGCCGCCGGGGCGGTCGCGCCCACTCCCCTGCGCCTGCCGGAGGCCGAGGCGGTGCTCGCCGGGAATGCCGTGACCGCCGAGCGGGCGGCCCGCGCCGGCGAGATCGCGTCCGGGGCGGTCGCGCCCATCTCGGACGTGCGCGCGGGGCTGGACCACCGCCGCTGGATCACCGGAGTGCTCCTGCGGCGCGCGATCGCGGAGATCATGGGGAGAAGCGAATGAGGACCGAGATCTCCTTCCACCTGAACGATCAGCCCGTGCGGGCCCAGGTCGAGGGGGCCCAGCTCCTGCTCGACCTCCTGCGCGGGCCGCTCGGCCACACCGGCGTCAAGGAGGGCTGCGGGCAGGGCGAGTGCGGCGCCTGCACGGTGCTCGTCGACGGCCGCGCGGTGAACGCCTGCCTCCTCCCGGCGGCCGAGGCCGACGGGCGGCGGGTCACCACCATCGAGGGGCTCGAGGGCCCCCATTGCACCGGAGGCGAGCTCTCCCCCGTCCAGCGGGCCTTCGTGGAGCGGGGCGGGATCCAGTGCGGCTTCTGCTCGCCGGGGATGATCCTCTCGGCCCACGCCCTGCTCGAGGCGCGGCCCTCGCCCACGGAGGCGGAGATCCGCGCCGCCCTGGGCGGGAACCTGTGCCGCTGCACGGGCTACGTGCAGATCCTCGAGTCGGTGAAGCGGGCGGTCGAGCTCAGGGCGGAGGCGTCGCGATGAGCCGCCGATCGCACATCGGCCGGGACGTCCCGCGCCCCGATGCCCCCGACAAGGCCACCGGCCGGGCGCTCTACGTCCACGACCTCGAGCGGCCGCGCATGCTCCACGGCAAGATCAAGTTCAGCGAGCACGCGCACGCGAGGATCCTGCGCATCGACACCTCCAAGGCCGAGGCGCTCCCCGGGGTGCTGGCGGTGATCACCGGCTACGACACGCCCGAGCTGCGCATCGGCTTCCTGCGGGACAACTTCGCCCTGAAGCGCGACCGGGTGCGGCAGTTCCGCGACGAGGTGGCCGCCGTGGCCGCGACCGAGCCCGGGATCGCGGCCGAGGCGGTGGAGCTCATCGAGGTCGAGTACGAGCCCCTGCCGGCGGTCTTCACGCCCGAGGAGGCCCTGGAGGAGGGCGCGCCCCTGGTCCACGAGACCACCCCGGACGGGCGCCCGCGCACCTCGAACCTCCTGCCGCTCGCCTACCACCACGAGACCGGCGACCTGGAGGCCGGCCGGCGGGAGGCGCGCTTCGCGGTCGCGGGCGAGTTCTCGACCCCGCGCCAGCAGCAGAGCTGCATGGGCACGGCCGGCTGCATCGCCGAGTTCGGCCCGGACGGCAACCTCACCGTGTGGGCCAAGACCCAGATCCCCTTCCTGGCCCAGCGCGACTTCAACCGGGCGCTCTTCGCCATGGGCCTTCCCGGCCGCAACTGCCGGGTGGTGGTCCCCTGCCTGGGCGGCGGCTTCGGCTCGGGCCTGGACACCCACGCCTACGAGCACATCGCCATCCTGCTGGCGCAGCGCACCGGCCGGCCGGTGAAGATCGTCTACAGCCGCGAGGAGGAGTTCGCCTACCTCTCGCCCCGCCAGTGCTCCCAGGTGTGGATCGAGCAGGGCTGCGACGCCGGCGGGCGGCTCACCTTCCGGGACTCGCGGGCGCTGCTCGACAACGGGGCCTACGCCTCCTGGGGCGCGACCTACCCCGGGGTGATGATGCTGCCGGCCACCTCGCTCTACCGCGTGCCCAACGTGCGCTTCGACGCCCGCCTGGCCTACACCCACAACACCTACTGCCAGGCCATGCGGGGCTACGGGAACCCCGAGCTCACCTGGGCCCTGGAGAGCAACCTGGACGAGCTGGCCGAGGAGGCCGGCATCGATCCGCTGGAGCTGCGCCGCCGCAACTGCAACCGGCCCGACGAGGTCACGCCCATGGGCCTTCAGGTCTCCACCTGCGGCCTGGCGGAGTGCCTCGAGGGCGCGGCCAGCAAGCTCGACTGGGGGAGGCGGCGCGGCCAGGGCCGCGACCGCCGGCGTGGGGTGGGCCTGGCCTCCCTGGTGCACGTGGGGGGCTCGGGCCGCATCTACCGCTCCGACGCCAGCGGGATCATCCTGCGCCTCGACGACTTCGGCAACGTCTACGTCGCCAGCGGCGGGGTGGAGATGGGCCAGGGCTTCCACTCGGCCCTCACGCAGGGCGTGGCCGAGAGCCTGGGCGTGCTGCCCGAGAAGGTCTTCATCGTCCAGACCGACACCTCCACCTGTCCCTGGGACGTGGGGACCCACGCCAGCCGCGGCGCCTTCACCGCCCTCAACGCGGCCGGGATGGCGGCCGAGAAGCTGCGGGCGCGCATCTTCGAGCTGGCCGAGGAGGTCTTCCCGGCCGAGGTCGAGCGCGGCCTGAAGAAGCACCGGCGGAAACACCCCGAGGCCAGCCCTCCCGACTTCGACTTCCGCGCCGCCGCCCGGCGCGAGCGCTTCGAGCTCCGCGACGGCTGGCTCAGCCTCGAGGGCGCCCCGGACGAGCCCTGGGCGCGCTTGTCGCTCGAGCGCTTCCTGCGGGCCATCCACTTCCGCGAGGAGGGCGAGATGCTGTGCGAGCAGGCCTTCTACGACCCGCCCAGCCAGCTCCCCGACTTCGAGAGGGGCCTGGGGAACATGTCCGCCACCTACGCCTGGGGCACCCAGGGCGTGGAGGTGGAGGTGGACTGCGAGACCGGCGAGGTGCGCATCCTGCGCGCCGCGGCGGTGCACGACGTGGGGCGCGTGCTCAACCTGCAGACCTTGAGGGGGCAGGCCCTGGGCGCCCTGGCCCAGGGCGTGGGCTTCGCCCTCTACGAGGAGCTGCGATCGGTCGAGGGGCGCATCCAGAACCCGGACTTCCGCGACTACAAGATCCCCACGGTGTACGAGATGGACTTCCCCGTGGACCTGGAGTTCGTCGAGACCGACGACCCCCACGGGCCCTTCGGCGCCAAGGGGGTGGGCGAGCCCGGCCTGGTACCCACCGCGCCGGCCATCGCCAACGCCATCTGGGACGCGGTGGGCGTGCGCATCCGCGACCTGCCCATCACCCCCGAGAAGGTGCTGGCGGCCCTGCGGGCGAAGGGGCGGGAGTAGGGCCGGGAGGCTCGACCCATGGGCGATCCCGAGAAGCCCGGCGAGGGCTCGCGCTTCTTCCTGGACTCCCTGGGCGGGAGCCTCTCCGACGCCGAGATCTCCCTGGCGGACCTGATCGAGGAGGCCCCCGACGCGATCGTCCTGATCGACTCGCAGAACGTGGTGCGCTACTGGAGCGCCGGGGCCGAGCGCATGTTCCAGCACCGGCGCGAGGACGTGGTGGGCCGCAAGGTGGGCTTCATCGTGCCGGCCGACCTCCTGGAGAGCGACGAGCTGGGCTGGCTGCAGCGCCGCATCCAGGAGGGCGGCACCGTGACCAACCACCTCAGCCGCCGGGTGCGCAAGGACGGGGTGGAGCTCTCGGTCAGCATCACCCGGTCGATGCTGCACGACGCCCGGGGCCGACCGATCGGGTCCACGGCGATCATCCGCGACATCTCGGACCAGAAGCGCCGCGAGGAGGAGCTGGGCCACGCGCGCCGCATGGCCATGATGGGGGAGATGGCCGCTACCGTGGCCCACGAGGTCCGCAACCCCCTGGCCACCATCCACGGCACGGTCCAGCTCCTCGAGCGCCGCCTCGGGGGCCGGCTGGAGCCCGACGATCCCGCCCGCCGCTCCTTCGATCGGATCCAGGGGGAGATCCGCCGCGTGGACGAGATCGTCGAGGACCTGCTGCGCTTCGCGCGGCCCGGCCCGCCCCAGACCGCCCGGCGGCGGATCGACGGCCTGATCCGCGACCTCCTGGAGTCCCTGGAGGGCCAGGCCGACCTGGCCCGCCACGAGGTCTCGGTCGAGGTCGAGGAGGGCCTGTGCGCGACCCTGGACGACCGGCTCATCGGCCAGGTCCTGGCCAACCTGGTGCTCAACGCGGCCCAGGCCATGCCCGAGCGGGGCGCCATCCGGGTCGCGGCCTCGTGTCGCGGGGACCGGGTCGTCATCGAGGTGAGCGACTCCGGCCCGGGCATCGAGCCCGAGGTCCTCTCCCGGGTCTTCGACCCCTTCTTCACCACCAAGCGCCGCGGGACGGGGCTGGGGCTGGCCATCGCCCGCCGCAACGTCGAGTCCCACGGCGGCGAGATCCGGGTGGAGAGCCGGCCGGGCGGGGGGACGAGCTTCCGCGTCGAGCTGCCGCGCTCGACGTAGTCGTCGCTCCTACCCCCGCCCCAGGCTGGCGAAGCGCTTGACGCGGTTGAGCAGCAGCTTCGGCTGGGCGAGCTGACCCAGCAGGTTGCGCGGGGTCAGGTAGTACGCGAGGTAGGCCCGGCGGATGCGCTTCATGAGCGCGGGGTCCACCACCTCGTAGTCGTCGATCTCGGGCGGCAGCTCGCGGTAGGGCAGGAACTGGAGGGTGGTGGGCCGCAGCGCCCGGGCCCAGCGCAGGGTCTCGCGGTCGTCCTCGGGGGTCTCCTCCGGGTGCCCCAGGACGAAGTAGCCGCGGGTGTGGATGCCCAGGCGTCGGCAGGCGTCGAAGACCGCGCGGGTCTCGGGAAGGCCCAGGGTCTTGCGCTTCCAGTAGAGGTCGAGGACGCGCTCGGAGCCGGTTTCCACCCCCAGGGAGAGGGCGTCCATGCCGGCCTCCTGCATGCGCGCCAGGAGCTCCACGTCCACCAGGTTGGGGGTGGTCTCGGCCCACCAGGTGAAGCGCAGCCCGGACTCGACGATGCGCCGGCACAGCTCCAGGATGCGCTTGCGGTCGATGGTGAAGGTGATGTCCCGGAACACGACGTTACGGATCCCCAGGCCGCGCACCACCTGCTCCAGCTCCTCCATCACCGAGTCCAGCTCCCGCGCGCGCCACACGTGGCCCTGGGAGTGCTTGTAGGCGCAGATCTCGCAGCGGAAGGGGCAGCCCCGCCCGGTCTGCACCGTGGTCATGGGCCCGTCCATCCCGGCGATGAAGTAGCGCTCGTTGGGCAGCAGGTGCCGCGCCGGGACGGGGAGCTCCCGCAGGTCGATCGAGCGCTCGTCGTCGGGGTTGTGGACCACCTCCTGGCCGCTCCGGAAGGAGATGCCGGACAGGCCGCGGGGGCCGTCTCCCTCCAGGGCGCGCACCAGCTCGAGCGGCTTGTCGTCGTTCAGGGTGTTGACCGTGAAGTCCACGCTCGAGTGCCGCAGGATCCAGTCCTTGTAGAGGTGGATCACCGGGCCCGTCAGGAACACCCGCAGCCCCGGCACGGCGGCCTTCAGGCGGTCCGCGAAGGCGACGTCGCTCCTCAGGGTGATCAGCGAGGAGATCAGGCCCACCAGGGTGAAGCCGCCCTCCCGGACGCGGCCCTCGATGGCCCCGGCGTCGAGGTCCAGGGCCTCGGCGTCCAGGATGTCCACGGGGACCGACTCCCGCTCCAGGATGGCCGCCGCGAAGGCCAGCGGCAGGGGGGGGTAGAGCAGGGAGCCGCCCACCTCCAGGCCGAAGCCGCCCATGATCTCGCGGCACAGGCGCCTATCCGAGAAGGAGGGCAGGTTCAGGAGCAGGACCTTCTCGATTCCCATGACTCGGCCATCATAAGGGCGCAGCCGCCCGGCATGGGCCCCCGGGCTCCCGGATCCCGGAGCGGAGGAAATCGTCCCGTTCGGGCTTCGTAGGGGACCCGACCGGGGGACCCGGATCCGGCGCGCCCGCGCTACCCTGGGCGGAGCGCCGGCGAGAGGATCCCCCGGCGACGGCAGCGGAAGGGAAGCGTGAATTGAAGATCGCGATCGGTGCGCTCGTGCTGGTGGCCCTGGTGGGAGTCCTGTGGATGGCGCTGGGGTCGGGCGACGGCGGCCCGCCCGTGGCGGCCGGCGGAGGGGTCGCCGCGCCGGAGGCCGCTCCCCCCCAGGCCGAGGTCGAGGAGGCCGGGGAGGGCTCCGCGGAGCCCACCCGCAGCGCGGCCCGGGCCCCGAGCGGGCTCCCGGCGGTGGCCTCGCCCTCCGCGCGCCGGGATCCCTGGCGCGGCGAGCTGGCCGGGCTCGCCGGGAGGGTGGTCGAGGCCGATGGCACGCCGGTCCCGGACATCTCGGTGGCGCTCCTGGAGTTCGAGGCGTCCCTGCTCTTCGGCGAGAGCTGGGCCGAGCTGGGCGAGGGGGCGCCCTCCCTGCAGCTCGAGGAGACGCGGACGGACGAGGAGGGCCGCTTCCTCCTGGCGGGGGCGTCCCGCGTCGGCTTCCACGGGCTGGGCGTCGACCTGGGCGGCAGCCGGGGCACCCTGCGCGTGGTCGATCAATCCCTGCACCACGGCGAGCGGATCGACCTGGGCGACGTGGTGCTGGCCCCCTTCGCCGTCTTCACCGGGCGGGTGGTGGACGAGGAAGGCGGCCCCGTGCCCGGAGCGCGCGTGCGCGTGGCGGCCGCGCCCGAGGAGGTGATCGAGCTCGGCCTGCACAACCTGCGCTCGGACAGCCTCCTGGGCGTGATGCAGATGCTCTCCGCCGAGGAGGACTCGCCGGTGGTCGAGCTCCCGGAGTGGATCCGCGTGCACGTGGACCGCCTGCCGATCCCGACCACCCACAGCGACGGAACGGGCGCCTTCCGGCTGGAGGGCGTGCCCCTCAGCCCGGTCATCCTGGCGGTGGACAAGCCCGGCTGGGAGGGCCTGGTGCGCGAGCCCACGGAGGTCGAGCTGGGCGAGCTGGACCTCGGCGACCTGATCCTGCCCCGCGGCCGCACCCTGAAGGGCGTGGTGGTGGACATGGAGGGCGAGCCGGTCGAGGGGGTGGAGGTGTACGCCGGGGCCGAGGTGCCCATGGGCGAGGTCGCCATCCTGCAGCCGGCCGGTCGCACCGGGCCCGACGGCCGCTTCGCGCTCGCCGGGGTTCGCTCGACGGGCCGAGCGGTGGCCACGGCGCGGCGCGGCCGCAACGAGCCCTGGGCCTCGACCGTGATCGTCGCTCCGGGCGAGCTCCGGATCGAGATGGAGAGCGCCTTCGCCCTCACCGTGCACGTCCGGGACGCCTCGGGCGAGCCCCTCGAGGGCGCGCGAATCAGCCTGACCCCGGCCGTGGACCCGGACTCGCCCATGGGCTTCGTCGGCGGGCTCCTCACGCGACCGCGCCCCCTGGAGGGCGATCGCCTGAGCGAGGTCGAGCCGGGCACCTGGCTGTGCCGCTCGCTGACGCCGGGCAATTACGAGCTCTGCGCGCGGG
Organism: uncultured Planctomycetaceae bacterium; assembly: GCA_964615935.1. Taxonomy (GTDB): domain Bacteria; phylum Planctomycetota; class UBA1135; order UBA1135; genus CAZTTG01. The sequence goes on along the minus strand of CAZTTG010000094.1, from coordinate 12,333 downwards.
TGGAGGGCTTCGCTCCCGCCCGCAGCGAGCTCGAGCTCTGGGAGGGCGAGGCCGAGGTCACCCTGACCTGTCCGGCGGGCGTCGCACTGGACCTCACGGTCGTGGACGACGCGAGCGGCGAGCCGGTCGCCGGCGCCCGCGCCAGCATCGTCTCGGTCCAGTTCCCCCTCCCCTCCTCGCAGGCGGTCGGCCGGACCGACGCCCAGGGCGAGGTGCGGCTGGGGCCCTACACCCTGCCCTCCTCCGACCCCGACGAGCCCGACTGGCAGCGGCAGCAGCGGCGCACCGGCGTCCTGGTGCAGCACCCTCGCTTTGCCCAGCAGATGGTCGATCTGCCGGCGGGCTCGAGCCAGCTGGTGGTGCGCCTGAGCGGGGGCGGCACCCTCGCCGGTCGCATCCACTGGGGGGGCGCCGTGCCCACGCGGCCCTACATGGTGACGCTCATGAACGAGGACGCGGACGGCTTCATGCAGGTGATCCACCTGCCGCGCCTGGGCCTGAGCGACCTGGCGGGCGAGTTCCGCTTCACCGGCCTGCCGGCGGCCAGCTACGAGGTGGGGCTCTACGAGCGCTTCTTCGGAGACGATCCGCTGCAGCTCATCGGCGAGCAGCGCGAGCCCACCCTGGTCCACCGGGAGGACGTCCAGATCGAGAGCGGGCAGACCACCGAGATGGTGATCGACCTCTCGCCCACCGGCATGGGGCCCACCGCGATCATCGTCGGCCAGGTCCGCGTGGACGGCCGCCCGGTGGAAGGCGCGAGCGTGCGGGTGCGGGGCACCCGGGACCTGGAGCTCGAGACCGATCCGTGGGGGCGCTTCGAGACCGGGGACATCTCGGTGCTCCGCTCGGTGCGGGTGAGCATCGAGGCGCCGGTGTCGATGCCCGGGGGGGGCTCGCGGAAGGAGACCCTCTACAGCGAGAGGCTGGAGCTGGAAGCGGGCGAGGTGCGTGAGATCGACCTCGACTACTACCCCCTGCAGATCCAGGTCGAGGTCGCCGACGCCCAGACCGGGGAGCCCCTGACCGGCGCCCGGGTGCAGCCGATCCGGATGAAGGAGGGGAGGCGCCATACGTCGGGCTCCTCCCGGGTCCAGACCGACGTCGCGGGCCAGGCCTCCCTGCTCCTGCTGGAGCCCGGCAGCTATCGGCTCGAGGCGAGCTGCGGCGGTTACCTGAAGACCGGGGTCGCGATCGAGGTCCCCGAGGAGGGCCTGGCCGTCCCCGTGCGGATCGATCTGGGCCGCGCGGTGCCCTGCGCCGGCCGGATCGAGCTCGGGGCGGCGGGAGCCGGCCGGACCTGGACCTACGTCTCGATCGAGAGCACCGACGGCGAGCATCAGGACGGCGTCTTCCTCGGCGACGGCGAGCTCGAGTTCGAGGTGTCGAGCCTGGGGGAGGGCACCTACCGCGCGGTCATCTACCTGGACGGCGAGCTCAGCGAGCCCATCGAGTTCTCGCTGGGCCCCCAGGGAGACACCCACCTGGTCCTGAGCTACGAGCCCCAGGGCGGCCATTGACGGGTGGCCCCGGGAGGGGCCGTCGCGCGCCCGATCCGCTGTGGTAGGCTCTGGAGTCGAGGACGGAGGGCGCCGGCTGCCCGGCCGGGGATGCGGCGCTCACAGGAGGTTCCAGCATGCCGAAGGAGGACACCCGGGCCCGCGAGAGCCTGCTCGAGGAGCTCGAGGATCTGCAGCGGCGCCTGGCCCGGCTGGAGGAGAGCAGCGGCGAGCGCGCGCGGGCCCAGGTGGAGCTGCGGGCCGCGCACGACCAGCTCCAGGCCACCCTGGACGCCCTGCCCGACCTGCTCTTCGAGATCGACCGGGAGGGGCGCATCCTCGACTTCCGCGCTCCCCATCCCGAGCGCCTGTACGCCCCGCCCGAGGAGTTCATGGGCAAGAGGGTGGACGAGGTCCTGCCCCGGGAGGCCGCCCGCGTGATTCGCGAGGCCATCGGGGAGGCGATCGAGACGGGGCGCTCCCAAGGTCGGACTTACTCCCTGGAGATCGGCGGCGAGGAGCTCTGGTTCGAGCTCTCCCTCGCCGTCAAGGGCGACCCCCGCGACGCGGACGGCCGCCTGGTGGCGGTGGCCCGGGACATCACCGGCCGCCGCCGGGCCGAGGAGGCCCTGCGGGAGAGCGAGGCGCGCTACCGCCAGATCGTGGACAACGCCATCACCCCGATCGAGTTCCTCGGGCTGGATGGCCGGATCCTGCTGATCAACGAGATCGGAGCCGAGAACCTCGGTCGAACGCGCGAGGAGCTGATCGGCCGCTCGATCTACGAGATCCTGCCCGACCTGGCCGACGTCACCCGGGAGAGGATCGAACGGGTCATCCGGACCGGCTCGGGGGTCCGGCACGAGGACCCCATCCGGCTCCCCGGGGGGATCCGCTGGTTCCTGACCAGCCTCGAGCCGGTGCGGGACTCCCGGGGCGCGATCGGCGCCATCCAGATCGTCTCGGTGGAGATCACCGAGAGCAAGCGGGCCGAGGAGGAGCGCCGTGAGCTGGAGGCCAAGCTCCTGCAGGCCCAGAAGCTGGAGAGCCTGGGCCTCCTGGCGGGGGGCATCGCCCACGACTTCAACAACCTGCTCCTGGGCGTGCTGGGCAACGCGGACCTGGCCCTCCTGACGCTCTCCGATGTCTCGCCCGTCCGGCCGAGGATCGAGGAGATCAAGAAGGCCTCGCTGCGAGCGGCCGAGCTGACCCGGCAGATGCTGGCCTACTCGGGGCGGGGGTCCTACGTCGTCGGGGAGATCGACCTCACCGAGGTGATGGACGAGATGCTCCACCTGCTCGAGTCCTCGATCTCCAAGAAGGTCCGCCTGCGGGTGGCGCTGGAGCGCGACCTGCCCGCCATCGAGGCGGACCCCGCCCAGGTGCAGCAGATCGCGATGAACCTGATCACCAACGCCTCCGAGGCCTGCGGAGAGGGTGGCGGAGACGTGGCGATCACGACCGGCGCGATGCCGTGCAGCGGCGAGTACCTGGCCGCGAGCTACCTCACCGAGCCGCCCGAGGAGGGCGAGTACGTCTTCGTCCAGGTGAGCGACACCGGCTGCGGCATGGACGAGGAGACCCGAGCGCGCATGTTCGACCCCTTCTTCTCGACCAAGTTCACCGGGCGCGGGCTGGGCCTGGCCGCGGTGCTGGGCATCGTGCGCAGCCACAAGGGCGCGCTCCTGGTCGAGAGCGAGCCCGGCCGGGGCACGACCCTCCGCGTGCTGCTGCCCTCCCTGGGCCGGCCCGCCCGCAGGTCCGTCGAGGAGGAGGTCGGCCGGGCGGAGCCCTGGCGGGGCAGCGGCGCCATCCTGGTGGTCGACGACGAGGAGGTGGTGCGCGAGACGGTGCGGCTGCTCCTCGAGCGAGCGGGCTTCGAGGTGCTCACCGCCGCCGACGGGCTCGAGGGCCTGGAGATCTTTCGCCGGAGAGCGCAGGAGATCGTCTGCGTGCTGCTCGATCTGACCATGCCCGAGATGGGAGGCGAGGAGGTGCTGGAGGCGCTGCTGGAGGTCCGCGCCGACGCGCGCGTGATCCTCTCCAGCGGGTACGACCACAGCGAGGTGGTGCCGCGTCTGGCCGAGAGGCAGCGGGTGGCCTTCATCCAGAAGCCCTATCGCTGGAGCGCCCTGCGGGACGGGTTGCGGTCGATCCTGGAGGTCGGAAGCGCCCCATGATGAGCCCGCGGGAGAGGCTGATGCGGGCCCTCGGTCGCGAGAAGCCCGACCGGCTGCCGGTGACGGTCCACCAGTGGCAGCACTACCACCTGGTCCGCTACATGGGGGGCGTGGACGAGCTGGAGGCCATGCGGGCGATGGGCATGGACGCCGCCGTGCAGCACTGGGTGCGCGGGGAGGAGCTTCCCGGTGGATCCAGCCCACAGTGGCGCGAGAGGGAGCGGGTGGTGCGCGAGGATGCCGAGGGCCAGGAGCGCCTCCACGAGATCCACACCCCCGAGGGCGATCTCGGCTACCGCACCGCCAGCGACGGCGCCACGACCTGGATCACCGAGTACCTGATCCAGCGCGACGAGGACGTCGAGCTCATCCGCAAGTACATGCCCGTGCCGCGGCTGGACCCCGCTCCGGTGGTCGCCCTGCACGACCGGGTGGGGGACGCGGGCATCCTCAGGGGCTTCGTGTGGGGCGCCCAGGCGGGCTGCTGGCAGCACGCCTGCTGCCTCATGGCTCCCACCGACCTGATCCTGCGCACCTTCGACGACCCCGGCCGGGTCCACGAGCTCCTGAAGATCCTGCTGGAGAAGAAGCTCTCCTACATCGAGTCCATGGCGGGGGCCCCCTACGACCTGGTGGAGACCGGCGGCGGCTCGGCGTCCACCACCCTGATCTCGCCCTCCATCCACCGCGAGTTCTGCCTGCCCTACGACCGGATCATGCACGACGCCCTGCACCGGCTGGGCTTCCGCACGACCTACCACACCTGCGGGGGCACGCGGGGCATCGAGGAGATGATCGTCGAGAACGGGACCGACGCCTCCGAGACCCTGGCCGGCAGGAGCATCGGCGGCAACAGCGAGCCCTGGGAGCTCAAGGAGAGGACCGGCGACCGCCTGGCCCTGATCGGGGGCATGGACCAGAGCAACGTCCTGACCCGGGGCAGCCCGGAGCGGATCCGGGAGGAGGTGCGCACCCTCTTCGAGAGGGTCGGGGGCGACGGGGGCTACGTGCTCTCCTGCTCCGATCACTTCTTCGACACGCCGCCCGAGAACCTGCGGGTCTACGCCGAGGCCGCGCGCGAGTGCGTCTACTGAACAGGAGGAGGCCGTGACCGAGACCGCCTACCGCATTCCCCCCGATCTCATCGCCGAGGAGGACCGGCCCCGACGGGCCGAGCTCGAGCGGGACTTCGCCTTCCTGGGCGAGCAGCTCTCGCGCCGGGGGATCGACGTCGAGGACCTCTGCCGCGCCGCGGCGGGCTTCTCGCTGGCGGTTCCCTCCTGGGGGGTGGGCACCGGGGGCACCCGCTTCGCGCGCTTCCCCGGGCCGGGAGAGCCGCGGGACGTCTTCGAGAAGCTCGACGACTGCGCCACCATCCAGGAGCTGGTGCGGGTCGCGCCGCGCGTCTCGCTGCACATCCCCTGGGACCGGCCGCCGGACGCGGCGGTGCTGCGCGAGCGCGCGGCCGAGCGGGGCCTCCTCTTCGACGCGATGAACTCGAACACCTTCCAGGACCAGCCGGGGCAGGCGCACTCGTACAGGTACGGCAGCCTGACCCACACCCGGGAGGAGGTCCGCGAGCAGGCGGTGCTCCACAACCTGGAGTGCATCGAGATCGGCCGCGCCCTGGGATCGACGGCGCTGACGGTGTGGATCGCCGACGGCGCCAACTTCCCCGGCCAGCAGGACTTCCGCGGCGCGCTGGAGCGCTACCTGGAGAGCCTGGGCCGGATCTACGCCGGGCTGCCGGAGGACTGGACGCTGTTCCTCGAGCACAAGCTCTACGAACCGGCCTTCTACTCGACCGTGATCAACGACTGGGGCACCAGCTACTGGTGCGCGCGCGAGCTGGGGCCGAAGGCGCGCTGCCTGGTGGACCTGGGGCACCACGCGCCCAACACCAACATCGAGATGGTGGTCGCGCGCCTCATCCAGCTCGGCAAGCTGGGCGGCTTCCACTTCAACGACAGCAAGTACGGCGACGACGACCTGGACAGCGGCTCGATCCACCCCTTCCAGCTCTTCCTGGTCTTCTGCGAGCTCTCGGCGGCGAGCCTCTCCGATCCCGACTTCGCCCCGGCCTACATGCTCGACCAGTCGCACAACGTGACCGACCCCATCGAATCCCTGATGTGCAGCGCCATGGAGGTGCAGCGGGCCTTTGTCCAGGCGCTGCTGGTGGACCGCCAGGCCCTGGCGGCCCACCAGGAGGCCAACGACGCGATCATGGCCCTGCGCACGCTGAAGCGGGCCTTCACCACCGACGTGGAGCCCATCCTGGCCACCGCCCGGGTGCGCGCCGGCGGCGCGGTGGACCCGGTGGCCGTCTTCCGCGCCAGCGGCTATCGGGAGCGGAAGGCGGGGGAGCGGGGTGCCAGCGCCCCCTCGGGCGGGGGGATCGTGCCGTGAGCGGCCCGGCCTTCGCGGCGGTGGACCTGGGGGCCGGCAGCGGCCGGGTCATCCTGGGGCGCGTGGAGGGCGAGGCCATCGCGCTCGACGAGGTGCACCGCTTCGTCCAGCCCACCTGCCAGGGCGGCGGCCGGGACCGCTGGTCGCTGGGGGCCATGTTCGCGGAGGTCGCGCGCGGCCTGGCCCTGGCGGGCGAGCGCGCCGGCGAGCTCGCGAGCATCGGGGTGGACACCTGGGGCGTGGACTTCGGCCTGATCGACGCCGAGGGCCGGCTGCTCGCCGACCCGGTGCGTTACCGCGACCCGCGCACGGACGGGATGCTCGAGGAGCTCCACGCGCTCGTGCCCCGCGCGGAGCTCTACGCGAGGACCGGAATCCAGTTCCAGCCCTTCAACACCCTGGTCCAGCTCCTGGCCCAGGTGCGGCAGGGGGAGTGGCCCGAGGAGGCCGCCACCCTCCTGATGATGCCCGACCTGATCCACCACCTCCTGTGCGGCAGCCGGAGCGGCGAGCTCACCATCGCCAGCACCTCCATGGCCCTGGAGGCGCGCTCGCGGACCTGGGACCGCGGCCTGCTCGAGGCGGTGGGCGTGCCGGGCGAGGTGATGCCCGAGCTGGTGGGCCCGGGCACGCTCCTGGGGAGACTGAAGCCCGCGCTGGCGGAGGAGCTCGGCCTGGGAGCGGTCCCGGTGGTCTGCCCGGCCGCGCACGACACCGCCAGCGCGGTGGCGGCCACGCCCCTGGAGGAGGGCTGGGCCTTCGTGTCCTCGGGCACCTGGTCCCTCGTGGGCATCGAGGCCCCCGAGCCCGTCTTGAGCGAGGAGGCGATGGAGGGCGGCTTCACCAACGAGGCCGGGGTCTTCGGCACGACGCGCTTCCTGGTGAACTGCGCGGGGCTGTGGATCCTGGAGTCCTGCCGCGAGGTGTGGCGGAGTCGGGGCCTGGACCTCGACCACGCCGAGCTCCTCCGCCGCGTGGCCGCGAGCCCGTCGCCGGAGGCTCTCATCGACCCGGACGACCTGCGCTTCCTGCACCCCGAGGACATGGTGGCCGAGGTGCGCGCTCACCTGGAGGAGCGCGGAGCGCGCGCGCCCGAGGACCCGGCGGCCCTGGCGAGGCTGATCCTGGAGTCCATCGCCCGGCGCACGGCGCAGATCCTGGAGCGGCTTCGGGAGGTGACCGGGCGCTCCCTGTCGGGCGTGCACGTCGTCGGGGGGGGTAGCCAGAACGACTTCCTGAACCAGGCCATCGCCGACGCCTCCGGCCTGCCGGTCCGCGCCGGGCCGGTGGAGGCCACGGCGCTTGGGAACGTGTGCCTGCAGGCGATCCAGGCCGGCGCCTTCAAGGACCTGGCCGAGGCCCGGGCCGCAATCGCGCGCAGCTTTCCCTGTCGGGAGTTTGGTGCCGGCTGAGGCGGGGGCCGGAGCAACGGCAGACGTGAGCGGTCTACTCGGCGAGCGCCCGCGGAGCGGGCGCGGCCTCGTCACAGCCTCCCGGGACGCCCGCGGGGTTCCTGCCCCCACGAGCGATTCCTGTTGCCGTGAGGCGTGGCCCACGGGACTGCGGCGTCGGACGGTTCGGCCGATGGTCACGCCACATGCTCGGTGCGCCGCGCGCACCGAGCGTGGCGTTACGGCGCCACTCGGCGCCGGCGCGGCAAGTTTGCCGCGCGGGGAGGTCCTCGGCCCAGGGTGAGGGCTCGGGCAGGGTGGGAGATACCAGGTGGGGAGAACCGTCGGGACTGCACTGGCGTGGGCCCACGCCTCGCGGTTGGAGGAGCGGTTCGCCGGGGCGCTCCGAGCCTCCGCCCGGTCGCACGACCGCCGCCGTACTCCGCGTGATCCTACTCGACCCGCGACCGGAACGAGTACCGCCCCGACCCCACCTCGAAGACCGCCGCCCCGTCCCGGAACCCGAGCGGCTTCAGCCCCTCGGCCCTCTCCACCGGCTCGCCCCCCTCGGTCACTCCCTCGGCCGCCAGGGCCGGGACGTGCACCACCGCGCGGGTGTTGGGGGGAATCGTCACGTCGAGCCTCAGCCCCCCGCCCTCGCGCCGCCAGTGCGTCGCGATGGGCCCGTGCACCGAGTCGTAGCGGGTCTTGGCCCAGGTGAGCCCCCCGCCCGGCCGCGGCCGGATCCGGATCTCATCGAAGCCCGGCCGGGCCGCGTCGATCCCGCCGATGGTGTCGAACATCCACTGACCCACCGCCCCGAAGGAGTAGTGCGCGAAGGAGTTCATGCCCGGGGTGGCGAAGCCCTCCTCCGGCGTCCACCCGTTCCAGCGCTCCCAGATGGTGGTGGCGCCGTGCTCGATGGAGAAGCCCCAGGAGGGGAAGGTGCGGTTCAGGATCAGGCGCCAGGCCACGTCGTCGCGGCCGATCTTGGAGAGGACCAGCATCAGGTCCTTGGTGCCCACGAAACCCGTGGACAGGTGCCAGTCGCGGCGCTCCAGCGCCTCCAGCAGGAAGGCCGCGGCCTGCTCGCGGCGCTCGCCCGCCACCAGGTCGAAGGCCAGGGCCAGGACGTAGCCGCACTGGGTGTTGGCCCCGATGCGGCCGTCGCCCTGGACGTAGGCCTGGTTGAAGGCCTGGGCGATGCGCTGGAAGAGGGCCTCGTAGCGCGCGGCCTCCTCCGCGAGGCCCAGGGCCTCGGCGCTCCTCGCCGTGAGCCGCGCGCTGTGCGCGAAGTAGGCGGTGTAGATCAGGTCCTTGGGGGTGTCGGCGTCGATGTTGACCCAGTCGCCGTAGCAGTGGAACTTCTCCGGCGGCAGGAGCTCCTCGTCGCAGCGCCCCTCGCAGAAGGCCAGGTAGCGCTTCATGCCCTCGTAGTGCCGCGCGAGAAGGCGCCGGTCGCCGTAGACCTCGTAGATGGTCCAGGGGCAGATGGTCCCCGCGTCCGACCAGGCCGGCCCGCCGTCCGAGCCGGCGCACTTCAGCGGCGCCACCGAGGGGAACTGGCCGTCCTCGCGCTGGGCGTCGGCCAGGTCCACCAGCCACTTGCCGAAGAAGGCCTGCACGTCGCACAGGGCAGCGGCGGTGCGCACGTAGATCTGCGCATCCCCGGTCCACCCCAGGCGCTCGTCGCGCTGGGGGCAGTCGGTGGGGATGTCGATGAAGTTCATGCGCTGGGTCCAGTGGATGTTGCTGAAGAGCTGCTCCAGCATGGGCTCGGAACACTGGAAGCGGCCCACCGGGGGCGTGCGCGAGCCCAGGGCCACGCCGGTGATCGTCTCCGCGGTCGGCGGCTCGGAGAGCCCGGTGACCTCCACGTACTGGAAGCCGTGGAAGGTGAAGCGCGGCTGCCAGGTCTCCAGGCCGCCGCCGCGGCACACGTAGGTGTCGGTGGCCCGGGCCGCGCGCAGGTTCTCGGTGTAGATCGTGCCGTCCTCGGCCAGCCGCTCGGCGTGGCGCAGCACGATGCGCTGGCCCGGCTCGCCGCGGACCTTCAGGCGCACGACCCCGGCGAAGTTCTGCCCCAGGTCCAGGACCCAGGTCCCCGGGAGGGGCTCGGTGATCTCCACCGGCTCGAAGGTGGCGATGGGGCCCGCGGTCTGGGCCGGGTAGGGCTCGAGCGACGCCTCGTGCTCGGCCCCGACCTCCACCGGCTGCCAGTCCGAGTCGTCGAAACCGGCTCGGTCCCAGCCGGGCATCTCGCGGCGGGCGTCAAAGGCCTCGCCCATGAGCAGGTCGGCCTCGAGCAGGGGGCCCAGCGAGGTCTTCCAGTCCGCCCCGCTGGCCACGGTCTCGCGGGTGCCGTCCTCGTACTCGATCTCGAGCTGGACCAGCGCCCGCGTCTTCTCGCCGTAGTGGTGCCGGCGGTGGCCGAAGCCCACGTGGCCCGCGTACCAGCCGTCGGCCAGGACCGCGCCGATGCCGTTGGCGCCCTCGCGGACGAGCTCGGTCGCGTCGTAGGTGTTGTAGTAGACCCGCTTCTCGTAGTCGGTCCATCCCGGCGTGAAGGAGTCCTCGCCCACGCGCTCGCCGTTGAGGTGCACCTCGTACAGACCCAGGGCCGAGGCGTAGAGGGTGGCCCGAGAGACCGGCGCGCGGGCGGCGAACTCGGTGCGCAGGTAGCGAGGGGGAGGCAGGAAGAGCCCGCCCGGCTCGAGCTGGCCCCAGGGCTCGGCCCCGAAGGGCACCAGGATTCGGCAGGCGGGCCAGGGCGCGTCCACGGGCGCCTCGCCGCGCCAGTCCTCGGGCACCTCGTCGGTGCAGAGCCAGTCGTCGTCGGTGACGAGCTCGAACCCCTCGCCCGAGCTCGTCGTCACCACCAGGCGAGCGATCAGGCCCGCGGGTCCCTGGGTGACGTTCTCGGCGAGGATGCCCAGCTCGTTGGCCCCGGGCCGCAGGAGCTCGCGCAGGTCGACGACCGAGACGGTCTTCCAGGAGTGGCGCTCGCTCGAGGGGATCCTCACGGCGCGGCCGTTGACGAAGAGCTCCAGGCGGTCGTCCACGGTGACGACCATCTGCGCGCCCTCGATCTCGAGGTCGTCGGGGAGATCCCAGCGCGCGCTGAAGGCCCTCTGTCCGGCGGGCGCGTTCAGGGGGGGATCCGCCTCCAGCCAGATCCACTGCGCCCCGTCCAGACGGGGCAGCTCGTCCTCGCGCTGCAGGGGCGCGTCGTGGCCGATCCAGCGGGCCTTCCAGTCGGAGGGGTCCAGCAGGCCCATCGACCATCGGGCCGGCTCGCTCCAGGCCGAGGGCCGGCCCTCGCGGTCCCACACGCGCACCTTCCAGAAGCAGCGCTGACCCGAGACGAGCTTCCTCCCGCCGTACTCGACGTCCCGGGTCCGGTCCGAGACCACCCGACCCGAGTCCCACAGGTCCCCGCGACCCTCGGCCAGGATCTCGGGGCTGCTGGCCACCAGGATCTGCCGGGCGATCTGCACCTGGCCGCGGACCCGGGGATCGGGCTCGACCAGCTTCCAGGAGAGCAGCGGCGGCGCCGCGTCGATCCCCATCGGATCGCGGCGGTGCTCGCAGCGCAGCCCGACCGCGCCGAAGCCCTCCTCGTCGCTCGCCCCCCAGAGGCTCGTGCAGGAAGTCAGGAACAGGGCCGCCACGCCAATCCACCTCGCCATGGTCCGGGTCCTCTGCGCCGGGACGGCGCTCATGATCGGGAAAGCGCCCAGCATAGGAGGGCCCTCGCGGCCCGGCCAGCCGCTTCCCGGGGCCCGAATGCGGGAAAACCGCCCGCCGGCCGCGAATCGGTGCGGCCGGGGACGAGCTGGATTAGCATGGCGGAACGACGCGAGGACCGCACGGGTTGAGAGCGGCCTCCTCCGAGGCCGGGAAGGACGGAGACCATGGCGGAGCAGAAGATCGGCGTCGTCATCCACTACTACGGCAACATCGGCGTGGCCGCGATCCAGCTCGCCGAGGGCGAGCTGCGCGCCGGGGACGTGATCCGCGTCCGGGGGAGCACCAGCGACTTCAGCCAGCACGTCGACTCCATCCAGATCGACGGCAAGGCGGTCGAGGTGGCTCGAGCGGGCGACGCGATCGGCCTGAAGGTCATCGATCAGGCCCGCGAGCGCGACGAGGTCTACAAGGTCACCAACGATTGAGCTCTCGGGCCCGCAGGCGGGCGGAGAAATCGGGTCGGCCGTGAACCGGCTCGGGGGCGGTCCGTTGCCCGGCCGAGCCCTGGGAGCCGACATGAAGAGCGCGATCCTCCTGCTGATCCCCTGCCTGACCCTCGCGAGTCCGACCGCGCCCCTCCCGGAGGGCGGCGACGTGTGCGTCCGCTGCCCCGGGGAGGGCGAGCCCTGGCTGATCGCCCACCAGGACGAGGACGGCCGCTGGGACGCCGACGGCTTCGCCAAGCACGATCCCGAGGGGAGGGAGTCCGACGGCGCCGGCCGGGCGGACTACGACGTGGCGGTGACCGGCCTCGCCGTCTTCGGCCTCCTGGGGGACGGCGCCACCCTGGATGGCGGCGTGTTCCACGAGAACGCCGCGCGGGCGGTCGAGTGGCTTCTGGGGCAGCAGGACCCGGAGACGGGGATCATCGGCGAGGCCGAGGGCGAAGCCCTCCTGCACGGCCACGCCCTCGCGACCCTGGCCCTGTGCGAGGCGCACTACTTCTCGCCGAAGCGCGGTCTGGACCCCGCCTGTCGCAAGGCCGTTCGCGCCATCCTCGACCTACGCAATCCCAGCGGGGCCTGGGGAGTCGACGGCGCGAAGCCGCGGGACAGCGCGATCATCAGCGGCTGGATGCTGCTGGCCCTGCTCTCGGCGCGGGAC
>CAZTTG010000093.1:0-25398 GCA_964615935.1 uncultured Planctomycetaceae bacterium | reverse complement strand
CGTGATCATCGGTCGAACCGTCCGACGCCGTAGTTGCGCAGGCCATGCCTCACGGTTGGAGCCATCGCTCGTGGGGGCAGGAACCCCGTGGGCGTCCCGGGAGGCTGTAACGAGGCCGCGCCCGCTCCGCGGGCGCGCGCCGAGTACACCCCTCACGTCCGCCTCGGTCGCGGCCCCACGCCCACAGGAATCACCCATGGGGGCAGGAATCCCGTCGGCCTCCCGTCAGGGCCAGACGAGGCCGCAAGCCCTACAATGACCGCCCTCAACCAAGGGCCCTACCATGCCGCGCTCACTCACCCTCCCCTCCTTCGCCCTCCTCCTGCTCGGTCTCCTCCTCCCCAGTCTCCCTGCCCAGACCCGAGCACCCCACTTCGACCAGACCCGCTTCGAAGCCCTCCACTGGCGCGAGGTGGGACCCTGGCGCGGCGGCCGATCGGCCGCGGTGGCCGGGGTGCCGGGCGAGCCGAACCTCTACTACTTCGGCGCCTGCGGCGGCGGGGTGTGGAAGACGACCGACGGCGGCCGGCGCTGGGACAACGTCTCCGACGGCTTCTTCGGCGGCTCGATCGGCGCGGTGGCGGTGTCCGAATGGGACCCCAACGTGGTCTGGGTGGGCGGCGGCGAGAAGACCGTGCGCGGCAACGTCTCCCACGGCGACGGGATCTGGCGCTCCGACGACGCCGGCAAGACCTGGCGGCACGTCGGGCTGGCGGACTCGCGGCACGTGCCGCGCATCCGCATCCACCCCCGCGACCCCGATCGCGTATGGGCCGCCTGCCTGGGACACCTCTTCGGCCCCAGCGAGGAGCGCGGGGTCTACCGCACCGCGGACGGCGGCGAGAGCTGGGAGCGGGTGCTCTTCGTCAGCGCCGAGGTCGGCGCGGTCGACCTCGCCCTGGACCCGACCAACCCCCGGATCCTCTACGCCGCCATGTGGCGGGTGAGGCGCACCCCCTGGAGCCTCGAGAGCGGGGGCGAGGGCTCCAGCCTGTGGAAGTCCACCGACGGCGGCGACGAGTGGGCCGAGCTCACGAACAACCCCGGCCTGCCCGACGGTCCCCTGGGCATCATAGGCATCGCGGTCTCGCCCGCCGATCCCGAGAACCTCTACGCCGTGATCGAGGCCGAGGAGGGCGGGGTCTTCCGCTCGCGCGACGGCGGCGAGACCTGGAAGCGCACCAGCGCCGACCGCTCCCTGCGCCAGCGGGCCTGGTACTACTCGCGCATCTTCGCCGACCCGCGCGACGCGGAGACGGTCTACGTCACCAACGTGGGCTTCCACCGCTCGGTGGACGGCGGCCAGAGCTTCACCCGGGTGTCGACCCCTCACAGCGACAACCACGACCTGTGGATCGCGCCCGAGGATCCCCGGCGGATGATCGAGTCCAACGACGGCGGCGCCAACGTGAGCTTCGACGGCGGCCGCAGCTGGTCTCCGCAGGACAACCAGCCCACGGCGCAGATCTACCGGGTCTCCACCGACGACGACTTTCCCTACCGCCTGCTGGGCGGGCAGCAGGACAACTCGTCCCTGCGCATCCGCTCGCGCTCGGTCCGCTCCGGCTCCATCGGCGAGCGCGACTGGGAGCCCACCGCCGGGGGCGAGAGCGGCCACGTGGTGGCGCGGCCGGGCCGGCCCGACCTGGTGTTCGGGGGCTCCTACGGCGGCTACCTCGAGCGCCTCGACCACGCCAGCGGCGAGCGGCGGATGGTCCACGTCTGGCCCGACAACCCCATGGGCTGGGGCGCGGGCGAGCTGCGCTACCGCTTCCAGTGGAACTTCCCGCTCTTCTTCTCGCCCCACGACCCGGACCGCATCTTTGCCGCGGCCAACGTGCTGTTCAGGAGCGACGACGGGGGGGCGCGCTGGGAGGCCATCAGCGGGGACCTCACCCGCGCCGATCCCTCGACCCTCTTGCCCTCGGGCGGACCCATCACCGGGGACAACACCGGGGTCGAGTACTACGCCACGATCTTCGCCGCCCTCGAGTCGCCTCACGAGGCGGGCGTGCTGTGGACCGGCTCGGACGACGGGCGGCTGCACCTCTCGCGCGACGCGGGCGAGAGCTGGGAGGACGTCACCCCGCCGGGCCTGCCTCCCTGGATGCAGCTCAACAGCATCGAGGCCCACCCCTTCGAGCCCGGCGGCCTCTACGTCGCGGGCACGCGCTACAAGTCGGACGACTTCCGGCCCTACCTGTGGCGGACCGAGGACTGGGGGCGCAGCTGGACGCCCATCGTCCAGGGCATCGATCCCGCGCACTTCACCCGCGTGATCCGCGCCGACCCCGATCGGCGCGGCCTGCTCTTTGCCGGCACCGAGCGTGGCGCGTACGTCTCCTTCGACGACGGGGAGAGCTGGCGGCCCATGCAGCTCGACCTGCCGGTGGTCCCGATCACCGACCTGGCGGTGAAGGACGGCGATCTCGTGGCGGCGACCCAGGGCCGGGGCTTCTGGATCCTCGACGACCTGAGCGTGCTCCACCAGCTCGGCCCGGACTTCGAGGGAGGCAACCACCTCTTCGGCCCCCGACCGGGCCTCCGCGCCGGGGGACGGCGCGTCGAGGAGCCGCGGCAGCGGGGCACGAATCCCCAGCCGGGGGTGCTCTTCTCCTACTGGCTGGCCGAGGAGCCCGCGCCCGGGGTCGAGGTCACGCTCGCGATCATGGAGGCGGACGGAACGCCGATCCGGGCCTTCGTCCGCGAGCCCGACCCGGCCGAGGGCGAGCCGGCCGAGCACCCCGCCCACCTGGGCCCGGATCCCCGACGGCTCCCGGCCGAGGCGGGCCTGAACCGCTTCGCCTGGGACCTGCGCTACCCGCCCGCCGAGGGCTTCGAGGGGATGGTCCTGTGGAACCGCAACCCGCGCGGGCCGCGGGCCGCGCCCGGGCGCTACCGGGCCCGGCTGGTGGTGGGGGGGTGGAGCCGGGCCATGCCCTTCTGGGTGCGGACGGATCCGCGCAGCAGCGCGACCCTCGAGGACTACCGGGCGCAGCGCCGCTTCCTCATCGAGGTCCGCGACCAGCTCACGCGCATCCACCGCGAGATCCGCGCCATCCGCCGGGCCCGAGGCGAGCTCGCCGGCCTGGTGGAGCGGGCCGGCGAGGCGCAGGAGACGGCCACCGTCCGGGAGATCGCCGAGGAGCTGCGCCAGCGGCTCGGCGCGATCGAGGAGGCCCTCTACCAGACCAAGAGCGAGGGCCCGCAGGACCCCCTGAACTTCCCCATCCGCCTGGACGACAAGCTGGCCGGCCTGGCCAACTCCGTGTCGGTGGGGGACTTCGCGCCCACCGCCCAGGCCGTCGCGGTGCGCGACGAGCTCTTCGCCGCGGTCGACGCCGAGCTCGCGAAGCTGGCCGGGATCCGCGGGCGCGAGCTCCCCGAGCTCGAGCGCCTGGCCCGCGAGGCCGGCGTGCCCGCGGTGGTCCTCGAGCCGCCTCCCGATCGTCCATCGGTGGACGAGGAGCGCAGCGTCAAGCCGGGGATCAACGACGGCTATCTGGACATCGAGACCGACGTGGCGCGCTGGGTGCGGACCTTCGAGGGCGAGTCGCGCGAGATCTTCGCCCTGCGCGAGGGCATCGTCGAGGCTCTCGATCTGGCCCCCGGCACGGCGGTGGCCGACGTGGGCGCGGGCACGGGCCTCTTCCTGGCCCCCCTGGCGGCGGGCGTCGGCCCGACGGGCCGGGTGTTCGCGGTGGACATCGCGCCCAAGATGGTCGGGTACATGGACGAGCGCATCCGCGACGAGGGGCTGGATCGGGTCGAGACCGTCCTGTGCACCGACCGCTCCGCGGAGCTGGCCGACGGCTCGATCGACCTGGTCTTCACCTGCGACACCTACCACCACTTCGAGTACCCCCGCTCGACCCTGGCCAGCCTGCACCGCGCCCTGCGTCCGGGCGGCCGGCTGATCGTGGTGGACCTCGAGCGCGTCGCCGGCGAGAGCCGCGAGTGGACCCTGCGCCACGTCCGGGCGGGCAAGGAGGAGTTCATCGTCGAGATCGAGGAGGCCGGCTTCGTCTTCGAGGACGAGCCCGAGATCGAGGGGATGGAGGAGAACTACATGCTCCGATTCCGGAGGCCGTAGGGGGCGCGTGTCCGAGCCCGACCGCAAGGCGCCGTGGATCCGCCGCCGCCGCATAACGCTGCGGACGGTCCTGATCGGGTCGCTGCTGCTCGTCGTCGTCATGGGCCTCCTCGCCCTGCACGTCGTCGGCCGCTACCGGGTGAACGCTGCCCTGGAGCGAATCCGCGCGGCAGGGGATCCGGTGCTGCCCGAGGACATCGTCTTCGAGCCGGTGGGACCGGGGGAGGATCCGACGGCGTGGCTCGCGGAGGCCGGGGAGATCGAGCTGCCCTGGGACGTGGACTGCCTCATGGACCCCTACATGTTCGAGGAGCTCCTCGATCTCGCTAGGGCGGGAGGGTTCACTGCGGAGCATGCCGCTGGCCTGGAGGAGCTGAACGTCTGCTACGGGTCGCCGGACGATGCCGGGAACTTCTGGGATGACCTGTGGGATGTCCTGACGGATCCGGAACCCGACTCGGCCCTCTCAGACTGCCAACTCACCGCGCTTCGGGTCGCCGCGCTGGGAGGCGAGCCCATCGCCGCCCTCGGGCTCGATGCCTGCCGCATGGCCAGACTGGACTGCGAGCTCGCGGTCCAGGAGTACATGAGTTCGGCCGGGTGCTTCCCGGACTACCGCTCCTTGGGGCTGATTCCCCTCCTGGACGGCCTCGACTGGGCAACGGCCCTGCACGAGATCGCCGAGGGCCGGGAGGAGTCCGGCATCGACCGCATCCGGGCGTCCCTGTGCCTGGCCGGCCTCGCCGAGGGCCTCCCTTCGATCATCGATTTCGATTTCTATCAGTTCAGCACGAGTGTCGCTCTGGGCGGGCTGCGGACGGCCCTGTCCTACCTGTCCCCGGGGCGCGATCTGGGCGCGATCGAGGAGCTCGTGCGTCGGGCCGATGCTCGCGGCACCTTGCTCTGGGCTCTCAGGTGCGACCGAGCCATCGGTAACCACAGGTTTGCCCGCTTCCACCGACTTGGCGAAGGGGAGCTGCGCGAGTCGCTGGACTGCGCGACCTGGCTGGATCGGATCGTGTTCGCGGTGGCTCTTCCCTTCGACCATGCGCAGACTCTGGACGACTTCGAGAAGGCTATCTTCTTCACGAGGACGCCGTACTGGAAGGTCTCCACCCCGCTCGCGCAATGGAGGGAGGACCGGGACAGGCCCTACAGCTGCCTGGTGAATCCGGGCATGCCGACTCCTCCTTCGCCTCGGGCGATCGAGCTCGCCACGGAGCTCGACGCCCGGCTGCGCATCGCCCAGGTCGCCCTCTTCGCCTACCGCGAGGGCATCGACGCAGCCATCGATCTCGCTGCCTCCACCACCGATCCCTTCAGCGGCCGGCCCCTTCGCACACGTGTCGAGCCGGGCGGGGTGATCCGCATCTGGTCGATCGGGCTCGACTGCGTGGATGACGGTGGCGCGCTTCACCCGCGGGAGGACGAGTACTCGTCCCCCGACGTCACCTGGAAGATCCGCCTCCGCTGAGCCCGCTACCTCACCGACAGCTCGTCCACGAAGGCGCGCTTGTCGGGCCAGTCCTCGGGATGAGCTCGCGGGTCGATGGCGCACTCGAGGACGAGCAGGATCTCGCGGCCCTCGCATCCCTCGACCTCGGCCTCGACCTCGATCCAGCTGGTCTCGTCCGCGGCCCCGGGCGCGCCGATGCGGCGGGGCTCGAACCAGGTCTCGGTCCCGTCGTAGATCCCCAGGCGGGCGTGCCAGTCCCCGGCCGTGCGGTAGACCGGGTGCGAGGCCGCCACCCGGGCCAGGACGCGGAAGCGCTTGCCGGGATTGCGGAGCTTGCGGTAGATGCGCAGGGGACGCTCGGGGTCGATCGGCCGCAGGTCGAGGAAGCCGGTGACCCCCAGGGCCGGGCGCGGCCCCTCGAGTTCGATCACCTCCTCGTGCCAGAGGCCGGGCTCCAGCGAGGCGTCGTTGGCGATCAGGACCCGGTCCAGGTCCTCCGTCGAGTCGAAGGCGCAGCGCGGGCGACGGTCGAGGTCCAGGGCCTTCAGGATCGCCCCGAGGTCGGGCGCGGCGGCCGCCGCGTCGAGGCGCTCCAGCTCGCCGGGACCGCCGCGGTCGGCGAAGGGCACCATTCCCTCGATGGCCGAGCCGTCGGGGCGAGCGAGGCGCAGGAAGAAGCCCCAGCCCCCGACGAAGTTGGAGACCTTGACCAGCAGGCGGTGGGTCCCGGCCGAGAGGTGGACCGGGATCAGGTGGGCGTCCGCGCCCTCCGCCTCCGCGAGGCCGTCGAAGCGGTTGTGCTGGTCGTGCACCAGCTTCCCGTCCAACCAGATGCGGGCGCCGTCGTCGCTCCCGAACCAGAGGGCCGCCTCCACCGGCTCCTCCACGCGGAGGCGGGCACAGGCGTAGGCCAGCGCGTGCTCCTCGGCCCCCACGGCGCGGGCGAGATCGACGAAGTTGCCCGGGCTGCGGTAGGGAGTCCACCGGCGCCGCTTCGCCGTGCGGCCCTTGGCGGGATCGGCCCTGGGCTCGTCGAAGAGCGGCTTCTCCAGGGCGGTGTCGTCCCGATCCTCGAAGGGGCCGAGCACCAGCCAGCTCTCGAGGAAGGGGACGCCCTGCGCGGGGGGGAGCGGCGCGGCGCGGGCCTCGGGAGCGGTCTCGTCCGGCTCCGGATCGCCGGCGCCCACGGTCGAGAAGGTCGCGCGCCGCAAAAAGAGCAGGGCGAAGCAGGTGTCGGGCGAGCCCTCCTCCCAGCCGCCGTGATCGAGCTGGTTGCGCACCAGCCAGGTCGCGCCCTCGTGGTACCAGTCCCGCTCGCCGACCTTGCGCCGGTCCTCGAGGGCGCAGGCCCGCTCCAGGCCGTAGAGGTAGTAGAGGTGGTGCAGCGGCGTGAGCGCCACCGGCCCGATGGGGTTGCCCGAGGGGTCGAAGCGGCGGGTCAGGTGCTCCCAGCCCCGCTCGATGGAATCGCGGATGCCGGCGACCCTTCGTTTGGCACGGGACCGGCCCTCGCCGGCCTTCTCCAGCTCCTCGGCGCAGACCGAGAGGACGAAGATCCCGGCCGTCGTCATGCTGCCGGTGGACTCGCCGGCGCCCACGTAGGTGAAGCCGCCGTCCGCGGCCTGGAAGGACTCGACCGCCTGCGCCAGCCGCTCCCACAGATCGGGTGACACCTCGAAGCCGTGCCGCCGGGCCGTCCACAATCCCAGCACGGCGTACTGCGTGTTGGAGAGGTCGCCCTCGTTGCCGTGCTCCAGGTCGTGGCCGTAGCTCCACAGGCCCGAGCCGTCGAGCCAGGTCTCGACCAGCCACTGCGCGCCCTCGCGGATCTCGGCGCCCAGATCGGTGCGGCTCTTGCGCCCGAGGGCGTCCAGGGCCATGAGCCGGATGCCGGAACTATAGGTCCGGTGGTGAGCCCTCTGCCGCGCCCACTCGAGACACCGCATCACGTCGGGATCGCCCGGCGGCACGCCGGACTTCAGGAAGGTGAGCAGGTGGAGCGACGCCAGGCCGTCGGCCCAGGGATCGTCGCCCCAGCCCTCGGGCGGCAGGGTCTCGCGCAGGTTCTCGACGCCGCGCTCGATGGCGCGGTTGACCTGGCCGGAGAGGCCCTGGGCGAGGGCCGTGTCGGGCAGAGCGATGATCGCGAGGAGCACGGCGGCGAGCGCCTTGGATGGGCCCGTTCGCAGGTCCAGGAGATCCCGGAGCCTCTGCGCGGCCTCGTGCACGCCGCTCGGAGCCTGCTTCGCCATTCTTCTCCTTGGTCCTGACTGCCGCGACGCCTCGATCCTACAGCATAGCTGATCGGCGAGGACCAGACCGTCCTCTTCGACCTCTGAGCCCGCCTAGAAGCGGACGAAGAGCGAGCGCAAAGCCACCGCCAGGGCGCGCAGGCCGGTGACGAGGACCGAGTCGTACGCCGAGCTGCCCAGGGGCAGGATGGGCTGGCCGCCGTCGTCCGGGAAGGAGCTCGTCGTGGGCCGCGCGGCGCGCGCTCGCGCCCGCTCGGCCTCCAGGGTCCGCTGGCGCTGCAGCCCGCCCTCCTGGATGAACTGCACGATGCGCTCGAGCTCGCGGTGGTCGAGCCACAGCCCGTGCTCGCGGCACACGTCCATGATGATGCCCGATCTGCCGCCGAAGTTGCGGCGGTTCATGAAGTCGCCGCAGGTGGGGCAGGGCAGGTAACGCACCGATTCCTCCTGGTCGACCTGCTGCGGCTTGGGCAGGGCGCCCAGCCACTCGGGGGAGATCGACTTGCGGTCCGCGTCCTCGACCAGGACCTCGAAGGCCTGCGGCGGGAGCCAGAGGCCGCCGCAGCCGCCGCACTCGACGATCGAGCTCTCCCCGACGATCCGCGCCCGCAGCTCGCCCCGGCAGCGGGGGCAGCGGACGTCCTCCCTCAAGGCGACCAGGGACTGGGGCTGGATGGCGACCCCGCACTCCATGCAGAAGCCGGCGCCCTTCATCGCGCGGGCGTAGCAGGCCGGGCAGATCTCGGCCAGGCGCCGCTCGTCCAGGGTCACCTCGGCCTCGCAGTACGAGCACTTGCTGGCGCCCGCCTGGAGGTCGCCCCCGCAGCTCGAGCAGCGCAGGGCCCGCGGGGAGTGGGGCTGGCGGTGCCGCACCGCGAAGCGCTCCCCGCAGGTGCAGCGAACCGGGCTGCCCGGCTCGAGGTTCGAGACGTCGTACTGCAGGCCGCAGCCGCTGCAGGCGTCGAGGAATCGGGTGGTCACGGCTCGTCTCGGCTGGACGGGGGCCATATTGGCCCCTGGAGGGATCCATCGGCAAGGAAGGCCCGTGGCTTCAGTCGTCCCCGCCCGGGCGCGGGGTGCACCCGCCCTGGTACCCTCTCCGGGCCGCAAAGGAGGCCCGTGCGCGAGTACTACGCCGAGAAGCTGTCGGCCGAGCGCCTGAGGCGCTGCTACGAGATCGCCCCGCCGGCGGTGCAGGGCTACCTCGAGGCCGAGATCGAGCACCTGCGATCGCGCCTGCGGCCCGGCGGGTCGGTCCTCGAGCTGGGCTGCGGCTTCGGCCGGGTCCTGCGCGGGCTCGCGGGCCTCGCCGGCCGGCGGGTGGGCATCGACCTCTCCCGCGCCAGCCTGGAGCTGGCCCGGGCCGAGCTCTCGGGCTCCTGCAACCTGCTCGAGATGGACGCCGCCCGCCTGGGCTTCCGCGCGGCCTCCTTCGACGCGGTGGCCTGCGTCCAGAACGGCGTCTCGACCCTGGGGGTCCAGCCCGCGCGCCTCGCCGCCGAGGCCCTGCGGGTCGCCCGCCCCGGCGCTCCGGTCCTGCTCTCGACCTACGCCGAGGGCTTCTGGGAGGAGCGCCTGGCCTGGTTCCGCCTGCAGGCCGCGGAGGGCCTCCTCGGGCCGATCGACGAGGAGGCCACCGGCGAGGGCGTCATCGCCTGCCGGGACGGCTTCCGCGCCCGCACCCTCGCGGCCCCGGAGCTCGCCTCCCTGGCCCGCTCCCTGGGCGTCCGCTGGGAGCTCACCGAGGTCGGAGGCTCGAGCCTCTTCCTGGA
The DNA here is from genome assembly GCA_964615935.1 of uncultured Planctomycetaceae bacterium. Classification (GTDB taxonomy): domain Bacteria; phylum Planctomycetota; class UBA1135; order UBA1135; genus CAZTTG01. The sequence goes on along the minus strand of CAZTTG010000093.1, from coordinate 15,825 downwards.
GCTCCGGGCGGGGTAGGGTGCCCGGTATGGAATCCGTCAAACGCGAATTCCGCAGGGCCCGGATCGGAAGGAGTCGCGGATGCTCGTCTGCCGGGCGCTTCGAATTATGCACAGCCTCCTGATCGCCCTCGCCCTCGCCCTCTGGACCTGCCCCGCGGCCGCGCAGGGCTCGTTCCGCCGCGACCGCCCCAAACCCTCGGAGGCGGCCGCGCGGGCCGGGCACGCCATCGCCTGGCGCACGGACCTGGACGCCGCCCTGGAGGAGGCGCAGGCCAGCGGGAAGCCGGTCCTCTGGTACGTCCCGACGATCTCCGGATCGCCCATGGACCGGCGGGACCTGATCGACCACTACGCCATGGCCGGGCCCTTCTCCTGGCCTCGCGTGGTGGCCCTGCTCGAGGAGCGCACCATCCCCCTGCGGCTGAAGCCGAGCCGGAGGATCAGCCGCGAGCGCGGCCTGCAGCGCATCGAGTTCATCGAGCCCGGCCTGCTGCTGCTCGATCCCGAGGGGCAGGAGCTCGCCCGGCTGGACGAGCTGACCACCTTCCACCCGAGCTGGTTCACGGCCTTCCTCGAGATCCACCTGGGGGTGGTCGAGCCGGCGCCCGCGAGCTCGCCCCATCCGGGCTTCCTCGATCCGGACGTCGGCCGGCGCTTCCTCCACGAGCTCCCTCGGGCCGAGGGGTCGCTCGATCTCGAGGCCGAGACCGCGGGCCTGAGCGCGGCCGACCGCGCCGAGGCGCTGTGGCTCCTGGGGGCGGGCCTGCACCGCTGCCGGCGGGAGGCGGAGGCCGATCGGGTCTGGGCGCAGCTCGCCGCGAGCGCGCCGGATCACCCGCTGGCCGCCAAGGCGGCCATGGAGCGCGAGGGCCTGGGGCCCTTCGTGCGCGGCTTCGAGACCTACTGCCCGCCCGAGCCGGCCGCCTGGGAGTTCGGCGAGCACGGGACCCGGGCGCGGCCCGGCGCCTTCACCGAGGAGGAGCTGTGGGAGCGGAGCGTCGGCTTCCTGCTCGCCATGCAGCGCGAGGGCGGGGGCTTCGAGGACTCCCAGTACGACTTCGGCGGGGCGGACTCCCTGCCCAACGTGTACGCGGCGGTGACCGCGCTCGCGGGCACCGCGCTCCTCGAGCGCGCCGCGCGCCACCCGGGAGAGGCGGCGGTCGAGGCGGCCCTGCTCGCCGCCCGCCGCTGCGCCGTCGACCCGGCGCGCGTGAACCCCGAGGACTCCGACGAGATCGTCTGGGCCCACCTCTACCGCCTGCGCTTCCTCTGCCGCTGGCTCGAGCTGCGGCCCGACGATGCCGGCGCGCTGCGGCCGGCGATCGCGGCCTGCGGGGAGCAGCTGGTCTCCCTGCAGGAGGAGGACGGCTCCTGGTTCCACGAGTACTCCAACCCCTTCATCACCGCCTCCTGCCTCCTGGCGCTGGCCGACGCGAGGGACCTCGAGATCGCGATCCCCGGCGGGGAGAAGGCCGCGCTCCTCGGCATGGACGCCCTCCTGCGCTGCCGCGCGGAGGACGGCTCCTACACCTACTACGACGTGTCGGGGGGGCGGGCGAGGGCCGAGCTCGAGGAGGGCGTGGGCCGCATCCCCCTCGGCGAGCTGGCGCTGCGCCGCTTCGGCTCGCGCGAGGCGCGCGAGCTGGAGCGGGCCATCGCGGTCTCCTTCGAGCACGAGCGCTGGCTCTTCGAGGTGCGCAAGTACGACGACCACGCCAGCCGCTTCGTCTACGGCGGCTTCTTCTTCTGGTACGACCTCATCGCGCGGAGCGAGGCCATCGCCGCTCTGCCCGAGGGCTCGCCCGCCCGCGCGGCCTTCGCGAAGCGCCAGCGCGAGCAGATCCTCTCCCTGCCCGAGCTGGACGGCTGCTTCGTGGACTCCCACGAGCTGGGCCGCTGCTACGGCACCGCCTCGGCGCTGATCTGCCTGGCGCGGCTCCCGGAGTAGAGCCGCTCAGGTCACCGCCGTCAGCGCGCTCTCCAGGTCGCCGACGATGTCCGAGGGGCTCTCCAGGCCGATGGAGACGCGCACCGCGTTGGGCGGATCGGCCGCGTCCCCGTAGGAGGAGTGGGTCATGGTTCCGGGCAGCTCGATCAGGGTCTTGGTGTGGCCCAGGCTGACCGCCAGGGTGATCGAGTAGGCCTCGTTGGCGATCTCGTCCACGAAGGCCTCGGCGTCGACCTGCGCGGGGTTGAAGGAGAAGTAGATCATGTTGCCCGGCGCGAAGTCGCCGTCGAAGTCGCGCATCTGCCGCTGGGCGAGCTGGTACTGCGGGAAGCTCTCCAGGCCCGGGTAGAGCACGCGCTGGACGGAGGCCTGCTCCTCCAGCCAGGTGGCCACCTTCATGGCCGTGTACTGCTGTCGCTTGAGGCGCAGGGCCAGGGTGGGCAGGCCGTAGACCATGATCGCCCAGGCCGACTTGGAGGCCAGGATCCCGCCGAAGTCCTTGCGGTACAGGCGCAGCTCGGGGTGCAGCCAGCGGGGGCAGATCACCGCGCCGCCGATCTCGGTGCCGAAGCCGCCCAGGTTCTTGGTCAGGCTGTGGACCACGATGTCCGCCCCGAGCGACAGCGGCCGCTGGCAGAAGGGGGTGGCGAAGGTGTTGTCCACCACGATGAGCAGCTTGCTCTCCTCGGCGCGGTCCAGGTTGACCTCGTCCACCAGCTCCCGCAGGGCCCCGAGGTCGGTCAGCTCCAGGGTGGGGTTGGCGGGGGTCTCGAAGTAGAGCACCCGGGTGGTCTCGCCGATCCGCCCGCGCAGGGCGTCGATGTCGTTCATCCCGATCCGGTCCACGTCGATGCCCATGCGCGGGAACCAGTTGGTGAACAGCGAGTGGGTGCACCCGTACAGAACGGGGTGCGCCAGGATCTCGTCCAGGGGCCTCAGGATGGTGCACAGCACCCCGGAGATGGCCGCCATGCCGGAGGCGAAGCTCACGCAGCAGTCGCCCTCCTCGACGTCGGCCAGCTCGCTCTCCAGGATCGAGCGGGTGGGCTCGTCCAGGCGGTCGTAGATGTAGATCGGCGGCTCCCCGCTGTCGCGCACCATCTGGCCGAACTCGGTGAAGCCGCGGGCGCCCCGCTTGGCCGAGCTCAGCCGGTAGGTGGTGGAGGAGGAGAGCGGGGGCGTGACGTGGTGGGCGAAGTCCCACCGGCCCGAGTGGTCCGGTCCGTGCACCAGTCGGGTGGTCGACTTGTAGCGGTCCTTCTTGGCCATGGCGTCTCCTTCCGGGGCAGGGGGGTGCTGCTCTGGGCATGCTACCGCGCACCCCGGGCGATCCACCAGAGCGGGGCCCCGACATCGATGGACCGAGGGCACCCATCCGGAAGCGTCGATCTGACGCGGGCCGCGTCCGGGGCGAGTCCGGCGCTCAGGCCAGGCCGAGATCGTCCACGCCCTCCTCGTCGAATCCGAGCTGGTGGCCGATCTCGTGGTGGAGGGTGATCCGGATCTCCTCCAGGAGCTGGTCGCGGTCGAGGGTGGCGCGCTCGAGGTTGCGCTGGAAGAGGTGGATGGTGGGGGCCGGGTCGGCGCCTCCCAGGTGGCTCTTCTCGAGCTGCGAGGGTCCGGAGAAGAGCCCCAGGATGTCGGGGGGCACGCCCGCCGGGTCGCTCTTCCCGAGGGCGCGGCCGGGCATGGGGACCACCAGGACCTGGGTCTCGGCCAGGGCGCGGCTGAACTCGTCGGGGAGCTCGGCCAGGGCGCGCTCGACCTCGGCGTGGAACTCCTCCGAGGAGAGCCGCGGCGGAGGGGGGAAGCCCTCGGGATCGAGGGCGCTGGCCTCCGCCAGCCGGCGGTCGGCGCACTCCTCCTCGCCCTCGCAGTCGTCGATCAGGGCCAGCCGCTCGAGCGCGGCCGGTTCCCGGAATCCTTCCCGGATCGCCTGGAACCGATCCCGCGCCTCCTCCAGCCGCCACTCCCGCAGCAGCAGCTCGGCCTCGGCCCAGGCCAGGTCGAAGTCCTCGGGATCGGGCGATCCCTCGTCGAACGCGCTTCGCGCGCCGGCGAGGTCGCCGAGGTCCAGCCGGGCCAGGACCTCGGCCGCGCGACGGCCCGGCGAGGGATCGGCGCGGGCCAGGATTCCCAGGGCCTCCTCGGGCCGGCCCTCCTCCAGGGCGGTCCAGGCCTCGTCCAGCTCGTCGCCGGGGGTCTCGGGCGCATCGCTCATGGGGCCATTCTCCCGAATCGGGCGGGCGGGGGTACCCTGGGATTCAGGATCTCCAACAGGGAGGAACCCGCCATGATCCGCCTCGTCGCCCTCGCGCTGCTCGCGTGCCCCCTCGCCGTCTCCGCCCCGGCCCAGGGCTGCGGCAACCCCTACGACTTCAACGCGCTCACCGGATCGGACGTCCACCCCTATGCGCCGCTCGACGGCCAGGACGGGTGGACCGCCGAGTCGTTCAACACGGCCATCCCGCTGGGGGTCACCGCCACGCTCGGCTTCGACGGAACCCCGGCCCTGCGCTTCCAGGAGGTCGGGGCCGGCTACGGCGCCGACGCCTCGCGCCTGTACGACGCCGGCTGGTCGCCTCCGACCTTCACGGGCGGCGAGACCGACGCCTTCTTCGGGGCGGACTTCGGCGTCGGATACTGGGGCAACCAGCTCGCCCTGGGCTACGACGCGAACTCCAGCGGGACGATCCGCAGGTACGAGACCGGCGAGATCGGACCGCAGCTCCTGGTGGGCTCCCACTCGAACGTGGGGGTCACCCTCGTCTCGGCCGCGGGCAACAAGACCACCGTGCCGCTCTCCACGGCCGGCGGGGCCAGCGGCGGGGACTGGCTGCGCCTGAGGCTGGTCATGAACTTCACCGCCAACGCCGGGCAGGGGGCGGGGAGCGTCGACTACGTCAACCTCTCCGCCGGCGGGACCGACTGGCAGCCCGTGGCGGGCTTGCAGGGCGTGAACCTGGAGCTGACCCCCGGCTCGGGCGACGCCGGCGATCCGGCCAACTGGAACGGCGTGTGGCTGCACATGGAGGGCGCCACCAACGAACTCGACAACGTCATGGTGGACGACACTGTGTGCTCCGGCGGGCCTTCGATCTACTGCACGGCCAAGACCAGCGTGAACGGGTGCGACGCGTCCATCACGACCTCGGACACCGCCAGCCATCCCAGCACCGGCGCCAACGACTACGACGTCATCGTCGACGACCTCGACGGCAACAAGCCGGGCATCGTCTTCTACGGCTATGCGCAGGCCGCCATCCCCTTCCACGGAGGCCTCCTGTGCGTGCAGCCGCCCGTCAAGCGGACGTGGCCGCAGTTCTCCGGCACGGGCGGACCCGGTGCTCCGCCCTGCAACGGCCGGATCGCCTACCGCTGCAACAACCCGGGAGATCCCGCCGGCACCACCGTCTACTACCAGGGCTGGTACCGCAACCCGGGCGACCCCACCGGCTGGAACGACGCCTTCAGCGACGCGCTCCGCCTGACCTTCCAGCCCTGACGGCCTACCCCCCCCGACCGGGGCGCCCGCGCGCGGGTCCCCTGCGGCCCGAGCGCGGGCCGCTCGGACCCGCGCCCACCTCCTCGTAGGCCGGCGGGGCCAGGGTCTCGGGGGGCAGCTCGGCGAGGGCGGACTCCAGTCGGGCCGCCAGGTCGAGCAGCTCGGCCTCGGTGAGGCGCGCGAGCAGCATGCGGGCGGTGTCCACCGGCGAGATGCCCAGGCCGTCCAGGCTGCCGGCAGCGATGGGCCGGCGCTCGAAGGAGGAGAGGAGCTGGGAGAGGCAGCGCTCCCACTCCTCGTCCTGGAGGGCGAGGCGCGCCTGACCGGCGAGGGCCAGGGCCACGTAGTGGTCGGCGCTCTCGCGACTGGCCGGGTTGGCCTCGATGCTCCTCTCGTAGTGGGCGATGGCGCGCTCGTAGGCGCCCACGGCCTGCTCGTCCCGACCCGCGCGGCGGTGGAACTCGGCGGCCACGATCGAGGTGTAGCCCGCGAACCACGGCAGGTTGGGGGAGGCGCCCTCCTCGGACAGCATCGACTCGTAGACCGCCTCGAGCCCGTTCACCCCCTTCTCGCGCAGGATGCGGGCGCGCAGGCGGTCGTGCAGGACGGGAGACTCGGGGAAGCGGGCCAGGCCGTCGTCCAGGACGCGGGCGGCGGGGCCCATGGCGTTCAGCCACTTCAGGAAGTCGTGGTGCGAGACCACGTGGGAGTCGGTGCCCAGGGGGTGCTTGGCGAGCACCGAGTAGGCCGCGTTCACGTCGGTGAGCCACTGGCCGGGCCACTGCTCCCGGGCGCGCCAGGCGTCGATGATCTGCCGCTGCCGCGCCTGCGCGAAGAGCGCGATGGTGGCGATGGCGCTCCAGTCCTCGGCCCCCGAGGGGATGCCCTCCACCGCCGCCTCCGCGCGGGCGAAGGCCGTGTCGCGGTCGCCGAGGTAGTAGGCCGAGAGGGCGATGGCCGCGTCCACGCGCCAGCCCTCGGCCCCCAGCCGCTCGGCCTCCAGGGCCGCGCGCCGGGCGTCCTCGAACATGAGCTGCGCGAAGCTCGAGCCGGTGCGGCGATCCGAGGCCAGGGTCTTGGCGGTCTCGGGATCCACGGCCAGGGCCAGGGTGGCCTCGGCCAGCTCCAGGCGCGCGGCCGCGTCGCCGGGATCGGCGCCGGTGGCCTCCTCGCTGCTGGCCAGGCTCGACTCGAGCGAATCCCAGTCGCTGGCCGGGGAGTAGGTGCCGCCCCCGGCGATCGCGCTGGACCAGCCCTCCACGTCGATCTGGCGCGAGCGGGTGGCCAGGCCCTGGTGGACCACCGCCAGGGTCCGCGCCCGCGGCGAGGTCTGGCCGATCCGCGAGAGGGCGGCGATCAGGGCGTCCCGCTCGTCCTCGTCCATGGGCACGCGCAGGGCCTCCGAGATGAGGCCCACCGCGCTCTCCGAGTCGGTCTTGGCCAGCGCCCCCCGCGCCAGCTTCGAGAGCTCGGGATCGAAGCCGAAGACCGCCAGGCGCAAGAGGCCGATGGGGACCGCCTCGATGCTCTCGTCGGCCGCCTCGAGCAGGGCCTGGCGCAGCCCGCGGTCGCCCTCGCGGAAGGCGGTCTCGACCGCCCGGCGGTCCTGGATGTCGCGGCTGGCCACGCGCTCGGTGAGGGTCCGGTCGCCGCGCACGATCGGCGGCGGGGTGTACTCTCGGTTGGAGATCCCGTCGCGGATGGCGGCGAAGACCGAGTCCGTGTCCCAGGCGTAGTAGACGTCGTAGGTCTCGGCGCCGTCGAGCTCGACCATGATGTGCCGCGGCGCGATGCGGCGGCCCTCGAAGAACTGCTCGTAGAGGATCGGCTCGATGGCGATGTGCTCGCCGCAGGTGACGCTGCCGAAGCGCGGGCACAGGATCCGCTGGCCGTTCTCGTCGAAGTCGCGCGGGCTGTGCCGGTAGACCGAGGCGATCACGCACACGTAGGGCTCGTAGAGCGCGCACATCTCGGGCTGGCGGTAGCGGATGCCGGCGTAGTGCTCGCTGGCGATCTCGCCGTCCATGTTCACGCAGACCAGGATCGCCTTGCCGGTCTCGGCCGAGACCGCCAGGGCGTCCTCCCAGGTGCGCTGGAAGGTGATCCCCACCGGCTTCTTCCAGTCCTCGGCCGTGGGAGCGAACCACATCTGCTCCCGGTTCAGGCCGGGAGGCGCTCCACCCCCCTGGGCGGCGAGCGAGGTGGCGAGGGCGAGGAGGCACAGCGGCAAGAGGCCGCGGGTCGAGAGCGGGTGGATCCTGGACATGATCGTGAGCTACATTGCGGTTACACTTCGGACAGCCCTATCAGTGTAGCCCCCCCGAGCCGGCCCGGTCACAGGGGGAAAGTGCAAAGGATCGCCCCGCCCTTCGCCGGCTCGCCGCTTGTAACCTCCGGTCCCAGGCCGTCTAGTCTGGCTTTCCGGCGATCCCAGCCCGGAGCCCCAGCCCGTGCCCGACGTCCCCAAGACCGTCACCGACCGCATCCAGCGGGAGAGCGCCTTCCTCCGCGACGTGATCCGCGAGGTCGAGGGCGTGATCGTGGGCCAGGAGCGCCTGATCCGCAGCCTGCTCATCGGCCTATTGGCCGACGGGCACGTCCTGGTCGAGGGGGTGCCGGGCCTGGCCAAGTCCCTGGCCGTGCAGTCCCTGGCCACCGCCCTGGGCGGGACCTTCCGGCGCATCCAGTTCACGCCCGACCTGCTGCCCTCCGACCTCGTCGGCACCCAGGTCTACAACCCCAAGACCGGCGAGTGGTCGGTGCGCGAGGGGCCGGTCTTCGGCAACTTCGTGCTGGCCGACGAGATCAACCGTGCGCCGGCCAAGGTGCAGTCGGCCCTCCTGGAGGCCATGCAGGAGCGGCAGGTGACCCTGGCCGGCGAGACCCGCGCGCTGCCCCGGCCCTTCCTGGTGCTCGCCACCCAGAACCCCATCGAGCAGGAGGGCACCTACGAGCTGCCCGAGGCCCAGGTGGACCGCTTCCTGCTCAAGGCGGTGGTGGGCTACCCGAACCGGGAGGAGGAGCACCGGATCGTCCAGCGCATGGCGACCAACCGCGCGCGGCCCGAGGCGAGGATCGTCGCCGATCCCGCCATGATCCGCGCCGCCTGCGAGCTCCTCGACGAGGTCTACGTGGACGACCTCCTGCGCGGCTACGTGGTGGATCTCGTCTTCGCCACGCGCGAGCCGGCCGGGCAGGGGCTGGAGGAGCTCGAACCCATGATCCTCTACGGCGCCTCGCCGCGCGCCTCGATCGCGCTCACCCAGGCGGCCCGGGCCAACGCCTTCCTGGAGGGCCGCGGCTTCGCCACGCCCATGGACGTCAAATCGGTCGCCATGGACGTCCTGCGGCACCGCGTCCTCACCACCTACGAGGCGGAGGCCGAGGCGGTCACCTCCGAGCACGTGATCCAGAAGGTGCTCGACGCGGTGCCGGTCCCATAGGGGGGGCGGGGCCGTGACGGTCGAGGAACGCGAGCACGAGCTCGACCTCGAGGAGCTCCTCCGCGAGGTCCGGCGCATCGAGGCCGAGAGCGCCCAGCTGGTCACCGGCGTGATGGTCGGCGGCTACAGCTCGGTCTTCCACGGCTCGGGCATCGAGTTCGACGAGATCCGCGAGTACGCCGAGGGCGACGACCCGCGGGCGGTGGACTGGAACGTGACCGCCCGCATCGGCCGGCCCTTCGTCAAGGAGTTCGTGGAGGAGCGCGAGCGCACCCTGCTCTTCCTCCTGGACCTCTCGGCCTCCATGCGCGGCGGCTTCGGCGCCTGGTCGGCGCGGCAGATGGCCGCGCGGGTCTGCGCCTGCCTGGCCCTCTCGGCCATCCGCAACGACGACAAGGTCGGGATGATCGCCTTCAGCGGGGAGGTGGACCGCTACGTGCCGGCCCGCAAGGGCCTGCGCCACGTGCTGCGCATCGTGCGCGACTGCCTGGTCCTCCCCGGGAGCAGCGCGCGCGGAGAGCTGGCCCCGGCCCTGGAGTACGCCGCGCGCATGGTGCGCCGGCGCTCGATCCTCTTCGTCCTGTCGGACTTCCTGGACGAGGGCTGGCAGGGGGTCATGAGCCTGGCCGCGAAGCGCCACGAGGTGGTGGCGGCGCGCCTCCTGATGCCCGAGCTGGAGCCCCCGGGCGGCGGGCTGGTGCGCCTGCGCGACCCGGAGAGCGGAGCGCTCGAGCGCGTCGACTGGTCGAGCCCCCGCGTCCGCCGCGCCTTCGCCGAGCGCGTCGAGGCCTGGCGCCGGCGCACCGCCGCCGACCTGCGCCGCGCGGGCGCCGACCTGATGGACGTGCCCGTGCCGCGCGAGCCCGACCGGGACGCGGTGGCGCGCCCGATCCTGGAGTTCTTTCGGCTGCGACAGCGGCGGGGAGCGAGGCGATGAGGGGCCGGCTGGCGTCCGTGGTCCTGGTCCTCGCCGCGAGCTGCGGCGGCGCGGCTCCGGAAGCCGAGGAGGCGATCGCGGCTCCGACCGGGCCGATCCCCGAGTGCGAGCTGATGCTGCGCATCCGCGCCGGAGCGGCCGAGGTCGAGCTCGGCCAGGCCTTCGACCTCGAGGTCGTGCGCGTGTGGAGCCAGGAGCTGGTGCCCGAGGCGTGGAGCGACGACCTCCTCGCTCCCCTCGAGGTTCGCCTCGTGGGCTCGAGCCGGCGCGAGGACGCCGAGCGGGTGGAGGAGACCCTGCGCTTTCGCTGCCACGCCTTCGGCCGCGACCGGATCCAGGTGCCGCCGCCCGTGTTCCGCGCGTGGCGGCGGGACGATCGCAGCGAGCGCGTCGCCCTCGGCGAGGGTCTGCTGCTCGGGATCCGATCCGCGCTGGATCCCGACGCGCCCGGACCCGTGGAGCTGCCGGGCGAGCCCATCCCGCCGCCCGGGCAGTGGCTGGAGCGCACCCTGCTCGCGGCCGTCGCGCTGGCGGCGCTGATCGTCGCCTGGCGTCTCTGGAGGGCGCGGGTCCGGCGGGCTCGCGAGGTCCCGCCCCACGAGCTCGCCCTGGAGCGCCTCCAGCGCCTCCGCGAGCGCGTGCCGCGCGGCCGCGAGGAGCTGCGCTCGGACTCGGTCGAGGCCTCCTCGGCCCTGCGCGACTACCTCGCGGGCCGCTTCGCGCTCCGCGCGCCGGAGCGGACCACCGAGGAGGTGCTCGAGGATCCGCGGACCGGGAGCGCGCTGGCCGCGGAGCAGCGGGACGCGCTCGGCGAGTTCCTGGAGCACTGCGACCGGGTCAAGTTCGCGCTCCACGAGCCCGCGGCCGAGGAACGGGAGCGGCAGCTCGACTCGGCCGAGGGCCTCGTGCGCAAGACCAGCGCCGAGGACGCGGACGAGCCCGATGGGGGAGGCGAGGGGGCATGAGCGCTCTCCGCGAAGCCCTGGCCGGCCTCTCCCTGGTCGATCCCTGGATGCTGGCCCTGGCGCTGCTGGTGCCCGCGGCCCTGTGGCTGCGCCGCCGCGGCGGGGCGCCGGCCGTCGCCTTCGCGCCGAGCCCGCTCCTGCGCTCGGGTCCGCTCGCGGCCACCCGATCCCTGCCGCGCTCCTGGCGCGCGCGCCTGGCGTGGCTGCCGCGGACGCTCGAGGTCCTCGGCCTCCTGCTCGCGGTCCTCGCCCTGGCCCGACCCCAGCAGCGGGTCCAGCTCCCGCTCGAGGTCGAGGGCATCGACATCCTGCTGTGCATCGACGTGTCCTCGTCCATGGCGGCGCGGGACCTCGACCCCGAGCGCACGCGCCTGGACCTCGCCCGGGAGGCGGCCGCGAGCTTCATCGCCGGCCGGCCCCACGATCGCATCGGCCTGATCCGCTTCGCGCGCTACCCGGACGTGATCTGCCCCCTCACCCTGGACCACCGCGCGCTGGCCACCTTCCTGGACGAGCTGGACCTGGTCGAGCCGGACGGCCTCGAGGACCTGACCGGCGTGGGCACCGCCGTGGCGCGCGCGGCGCAGGTGCTGCAGAAGAGCCTGGCCGACTCCAAGGTCGCGATCCTCTTGACCGACGGCGAGGAGAACGTGGCCACGGCGCGCACCCCGACCGAGATCGGGCCGCTCCTCGCCGCGCGCATGTGCCAGGAGATCGGCGTGCGCGCCTACACCATCGCCGCCGGAATCGGCAAGCGCACGGCGGCCGGCGAGTGGATCCCCCTCGACACCCGCCAGGTGGAGCGCCTGGCCGAGCTGACCGGGGGAGAGTTCTACGAGGCGCGGGACGCCGACGCCCTGACCGCGGTGTACGCGACCATCGACCAGCTCGAGAAGGCGCGCTTCGAGGAGCCCCGCTACGAGCGGCGCGACGCCTTCCTGCCCCTCCTGATCGCGGCCGCGAGCCTGATGCTCCTCGCCCGAGCCCTGCGCTCCACCGTCCTGGGGGTCCTGCCATGAGCCTCGGCGCCCTCTTCGCCTGGCCCGCGGCCCTGCCGGCCCTGCTGCTGGTGCCGCTCGCCTGGTGGGGGCTGCGCGAGCTGGATCGCGCGCGGGCGCGGCGGCTCGTTCGCCTCGTCGGTCCCCGCACGCGGCGGCTCGCGGCCGAGCTCTCGGAGGACCGCCGCCGCGTCTCGCGCGCGCTGTGGACCGGCGGCCTGGCCCTGGCGCTCCTGGCCGCGGCCCAGCCGCTCCTCGGCGTGGAGGTGCGCCGGGTGGAGCACCGCGGCGTCGATCTGCTCGTGTGTCTCGACGTGTCGCGCTCCATGCTGGCCGGCGACCTGCAGCCGAGCCGCCTCGAGCGCGCCCACGAGGAGCTCCGGGCCCTCGCCGACCGCGTACGCGGCGATCGCGTGGGCCTGGTCGCCTTCGCGGGCGAGGCGCGCCTGGCCGTGCCGCTCACGCGGGACATGGACACCTTCGCGGAGCTCGCCGAGCTGACCGACCCGCTCAGCGTCGAGCGCGGCGGCACCGACCTCGGCGCGGCCCTGGACGCGGCCCGGGAGGCCTTCGAGGAGCGCAGCGGCCGGCACGAGGCCATCCTGCTGGTCACCGACGGCGAGGACCTGGAGCAGCGCGGCCTGCGCGCGGCGCGGGCCTGCCTCGAGGCGGGGATCGCCGTGCACTGCGCGGGCTTCGGCTCGCCGCGCGGCAGCAAGATCGCGGTGGGCTCTCCCAGTAATGAGTCGTTCTTGCGCGACCGCGCCGGCGAGGAGGTGGTGTCCGCCATGGACCCCGCCGGCTTGCGGCGGATCGCCGAGGCCACGGGCGGGAGCTTCGCGGACGCCCTGGCCTCCCCGAGGCCGCTGGTCGAGCTCTACCGGACGCGCGTGCTGCCCATGGCGCGCCGCTCCTTCAGCGCCGAGGAGCGGCGCGAGCGCAAGAACCGCTTCCAGTGGCCCTTGCTGCTGGCCCTCGCATTCTGGATCCTGGAGCTCTCCCGGAGCGATCGGGTGAGACCATGAGGACCCTTCTCGTAGTGATGTTGCTCGGCCTGGGCGGCGGCGATTTCGCCCGCGGCCTGCGCGCGTATCGGGAGGGGCGCTTCCGCGACGCCTACGAGGTCCTCACCCGGGCCGTGGAGTCCGCCGGCGGGCGAGCCTCGGCCGCGCTGCACTACGACCGGGCCCTGGCGGCGCTGCGCGCCGGCGAGCTGCGCGAGGCCGAGCTCTCCGCGGAGAAGGCCGCGGTGCGCGGCGGCGCGGAGCACGCGGGCCTGCGCGACTTCCTCCACGGCAACGCCGCCTTCGCGCGCTGCCGCAGGGCCGAGGCCGAGGCGGGCCTCGAGGATCCCGATCCGACCGCCTTCGCCCGGGCCATGGTCCACGCCCGCGCCGCCCTGCGCGCCTGGCAGCGGGCCGCGGCGAGCCGGGACGACTGGCCCGAGGCGCGTCGCAACGCCGAGCGCGCGCTGCTCGCCCTGGAGGAGCTCGAGGAGAAGCGCCTGCGGGCCGAGGAGCTGCAGAAGGCCAAGCAGGCCAAGAAGCCCGACGAGCCGCCGCCGGACGAGGAGCCGCCCGAGGACGACGAGCGCGATCCCGAGGCCCAGGAGGAGCCCGGCGAGCTGACCCCCGAGCAGCTCGCCCGCCTGCTGGATAAGCTCGGCCAGAAGGAGAAGGAGAAGCGCGCCCTGCGCCAGGCGAGGCGGCGGGTGAGGAACGTCGAGGTGGAGAGGGACTGGTGAGGTACGCGCCGCTCCTTCTCTGCGCGGCTCCGCTGCTCGGGCCGGCGCAGGCGCCCGCCCCCGGGTCGGCGGCCGCGGAGCGCGCCTTCGTGGAGGTCCGGGCTCCGCGCGATGCCTACTTCGTGCACGAGCCGATCCGGCTCACCCTGCGCTTCGGCGTGGAGAAGGGCTTCCTGCGCGACCACCTCATCCAGCCCTTCCGCCAGGAGCTGGACCTCCCCGTGCGGGTGGAGGCGCCCTGGCTGCACGGGCTCGCCGGCACCCTCGCCCTCGGGGAGCCCGATCCGGGCGATGGGGTGCGGGCGAGCTTCGTCCTCGAGGACGGCCTCGCCCGGGCGGCGCGCGCGCCGGATCGCCTGGAGGGCGAGCGCGCGTTCTCGGTCCTGGAGCTCGAGCGCAGCTTCCTCCCCGATCGCGCGGGTGAGCTGGTGATCCCCGCCCCGCGCCTGCACTTCAGCTTCGCCACGCGCTTCCGCGAGGACCTCGCCCAGGGCCGCGTGCCCGAGGACCGCTCCGAGGCGGAGGTGGTGGGGGAGCCGCTCCGCCTCGAGATCCGCCCCCTCCCCGAGGAGGGCCGACCGGCGGGCTTCGGCGGCGCGGTGGGCCGCTTCACCGTGAGCGCTGCGGCCGAGCCCACGGCGCTCGAGGCGGGCGAGAGCCTCAAGCTGGTCCTCTCCATCGAGGGCGAGGGCAACCTGGCCCTCCTCGTGCCGCCGCGCCTCGAGGGCATCGACGGCTTCCACGTGCTCGGCCGGATCGAGGACGTCGGATCGAGGCGTCGCGCCGTCACCTACGACCTCGCGCCGCTCGGCCCCGAGGTCGAGGAGATCCCCGCGATCCCCTTCGCCTTCTTCGATCCCGGACCGCCGGCCGGCTACCGCACCGCGCGGACGGAGCCGATTCCGATCGACGTGAAGCCGGCGGCGGGCGGCGTGCTTCCCCCGGGCGACGGGCGCGAGCTGCAGCCGGGCGAGGACGACATCCACGACCTGAAGCCGGTTCCCCCGGGACCGGTCTCGCGGGGGCGCGAGCTCCCCTCGGCGCTCCTGGCGATCGCGCTCCTCGCGCCCTGGGCCCTGGCGGTCGGCGTCCTCCTCTGGCTGCGCGCGCGGGCCCGCCACGATCCCGCGAGGGCCCGCGCCCTGGCCGCGGCCGCGGCCTTCCGGGAGCGCATCGACGCGCCGGGTGCGGACGCGGCCGATCTCCTGGCCGACTACCTCGCCGCGCGCCTGGCCTGCTCCGCCTCGGCGGTGATCGCGCCGGACCTCTCTCGGCGCATCGCGGCTCGGGGCGTGCCCGAAGAGCTGGCCGAGCGCGCGGCGGAGACGCTCGACTCCCTGGTGGCGGCGCGCTTCGGCGGCGGCGCCGCTTCCGAGGACGGCGGGCGGATCGCCCGCGAGCGGGTCGAGGAGCTGGAGGCCTCCTTCCGGGCCGCGGAGGCGCGCCGATGATCCAGACGATCCTCGCCGCGCTGCTCCTCCTGACGGCGGACGCCGATCTGGCCGAGCGCGAGTACCGCGCCGGGCGCTACGAGCGGGCCGAAGCCCTCTACCGGGCCGCCCTGGCCGAGCCCGATGCGGCCGAGGGGCCGCTGCTCTACGACCTGGGCAACTGCGCCTTCCGGCTCGGCCGCCACGCCGAGGCGGTGCTCCTCTACCGGCGCGCCCTGCTGCGCCTGCCGCGCGATCGGGAGGCCCGGGTCAACCTGCGCCTGGCCGAGCAGCGGCTGGGCCTCGAGCCGACCGGCGATCGCTCGGCGGACCTGGCATTCCTCGAGGCCATCCCGCCCGGAGCGCTGCTCTTCTGCGTCGTCGGCCTCCAGACCGCCGGCCTCCTCGGCCTGCTGCTCCTGCGCCGCCGCTCGGCGCGGGCCGGCATGGCGCTCCTGGTCCTCCTCTCCCTGCCGGGCGCTCTCCGCCTGGTGCGCACCCGCTGGCTGCCCGCACCGCGAGAGGGCGTGGTCCTGGCCGAGGAGATCGGCCTGCGCCCCGAGCCCCACGCGGGCCTCGCGGTCCTCCTCGAGCTCGAGGCCGGCGAGACCGTCCGCATCGAGGAGCTGTCGGACCGCTGGGTGAAGGTGGTCCACCCCCGCGGCAGCGGCTGGACCGAGCGCGCGGGGGTGGGCGTCGTCGACTGAGCGCTGGCTCAGTTGCAGATGGTGAACTCGACCGCGTCGGTCAGACCGGTCGTGCTGGCGCTCGCCGGATCGCGGTACCAGACCTGCGCGTTCACCTGCACGGAGGGGAGCAGGTTGGGATCGCTGCCGCCCTGGATCCAGGCGTTGA
>CAZTTG010000092.1:0-25968 GCA_964615935.1 uncultured Planctomycetaceae bacterium | reverse complement strand
CGCCGGGGGGCCGGTCCAGAGGTCCCGCGCGCGAACGGGGCCCCGGAAAGCCCGGCCGAAGGCAGAGGGCAGAGAACCCCCTGACCCTCCCCCCGCCCCGCCGCGGCGCCCGAGCGAGATTCTCGCGAATCCACCCGAAACCGCCGCCGATCCCGCGCATCCCCACTGGGCGGTGGGGCCCGGTGGATGCGTGATTGACGGGACCCCCACCGACCCGGCCCCTGCTAGAATCCCGGCCCGCAAGCCGACGCGACGCATTCCCGAGAACGCAGGAGACGACGATGCAATACCGACGCCTGGGCAGGGCAGGACTCAAGGTCAGCGAGCTGTCGTACGGGGCCTGGCTCACCTTCGGAGGTCAGATGGACCTGGAGGGAGCCCGCTCCTGCATGCGTCAGGCCTTCGAGGCCGGCGTCAACTTCTTCGACAACGCGGAGGTGTACGCGAAGGGCGAGGCCGAGCGCGTGATGGGGCAAATCGTCAAGGACTACAAGCGCTCCGACCTGGTGCTGTCCACCAAGCTCTTCTGGGGTGGAGTGGGACCCAACGACGAGGGGCTCTCCTGGAAGCACCTGATGGAAGGAATCGACGCCTCCCTGAAGAGACTCGAGCTGGAGTACGTCGATCTCCTCTTCTGCCACCGACCCGATCCCCATACGCCGATCGATGAGACCGTCCGCGCCATGGATCTGATCGTGCGCTCGGGGCGCGCTTTCTACTGGGGGACCTCGGAGTGGCCGGCCGAGGCGATCGAGGAGGCACACCGGCTCGCCCGGGAGCTCGGCTGCATCCCGCCCGTCATGGAGCAACCGGAGTACAACCTGCTCTGCCGGGATCGCGTCGAGGTCGAGTACACCCCCCTTTACGAGAAGCACGGCATGGGCACGACCACCTTCAGCCCCCTGGCCTCGGGCATCCTGAGCGGCAAGTATCAGAACGGGATCCCCGCCGACAGCCGCCTCGAGCGGGAGGGCTGGCTGCGCGATCGCCTCACCGAGGAGAACCTGGGAAGGGTCCGGGCCCTCGAGGGAGTGGCCCGGGAGCTGGGCTGCAGCCTGGCCCAGCTCTCCATCGCCTGGTGCCTGGCCAATCCCCGGGTCAGCACCGTGATCCTGGGGGCCAGCGGGCCGGGACAGCTCGCCGAGAACCTGGGCGCCCTGGAGGCCCGGGAGCGGCTCGGCGCCGAGACCCTGGCCGCCGTGGAGGATGCCCTGGGCGTCCCCTCCGCTCGCTAGGGGCTCGAGGCGGTCCCCGGTGCCCCCAGGGGGCTCAAGACCGGTCCCCCGGCCGCCGAAAAGGGGGGGGACCGGCCCGCTAGGGGCCGGGAGGACAAAGACGCATGAGCGGCCCGGCAGAGGACGGGGCCGAGCCCCTGGGACCTAGGATGAACGACCCGCGCCCGGCCGAAGCGGCCCGGCGCTCGAGGAGGGTCCGGCTGCTCGCCGGCCTGCTCGGGCTGCTGGCACTCTCCGCCTGCAACACCCCCCTGGCCCGTGGAACCTGGCTCGAGCCCTCCAGCGAGGCCGACGATCCAGGCGTCCGCCGCGACTGGATCTCCCTCGGGGTCCTGGGCTCCCTCATCGACGAGGACGAGGAGGTCGAGGTCGAGGACGGCTTCGGCGTCTTCCTCGAAGGCGGCCGCGACCTCACCCGAGGCTCCTCACTGCCCATCGCCATCGAGGGCGGCCTCGGATGGGCCCAGCACGACACCGACCTGCTGGTGGGCTCCGGCGACGTCACCATCTGGCGCTTCTACACCGGGGCACGGCTGTGGTTCGCGGAAGGCGCGGACCAGCGCTGGGCTCCCTACGTGCGCGGAGGGGTCCTCTACGCCCTCTTCGAGGAGGAAGGTCAGACCGGCCTCGAGGAGGGCTTCGGCTGGTACGCCGGCGGAGGTCTGGACTACCAGTACTCCGACGGCGCCTACATCGGCCCCTTCGTGACCTTCGCCCAGGGCGGCGACGAGGACCTGCGGCAGGTCGTGATCGGACTGGGCGCCACCTGGCGCTTCTGACCGGGAGGGCCGGGCGGGCCCGGCGCGGTCCGAGGAACGAACGGAGCCCGGGAGGGTGATCCCCCCGGGCTCTCGCTATCGGGTGGCGACGGCTCAGTCGCAGAAGGTGACCCGCAGGGCGTCGCTCAAGCCCGTGGTGCTGGGGCTGTCCGGGTCCCGGTTCCAGGCCTGCCAGGCGGTCCAGGTGCCGGGGGTGACGCCCTTCCCGAGCAGGTAGGACTGGGTGGCGTGGAAGTCCAGGCTGCCCGAGCAGTCGTTGGGCGGCGGGTTGCCCCCCGAGTTCTGCACGGGCGTGCGGACGAGCTGGGGCTGGACGCACAGGTAGCCCCCCTGGAAGGGCATGGCGTAGGCGCCGTAACCCCAGAAGACGATGCCGTTCTTGTTGTTGATCACGTCGTCGCAGGTGACGTGGAAGTTGTCGGGAGGACTGAGCGTGGGCGAGCCCGTGTACCCGATGGCGGGGGTGCAGCCCGCCGAGCTGACCTTGGCCACGCAAAAGACCTGCGGTGACTCGTCGTGATCGGGCAGGCACTGCATGGCCCCGACCAGCAGGATGGGGGTGATCTGGGGGTGGAACCAGGTGGTGATGTTGGTCATGCCGCCGCCACACAGGTGGCAGTAGCTCATGATCGTGCCCTGGTTGGTGCAGTTCTGCTGGGTCTGGCAGGACCCGAAGTAGCCCGGAGGCGCGCACTCGTCCAGCGGCGGGCAGTAGTCGTGGGTGTGCAGGGCCCCGAAGTTGTGGCCCAGCTCGTGGGCCGCGACCATGAAGTCCCAGTTGGTGATCTGGTTGGGCACCACCGGGAAGCCGACCGAGCCGTCGACGTTGCCGCTGACCGAGAAGTTGTAGTCGTTGTCGCACAGGACGTCCAGCCAGGCCACGCCGCAGCCCAGGTTGGCGCCCGAGAGGAAGTGCCCTAGCCGACCGCCGGCCGGGATCGAGCCCACCCAGGCGGCCTGGAACTCGTAGAGCAGGTCGATGCAGTTCCCGCCCTGGTCCTGGGAGACCCAGGGGTCGTTGGAGTTGGTGTAGAACTGCACGTAGGGGTAGGTCAGGATCGTGTCCGCCTGGATCTCGTAGCGGTTGCTGACGAAGACCAGGAGGGTGGTGGCGTAGGCGGTCTCGGCCATCAGGTCGCCGAACACCTGGTAGAGCTGCCAGTCGGTCTCGATCGAGATCTTGCACTCGTACAGATCGCAGGGGCCCGACTCGGGAGCCCCCGCGGCGGGCGGGGTGATCGGAACCTGGCGGTCGCGCGGCCCGTCGGGCAGCTCGTCCAGGCCGCAGAAGGACTGCAGCCGGCGGCCCTGGCGGTTGAGGCTCTCCTCGGTCGTGGCGAGCACGCTTCCGGCCGCCCAGTTGCCGCCCTCGTCGGGCAGCGGAATGAAGTGCACCAGCATCCCGCCCCGGCGCAGCCAGCCGCGGGAGCCGTAGGTGGAGAAGGAGAGCATGACCTCCGATTCCGGCTCGCCGAAGACGGTGCCGGTCCAGATGCTGAGGTCCAGACCCTCGAGCAGATCGGGGCGCCGCTCGCCGTCGACCCGGAAGCGGAAGCCGTAGCGCTCGACGAAGAGGCGCGTCAGGTCCAGGTCCACTCGCGAGCCGTCGGGCAGCACCAGGCCGCTCAGGACCACGGGGCCGGAGGTGGCCAGGGCCTGGATCTCGTCGATCCGCGGGACCAGCTCGACCTCCTGCTTGGCGGTGTCGAGGGAGGCCACGTCCATGGGGAAGGGGAGCACGGGGCCCTGGGCGAGGGTCGCTGCGGCGAGGGCCAGGGCGCCACAGGAGCCCGCGAGGAGGGTTCGCATCATGGTGGGGGGATCCTCAGGTAGGGATTGCGGGGGAGCGGGGGGAGGGCTCGCCCGGGCGCGCTGCCGCGCCGCCGATCCGAAGCCCGACCCCGCCACTCTAAGGGACGGGCGGCCGGAAGGGACGGTTCCCCGGATCGAGTTCGCCCGAGGGATCCCGGAACGCCTCCGGGGGCCCCCTCCCGCCGCGCCTGCCATCAATCCCGAACCCCCACCCGCCTGGGGACGGTCGGGAGCCCGGGCGGTTGCGGCCGCCGTCGCGGCTCTTCCCTCCCGAGCGGGGCGCCGCCCCGAGGCCTCACTCGGGGACCAGGAAGACGCGGATCAGCTCGCCGCCCGGCAGCTCGCCGCGTACCCCCAGCTGCGGGCAGGCGAAGAAGCCCCAGCCGGGGAGCTCCAGCCGCAGGTCCTTCGGCGGCCCCTCGAGCGAGACCAGGGCCTGTCCGCGGGCGCCGGTGCGGGCCAGGCGGGCGCCGCCGGCAAGGACGCTGGCCCCCACGAGCGGCGGGCAGGACAGGAGCCGCGCGTCGTCGCTCGAGAGGAGATCGCTCACGTCGATCACGGCCAGCCAGCCCGAGAGCAGGGCGCTGGCGTCGCGCGCCTCGATCGCGCAGCACCAGCCCGGGGAGAGCTCGATCCTCGCCGTGGGCTCGCCCTCGACGAAGCCGAAGGCGGCCTGGGTGCCCGAGGCGGCGCGGAAGCCCTCGGCCAGGAGCACCCACTCGAAGTGCTCGTCCTCGAGGACCTCGACGTCAGGCGAGCCGAAGGAGCCCCATTCGTAGAGGCAGTCGTCGCGGCCCTCGATGCGCAGGAGCAGCCAGAAGTCCTCCACCGCCTCGCCCGTCTGCGCGTCGCGGAGCTTCGCCAGGATGGGCCCGTGGGGCAGGGCGCGCCTCGAGAGGAAGGCGCCCGTGGAGTCGGTCTCCACGGTCTCCAGGCTGCGGCCGCTGCGGACGGCCAGCTCCACCCGCACCTCGGCCAGCCCCTCGCCCGAGCCGGCGTCCACCACCCGGCCGCGCACCGGGCTGGCGTCGGGGGAGGGCGCGGCCTCGCGCGCGCCCGGGCGATCGCCGGCCGGGTCGCCGGCGGCGCGGGGGAGGGCGGTCTCGGCCGAGCCCCTCGCCCCCCCTCGGAGCGCGTCCCCGTCCGATCGCTCGGCGTTCGCGGGGGGCGGCTCCCCCCCGGGCTCGCTCGGCGGCTCGCGCCACGGGCCCACGAGGACCAGCAGCCCGATCGCCACGACGACGGACGCGGCGATCAGGACGCCTCGCACCGCTCCCCTCCGCTCAATCCCGCGCCATCCATACCAGCACCGGGCAAGCGTACCCTTTGAGGCGTCCCTCGCGCAGCTCCTTCGAGCCCACCACGTGCCAGCCCTCGAGCTCCATCTCGATTTCGCCGGGCGCGCGACGGGCGCGGATCTCCGCCAGGCCATCGGCATCGCTGCGGGCCACCTCGCGGCCGCCCGCTCGCACGATCACGCCGGGCACCGGGGCGGCCGCCCAGGCGGCGAGGCCGTCCTCGAAGAGCTCCTCGTAGTCGGCGACGCACCGGGAGTCGCGGAACATCAGGCTGCGCGCCCATCCCGGCTCGAGCGCCACCTCGGCCTCCCAGCGGCCCTCGATCAGACTGAAGGCCCGCTCGTCGCCCGCGGTGGGCAGGTGGCCCTCGCGCTCGACGCGCCAGCGGTGTCGTTCGCCCGCGCCGAGGAACCAGGCGTCCTCGCCGGAGCGCCCGTTCAGCGAGACGGGCAGCCACCGCCCGCGGACGTCGATCAGGAGCTTGAAGTCGGGGAGCTCCAGCCCCGTACGCGAGTCCGTCACGCGGAACGACGTCCGGGCGCCGAAGGCGCTGGCGTCGCACTCGAAGCGCAGGCCCTTCGCCGGCGGCTCGACCACCAGGGCCTCCGGCGCGCAGGGCATCTCGGGAACCGTCAGCATGGAGAGCTCGTAGCGCCCGGCGGGGAGTCCTTCGAACTCGAAGCTGCCGCTCCTGAGGGCACCCTCGACGCGCTCGGAGCCACGGGGGCCGATGATGCGGTCGTATCCGGGCGCCTCCAGGGAGCGCAGACGCACCAGGGGTAGGGCCCCGGTGGGGGGGGCGAAGACCATGGTCCCGGCGATGCTCCCCACCGGCGGGGTCGGCGTCAGCACGATGTCGGGGAGCCGGGCTCGGCCCTCGGCGACATCGAGGTCGATCACGGCGGTCTCGTGCTGCTTCGCCCGGGCGGTCAGGCGGCACCGACCCGCGGGAACCCCCGGCAGCAGGAACCACCCTTGCTCGTCGGCCCTCGCGGTCATCCCGACTCCATCCCCGGAAAGAAAGGGATTCGCCTTCTCGGATGGCACGGTGAGGATCACCTCGGCCTCCTCGATGGGCGAGAGCGCGTCGTCCAGGACGCGACCGCGCAGCGCCACCCTGAGCTCCATCGGTACGCGCAGGACCCCCGGGTGGACCCCGACCGTTCCCCTCACGGGGGCCTGGCCCATCCAGCCCCCGTCGTGCGGGACACGTCCATCCAGCGCGTGGGCGGATACGACCAGATGCAGGTCGCCGTCCGGGTCGAGGGGCGCGTGCTCCCTCGCGTATCGCACGCGCAGCGGCTTCCCCGCGAGGACCTGCTTCTGCGGCCACCGCGGGCCGCCGCCCGTGGAGCCCTGGCGCAGGATGGCGCTCAAGCGCTGGCCATCGAGGGCGGGCACCGTCTCGAACCGGAAGGTCGGGCCGATGAGCACGTACACGGTGTGCTCACCGTCCGGTTCACGCGCCCGCGCCCCCGTCCAGGTCACCTCCCGATTCAGGGTCTCGAACGAGGGCCACTGCGGCATCTCCCCGCCACCCTCTCTCCAGCTTCGCCAGGCGCCCTCGAAGCGGGGCGGGATGGGGGTGAGGGGCCCCTTGGCGATGAGGTCCCGGAAGCTCGCCGTGAGCGGGCCGGGCGGGAAGACGAGCTCGCCCTCGAACCGCCCCTCGCCGTCGGTCTCCGGCCGGTCCTCGAGACCCCCGCCGCGAATCCGGACCCGCACCCGGGGGACGGGCTCGCCGGTGCGAGCGTCGATCACCCGTCCCCTTGCGGTGGATCCTCGCGTGGTGGCGGCCCGGCGGCGCGTCGAGGCGTCCTCCGGCCCGATCGACCGCGTCCCGGGTGCCTCCAGCTCGGCAGCCGACCGCCCTGGCTCTTCGGCCTCCACCCGCGGGGCCATGGGCGGCGGCTCGGCGCCCGGCGCGAGGGCCAGCCGGGCTCCCAGGCCGATCAGGAGGACCAGGGCCAGCGCGAGCACGGCGAGGAGGGCGCGGTTCATGGGGGAGACTCCACCCGAGGGCATCCTAGCCCGAAGACCTCCCCGGACCACGCGGGGCCGGGGGGCCTTCTCCGCCCCCCGGCCCCGATGCGCGCGGGGAGGCGGTCGCGCCTCCCCGATCCGGCTCGGCCTACTCCACCGGCGTGATCCGCAGCACCACGAAGAGGGAGGTCTGGCCCGAGACGCCCAGCACGGTGTACTCGCCCCGCGCGACACGGGTGCTGGTGGTGAAGAGCGAGCCGTACTGGCTGCTGAACTCACAGGCGTTGAAGGTGAGCGCGCCCGTCTCGGCGTCGTAGGCCGAGGGCTGGAGCTCGAGGGTGAAGACCTCGGGAGGACCGCCCTCGGCGCCGCCACCGCACATCTGCATGCGGATGGGCATGGCGGGCTTCACCGAGGAGCGCAGGCAGCTCACCGAGTGCTCCTCGAAGTGCCGGTAGGGGAGCAGCCGGCTCATGTTGAGCACCAGGTCGGCGGGCAGGAGGTTCTCGCCCTCCGCTCCGCTGCCGCGCACCAGCCAGCAGGTGATGTTGACCTGGGGCTCGGGGACGTCGACGCTCTCGAGGAGCTTTCGGATCTGCTCCAGGTTCTCCTCGGTGTCGCGGATCACCATCACCCCTCGCTCGGGGACCGTGGTGATGTTGCGCACATTGGTCACCGTTCTCTGGTCCGGACTGACGAGCTGGATGTTGCGCGCGAAGGGCTGCAGGGCCGTCCCCAGGGTGCGGTCCGAGAGATATCGGGGCCGGTACTCGAGCACCCGCAGGATGGACGTGTCGAGAGACCGGCTCTCCTGCTCGGCCATGGTGTCGAGCCGTCGCAGGGTCTCCAGGACGGACGAGGCCTTGCTCTCCGTCTCGAAGACGATCAGCAAGCGGTCGAAGAGCTGCATGTTCGGGAGGTTATCCCCCCCGTACTCGGCCGAGTCCAAGGTCAGCTCGCGCCCCACGAAGATGCCCGCCATGCGCCGCAGCTCCACGGCGTCCACGTGGCGCGGTCGATAGTGGTGCAGCAGGATTGGCTCGGACGTTCCGAGCTCGACGCCCACTTGCAGGCCCTCCTGGACGGGGCTCGCGGTCTGCACGGGCGGCGCGACGAGGGCCGCGAGAAGGGCTGTCAGGATCATCATCGTGGTTGCCTTCGGCTTCGGTTTCGGCGGGTCAGTCGGTGAGCAGAACGAGCCGGACCGGTCCGGAGCGCAACTCGATCCGATCGGCCGTGGCCGCCAGCAGGGCCACCGCCGGGGGAGGCGGGTCCGGGCCCTGCCGGGCCTCGGTGTCGTTCGTCGGCGGGGTGCGGGCGATCTCCGTCTCGTCGGGGGCCGAGATGCTCCGCGCGAGCAGGAGGGCTCCGAGGGCCAGGACCAGGACCGCAGCGATCCGCGCCAGGCGGGACGGCCAGCGCCGCCGCGCCCGCATCGGGACGGGCGGGGCCGGGGCGCGGGGGATCTCGAGCGAGACCCAGGCCGAGCGCATCCACTCCACCGCCTGGCGGGTCGCGGGATCCTCGTCCTCGAGCTCCCGATTCGGGGGCGGCAGGGGGAGGGACCGCCAGGCGGCCTCGAGCTCGCGCAGGCGCTCCTCTCGATCAGCCACGGGATTCCCCCTCCACCCCGACCGTGGGGAGCCTGGATCCCAGCAGACGGCGCAGGCGCCGGCGCGCGAGGGTCACCAGCGAGCGGACGCTCGCCGGCTCGACCCCCATGCCCTCGGCCACCTCGGCCGTGGACCGGCCCTCGAGGTCGCGGAGCACGAAGGCCTCGCGCTCGCGGGGGCTCAGGGCGGCGAGAGCCCGCTCCAGCAGGCTCTGCACCTCGCTCGCGCGGGCCGCGTCGGCCGGATCGGGCAGGGCGGTCCCCGCGGCGAGCTCCGCGGAGGCCGCCTCGGCCCTCGAGCGGGCCTCGATCCGCCGCAGCCGGTCGCGGGCGAGGTTCAGCACCACCGCGTCCCGCCAGGCCCTCCAGGGCCGGGCGGGATCGTAGGAGCGGGCGAGCCGGTCGAGCAGATGCAGCATGGCGTCCTGGGCCAGGTCCTCGGCCTCCGCCGCGTCGGCGAGCACGCCGAAGCACAGCCGGTACACCGGAGGGAGCTCCGCGCGGTACCAGCGGTCCACGGCCTCGGCCTCACCCCGCGCGGCGGCGCGGAGGGTGGCCTCGGAGGGCGGCGGATCCTCGGGCCTGTTTCCGGTCATCGTTCGGAGTCCGTACGCGGGCGGGGGGCCGGGCGCTGAAGGCCTTTCCGGGCTCGTCCGGCCCCCCGCGGGACGAGCGGGGCCCGGCCGTGTTCCCCTCCGACCCCGCGCATCCGGGTGCGCGAGGCCCCTCGGCCGGCTAGGATGCTCGTGAACCGAGGAATCCCATGCAGACGCTCGATCTGTCGATCCGCGACACCCTGGCGTTCGCGAGCGCCTCCCTGGACGGCCCGGGCTCCCGGATCCTGGAGGTGGGCTGCGGCCGGGGACACCTGGCGGCGGCCCTGGCGGCCGCGGGCCACGAGGTCCTGGCCATCGACGCCTCGGAGGAGGCCGTGGCCTCGGCGCGGGAGCTCGGCGTGGCGGCGGAGGTGGCGAGCTTCCCCACCTTCGACGCCGAGCTCTTCGACGCCCTGGTCTTCGTCCGCTCGCTCCACCACGTCGAGAGCCTGATCGAGGCCTACGCCCGCGCCCACCAGCTCCTGAAGCCCGGCGGCCTCCTCCTGGTGGAGGAGCTGGGCTGGAACGGGATCGACCGCGCCACCGCCGAGTGGGCCTACGGCCTGGCCGAGCTGGCCGCGGCCGCGGAGCTCTTCCCGATCGGGGAGTGGGAGCGGGTGGGCGACCCCCTCGACCACTGGCTGGCCCGGCACGTGGCCGACGGTTCCCACACCGAGGAGCGCGTCCTGGCGGAGGCCCACGCGGCCTTCGAGGTGCCCGGGATCGAGCGCGTGCCCCACTTCTTCCGCGTGTTCTGCCGGGGGCTCGAGGGCCATCCCCTGGGGGCCGAGATCGCCTCCCAGGTGCTGGACATGGAGAGCGCGCTGATCGCCGCCGGGGCCATCCTGCCCCTGGGCTGGCGCTTCGCCGCGCGGCCCCGGCCGGTCTGATCCCCCCGAAAAAGGTCGCGCCTGCCTCGGGTCGCGTGTCCCGAGGCAGGCGGTGGTTCCTTGTCCCGACCCCTGCTCCCGCGTGAGCGTCCGCATGCGTCTTCGGCAGCTCCGGGGGGCGCGACTCGCGGTCAGCGTTCGTCGCGTCCTGGGGTACGGCGGGCCGGTCCGGGTGTTGGCGGGGGATGGGGACTCGCCCTATTTTCCCCTTCGCGGGGCCGGCAGGGGCGCCTCCTCGAGGATCAGATCGATGGCGAAGCGCCGCTCGCCGTCCTCCCCCTCCTCCCAGGAGAAGGAATCCAGGCCCCCGGAGACCTCCTGGAAGCCCGGCGCGAGCAGGGTCCACTCCGCCGGCTCGTCCAGGAGGACCTTGCGGGCCACGACCGAGGAGGGCCCGCCGCCGGTCAGCTTCTGGGTCCGGAAGCTGCCCAGGGTGAGGATCACGGTGTAGTGCTCCAGGGGGTCGCCCGTCGTGGCGGTGCGCACCCGGAACACCAGGTCCGCCCAGGGCCGGTCGTCCCGGCACACGAAGGAGAGGCCGCGGGCGGGGGGCCTCACCGTCGCCTCGGAGGGCTCCCAGGGGAAGGCGTCGAAGCTGCGCACCTCGAGGTGCCACTCGCCCTCGGGGACCTCCTCGATCGCGAAGGTACCGGACCAGCCCTCCTCGCCGCGCTCCCACCGGACCCGGTCCTCCAGGACCAGGTGGGGATCGTCGAGCGAGGTGAGCCGGATGCCGGTGTGGTCCCGGTAGCGGCCGGAGAGGCTGGACGCGCTCCCCTCGACCGGCCCGACCACCTCGTGCTCCACCAGGCGGATCCCCAGGGGGTGGGTCTGGCCCGGCTCCAGCTCGATCCGGGTCTCGCTCAGGGCGTGGCGCGCGGAGCGCGCGCGGACCAGCCAGGCGCCGGGGGGCACGCGGGTCAGGAAGGCGCGCCCGTCGCCGTTGGTGGTCGTCACCATCGGCTCCCCCTCGCCGGGCTCCTCGCCGGTTCCCTCGATCGGATGGAGCGAGAGGATCGCCCGCTGGATCGGCCCGCCCTCCGCATCCAGGACGGTCGCGTCGAGGATCGCCGGGCGGCTCAGCTCGTCGGGGGTCAGGGGGCGCACCGTGAAGGTCATGGGGCGCGAGCGGCTGCCCTCGCGCGTGTCCAGGATCTGGACCGGGGGCACCGAGGCGTAGCCCTCGGGCACGATCGGGCGCAGCACCCCGCGGCGATTGAGAGGCACCCAGACGTGGATGTCCCCCCAGCCGATCGTCGGCGCGGTGACGGCCACCAGCGAGCCGACGACGAACTCGATCCCCAGCTCCTCGTAGACCGGCGCGTCGGCGAGCTCGCCGGCCTGCTGGACGTACTCCTCCTCGGTGATCGCCCCCGCCTCGTACCGGCTGCGCAGGCGGTCGCCCTGGGCCAGGCGCTGGGCCAGGTCGCCCGCTTCACGGGCGTCCTCCGGGCTCAGCATCACCCGGATCGATCCCCGTACGAGCGCGAGCTTGCCGCGGGTGATCCACTCCTGCCCCCCGGCGGGGGAGACCGGCTCCGCCGGATTCGCCCGGGCGCCGAGGTCGCCCAGGCTCACCACGGACGAGGGGAGGCGCACCGGATCCTCGGTCCGGCCGCCCTCCGGCGGGACCGGCTCGGATCCGGCTCGGCCGCCGTCCCCGCGCGGCACGTGCGCGACCGCCAGGGAGAGCGCGAGCAGGATCGTCAGGAGCGGAAAGAGCCATCGGTGCTGCATGCCGCCCATGATATCAGCCGCCCCCCTCCGCTCGCTCAGCCGCCCAGGGTGATCAGGGTGATCTCCGGCCGGACCAGGAAGCGGATGCGCGGCGCCTGCCCCCGTTCGCAGCCCACCCCGCGGCTGACGTAGACGCGCCGCCCGTCGAGGTCGGAGAGGCCGCCGGCCGCCACCCGGCGCGGGACGCTCGAGAGGGTGAGCGGGGGCCCGAGGAAGGGGACGGCCACCTGACCGCCGTGGGTGTGCCCGCAGACCAGGAGGTCGACGCGCGATCGGGACGCGAGCCGGTACACCGCGTCGGGGCGGTGGGCCATCAGGATGCGCACCTCGCCCGGATCGTCGGGCGCCTCGAGCTCGCGGATGACACGCCCCGGCTCGGGGTCGTCGAAGGAGAGCCGCATGCCGCCCACCCGCACGCGCCGATCGCGCACCCGCACCGCCACGGAGCGGTCGTAGAGCAGCTCGACCTCGGTCCCGCGGATCAGGATCTCGACCGTGTCGCGGCGCTCCACGTTGCCGAAGACGAGGTAGACGCCGCCCGGGGCGGAGAGGCGCGAGAGGAGGTCGCGGAAGCCGGGGGCGACCTCGGCGAAGTCGACCGGACGGCACTGCACCAGGTCGCCGGGCAGGAGGATCAGGTCGGGCTCCAGGCTCATGAGCCGCTCGACCGCCGCGATCTCGTAGTCGGTGACGCGGGGGCACTGGATGTCGGCCAGCACGCCGATCCGCAGGGGCTCGCGGCCCTCCCGCTCCTCGGCCAGGGGGACGCGCGGCTCCACCAGCTCGAGCCGGAAGGGCTCGACCCAGCGCGCCCAGATCGCGACCGGGATCAGGGCCAGGGCGGTCCAGGCCAGTAGGCGGGCTCCGGCGGTGGGGGCCCACCGGCCCCGCGACAGCCGCGCGCGCAGGAGCACGCCCGCGGCCAGTGCCGGGGTGACCAGCACGAGGTCCAGCCACGCCAGGTGGATGGCGCCGAAGCCCGAGAGGCCCAGGATGTGGAGGGGCCCGATCTTGATCGCCAGGGAGAGCACCATCGCGGCGGCGGCGATGAGGAGGCGCAGCGCGCCCACCACCCGCCGCCCCTCGGCCCGGCGCCCGGGGATCGCGAACACGATCACCGCGCCGAGCGCGGCGTCGAGCAGGGTGTTCAGGACCAGGAGGGCCTGGAAGGTGGCCATGACGGGGTCGTGGGACCGCGGCCCCCGGCGCGACTTGCGCCGGGAGGGCGGGGGCGCTAATCCTACGCCCCGACGCCGCTCGATCCTCCCCCCACGAGCCCCCCGGCTCCCCCGCGACCATGACCGCCCCGTCCAAGCCCCTCCTCGGCTCCCTGATCCTGATCCCGGCCCTCCTGGCCGCCGGCTGCCTCTTCGGAGGCGATGAGCTGATGGAGGAGGCGGTCCTGGCGACGCCTCCGACCGCCCTCTCCGGCCCGGTCGAGGAGCTCGGGCTGGTCATGGTGAGCTGCGACCTGCGCGAGTCCCGGATGCAGGGGCGCTCGGGCCTCCTCCTGGAGGCGGCGACCCTGCAGCCGCTGGACCGGACCGGCGCGCCCATCCACACCGGCGAGCTGGAGGGGCGCATGTTCGTCTTCCCCGCGCTGGCGCCCGGGGAGTACGTGCTGACCCGCGTCTACGGGCGGCGCGCGGGGAGCAAGAGGACCTTCGCGGTCGACATGCCGGCCCACGCCGGCTTCGTCCTCCGGGTCCGGGAGGGCGAGGTCCTCCACGTGGGCCTGGTCCAGGCGTGGGTCGATCGCCCCCGGGGCTCTCACCAGAGCGCCGTCCTGCAGTCCTCGCCGGCCCGCGAGCGGGGCGACTGGTCGCGCCTCCTGGACCACTTCCCGGGCTCGCCCTGGGAGGCCCTCATCCGCCTCCGGCTGGAGTCCCTCCCGTCCTCCCCCCGGTCCGCCGGCCGGGACTGAGCGATCGCCGGGGAGGGGTCCGCGCCCGGGTCCCCCCCCCGCGGGAGGCCGCGGCGGACGATCCGGCCCTCCGCCCGGATTCCCCGGTCTTCCCACGCCGCCGGGGCGGGGTAGGATGAAACCGACGCCCGGACGGCGTCCCCCTCGCGCCGAGACGCCCTCCGCGGCCCTCTCGAGGGCCCTCGGCGCGGGGGTCGGCACCCCCCATGACATCCCCCGCTCTCCCGCTCCCGAGGTCGCTCGCGCGGCTGGCGATCCCGCTCCTGGCCTGGGTCATCGCCGGCCCGGCGGCGGTCCGGGCCCAGACCGACGTCCCGCCCAACGTCGTGCTGATCCTGCTCGACGACGTCGGGATCGAGCAGCTCGCCGTCTACGACGACCAGAACCAGTACTCCGATCCCAAGGGCTACCCCTACGCCCACACTCCGACCATCGACGCGCTGGCGGCGGAGGGCGTGCGCTTCGACCAGGCCCGGACCATGCCCATGTGCTCGCCCACGCGGGCGTGCGTGCTGAGCGGGGTCTATCCCTTCCGCCACGGCGTGGGGAACGTCGTCTTCCCCGGGACCTCGAGCCCGACCTTCCTGGAGTTCAACCGGGCCCCGGCGCCGGTGACGACGACCCTGCCCGCCCTGCTCTCGAGCTCGGGGTACGCGCCCTTCGCCGTGGGCAAGTGGCACCTGGCCCTGCCGCCCGAGGCGGGAGGGACGATGTACACCCATCCGATCGACGTCGGCTTCCTGGGCTGGGAGGGGGTGCTGGCCAATCCGGAGTCCGGACCCCAGCCGCCGCCGGCGGGGGGCATCGACCCCGGCTACTACAACTACTACTGGACCCGGCACTCGGTGCCGCACCAGGTGGTCGGCACCTACAACACGATCTTCGCGACCGGCCGGGCGAAGCTGGTGGCCGGGCAGGCGCGCGAGCACGAGCCCTTCCTGCTCCTCCTCGGCCTGACGGCCTGCCACCGCCCGCTGGACGGCGACAACTGGCCGCCCAAGGGCCGGCCGGGCTCCATCCAGCACGGCTTCACCGCGGATCCGCCCGACGCGGGCCAGGCCGTGGCCCACGGGAACATCCGCTTCCGAGCCGCGCTGGAGACCGCGGACACCCAGCTCGGCGAGCTCCTGGCCGAGCTCGAGCCGATCCGGGAGCGGACCCTGGTGATCCTGATGGGCGACAACGGGACCCAGGGCCTGGACGTGATGGTCACCGCGGCGGGGGAGGTGCGCTACCCCCTGGGTCACCCCCTGCACCAGCCGGGTGACGAGGTCGAGACCTTCTCCTCCCAGCCCTACGATCCGCTGCGGTCCAAGCGAACCCCCTACGAGGCCGGGGTGCGCGTGCCGCTCATCGTCTCGGGGCCCAGGGTGGCGGGCCCGGGGCGCACCTCGGATGCGCTGGTCGACACCGTGGACCTGTACGCGACCCTGGCCGGCCTGGCGGAGGCGCCCCTGCCCGCCGGGGTGGCGACCGACAGCGTCGACTTCGGCCCGCTGCTGCGCGATCCCCTCGCCGTCGGCGACCGCTCCCACTCCCTGGTGGAGTTCTTCACGCCCAACGGCCTGGACCAGCTCCGCTTCGCGCACCTGCGGGGCTACGTGCGACGCGAGGGTCAGGACCTGTGGAAGCTGGTCCACGAGATCAGCTGGGAGTCGGGCCCCTTCGCCGAGACCTGGCGCTTCTACCACCTGGCGGGCCCGAGCGCGGCGGCCGATCCGCTGGAGACCCAGGACCTGGGGATCAACCACCCCGAGTTCTGGCCCACGCTCGAGGCCTATCACGCCCTGGTCCGCGGCTGAGCCGGCGCCTCCCCGGTGGCACCGGGCTACAGCCGCCGCAGCATCTCGACCAGGCCGGTGCCGAAGCGCACCGAGGCCCCCGCCGGGTTGTGGTCGGGCTTCTGGTCGAGGGTGCCCAGGAGGCCAAAGGGCCGGCGGCTGACCTGCAGGGTGGAGCGCATCACCGCGGTGAAGAGCGCCCGGAGCTCGTCGCGGCGCAGGCCCAGCTCGTCGTCGTAGAGGACCGCCAGGCCGATCAGCAGGTTGCGGGGGACCGCGTGCTGGTCGCCGATCTCCACGTTGACCATGGGATCGAAGCGGCTGTGGCTGGTGTCGCCCCAAACGCCGTGGGCGTACTGCTCGCCCTTGACGTGCGCGCGCAGGGCCGCGATCAGGAGCGGCACCGCGCGGGGTCGTAGCTCGGGGTCCAGGCGGCAGATGTCGCGGAGGATCTCCCAGCAGCGCACCTCGTCCGCGGCCACGAAGGCCCCCAGGCGCACGGCGTCCCGCCAGCGCGGCAGGTAGTAGTCGAAGCCCGTGCGCGCCAGGTCGGAGAAGGGGTGCTCGTCGGGCGCGAGCTCCCACAGGCGCACGGACCGCTGGCCGAAGTAGCCGAAGTGGTCGTCGAAGCCGGGGTCCAGGAAGTCCCAGCTCCCGCGCCAGGAGTGGGTGTACTCCAGCCGCACGAAGGCGCGTGGGGTGGCCTCCAGGTAGCGCTCCTCGCCGGTGATCGCGCCCAGGCGCGCGAGCTGCGCGGGCAGGTCCAGGCTGCGGATGGGCGAGGCCGAGCGGTCGGGCGCGGCGTCGCGGGGCCGGTAGCGCGGCGCGACCGCCCCGTCGGGCATGCAGCCCCTCTCGAGGATCCCCTCGCCGATCCTCCGGGCGGCCGCCAGGTTGGCCTGGCGCTGATCGGCGCTGCCGCGCTCGGACAGGTCGATGAGGAAGCCCAGGGCCAGCGAGATCTCGACGTGCCGGTCGCCCAGCCCCCGGTCGGCGACGGGGTCCCAGAGCTGCGGGAATCCCGTGTCCGGGTGCAGGCCGTAGCGCAGGTGCCCCTCGACGAAGGCGTCGAAGGCCTCGCGCCAGGCGGGCACCTCCTCGGCCTCGAGCGCGTCCATCAGGCTGTCGAAGAAGGGGTTGAAGGCGGAGCGGATGGTGGACAGGCGCTCGCCGGTGATGGCGTCGTGGCGGTGGCTCAGGAAGCCGGTGTGCACCGGCCCCTCGCGGTCCAGGCCGCGCTCGATCCACAGGGCGAAGATCCAGCGCAGCTCCCCGAGGATCTCCTCCCGCAGGGCCTCCTCCGAGGGACAGGGGAGGTCGATCCAGGCCTCGAGATCGGTCCACCGCGCCGGCTCCCCGCCCGGCCCCGCGGCGAGCCGGAGGTCGAGCCGCGGCTGGGGCGCGCCCCCCAGGCGCGCGGCGATCTCCTCGCCGCCGAGCCGGAAGCCGTGCCAGCGCTCCTCCCCCTCGCCCAGCTCCCAGGTGGCCTCGCGCTCGGCGCCGTCGGTCAGGGTGAGGCGGCCCCGGCCGCGGACCCGCCCGCTGACCTCGATGCCTCCGACCAGGGGAGCGTAG
The DNA here is from genome assembly GCA_964615935.1 of uncultured Planctomycetaceae bacterium. Lineage (GTDB taxonomy): Bacteria > Planctomycetota > UBA1135 > UBA1135 > CAZTTG01. Next base: position 8,746 of record CAZTTG010000092.1, on the reverse strand, counting down.
GCCGGGATCGGCTGGGAGGCCCACTCCTCGCCCGCCGTGCGCAGGGCGAATCCCTCCTCCGCGGCCTCGACCTGGTCCGCGCCCGCGGCCGAGCGCCACCAGGGGATGCGGCGCAGGCCCTGCTTGTCGACGAAGTCCGGAAGCGGGTGATCGAGGGCGCCGTTGTCGAGGACCGTGTAGCGACAGATCGGCTCGGACCCGGCGGGATCCTGCGAGGCGGTCGCGGCCGGGAGGCCGGCGAGGAGGGCGATCAGGCCCGCGCGGGCATGGTGGGTCGAGCTCATGGGGATGCGCCGCTCCCGGCGGCCTTCTCCTCGGCGGCGGGTGGTCGCCGGCGGCCATCATGTTACAAACGCCGGATGCTCGGGGTTGCGAGATACGTTCGGCTTGGCGCCTGGCTCCTCCTCGCCACCTGGAGCGGAGGCTGCTCCCCCGAGGATCCCGAGCCGGAGGGGATCGCGGACGGCGCGGGGGAGGCGGCGCCGACCGCGCCCTTCGGTCCTCCCCCCCGCTTCGACACCCGGATCGAGCTCGATCCCGGGGCCGGCGAGACGCTCGGGCTGCTCGCCGGCGACGTGACCGGGGACGGCGCGGCCGAGCTGATCTGCGCCGTGCGCTCGCCGGGCGCCCTGCTCATCTGGCGCCGGCTGCCCCGCAGCGCGAACCGCGGCACGCCTCCCACGACGGTGGAGGTGGGGGGCTACCCCCTGGGTCCGGTCTGGGTGGGCGAGCCCGCGCCCGACGGCCCCGCCCTCGTGGCCGTGGCCTCCATGGCCGAGAACAACCTCGAGCTCGTCGATCTGCGCCGGCTGGCCGAGGCCGGGGCCCATCGGCGCATCGAGCTCTCCGGCCGGCCCAGCGCCCTGACCGCCGGCGACCTGGGCGCGGACGGGGTCGTCGAGGTCGTGGTCGCCCTGGAGGACGGGCGATGGATCGCCATCGCGCCGGATGGCGCGCCCGGGGCCGAGCTCGTCGAGGCCTCGCTCCCGGGCAGCCGGCCCACCTGCCTGCGCGTCCTGCGCGACGGCTCGGGCCTGGCCGCGGGTCTCCAGGACTCGCGCTCGCTCGCCTGGCAGCCCTGGCCCGTCGGCGACGGGGAGGGCGCCCGGACGATCGAGCTCGACGGCATCCCCCGCGACATCGAGGAGATCGACCTCGACCTGGACGGGGACCTCGAGCTGGTGGTGGCCGGGGGAGATCGGTGGCTGTGGGTCTTCGGCTGGGGGGACGACGGCGACCTGGGCGAGGCCGGCGCCCGCCCGCGCCGCCTGGGCGTGGGCGCGATCCCCCTGGACGTCGAGGTGGCCGACGTCGACGCCGACGGCGACGAGGAGCTCGTCCTGCTGCACTACGCCGACCTCGACGTCCAGGTGCTGGACGACTTCGGGCCGGGCGGGCCGGCCACGCGCCTGCGGGTGCCCATGGGGCAGATGCCCTGGGACGCGGCGGTCGCCGACCTCGACGGGGACGGGATCCTCGACCTGGCGGCCACCAACACCGACACCGGCCACCTCAGTCTGGTCTTCGGGGCGGGCTCGGGCCGCTTCCGCCTGGGCGGGGAGGTCCGCTGCGGGCGAGCGCCCCGCGGGCTGGCCGTCGGGGATCTCGACGAGGACGGACGGCCGGAGGTCCTGAGCCTCTCGGCGGTGGACGGCCACCTGACGGTCATGGCCGGCGAGGGCCAGGCCCTGGAGGTCCGCCAGCGCGTCGCGACCGGCGGCGACGCCGACGCCGTGCGCTGCGCCGACCTGGACGGCGACGGTCACCTCGACGCGGCCTTCCTGTGCCGGCCGGGCCCGCGGGCCGGGCTGGTCTTCCTGTTCGGGGACGGCAGCGGTCAGCTCTCCGAGCGCCCGCAGGCGGCGCCGGTCCCGGTCGGCAAGGGGCTGGGCGATCTCCTGCTGGAGGATCTGGACGGGGACGGGGCGGTCGAGGCCGCGGTGAGCGATCCGGTGTCCGGCCGCCTGACCCTCCTGCGCGGTGGGGGTGAGGGCGCGATCCCCGGCCGCCTGGCGCCGACGGCCTCGGTCGCCGTCGAGGGCTCGCCCGAGGGCGTCGCTTTCCTGACCGGCGGCTCGGGGGAGGAGGCCCTGCTGGCGGTGACCATCGCCAGCCCGCCCGAGCTCCGCGGCGCGCGGCTCTATGCCATCGAGCCCGATCCCGCGGGCGGGGAGCGGCTCGCGCCCCGCGGCTTCCTGGCGACCGAGCTCTCGGCCTGCGACGCGACCGCCGCCGACCTCGACGGCGACGGTCGCGAGGACCTGGCGGTCCTCACCCGCGCCCTGCGCGCCACCAGCCTGGGACGCGTGCGGATCTTCCTGCGCCGCGAGGACGGGTGGGAGCCCCTCGAGCGGCTGGTGACCAGCCAGATGCCCTTCCACGTCACCAGCGGCGACGTGGACGGCGACGGCCGAGCGGACCTCCTGGTGGCGGCCCAGTCCAGCCACCTGGTGAACCTGTGGCTCAACCGGTGGGGGCAGGAGCCGTCCTTCCACTCCCAGCCGCACCTGGGCTGCGGCAACGGTCCGATCGAGCCGCTGCTGTGCGATCTCGACGGCGACGGCCGCCTGGACCTCCTGGTCGCCAACCACTGGAGCGACAGCGTCAGCGCGATCCTGAACCCGGCGCGGTGAGGGGCTGCGCCGGCGGGTTACAGGCGCCCCAGCGCCATCTCGATCCACTTGGGTCTGATCTCCAGTTGGAAGGTCTGCTCTCCCCCCTCGACGACTTCGATCTCCGGTTCCGGACGGTAGAGGGTCACACTGGTGCCGGAGTTGCGCTCCACTCGGTGGGCCATGAGGACCACTCTGTAGACGCCGGGTTCGGAGACGCACGGGCGAGCCTCTCCGGTCTCGTCGAATCGGCACGTGTCGGTCCTCTGGAGCATGCCGCCCTCTTCGGGGTCCAGGAAGGCCCTGAGGTGGCAACCAGGGGGCAGCGTGGGGAGGTCTGCCAGCACCAGTCGGACGGGGATGCCCTTCTCAAGCACCACCTTCCGATCGCCGCGAATCCCCACGAGTTCCTGGGGACGAAAGCCGGGCGCGAACACTTCGACGTCGAGAGAAGGACGGGCCGTGGCGAGTTCGACCATCCCGCGCCAGGGCCGGAAGGACTTCGTGCGGTGGGCCTCGGTTCCACCCACGACGAATGTCGCGTTTCCGATCCCCCCGCCCTGCTCGTCCACGGCCTCGAGCCTCGCAAAGGTGATCCGGCCCCGTAAGTCGATCTGCTGCATGCGTGGATCCTCGGTCGTCTCCCCGGCCTCGACCCGCACCCCCTCGACACGGAGGATGGGTTCAGAGTCGGCCACGGGCACGATCCCGACCGCGTAGAAGCCTGGAGGACGGGAGCTCCAGGCGAACCCGCCGTCCTCGCCGAGGATGGCGATGGCCGGGGAGGTGGACTCCGGACCCTCGATCGATGCTCGGACCGCATTCTTCGGGAGGTTCTCGTCCAGGAGCAACGACCCGACAACCCTCCCACCGCCCGAGAGGACCAGACGGACGCTCACGGCGCCGCGACCCACCTCGACCGGCGAACCGCCGTAGTGACGCGCCTTGCTGGCCCTCAACCGCAGCATCGTGGCCTCGGTGTGGCCTCGGATCTCGAAGGCGCCGCTCGCGGTGCTGCGAGTACGCCACTCCCAGCGATCGATCCACCGGGTGGACTCCCCAACATCCGGGACCTGGTCCGGCACGGACAGGCCAGCGGCCACCCTGCTGGCCTGCAGTTCCGCGAACAGAGGGACCTCGACGAGCACCTCCGCGTCCTCCAGGGACTGACCGTCGCCGTCGACCACCACGCCGGAGGCCAGGAGCGGGAGCGGGGTAAGAACGAGATCGCCGAGCTCGTGGGGTTCCGGACCGAGGCAGTGGCTGATACTTGCGATCACCGCTGTGCGCTGGCGCGTTGCCTCTTTCTCGTGCCGGAATTCGATCTCACGGACGTCCCAATCCGGATCGGTGTCCTCCACCAGAACGACCTCGAAGCGGCCGGCTTCGTCCGTGCGAAACCGGCCGCCTGATGATCGGGCGCCGCCCTCGGCATAGTGATGCAGGGTGTACGAAATGCCCTGCCCAGCGCACGGCTCGCCGTTGTGGTAGAGGAGGCGGCCAAGGAGGATCGGGTCGTTTGCGTCGAAACACAGGGTCAGCTCGACGCGCTCGTCAGGGGCGTTCGGGCCCGGACCCACGACCTCAGTGGGGGTATCCCCGGATTCGCGCCACCCCGAGGCCTGGAGGCGCATGCCCAGGCCGACGAATGGGAAGAGCGCCGCTCCACGCTGGATAGCCTGCGGACGTCCCCTGAGGAACCGAATCTCGTCTATCGAAGCGTACTCCAGCGCCTGCGCGGGCGCCAGGATCACCCAGGCGTCTCCGTCGGCCATGGGATCTCCGGCCGTATCCAAGACGCGCACTTCCACCTCGCCAGTGGGGGGGAGCCGGAGCACCACGACCTCCGCGGGGATGTCGTCCCTATCGATCGCGACCTCGACTGGTTCGGGAAGCAGGGCGGCGATGCCGAGGAAGGTATCTACTGGAGTATCGGCCAGGTCCTTGAGGATCAGGTCGACGTTGCGGATCACCGCGATTCCATCGGGACCAGCGGTCTCGGCCACCACCGAGTCGTGGGTCCAGTACTCGTCGCGTACGCGTAGGGCCACCGGAATCCCCGCTCTCGGGGCTCCCCCCGAGTCCACGACCTGGACCCGGACGTGGACCTGCGGCCGCAGCTCGATGATGAGCGGCTCGCATTCGTCCGGCTGCAGGGGGCGGAGGGCGAAGAGTTCCCCATGGCGAGCCGAGACCGAGCCCCCCTCCTCGAGGCGGGGCAAGCGCAGCTCCCCCCCGGTGTCTGCGAGGTAGAGCGCGCCGAAGCGCTCCAGCCATTCGGCCAGCTGCATTCCCTCCGCAAAGGCCTTCTCCATCTCCACCTCGTCGATCGAGTCCGGATCGAGATGACGCACCTCGGCGCCGGGCACGCATTCCCCCGATTCCGCCTCGATGATGCGGACGAGGATGCCGTCGGCCGGCTGGGGAGTCGCCTCGGGCTTCGGCTCGCCCTCATGCAGCACGGGCGAGGCGACGGACCGCTCAGGGGGCTCCTCTGGCGTCCCGGGCCGGGCGAGCTCCTCGGGGCCGGGCGGCTCGGCCTGCTCCTCGGGTGCGGTCGCCCCGGGGGCGGCGGCGCCGATATCTCCCTCCCCGGACGACCCCGCTCCGCGATCCAGCAGCAACCACAGCCCGACCGCGAGGCCGGCGGCCAGGCCGATCCCGATGAGGATCCTGCTCATGACGGTCCTCCCTTTCCCTATCCGAGAGGCATGGTACCGCCGGGGAGAAGCGGGAGGGACTGCGGATCCCGCCGGCTAGGACGTCACCCCCACGGCGGGCACCGGAGCCGGCTCCGGAAGCCCGTGGTGCGCCCGCCAGGTGACCGTGCCCCCGGAGAGGTTGGCCGCCTCGAAGCCGTTCTGGCTCAGGATGCGCTGGGCCAGGTAGCCGCGCAGGCCGACCTTGCAGTAGACCGCGATGGCCCGATCCCGCGGGAGCTCGTCCAGGCGGTCGCGCAGCTCGCACAGGGGAATGACCACCGCCCCGGGCAGGGTGCCCGCCGCGGTCTCGTCCGGGTCGCGGACGTCGAGGAGGAAGGGGCTCCCGTTGCCGGTGGAGGCCGGGCCGATCTCGGCCGCGTGCACCTGCCGGTGGTCGCCCCGCAGGACGTTGGCGGCCGCGAAGCCGGCGAAGTTGACCGCGTCCTTGGCGCTGCCGAACTGCGGCGCGTAGGCCAGCTCCGCCTCCTCCAGGTCGAAGACCGTCATGCCCGCCTGGATGGCCATGGCCAGGACGTCGATGCGCTTGTCCACGCCCTCGCCGCCGGTGACCTGCGCGCCCAGCACGCGCCCCTCGGGCCGGGAGAAGATCAGCTTGAGGGCCAGGGGAGCGGCGCCGGGGAAGTAGCCGGCGTGCTGGTTGGGATGGATGTAGACCTTGTCGTAGCCGCCGCTGCGGCCCGCCCGCTGCAGGGCCTTCTCGCTGGCGCCGGTCATGCCCGCCACCCGGTCGAAGGCCCGCACGATGCAGGTGCCCTGCGTGCCGCGGAAGCGGCTGTCGCGGCCGAAGACGTGGTCGGCGGCGATGCGTCCCTGGCGATTGGCGGGCCCCGCCAGGGGGATCAGCGCGGGCCGGTCCAGGACGAGGTCGCGCACCTCGACCGCGTCCCCGCAGGCGTAGATGTCGGGATCGCTGGTCTGCTGGTGGGCGTTCACCGCGATGCCGCCGCCCTCGCCCAGCCTCAGGCCGGCCGAGAGGGCCAGGGCGGTCTCCGGCCGGACGCCGATGGCCAGGAGCGCGAGGTCGGCGGCGACGACGCTCCCGTCCTCGAGCCTCGCGGTGAGGCCCCGCTCGCCGGGCTCGAAGGCCGCCACGCGCCGGGAGAGGCGCAGGTCGACGCCGCCGCGGCGCAGGGCCTCGTGGAGCGGGGCGGCCATCTCGGCATCGAGGGGGGGCAGGACCTGGTCCTGCATCTCGACCAGGGTGGTTCGCAGGCCGCGCCGCACCAGGTTCTCGGCCACCTCGATCCCGATGAAGCCCGCGCCCACGACGAGCGCCGAGCGCGCGCCTCCGTCCACCAGCTCCTTGAGGCGATCGACGTCTTCCACGCTCCGCAGGGTGTGGATGCGGGGGTCATCGATGCCCGGCAGGGGGGGGCGGATGGGCGCCGCTCCGGGCGCCAGGATCAGCTTGTCGTAGCGCTCCCGCGAGCTCCGGCCGTCCCCCAGCGAGCGCAGGGTCACGGTCCGGGCGAGGGGATCCACCTGGGTCGCCTCGGTGAGGACGCGCACGTCGATCCTGGCGCGCCGGGCCATCGACTCCGGCGTCTGCAGGAAGAGCTGGTCGCGCTCGGCGATCTCGCCGCCCAGGTGATAGGGCAGGCCGCAGTTGGCGAACGAGACGTGCGGTCCGCGCTCGATCAGGACGATCTCGGCCGTCTCCGAGAGGCGGCGGGCGCGGGCGGCCGCCGAGGCCCCCCCGGCGACGCCGCCGATGATGACGATGCGCATGGCGCTCATGTACCGGTTCCTTCGGTGTGTGGATGTTCCAGGGGGGCGACCCTCGCCGCCACCTCGCCGCGCGGCCCTACGCCCGCCCGGAGTCGGCCTCGCTGGCCTTGCGGATGCAGTCGATGACCCCGATCACGTCGCGCTTCTCGATCCGGTAGAAGACCCGGTTGCCCTCGCGGCGGGACCGCAGGACCCGCTTGTCGCGCAGCAGCCCGAGCTGCTGGGAGGTGATGGCGGGCTTGGCGCCCAGGGCCTCGACGATCTCGCCCACGCAGCGCTCCCCGCCGGCGAGGATCTCGATGATGCGCAGCCGCAGGGGGTGAGCGATCGCCTTGAGGGTCTCGGCGATGGGCTGCAGGGCCTCGCAGAGGTCCAGGGGCCGGGGCGGTCTCCCGCGCGACGGGCCCCTGCCGGGGGTCGGGGTGGTCATGGTCGGCATTCCATTTCAGAAACTCTGTATATAGCAATCTAGTGAAGTTGCAAGGTCAATTGCGCGCGAATCGGCTGCGCAGCGGCTGAAGGCTCCGGGCGGGCGCCGTCGCAGGGTGCCGCTCTGGAGGGATCCATGAGGAGACTGGTCGTCGGAGACGTCCACGGCTGCCACGCCGAGCTGCTCGCGCTGATCGAGGAGGCCGGGATCGGAGCGGAGGACGAGGTCATCGCCCTGGGGGACGTCGTGGGCCGCGGGCCCGACTCGGCGGCCGTGCTGGAGCTCATCCGGAGCCGGCCCCGCACCCGCTCGCTCATGGGGAACCACGAGCGCAAGCACGTCCGCATCCTCGCGGGGGACCTGCGGCCCTCGTCCGCCCAGCGCCTGACGCGCTGGGAGATGGGGGAGGAGGCGTATCGCCGGGCGGTCGCCTTCATGGCCACCTTCCCCTCCATTCTGGTGCTGCCGGAGGCCATCCTGGTCCACGGCGCCTTCGAGCCCGGGGTGGAGCCCGAACGTCAGCGCCAGGCGGTGCTCCTGGGCACCATGAGCGGCGGGCGGTACCTGGAGCGCGCCTACTCCCGTCCATGGTACGAGCTCTACGAGGGCAGCCGGCCCATCGTCAGCGGGCACTGCAACTACGGGGGCGGCACCGAGCCCTTCGTCCATCGCGGTCGGGTCTTCGGCCTGGACACGGACTGCTGCCGGGGCGGGGCCCTGAGCGGGCTCGTCCTGCCGGACTTCGAGCTCGTCTCGGTTCCCAGCCTGGCGAACCACTGGTCCGACAGCCGGGCGCGCTACGAGGACGTCCGCCTGTCGAGGAGCCCGGAGGAGACCCTGACGTGGGAGGACCTGGAGCGCGTGCTCGAGCTCTGCGGCGCGTGCTGCGGCTCCAATCCCGAGACCGCCGAGCGCGTCCGACGCGTGCGCGCGGCAAAGGAGCGGGGCAGCCGCGTCCTGCGCGACCTCTTCGACCACGTGGTCGCGGAGAGCGAGCGGGTGCTCGCCGGGCTGCGCGCCGAGCTGCCCTTCGACCGGCTACCTCCGGGTGAGCAGGCCGGCAGGTACGCCCAGCGGATCGGGAGGAGCGCCCTGGGCAAGTGGCTCCACCTCGCCCGCGCGGGCGAGCTGAGGCGGGAGGGGATGCGGCGGCAGCTCCGGCGGCCGATCGACGCCATCCGCCTGGCCGAGCGGGCCGGGCTCCTCGCCGGGGCGGTCGAGACGGAGCCCCGCGCGGACCCGCCCCGACTCAG